>CAZNAT010000027.1:22043-38630 GCA_964571245.1 uncultured Methylobacterium sp.
CGTCTCAGGGGTGGCCCTGGTGGAACCGGTCCGGGGTGGTCTTCGCGGTCGAGGTCCGTCGCTGCCGGGTTCCGGCGAATGCGAGGTTTGCAGAAGTTCGTCGCGCGGCACGGCTCAATCCGCAATCCCTTCCACGGGGGGCGTCACTTCGCATCCAGAACCCGTTTCAAGGAACGCTGCGCCGCCGCTCTGGCCGAGTGGCGCCTGCCTTGTGTCGCCTTGAACGGCGGCGAGGGGAGAAGGCCCCCGAGGCTATTCTGGTTTGTCTGACAGCTCCCTCAACTCAGCCAGCGGAGCGGCGCCAGGACGAGTTCGGGGAACAGCACGAGCAGGAACAGGACGATTGTCTCGGCCAGCAGGAACGGCCAGATGCCCCGCATCAGATTGTTCATGTTCATCCGCCCGACGCCGCAGACAACGTTGAGAACGGTGCCGACCGGCGGCGTGATCAGGCCGATCGCGTTGTTCATGATGAACAGAACCCCGAAATAGACCGGATCGATCCCGGCCTCGCGCAGGATCGGCATCAGAACGGGCGTCATGATCAGCACGGTCGGCGCGAAATCGAGCGCGCTGCCGATGACCAGCACAAGGACCATCAGGATGAAAACCAGCAGCGTCTTGTTGTGCATGAAGGGCTGGAGCAACTCGGCCATCTGTGCGGGGATATTCGCCGCGGCGATCAGCCAGGCGGAGACCGAGGCGGCAGCCACCAGGAACATGATGACGGCGGTCGTTTTCGCCGCGTTGAGGCAGAGTCCGTAAAGTTCGGACGGCTTGATCTCGCGGTAAACGAACAAGCCGACGGCAAGCGCGTAAACGGCGGCGAAGACAGCGGCTTCCGTCGGGGTGAAATAGCCGAATTTCAGCCCTCCGATAATCAGCAGCGGCAGCAACAGCCCCCAGAAGCTGTCGAGTGTAATACTCAGCCGCTCGGCAAGTGGTGGCTTGGGCCTGACCTCGACTTTTTCCTTGCGCGCCAGATACGCCCAGGTGAGCGCCAGCGACAGGCCCATCAGAATGCCGGGAACAATCCCGGCCAGGAACAGTTTGGTGATCGAGACCTGCCCGGCGACGCCGTACAGGATCATGCCGATCGAGGGCGGGATGACCGGAGCGATGATGCCGCCGGCGGCGATCAGCCCGCCGGAGCGATAGGGATTATATCCGGCATCCCGCATCATCGGCAGAAGGATTGCGGCGAGCGCGGCGGTATCCGCCACCGCCGATCCGGACAGGGAAGCCATGACGATCGCCGCGCCGATCGCGACGAAGCCGAGCCCGCTGCGGCGATGCCCGACCCAGGCCATCGCCATTCCGATAATGCGGCGGGTGATGCCGCCGGCATTCATGAATTCACCGGCGAGCATGAAGAAGGGCACGGCCAGCAGAGGAAAGCTGTTGGCGCCTTCCCACAGGTTCTGCACGATGATTTGCGGATCCGGCAGCCCCAGATGCAGCATCAAGGCCAAGGCGCAGACCAGCAGCGCGAAAGCGACCGGCATGCCGATCGCCATCGCGGCAAGCAGCGAGGCGATAAAAATGAAGATCGTCATTTCTTGCCCGCGGCTTCCAGCGTTGCCCGCGCCTCGAGCATCCCTTCCTCCTCCACCTGGACGAGTTCCTCCTCGCCCACCCGGCCGCGTGCGAAGCGGGCCAGATTGATCACGCAGAAGAGCGCAACGCCGAGGCCGGTAAAATAGGTCACGCCATAGACCCAGATCATCGGTAGCCGCATTACCGTCGAGACGCTGCCGGCATTGATCTCGTGCTGCAGCCAGGTTCCGGCGACGATGAAGAGCGCGCAGACCAGCATCAGGACCTGAGAGACGGCCCAGCACAGTTTTCGCCAGGGCAGGGGAAGCGCGCGAACGAGGCTGTCCACGCCCAGATGCGCCTTGTCGCGCATCGCCACCACAGCGCCGATAAAGGTCAGCCAGATGAAGAGAAAGCGGGGCAATTCCTCCGAGATATCAATCCCGGTATTGAATCCCACGCGCAAGGCCGCATTGCCGAAGACCATCGCCAGCATGAGCGTGATGCAGACGACCATGATCCCCTCCAGCAGGCGAAATACGCCATCAATCAACCGGGTCATCCGTGTTTTCCTCCCGCCGGAACGCCGCCGGAACGCCGCCGGAAGACCGGCGGCGAATGCGCTTGCGGCTTTCGGTTATTTTTTGCTGGAACGCGCCGTTTCGATCGCGGCGAGGAATTCCCTGACGAAATCCGCCCCGATCGACTCGGTGTATTTGATGGCGACGGGCTTGGTCTTCTCCCGCATTTTGGCCAGCTCCTGCTCGGAGAGGATGTTGATCACGACGCCGGCCTTCCTGAGCTTCTCGATGACGTCGACATCCCCTTCGGCGATCAGCTTGGCCTGGTAAGCCGAGGCTTCGCGCGCGGCGGCAAGCACGGCCTTGCGATCCGCCTCCTGCAATCCGTCCATCCATTTCTTTGAAGCGATAAGCGCGACCGGGGTATAGACGTGGTTGGTCAGGGTAATGTATTTTTGTACCTCGTGGATCCGGTTGGCATAGATGTGCTGCAACGGATTTTCCTGGCCATCGAGCGCCTTGGTTTCGAGCGCGGTGAAGACTTCCGAGAAGGACATCGTCACGGCGTTGGAACCGAGCGCTTTCCAGGAATCAAGGGCGACCGGGTTCTGCATCACGCGAACCTTGAGGCCCTCCATATCGCTGACGCTCGCGACCGGCCGTTTGCTGTTGGTGAAATTGCGAAAGCCGAATTCATTCCAAGAGAGGCCCACGAGGCCGATGTCGGCCATGCGGTCCAGCATCCGCTGGCCGATCGGCCCATTCAGAACCGCATCGACCTCCTTGCGATCGGCGAAGAGGAACGGAAAATCGAAGATCTGGACTTCCTTGATCTTGCCCGACAGCGGGGCGACACCGCCGATATAGAATTCGAGCGTTCCGCCTTGCGCGGCCTGGAGCAGCTTATCGTCGCTGCCCAGGATCGCACCGTCAAAGACCTGTATCTGCACCCGCCCATTGGTCGCCTTGCCGACATCCTCGGCGAATTTCTTCATTGCCACTGCCTGCGGGTGGCCAGCGGCCATCGCATGGCCGAGACGGGCTTTCACCGCTTGGGCCTGGGCCAATGGCTGGCCTATCGCCAGAGCGAATACGCCGAGGGCCGCCGCAGCGGCGAGTTCAAGAATACGTCTACGCATGGCATTCTCCCTATCGCGTTGCCCGGGCTGTTCCCAAGGCTGGTTGTGGCATTGCTGCCATGAGTGCGCGGGCATCCCGCGCGATATCGGAAACGGGCTTGCCCGGCTTGAAGAGCGTCGATCCGATGCCGAAGCCGGAGGCTCCCGCGGCGCGATAGGCCGGGATATTCGAAACATCGATGCCGCCGACCGGCAGAAACCGTGTTGCCTGGGGAAAGACCGCCCGCCAGGCGCGAATCACGGCGGGTGGCATGGCCTCGGCCGGAAACAGCTTGAGTGCATCGGCGCCAGCGGCGAGGGCGGCAAACCCTTCGCTCGGGGTGGCAACTCCCGGCGCGCACCACAGTCCCGCAGCCTTGGCCGCCGCGACGAGCGCGGGATCAAAATGTGGCATCACCGCGAGATGGGCGCCAAGTTCGGCAAGGCGCGCGGCGTCGGCTGGCACCATCAACGTCCCGGCGCCGACAACCGCTTTGCCGGCAAGGCCCGCCGCCAGGATCTTGATCGAAGCGAAAGCGTCGGGCGAATTGAGCGGAACCTCGATCATGGTGAAGCCCGCCTCGACCAGCACCTCGCCCACCGCGAGCGCGTCCTGCGGGGTGATTCCGCGCAGGATGGCGATCAGCGGGCATTGCGCGAACGCGGCCTCGACATCACGCTGGGAATTCGACATAGAGCGGATCACGATACAAGCCCTGCGGTTCGCGCGATGAGATGAAGCCCGGCCGCAGTGCTGGCCGCCGGCGCGGAGTGGCAGGCAAGGCCAAGGCATTCGGCCGCCTTGGCGTAACGGGACGCCAGTGCCGGGTCGGCAAGGATGCGGAGCGCGCCGTGATGTCGGCGGGTCGCGGCCTTGAGTTCCGCGCCGATCAGCAGGCCGGACAGGTAGTCGCCAGCCTCGCTGGGCGGGAGCTTGTCGAAAAGCCCTAGCGCGCGCACCGAAAAGAAGGCGTTGAGAAGGTCACCCGGCGTCGCGAGCGCATTCGCGGCCGCGAGCCCGGCTTCAAACCCGGCGCCGCTGCCTTGCTCGCCCTGCATCAGGCGCCCCAGGATCGAATGTTCGCGCAGAACCGCAAAAGTCTCCCCGGTCAGATAGGTTTCAAAGCCCGTAATCCGTCCTTCCGCGAGCCGGGCCCATTTCGAATGCGTGCCCGGCAGGACGAACAAGCCCTCCTTGACACCGCAGAGGGCCGCCGCGCCGAAGACCTGGGTCTCCTCGCCGCGCATCACGTCAGGGCGGTCATCGGGCGTGGTGTATTTGACCCCGGGGACGATCCACGCCCGCGTGCCGGACAGTAATTCGACCGCGACAAGTTGCGCGGCAAGGTCCTCCGACGCGACCGGGCACGAGATATAGGGGGCTTCGATCCAGCCCTGCCGGCTGCCAACCATCCCCGACATGACAATCGCGGAAGGCGCGTGCGACTGCCGCCAGGGCGCGATGATCTCTTCGAGCGTTCGGGCGAATTGCCCTTCGCCGACGCGCATGATGCCGAGCGGGTGCTCCTGCTCGCCCAAAAGCCGTCCCTGCGCGTCGATGAGATAGGCGCGTAGCGAGCTTGTGCCCCAATCGATGCCGGTCATGAAGCTCATGATCGCCTCGTTCTGATCGGTCCGAGAGCGCGCGCGTGCCGTTCGACGAGGGCGAGGCCGAAATCGGAGGGACGTGCCGCGGGTGCGCGATCATGGATCGTGAGCCCCGCGCGGGCACCAAAAAGCCGCTTGCCGTAGCAGATGAGGCTTTCGATCGATTGCATGACGAAGACGACGGCCGGCAGCATCCCGGCGTAAACCGCCTCCGCCCCGGCTTCGTCGCCGGCGACAAAGCAGGTATAGGCATCGACGGCGTGATCGACGATATCCGGCGCCAGAATGAAGCCCGCGCACCCCGCGCGGAGATTGTCGATCAGTTCGAGCCCACCCCGCCCGTTGAAGACGGGAACCCGGCCTTCCGTGACATCGATCACGGTTCTGATCTCGGTTGCCGGGCCTTCGCCCTTGAGCAGGCAGATATTCGGATGCTGGGCGACGAGATCGGCGATCTCGGAGGCCGAAAGGCCGCGCCCCATATAGGCCGGCGCGTTCTGGATCGCGACGGGCAGCGCGGTTGCTCCGGCAACCCGGCCGAAGAATCGGATGTATTCGGCGGGACCGTAGCTCCCCGCCATCGGGGGCTGCAGGATCACCCAATCGGCCTTCACCGCTTCCGCGTGGCGGATCTGGGCGACCTGCTCGGCGACGGAGGAACCGTAGATCGTAAAGGCAAGCGGCACGCGGCCCGCGGTATCCTCGGCCGTCCAGTCCATGACCATGCGCCGTTCGGCTTCGGTCAGTTTTGAAACTTCGGTCGCGAGCCCGAGCGCCGCCATGCCATGGACCCCGGCCGCCAGGCACAGCTCCACCTGCCGGCGCATCGCCTGCCGGTCGAGTTTTTCGTCACGGTCAAACAGGGCATAGAGAATGGAATGGATACCGTGAAATCGGGGTGCGGAAATCATGGCGTTCCTCAATGGCTTTCGCGCGGCACCGCATGGCCGCGGCACCCGACAAGAAAATCGAGGTCCGCGCCGCGATCGGCCTGCAGGACGCGCTCGATGTAAAGGCTCTGGTAGCCGCCCTGCATCGCCGCGGCGGGGGGGCTCCAGCTTTTCCGGCGGCGCGCGAGTTCCGCCTCGTCGACTTCCAGAGTGAGCGAGCGGGCCTCGACATCGAGTGCGATGATGTCGCCGTCGCGGACGAGCGCCAGCGGGCCGCCGATCGCCGCTTCGGGCGCCACGTGCAGGATGACCGTGCCGAAGGCGGTGCCGGACATCCTGGCGTCCGAGATCCGCACCATGTCGCGCACCCCGCGCGCCAGAAGCTTGCGCGGAAGCGCCATGTTGCCGACCTCGGCCATGCCGGGGTAGCCCTTGGGTCCGCAATTCTTGAGGACCATGACGCAGGTCTCGTCGATATCGAGCGCGGGGTCGTCGATCCGGGCCTTGTAATGATCGATATCCTCGAAAACGACCGCGCGGCCGCGATGGCGCATCAGATGCGCGCTGGCGGCGGAGGGCTTGAGAATGGCGCCGGATGGCGCGAGGTTGCCGCGCAGAACGGCGATGCCGCCGCTGGCCACCAGCGCCCTCTCGCGCGGCAGGATCACGTCGGGGTTGAAGTTTTCCGCATCCGCGAGATTCTGGGCAACGCTTCGTCCGGTGACGGTCGCGGCCTCGAGGTGGAGAAGATCGGCGATTTCCTTCATCACCGCCGGCAGGCCGCCGGCGTAGCAGAAGTCCTCCATCAGAAAACGGCCTGAAGGCATCAGGTTCAAAATGGTGGGAACATCGCGGCCGCAGCGGTCCCAGTCTTCGAGCGTCAGCTCAACCCCGACGCGCCCGGCGATCGCCAGCAGGTGCACCACCGCATTGGTCGAGCCGCCGATGGCCCCATTCACCCGGATAGCATTCTCGAAGGCCGCGCGGGTCAGGATATGCGATGGCCGCACATCCTCCCGCACCATCTCGACCATGCGCCGGCCGCTGAGGCGGGCAAGCCGGGCGCGGCGGGCATCGACCGCGGGCCAGGCCGCATTGCCGGGCAGCGCCATGCCGAGCGCCTCGGCCATCGAGGCCATGGTCGAGGCGGTACCCATGGTCATGCAATGGCCGGGGGAGCGGGACATCGCGCTTTCGGCTTCCATGAAGGCACCGAGACTCATCGCGCCGGCGCGGACATCCTCGGAGAATTTCCAGACGTCGGTGCCCGAGCCGATGTCGCGCCCGCGGTACTTGCCGTTGAGCATGGGACCGCCGGAAACAACGATTGCCGGCAGATCGCAACTCGCCGCGCCCATCATCAGCGAGGGGGTGGTCTTGTCGCATCCGGCCATCAGCACGACGCCATCGATCGGGTTGCCGCGGATCGCTTCCTCGACATCCATCGAGGCGAGATTGCGGAACAGCATCGCCGTGGGCCGGAGATTGGATTCGCCGCAGGAGAAGACCGGAAATTCGAGCGGGAGGCCACCGGCTTCCAGCACGCCCGCCTTCACATGCTCGACGAGCCCGGGAAAATGGACATGGCAGGGGGTCAGCTCGGAAAACGTGTTGCAGATGCCGATGACGGGCCGGCCGTCGAAAGCGTCATCCGGCAAGCCATTGTTCTTCATCCAGCTGCGATGGATGAAGGCATCCTTGTCGGTGCCGCCGAACCAGGCCTGTGATCGGAGCTTCCTGGTCATCGCGACCGCTCCGTGCCGTCACCGGGTGCGGCTGTCAGATCGGCGACCGGAGCCGGGCGATCGAGAAGGCCACGCTGCGCCAGCGCCTCAAATTCCTCCATCGTGGACAGCAGCAGCCACTTCATCGCGGTATGCGCCATGTCGCTATCCTTCTTCTGGATCGCGGCCAGGACGGCGCGGTGTCGCTCGATGGCGCGGTCCGCCGACGTCATATGCTCGCCCGTCAGCCTGAAGCTTGCCAGCAGCGCGGCCCGGATCGCGACGATGAATTGACGGAAGACCCAGTTGCCGGTGGCTTCGATGATGGCGGCATGGAAGGCCAAATCCGCATCCGGCCAGCCGGGGCGCGAGACGGTCTTTGCTTCCGCCACCATCGCCTCGAACGCGCGCTCGATGGCCGCGATGTCCGTCTTGCTCGCGCGCAAGGCCGCCAGCTCGGCGGCGCGCGGCTCGATCAGGAGCCTCGCCTCGCCGAGGGCATTGAAAAACCGCGCATCGGGGGCGTGCTGAAGCGCCGCGTCAAGGACATCGGGGTCGAGCATGTTCCAGGCGTCGCGCGCCCGCACGCTGCCGCCGACACGGCGCCGGGTTTCGATCAGCCCAAGCGACTGGAGCTTCTGCATCGCTTCGCGCGCAGCGGTTCGGCTGACCCCGTGCCTCTCGGCGATCTCGCCCTCATTCGGAAGGCTGGCGCCCACGGCAAGGCGACCCGAGACAATGTTCTTCACAAACATTGACACGATAGGCTCGTGCAGACGCTGGAATCTGCCGCGCAGCCGGGGTGTCGTGCCCGCTTTCCTCACCGCCCGATCTTCCTTTTTCCCGGTCTTGTTGGCTTGGTCTTGACCGGCATCACCCGTCGAGAGCGCCGAACAGACCCAAGCAATAAGGATGACAAAAAAAATGTCAATTGTATAACTTATGGCCCGTAATTTTCCTCGCCAGACCGGCGTTAGGACCGCTCCCTGCTGGTTTCGCGGCCGAGTCTGCGGCGGCGGCGAGGCTCGGTTTCCTGTTTCTGGGCGTGTATGGCGCAGAATGGCTGCGATCAGGGCGATTCGCCATGCCGGCTCCGGGTTTCCTTGCGGCGTCCCTGCTGCGCCGAGACAAAGGTCAAAAAAGCGATTGTGAATTTTATTTATATGACATATCGATCGATAATGTAAAACCTATCGCCAAAGAAGCGACGTTTTCAACGCGAAGTGCCGGCGAAAAAACACAGATGGAGGAAGTATGTCTCACGCGATAAAATTCGGGCGGCGCGGGCTTCTGAATGCCGCCGTGGCCGGTCTTGTCGGGATCGGGCTGGGCGTCTCGGTCTCGGTATCCAGGGCGGAATGGCCGGAAAAGCCGGTGACGATCATCGTCCCGGCCGGGGCCGGCGGAGGCACCGATGCCACCGCCCGCCTGTTGGCGCAGAGGCTTGAGGCGAAGTTCAAGCAACCGTTCAACGTCGTCAATGTCGGCGAGGGCGGTGGGCTCGTCGGCATTTCCAGGATCGTCGCGGCGCGCCCCGACGGCTATACGCTCGGGGTCCTGTTCAACTACGCGCATTACAAGGAGCTCGGGCAGGCGGATATCACTGCAGCCGGCTTCACGCCGATCGCCCAGTATAATTTCGATCCCGCCAGTCTCAATGTTCGCGCCGACGGCGCGTTCAAGACCGCAGCCGATCTCATCGGCGCGATCAAGGACAATCCCGGGAAGTTCAATATTTCCTGCGGCGGTGGCTGCGGCGGCTCCTGGGCGCTTGCCTTTGCCGGCCTGCTTAGTTCGCGCGGCATCGCGGTCGAGAAACTCCAGATGATCCCGGCCCAGGGTGCCGCGGCGGGCATGCTCGAACTGGCCGCAGGCACGCTCGATGTCGTACCCTGCTCGCTGCCGGAAGCCGCGTCGATGATTTCGGCCGGCAAGGCGCGCCCCTTGGCGGTTCTTGCCAAGACGCGCAACTCCGCCTTTCCCGATGTGCCGACCATCAAGGAAGCGATCGGGGTCGATTTCGCGGCTGGGGCGTGGCGCGGCGTCGTCGGTCCCGCCAAGCTGCCGGCGGAAATCAACGCCCGGATCGAGGCCGCCCTCAAGGAGATCGTGGCCGACGCCGGTTTCGTCAAGGCGATGCAGGAGCGTGGTTTCGGCGTGGAATGGCGCAGCGGCGCCGAACTGGGGGCTTTCATGAAGGCGCATGAGACCGATGTCGGTGTCTTGATGAAGGCGCTCGGCCTGGCAAAGAAATAGACCCGATCATGCGCCTCGGTCGCATCCCGCTTGGCCTCGCCGTCGCCGCTCTGGGGGTATGGGTGTTCCTGATCGGATATCGCATACCCTCTCTGGCGCATTTGCGGTTCGGGCCAGGCTTTGTCCCGGGCCTGATCGGCATCGGACTGGTGCTCACCGGCCTGTTTCTGCTGCTCGAGCAGAGACTGGCGGGGGAGCGCGAGCGCTGGATCCACTTCGATCCCGCCCTTTCGAACTGGCGTGCCCAAACCGGCATCGCGCTTCTGTGCGGCGGGATCGTCTTTTACATCCTCGCCTCGGAGACGATCGGCTTCATCCCGACCGCGGCTTTCGTGGTCTGGCTCAATCTGGTCTGGTATTGGACCCGCCCGGTTGCCGCTGCGGTCATCGCACTGGCGGCAACGATCAGCATCCAGCTGCTTTTCGGCCGGTTGATGCAGGTGCCTCTGCCGGCCGGCCTTCTTGAACCTTTGCGCGGGGCCTTGTCATGGATGCTCTGATCCAGGGGTTTGGATTGCTCTTTCAGGGCGAGGTTCTGCTGGCGATGCTGCTGGCCTCGCTGTTCGGCCTGTTCGTGGGCGCGATCCCCGGCCTGACGGCGTCGATGGCGGTGTCGATGCTGGTGCCGCTGACCTTCTTCATGAGCCCGCTGGTGGCGATCACGAGCATCGTGGCGGTGAGCGCGATGGCGATTACCGCCGGGGATATCCCGGCGGCTCTGATCCGCATTCCCGGAACACCGGCCTCGGCGGCCTATGTCGATGACACCTATGCCATGACGCTGAAGGGGCAGGCCGGGCTGGCGCTGGGAACGGGGCTGATCACCTCGGCGATCGGCGGCATTTTCGGAACGCTGGTGCTGATCTTCTGCGCGCCTGTTCTGGCTGGATTTGCGCTGAATTTCAGCGCGTTCGAGTATTTCTGGTTGTGCCTGGTCGGTCTGTCCTGCGCCATCCTGATCTCCAACACCTCCCGGGCGAGGGGCGTTCTGGCGCTGCTGATCGGTCTTCTGCTCGCACAGGTCGGGCTGGATCCGGTCGCGGGGCAGCAGCGCTTCACCTTCGGATCGGTTGATCTGATGGGCGGGCTGGGGCTGGTGCCGCTGCTGATCGGGATGTTCGCGATTCCCGAGCTGATCCGCTTCGCGATCCGGCCGGTTGCGCATCTCGTCGAGCGCGTCGATGCCGATACCTCGCATATCTTCCGCGGGTTGCCCGCCGCCCTCTGGCGGCACAAGGGCGGGATCATGCAGGGCAATGTCGTCGGAACGCTGATCGGCGCCTTGCCGGGCGCCGGTTCGGATGTGGCGGCCTATGTCTCTTACGCGCTGGCGAAGAAATTCTCCGCGACCCCGGAAAAATTCGGAACCGGTCATCTCGAGGGCGTCGCGGCCGCCGGTGCGGCCAATAACTCGGCCATCGGCGGGGCATGGATACCGGCGATGGTTTTCGGCATCCCCGGCGATTCGCTGACCGCGATCGTCATCGGCGTGCTGCTGATGAAGGGCATTACCCCAGGCCCGACCATCTTTACCAAGCAGCCGGAACTGACCCACGCCGTCTTCCTGTCCTTCATCCTCGCCAATATCATGATGATCCCGCTCGGGCTGCTCGCCATCCGCCTTGCCAAGACGCTGCTGACGATCCATCGCGGCGTTCTGATGCCGCTGATCCTGCTGTTCTGCATGGTCGGGGCCTTTGCGATCACCAATTCGGTCTTCGCCATTGCCGTCATGCTGGCGGCCGGCCTTCTGGCGTTCCTGATGGAGGAAAACGACATCCCGACATCGCCTGCGATCCTTGCTTTTGTTCTCGGACCGATGATCGAGGCGAATTTTCTCAACGGCATGCTGATCGCGCGTGGCGATTTCCTGCAGTTTTTCAGCCGACCCATCGCAGGCTTTCTCGGGGGGGCGGTTATTCTGATTTGGGTTCTGCCGCTGATCAGGGGGGCTGCCCGGAAACGTAACAGCGGTTCGTGAATTTGCCCGGGGACAGATCCTGGAGCGGAATCCGCCGGCAGCATCCGCCATGACGAGAGCAT
Organism: uncultured Methylobacterium sp.; assembly: GCA_964571245.1. Taxonomy (GTDB): domain Bacteria; phylum Pseudomonadota; class Alphaproteobacteria; order Rhizobiales; family Beijerinckiaceae; genus Rhabdaerophilum. The sequence goes on from CAZNAT010000027.1 coordinate 33,740, forward strand.
CCGGAGCGGGGCCTGCACTTTCGGCCTTGGGAGGCGTTCTTCAGGGGCGCTTAAAAAGGGGCCCGTCTTGACGTATCAAGCGCCTGGCAGGCTCGCCTGATCCTCGAAGAAGGCGGGATGCGCCGCCGCCAGCCGCGGCAGGGCGGAGAGAATTTCCCGCAGATGGCGGCGCATCGCCTCTTCCGCAGCGAGCGGATCCCGCATCCGGAGGGCGGTGACGATATCCCGGTGCTGCTGGATCAGCACCAGAAACGGCGAGGCCTCGGGCAGGCTGAGATGTCTCACCCGGTCGGTCTGAGCCCGTGCGGCTTCCACGACGCGCACCGCATAGTCACAATCGACGCAATCGGCGATAGCGCGGTGGAAGGCTTCGTCAAGCTCGGTGAAGGCAACATTGTCCAGGCTGGCGGCCGCGCGCTCCTGCGCCTCGATGAGCCCGGTGAGCCGATGGAGCCCGCCGGCATCGATCCTTCCGGTCGCCTCGCGCACAACGGCGCATTCGATCGCCTCGCGCACGAAACGGGCATTCAGTACTTCCTTGACCGAAATCTTGGTTACATAGGTCCCCCGGCTTGGCAGCACCTGCACAAGACCGGCCTCGGTCAGTTTGATAAAGGCCTCACGCACGGGCTGGCGGCTCACGCCATAGAGCAGGGCGATTTCCTTCTCCGACAGTGGCTGGCCGGGCTCAAGCTTCAGCTCGATGATCGCTTGCCGCAGCCGGTTGATGAGTTGCGGCACGATCGGCGCGGCCAGGCGAAGCGCGGCACTGTTGATCACCCCGGGCATCTCCACTCCACCTCGCGCTACCTTCTTTTTTGCACGGTACCGTCCGTGAGTCAGCCCCTTGCAGGCGATCACGAGATGTGTACTATACCGGTATGGTGCCATACCTCAAGCGCAAAGGTGCAGGTCGGCACGTCGAAAAAAGGGGAAGGAAACCACCATGGCGAAGGTTGCAAATTCCATTGTTTTGCGTCGCGGCGCCGTCGCGCTTGCGGCGTTGTTTGCCTTGACCGGCATGACCGGCCTTGTGGCCGCCCAGCAGCAACTTAACATCAACACCGCGCTCTCGACCGAGGATCCGATCTACAAGGGCCTCGAGCGCATGCGCGACCGTTTCGCCGAGCGGTCGAAGGGGGCGCTGACAATTCGCATCTTCCCGGGCTCGCAGCTCGGCAAGGACGAGGACGTGCTTGAACAGGCCCGCGCAGGCGCCAATGTCGCCGTCGTTGTCGATGGCGGACGCCTCGCCGTGTTCGTCAAGGAATTCGGCATCCTCAGCGCGCCCTACCTCGCCAATGGATTTGACGGCATCCGCAAGGTTGTGACCTCGCCGCTGTTCGCCGAATGGGAAAAGAAGCTGAAGGCCACGTCCGGCCACCAGATTCTCTCGTTCAACTGGTGGCAAGGCGACCGGCATCTGCTGACCAACAAGCCGATCAAGGTTCCCGCCGACCTCGCCGGCGTCCGCATGCGCACGCCGGGCGCGCCGGTCTGGATGGAAACGATCCGTGCCATGGGCGCCACGCCGACGGCCATGGGTTGGGGCGAAGTCTACCCGGCCTTGCAGCAGAAGGTGATCGACGCCGCGGAAGCCCAGCATCCCGCGACGCATGGCGCCCGGCTTTATGAAGTGACCAAGCACCTCACCAAGACGAGCCATTTCAACCTGATCACAGGCATCGTCACCAGCGGGGCCTGGTTCGACAAGCTTGCGCCGGAACTGCAGACGATCCTTAAGGAGGAATCACTGGCAGCCGGCGATTGGGCCTCGCGCGCCACCGAGGCCTCGCTGGGCAAGTTCGAGGAAGAGTTCAAGGCCAAGGGCATGACGGTGGCCGAGGTCGACAAGGCCGTATTCATCGAGGCGACGAAGGGCGTCTATGACAAGCTTGGCTATGGCGACCTTCGCAAGCAGGTCGAAGCCCTGCTGAAGTAAGCGCCCCTTCCGCCGGGCGGCAAGCCTGCCGCCCGGTTTTTTCCGTTTTTGAAGTCATGGAAAACGCGGTTTTTCCAAAGGGGGATGTGATGCCGGGATGGTATGTGCGGCTAGAAGATATTGTGTCCAAGTTCCTGCTGGCCACGATCACGATCCTGGTCCTGATTGCCGCGGTATCGCGAACCATCGGCCAACCGGTCATCTGGTCGGATGACATGGCGCAGCTCCTTTTCGTCTGGCTCTGCGTGTTCGGCGCCACCCGCGCAATGCGACAGAAAGCGCATATGGCGGTGGACTACGCCGTGAAATGGCTGCCGCGCACGCCGCGCTGGCTGCTGGAATTGTTCAATGCCGCGCTGATCCTCGGCTTCCTGCTGACCCTCGCCGTCTCCGGCTACACGCTCACCATGCAGAACTGGCAGCGTGTCTATGGCGATAGCGGCATTTCCTATGCCTGGGTTACCATCGCCATCCCGGTCGGCAGTTTCCTGATGAGCCTCGAGATCCTCCTTCATGCCTTCCGTTCTTTCCGCGACCGATCGTTCGTCTTCTTTCCCGAGAAGCCCAACGATCTTGAGCGCGCTCACAGCCAGCTCGGTTAAGTCGCATGCTGCTCATCACATTCCTGTTCTTTGCCCTGATGTTTCTGGGCATGCCGGTCTCGCTGGCCATCGGCATTTCCGGCTTCAGCTTCTTCCTGCTCAGCGGCACCGTGCCGGTGAGCATCGCGGTGCAGCAGATTGCGACCCAATCGCAGAGCTTCCCGCTTCTGGCCGTGCCTTTCTTCGTGCTGGCCGGCCACATGATGAACAAAACCGGCATCACCCAACGCCTGATCGCCTGCTCGAACGTTCTCGTCAGCTGGATGTCGGGCGGCCTTGCGCAGGTGTGCATCCTGCTCTCAACCATGATGGGCGGCATTTCCGGTTCGGCCGTGGCCGATGCGGCGATGGAAGCGCGCATGCTCGGTCCGGAAATGATCCGGCGCGGCTACTCCAAGGGCTTCACCTGCTCGGTCATCGCCGTCGGCTCGCTGATCACCGCCACCATCCCGCCGAGCCTGGGGCTGATCCTCTATGGCTATATCGGCAATGTCTCGATCGGCCGGCTCTTCCTCGCCGGCGTCATTCCTGGCCTGATGATGATGGTCGGGCTGATGGCCGTGGTCTGGTACATCTCCCGCAAGCGCGGCTATCAGCCCGCCGCCGCCGAGCGCCCCAAGGGCCGCGATATCTGGCGCGCTGTGGTGGATGCCAAATGGGCGCTGCTCTTCCCGGTGGCGCTGCTGGTCGGCATTCGTGCTGGCGTCTTTACCCCGTCGGAAATCGGCGCCTTCGCGGTATTCTATGCCGTGGTGGTCGGCGCGCTCCTGCATAAGGAACTGACATGGAAGAGTTTCGAGGAGGCCTTGTCCGAAGGCGTTCTTGATGTCGGCATCATCATGTTTGTCATCCTGATGTCGGGGCCGCTCGGGTATGCCATCATCTTCGAGCAGACCCCTCAAGCGATGGCGGCATGGATGCTCAGCCTGTCCAGCAACCCCACTGTGGTCGTCCTGCTGATCCTGCTGCTGCTGCTTATCCTCGGCACGGCACTGGAAAGCACCGTGATGGTGCTGCTGCTCACCCCGATCTTCGTGCCGATCGTCACCAAACTGGGCGTAGATCCCGTGCATTTCGGCATCGTGATGATGTCGGTCGTCACACTCGGGTCGATGACGCCCCCCGTCGGGCCCTGTATGTTTGCCTGCTGCTCCATCCTCGATACCTCCATGGAGGAATACACCGTCGAATGCCTGCCCTTCATCGCGATGATCTGCTTCGTCATCATGCTGCTGGTGTTCCTTCCGGGCGTGGTGCTGTTCCTGCCCAACCTCCTGATGTGACAGAGGGGCAGGGCGATGTTGCAGAGCTGGCGCTGGTTTGGTCCGGGCGACGCTGTCACGCTGGCCGCGGCGCGGCAGGCCGGGGCAACGGGAATTGTCACCTCGCTCCATCATGTGCCCTATGGCGAGGTCTGGAGCCCGGATGAAATCGCCAGACGGCAAGCGGAGGTCGCGGCCCCGGGCCTTGGCCTTCATTGGGCGGTGGTGGAGAGCCTTCCCGTCCATGAGAAAATCCGGATCGGCGAGGGTGATCTGGAACCGCTCTTCGCCAATTACCGGCAATCGCTCAAACACCTGGGCGAGGCTGGCATCCATACGATCTGCTACAACTTCATGCCGGTTCTCGATTGGACCCGAACGCAGATGGACGCGGCGGTCCCCGGCGGCGCCCGGGCCCTGCGCTTCGACATCCACGAATATGTGGCTTTCGACTGGCTGATGCTCCGGCGCCCCGGAGCCGATGAAGGCCATAGCCAGGATGTGCTTGACCGCGCCCGCGCCTGGTACGCAGCGGCCTCGGAAAGCGACAAGGCCCGGCTGCTGGCCAACATCATGGCCGGCCTGCCCGGCGCCTATGACCGCTATGACATTCCCGGCTTGCGCCGCATGCTTGATCGCTATCGCGGCATTGGCCCGGCGGAATTGAAAGGCAATCTCCGGCGTTTCCTTGAGGCTGTCGCCCCGGCAGCAGAAGACCTTGGCATGCGGCTCTGCATCCATCCGGATGATCCGCCACGCGCCATTTTCGGCTTGCCACGCATTGTTTCCACCGAGCAGGATCTGGCGGAGATCATGGCGATGGTCGACTCCCCCGCCAATGGCATTACGCTCTGCTCCGGCTCACTGGGCGCCAATCCGAAGAACGATGTGCCCGCCATTGCCCGGCGGTTTGCCAGCCGCATTTGGTTCGCCCACTTGCGCAACGTGACGAAGGACCAGGACGGCTCCTTCATGGAAGCTGAGCATCTTGGCGGCGATACCGACATGGTGGCGCTGGTCGCTGCCCTGCTCGACGAGGAGGCCCGCCGCCGGACGGCCAGAGAGGGGTTCGCCGAAATCCCCAT
>CAZNAT010000028.1:0-22433 GCA_964571245.1 uncultured Methylobacterium sp.
CTCCTGGAGCTTCTCGCGATCGTAGTCGGAGGTGGTCTCTTCGATCTGGGCCTTGATCTGAGCGACGCGGGCTTCGATTTCCTTCTTCTTGCCGGCACCGTCGACGATCGTGGTGTTCTCCTTCTCGATCCGGACCTTCTTGGCGCGGCCGAGCATGGCGAGGGTCACGGTCTCGAGCTTGATGCCCAAGTCTTCGGAGATCATCTGGCCCTGGGTCAGGATCGCGATGTCCTCCAGCATGGCCTTGCGGCGATCGCCGAAGCCCGGGGCCTTGACGGCCGCGACCTTGAGGCCGCCACGCAGCTTGTTGACGACGAGCGTGGCCAGGGCCTCGCCTTCGACGTCTTCCGCGACGATCAGCAGCGGCTTGCCGGTCTGGACGACGGCTTCGAGCACCGGCAGCATCGCCTGGAGCGACGAGAGCTTCTTCTCGAAGATGAGAATATAGGGATCGTCGAGTTCAACGATCATCTTCTCGGCGTTGGTGATGAAATACGGCGAGAGGTAGCCGCGGTCGAACTGCATGCCTTCGACGACATCAAGTTCGGTCTCGGCGGTCTTGGCTTCCTCGACGGTGATGACACCCTCGTTGCCGACCCTCTGCATCGCGGTGGCGATCATCTTGCCGACGGAGGTGTCGCCGTTCGCCGAAATCGTGCCGACCTGGGCCACTTCGTCGTTCGAGGTCACCTTCTTGGAGTTCTTCTTGAGGTCGGCGACGACAGCTTCAACCGCCATGTCGATGCCGCGCTTGAGGTCCATCGGGTTCATGCCGGCGGCAACGGCCTTGGCACCTTCGCGCACGATGGCCTGGGCCAGCACGGTCGCGGTGGTGGTGCCGTCACCGGCGTGGTCGTTCTGACGGGACGCGACTTCGCGCACCATCTGCGCGCCCATGTTCTCGAACTTGTCCTGCAGTTCGATTTCCTTGGCGACGGTGACGCCGTCCTTGGTGATGCGCGGGGCACCGAACGACTTCTCGATCACGACGTTGCGGCCCTTGGGGCCGAGCGTCACCTTGACGGCGTTGGCGAGAATATCGACGCCACGCAGCATTTTATCGCGGGCATCGCCCGAAAAGCGTACTTCTTTAGCAGCCATAATGACTTACTCCGGTTGAATGTATGGTTTGAACGCAGGGGACCTGAACGATCACGCGGCTTAGGCGATCACGCCCATGATGTCCGACTCCTTCATGATGAGGAGGTCCTGGCCATCGATCTTCACTTCGGTGCCCGACCATTTGCCGAAAAGGACGCGGTCGCCCTTCTTGACGTCCAGAGCAACGAGCTTGCCGTCTTCACCGCGGGCGCCGGGGCCAACGGAGACGACTTCGCCTTCCTGCGGCTTTTCCTTGGCGGTATCCGGGATGATGATGCCACCCTTCGTCTTCTCTTCGCTTTCGATGCGCTTTACGACGACGCGGTCATGCAAGGGACGAAACTTCGTCATGGGATTCCTCTTGAAGCTTCCAGAACAATAATCGGCCGGTCCGGCAAGCCATTGCGGTCGGGCGTTGAGCCCAAACGCTGGATGCCGGAAGCAACCATGGATCTTTGGCACTCACGTCATGCGAGTGCTAGCGGGATATGGTTGGTGGTTCGAAAAGAGTCAAGGGGCGGGGTCGATCGGTGGCTCGTTACGGTTAGCGTGCTCGCGAATGGCGAGCAGCGTGCCGACGACAATCAGCGCCGTTCCGGCCAGGGTCGCGAGGCCCGGCACTTCGTCGAAGAAAATGAAGCCGAGCGCGGTGGCATAGAGCAGCGCGGAATATTCGGTGATCGCCAGCTTCGACGCTTCGGCACGCCGGAAGGCCATGCCCATCAGCAGATGCCCGCCGACCCCCATGATCGCCATGGCGATGTACATCGCGAGTTCCATCGGGGTCGGCTCGACCCAGACGACGATCGCCGGGATCGCCATCACCAGCGCGGGCACGATATGCTGGAAGGCGACGATGGTGATCAGTGCATCCTGCTGGGCGCGCTGCCGCAGCAGCGTCAACGACAGGGCATAGGTCACCGCGGAACCGACCGCAGCGAGAACACCGGCCAGCGGCAGGGCCTTGCCGGTCATGCCTTGTCCGAACACCATCACCACCATACCGGCAAACCCCGTCGCCAACCCGATCAGGATTCCGGTCTTCAGTTTTTCCCCGAGCAGAACCACGCCGAAACCGGCGAGAAACAGCGGCGAAAGGAACGAGAAGGCGATGGTTTCCGCGAGCGGCAGGGTTTGCAGCGCGTAGAAAAAACTCGTCGCGGTCGCCAGCCCGATAAAGCCGCGCAGGGTGTTCGCCTTGATCGCCTCACGGGTGGGGCGCGGCGGGCGCAGCCACAGCCAGACGCCGGCGGCAACGACAAACCCGATCGAAAACCGCAGGAAAACCAGCTGAACCGTGGGGTATCGGCTGCCGACGAGCTTGATGAGGACATCCATCGCACTGAGCACGCCGATGCCAAGGATCGCCAGAACGGCGGGATGCAATCGGTCAAGGTTCATTTTGAAAGGCCGTGTGCATGGTCGAGAGATCCCGGGGTTAGGAAGATGGGTTGTTTTGGCGCCAGGTGCTTGTTTGGGAGAGGGGCGCTTGTTTGGGAGAGAGGTGCTTGCTTCAGGACACCAGGGCCTTGATGGAAACGAACAGCAGCCGCGCGCCGCCCAGGATCAAAACCCCGTTCGTCAGCATCAGAATGGCATCCTGCGAGAGGCGATGATGCAGCCGGATCCCGAGCATCACCGCGAGCGGAATGACCGGCGCGAGCATCAAGGCCACCATGGCCGCATCGGGCCTCGTGGCGAGAAGAATGCCGTAGGGGATCAGCTTCAGCGCGTTGCCGAGGGTGAAAAACGCGGTATTCGTGCCGACGAACAGCGTTTTGTCGAGCCCGCGCCGGACCAGATACATCGTGACCGGCGGCCCCCCGGCGTGGGCGATGAAGGTGGTAAACCCGGATGCCGCCCCCGCCAGAACGCCCAGGCCGGCATGAACGCCTTTGGGTACGCCGGCAACGCGGGCCATCCGCTTCCAGAACCAGTGCCCGGCAAAGCCGACGCTGATGGCGCCGATGGTCAGGGCGGTCAGGCGCGGATCGATGACCTCGAACATCAGCCATCCCAGGCCGAGCCCGAGGATCAGCCCGGGGATCAGTACCTTCAGGTCCGGTTTTGACCAGCTCGACGGGCCGAAGATGCGCAGCGTGAACATGTCCATCACCGAGACGAGCGGCGCGACCACGATCGCCGCGCCGATCGGGTCGATGAAGAACGACAGCAGCGGCACGCCAATGGAGGCCGCACCGCCGCCAAATGCGCCTTTCGAAAAGGCAATCAGCGCGATCGTCGCACCGCCGAGGATCCAGAACCCGGGGTCGGACGAAAACCGCGTGAAGGCCTCAAGCATGAGGTCAATGTAAGGCAAGCAGCAGCTCGAAGCAGGGGAGAAAACCGTTGTCTCCTGATTACGCCGGGATTGTCTGAACAGCAATCGGCATGGCCGCCGCAGGCTGGAATAGCCGCGGTTTCAGATGCTCTCCGCAGGCATTTCTTTGTCCCGGCTTGCAATTTGGGGGTGGCTTCTGACACTAGGCACCATGCTGATGTCCGCCGCGTTCCTCGCCTCCGCCCTGATCCAGTTCGTACTCGGACTGGTTGTGGCCTGGATTCTCGGCGCGGCGGAATTCGGTGCCTATGCCCTGGCGCTGGCCGCTGCGATCCTGATCCAGACGCTCGGTTTCGAGTGGATCCGGCTGGCGGCAACCCGGTTTCACCACGCGGGCGACGGCGACCGGCTGGCGCGGCGATTGGGACGGATGCTGGCGACAACCGCCGTCCTGCTGGCGTGCCTGGCCATCGGACTGGCGATGCTCGACCTTCCCCGGCGCGCCCTGTTCGCGCTTGCGCCACTGGTGGCGATCGTCGCCAGCTTTGCCGATTTTCGCGGCGCGCTGCTCCGCGCCGAGTTCGATCAACGTCGCTACGCCATGTTCATGGCGCTGCGCAACGGGCTGGCGATGGCTATTCTGCCCGTGGCGGCCGGGTGGTTCGGGACGGCGGAGGCCGCGCTTGGCGCTTATCTCGTCGCTGTCATCGGCGCGTGCGCGGCGATGGAGGTCTCGTTTGCCGCGCGGACGACGGCAGCCGGACCCGGAAAAGCACCTCCGGTTTCGCCGGAAGTATCCGGAGATCCGCCGGAATGGATCGCGCTTCTGCGCTATTCCGGGCCGATCGTCGTTACCAATGGCCTCTACCTCGGGTTGTTTTTCGGTTTACGTTCCGCGGTCGCCCTGACGGGGGGGCTTGCCGCGGCAGGGCAGTTCAGTCTGGCGCTCGATTTTACCCTGAAGCTCTTCACGACGATCGGTACCGCGCTCGATCTGGTGCTGTTCCAGCGTGCGGTGCGCGATCAGCGCGAAGGCGGCGACGGCGCCGGTTCACGGCAGCTGACGGCCAATCTGGAGCTGGTCGTGAGTGTGATCGTGCCGATGGCGATCGGGCTGTTTCTTGTCATCCCTGGCGTCGAGAGCCTGCTGGTCGCGTCGGAGTTCAGGGGCGTTTTCTCGGCCTTTGTCATTGGCCTGCTGCCGGGAATTGCGCTGTATGCGGTGGTGCAATACGGCCTGCACCCGTTTTTCCAGCTCCAGCGCCAGACGGGCGTATTGGTGGTGGCCGGGTTTTCGGCTGGCCTCGCCGCGATGACCGGGTTTCTGGTCTTTGCAGGAGCGCCTGCCTTCACCGGTGTCGGGCGGGGATTGCCGGTGGCGATCGGCCTCACCCTTGTGGTCTCGATGGGGATTGCCGTGCTTGTGCTGGTCTTTCGGGCCGGCCGCGCGGCGATTCCGGCTCCGGGGTTTCTCGCCCGCCTTGGTCTGGCGACCCTCGGTCTGATCGCCGTGGTTTCCGGCCTCAAGGCTATTGGAGGCGGATTGGCCTTTGATATCGCAGCGATTGTCTTGGGCGCGCTGGCCTATGGTGGCGGGGCCTGGGGGCTTGATCTTGGCGGCATCCGGGCGCTCGCTCGTGCTCGATGGCGCAGTGACCGCTAGGGTCCAGCCCCCTTCCTTGCCGTTGCGCTGAAATGAAGGGGTTCGGTCCCCAGAGTATTTTCGCTGGCGCGGACCTTCGGTTCAAGCGAAGCGGCACCCGGTTCGCGCCAAGAGCCGCGCAAGCGAAAATGCGACAATGCAAGAAGGGAGAGCGGGCGTTCCAAACAAAAACCGACCGGGCAGCGCCCGGCCGGATCTCATGCAGTGCGGTTTCTGGCGGCTTTTTTTTACTCAAGTCCGTGGTGAGCCAGCATGCGCTTCGATCAGTTAAACAGATCGTCGATCGCGCTCTGGTCGACGTGATCCTCGGAATTGACCGGGACCGGCCCCGTGAGCAGCGCCGCTGCACCCAGATTCTCACGCTCGGCTTCCTTGTTCTCGATCTCGGTCTCGATGAGATCATGCAGCGCCTGCAAGCCGCCCCAGGCGTCGATCATGCGATGAATGCGGCTCTCGATGAAGTTCAGCGTATCCACAACCCGGGTGATCCGCTGTCCGCTCAGGTCCTGGAAGTTGCTCGCCATGTAGATCGTCGTGATTTTCTCAGCGATATCGGAGGCGAGCGCCTTGGCGTTTTCCAGCGTGGTTTCGCTCTGGATCGAGCCGGCGATCGTCTCGATGGCCTCGGCGGCCGCCAGAATATCGTTGGTGGCGGCTTCGGTCTGGCTGACGACGGTGGTCAGCTCAAGGGCCGCGATATCGACCCCGCCGATGTTGGTGCCGACCTTGATCGCGGCCAGCTCCTTCTTGGTGCCGCGGATGGCCTCATCAATCTCGGTGATGTTGGAGCGCAGGTTGGTGACGCTCTTCAACTCGTTGCGATAGTTTTCGCTGAGGTTTTCGATGATCCCGCGCAAAGGCGCAACCAGCGCGCGAAGTGCCCGCAATTCCTCAAGGATGGGTCCGGAAACCGGTTCGGCTTCGCTTTCCGTGTTCGGCATGCCGGCCATGGAGAGGATGGGGTCGAGATCAATGGCCTCGGGAATGGCGAAGGATGGCGAGGCCATCCGTGCCACCGGACGCGGGGTACCACCTTCAATACGGAAACGGCGGGCGCTATCGCTCATTGGTACAATCTCTGGTTGGCATAAAATCGAAGCCCGATCTTGCAACCCACAAGTTAAACATAGGTTCATGGCTTCAGTATTTTTGAGCAACGTTTGATTAATTCTAAATTGAATCTGAACAACTTAGGTGCATCTTTTGTAAAAAATTAACCCTAAGGCTAATGGTTCTTTTTGTTGCTGAATAAAACATTATGTTAAGCATGATTTTTAGCCAAATGTAGGGGAGGAAAGGCCCATCTTGTCGGCGGGTTCGATGCATTGGCCGCCCCGGGGTTCTATCTCCCGGCTATTTCTCGGCGAGCTTGCCATGGATCGAACGCGTGCGCCCCGCCTGAGAGTGGGACGCGAAGCTCGGTATGGGCGGAGTTCGATGTATAGGGGCCAAACCATGTCTCGTCCTGTGGCGTCTTGTTGTGCGGTGTTATGTCCGGCCTCGCTTCGGTCGCAATTTCCGGGAGGCGTGCGCCGCGCGGGCATCGCCTTGACGATGCTGGCGGCCGCAACTCTCGCAGCATCGGCGGATCCGAACCGCCCGGGAAACGGTAGTCTCGGAAACGGTAGTCTCGGGGGCAGCAATCTGGGCGGCGGGTTCATCGAGCTTCTGATGACCGGCTCGACCCCCGTGCGTCGCCAGGGCACGCCGGCCTATGTTCCGCAGGCCCAGCCGATTTACATCCGGCCCGCACCGCAGCGCGGGTTGGTGCAACGGCAGGCGACGGCCTCGACGCTGCTGGAGGAGGACGTTTACGCCCAGCCCGGAATGGATGGACGGGGATTGCGCCGCGAGCGCGCGCCGGCGCCGATCCAGCCGGGGTTTGATCACCGGTTTGAAAAGCAGGAAGTGGCCTATTCCGGCAACCATGCGCCGGGTACGATCGTGATCGATACGCCGAACAAGTATCTCTATCTGGTTCAGGGCAATGGCCGCGCGTTGCGCTACGGCATCGGCGTCGGTCGGCCGGGCTTCGAATGGGCCGGGTCCAAGACGGTTTCGATGAAGCGGGAATGGCCGGATTGGCGCCCGCCGGCCCAGATGCTCAAGCGTCGGCCGGATCTGCCGCGACATATGGCGGGGGGGCCCGAAAACCCGCTTGGCGCGCGGGCGATGTATCTGGGCTCGTCGCTCTATCGCATTCACGGCACCAATGAGCCGGAAACGATCGGGCGGGCGGTGTCTTCCGGGTGCATCCGGATGCGCAACGAGGATGTCGTCGATCTCTACGGCCGGGTGAAGGTCGGGACCAAGGTTGTGGTCATCTGAAGGCGACCTGCCCGTTGAGAAATCCGCAACAAAAAAAACGGCCCCGATCTCCCGGGGCCGTTGTCATGTCAGGATAGGCTGATCAGACGTCGTAGGAATCGCCGCCGTCATCATAGCCGTCATCCGTGTCGTCGTATTCATCGTCGGCGGCGTTCTGAAGCTCGGGCTCAGTGCCCTGGGCATTCTGGCTCGAAGAATTCTGACCCAAAGCGTTCTGGCTGCCATTGTTCATGCCGGAGCCACCCAAACCGAGGCCACCTTGCCCGGCATGGGCGCTGTTGCCGCCAAAGGCGCTCGAGAGCACACTGCCGAGCATCATGCCACCGGCGACGCCGGCCGCCGCCGCCGCGGCGGTGCCGAGGAAGCCCATGCCCTGTTTTTGCGGGGGCTGCTGGGGTTGCGCCCAAGGCCCGCCGGCGGGAGGCTGGGCGGCCTGCGGTTGCCCACCCCAGGGGCCGGCTGCCGGAGCCTGCTGGCCGCGCTGGCCATAGGCCGGTTCGGGTGCGGCGCCGGCACGTGGCTGGTTTCCGCCAAAAATGCCGGAGAGGAAGCCGCCGCTCTGCGGGGCAGCCTGCGCTTGCGCCTGGGCATTCGCCTGCTGGAGCTGGGCGATTTCGCCCTGCATCTGCTCGATCTGCTGCTGCTGGTTGATCAGCGCCTGCTCCTGCACATAGACCGATTGCGCCATCGCGTAGGGCGCATAGGGCTGCTGGCGGATCAGGTCGGCGATGTAGCGTTCGACCTCGGCGTCACGCGGCTGGTTGGCAACGTTCTTCAGCCGTTCGAAGATCCCGTCGATGACGGCACGCTCTTGGGGATTCATAAAGACCTCCATGATGCGCCACGCATCTTCCTGCGTGGCGACGGGACAATACATAGCCACTTATTTTGACAAATCAGTGGTGCGGCCAAAAAAACTTTCTTGGTTGCCGGCGCGGTGTGCCAGCGCACCAGGGCGGGTTTTCGCCGTGACTTGCGTTTCAGACCACTTGCGCGCTTCAGGCTACTTGCGCGCTTCAGACCACGATCCGCCGGTAGAGATGCCAGGAGGCATGCCCCAGCACCGGTAAGGCGACCATCAGGCCGACAAAGGCCGTGGCGAAGCCAACCAGCAGCGCCAGCCCGATGAAGGCGCCCCATCCCAGCAGCAGGCGAGGGTTGGATTGGAAGGTCCGGATCGAGGTGATGAGCGCGGTAATGAAATCGGTGCCGCGATCGACCATCATCGGAAACGACACCACGCTCATCGCAAACACCAGAACGGCAAAGCCGGCCCCGACGAGGTGCCCAACGAGGAGGAAGCCAATCCCGGAGCCGGTGGTCAGCAAAGCCTCGGTGAGGGCGGAGAGCGAGAGCAGCTTGAGCCCGAAGAACAAGGCGTAGATCACCGCGCCGGATTTCAGCCAGATCGCCATCAGGAAAATCAGGAGAACGCCGAGGTACGAGCACTCGAACATCGCCTCGCGCGTCAGGCCATTGGCCATGGCTTGCCAGGTGACGGGCTCGCCGCGTTCGCGCAGCCGGCTGACCTGGTAAAGCGCAATGGCCGCGAACGGCCCGATCAGCGCGAAGCCCGCCATGATCGGAAAGCCCAGGAAGGCATAGCCGAGATAATTCGCGACATAGAGGATGAGGAGGCCGCCGAAGGTGTAGATGCCGCCGATGACGAGGCCAAACCCCGGCTCGGCGCGGAAATCAGCCCAGCCTTTTGCCAGGGCGATCCGCAGATCCTCGATCGAGGGCACCCGCAGTTCGGGCAGGGTATTCACGCGATTTTGGGGGGCGATATCGGTCATGATGTTCCTCCGTCCGGTGTCTGGCGCTTTTGTTGCGCTCTTTCGGTGCGGGGATTTTCAGCTTGATTGCCGGGTTAGGCAAGTCGGATTTGCGCGGGATCAGGTGGGCAATGCGGATCGAAGTCGTGGCAGGGCTTTCGGGGCGATCCCGGCCAGCGCTTCCACCGGATGCCAGCGCGCGGCGGAAACCTCCTCGATCTGGGCGGTGAGACCCGCTGAAGGGTCGGCCACGAACAGGAATTGCAGGTCATGATGGACATGCGCCCGCTCGCCCCGCGATGTCTTGCCCGGCACATCGTGGCTGTCGATGATGAAGGGACGATCTTCCCCGCCATGCCAGGGGTGCAACCGGAGGCCAGGCACCGCCGTCTCCTCGACCGCCTCGCGCATCGCGGAGTGCCAGAAGAACGCCGCCGGCTCGTAGTGCCCGCCGGGCTGGAGCCAGCGCTTGAGGTGCTTGTGATCGATCAGCAGCGTCTGGCGTCCTTCCGGCGAGAGAATGATCGCGCTGGTCGTGACATGACCGGGGTAGGTCTCGCGGCTGTCGAGCGCGTGGCCCTCGCCGATCTGCCAGCGCAGAACCGAGAGGTGTTCATGCGGGCCGGCGGTGGTCGCGAGGTATTCCGCGACGATCGCCGCCGTCCGCGCGAGAAAGGATGGTCCGGTCATGACAAGGTCGCCCCTCTGGTGGGCGCGACCATAGTCGATTCGAGATCAAAAAAACTCGGCTTTCGCCCAGTATCACCCGATCCTGCGCCCGGAATCACACGATCTTGGCGTAGGCGGGCACCGTGAGGAAATCCTCGAACTTCGGCGCAAGGCTGAGGGTGCGGAACAAGTCGATCGCCTCGGGGAAGCGGCCCTTGGCGTAGGCCTCAGCGCCGATCTCGCCCTTGACCCGCTCCATTTCCTCCTTGAGGCAGGTGTCGAACAGCGCGGGCGAGGCTTTCTTGCCATCGGCGAAGGCGAGGCCGTATTTCACCTGCTGCCAGATCTGGGCGCGCGAGATTTCCGCGGTCGCCGCGTCTTCCATCATGTTGTAGATCGGCACCGCGCCGCGGCCGCGCAGCCAGGCCTCGAGATACTGAACGCCGACGCGGATATTCTCTCGGAAGCCCTCTTCCGAGCGCGTGCCCTCGTGCACCTCGAGCAGGTCCTTCGCAGAGGTGGTCACATCCTCGCGCCGCTTCGCGAGCTGGTTCGCCCCCGGCATCAGGCGGTTGAAGACCTCCATCGCCACCGGCACGAGATCCGGATGGGCGACCCAGGTGCCGTCGTGCCCGTCGCCGGCCTCGCGCTCCTTGTCGGCGCGCACCTTGGCGAACGCGGCCTCGTTGGCGGCGGGGTTGTTCTTGATCGGGATCTGCGCCGCCATGCCGCCCATCGCGAAGGCGCCGCGCTTGTGGCAGGTCTTGATCAGCAGCAGCGAATAGGCTCTGAGGAAGGCTTTCCCCATCACCACTTGGCCGCGATCGGGCAGGGCATAGTCCTTGTTGGCTGCGAGCTTCTTGATGAAGGAGAAGATGTAGTCCCAACGGCCGCAATTCAGCCCGACGATATGATCCCTCAATTCGAAGAGAATTTCATCCATCTCGAAGGCGGCGGGCAGGGTCTCGATCAGCACGGTCGCCTTGATCGTGCCATTGGGCAGGCCGAGCGCCTTCTGGGCGGCGATGAAGACATCGTTCCAGAGGCGTGCCTCGAGATGGCTCTCGAGCTTGGGCAGATAGAAATACGGGCCGGTGCCTTTCGCGATCTGCTTTTTCGCATTGTGGAAGAGGTAGAGGCCGAAATAGAACAGCGAGCCCGAGCAGACCTCGCCGTCGATCACGAGGTGACTTTCGTTGAGGTGCCAGCCGCGGGGCCGGACGATCAGCGTCGCCGGATTGGGCTTGAGCGTATACGCCTTGCCGCTCGCGGGATCGGTGAAGTCGATCCTGCCGTCCCAGAGATCCCTGAGGTTGATCTGGCCTTCGAGGTTGTTGGCCCAGGTCGGCGAGTTGGCGTCCTCGAAATCGGTCATGAAGACCTTCGCGCCCGAATTCAGCGCGTTGACGACCATCTTGCGATCCACAGGGCCGGTGATCTCGACGCGCCGGTCGGTAAGGTCCTTGGGGATCGCGCCGACTTTCCAGTCGCCGGCGCGGATCGCGGCGGTCTCCGGCAGGAAGTCCGGCAATTCGCCGGCGTCGAAGCGCTTCTGGCGCTCGGCGCGCGCCGCGAGCAGCGCCTTGCGCTGCGCATTGAACGCACGCTGGAGGCCGGCGACGAAGGCCAGGGCTTCGTCCATCAGGATTTCCTCGAAGCGGGGCGCCATTTTCCCCTTGATTTCGATGCCAGCCGTCGTTCCTGTGCCCGCCATGCGTCGTCTCCCCTGGATCATGCCGTTCGGGCGGATGATCATCCGCCCACGCCATAAAGAGCGGGCAAGGTTTTTTCGCAAGGGGAGGCGTGGCGACGAGACCCTTTCCAAAATCGAAATAATCGCTGGGGCCATATCATCCGGCCCGACAACGAAAAAGGGCGACAGCTCGCGCTGTCGCCCCCGATCGCTCCGAAGATGAACGCGCTTACGGCGCGGTGTTCGTCTTCAGGGTCGTGCCGATGTTGGTGAAGGCGGTCGACAGATCGCCCTTGAAGGTGGAAAGCGCGGTGATGATCGCGGCGGCCATCAGGGCGGCGATGAGGCTGTACTCGATCGCGGTGGCGCCGGATTCATTCTTCACGAAACGGTTGAAAATCGACATGTAGGTGCTCCTTACTCTTGTTACTGCTGCTCCAGCTCCTGATCGTCAGCCCTTGTTGGGCATGTCCGTCTGAACCGAGGATCAAACTACCCGACGTTTCTTGCTCTCAGGTTAATAGCATTCAAAACTTAGCGCTTCGATTGCTCCAATATATCTGATAGTTAATAAGGATAAAACTGGAATGTATTTGCTATATTTTCGGAGAAAAACGTCATTAAATTTCTATAAAATATTTTCTTTTGTCGATGTTGTTTAAAAAATATTTCACAACCATAAGTTGTCATCGATTATAGTTCAAACATTAGCTGTTCCTGTATGTTTGTTTCTTTGGAGCCGGCGGCTAAAAATTGTGCAGATGGTCCCGGGATCTGTCCAGGTGCAAGCAAAGGAACCCCTGACGGTCGTACAATCGGGAAGAGGGATGCGCCGGATGGCCGTTCACACCGGCGCTTTCGCTGGGGTGATGGCCGACTTTACCGAATATTCACCCTATTTCGGCAGTGTTGACGGATGGGTAGGGCAGGGAGCCGTGATTTTCAGCCCGACCCGAGTGATGAGTGAGGAACGACGCCGATGAACACCATGCACATTGCCCGCAAGGCGCGATCCAGCCTTCGTGCGTTGATCTCTTCGGGGAGCCGTGGCGTGGCGTTCTTGATCATCGGGGTCTGTGCCGGCGCGGCGCTGTCTGGCCTCCGGGCGGAAGAGCGTCCGGGCCAGGATACGATCCAGGTAGCGATGGATCAGGCCAAGCTCGTCAAACTGCCGGGCGGCGCGGAGACGATCGTCATCGGCAATCCGGCCATCGCCGATGTGACCGTGCAGAAGAATGGCGTGATGGTGATCACGGGGCGTTCCGCAGGGCGGACGAATTTCATTGCGCTGGATTCCTCCGGCACGATCATCTCGGAATCGCTGGTTTCGGTGACTGTCCAGACCGCAGGGCGGGTTGTGGTGCAGCGCGGCGTCGAGCAGAGCAGCTATGACTGCGCGCCGACATGCCTGCCGGTTGTAAGCCTTGGCGACGAAGACAAGCATTTCACCCGGTCGATCGAACAGGCCCGGCGCCGGGACGGCATGGCCAATCAGTCCGAGAACAGCCCTGCCGCGAAAAAATAGCATCGCGCGCCCGCTGGCGGCTCCGCGCAGGCCTGCGTGCCCGCGCAAGCCCTGCACGAAGCGGGGGATCGTGGAGCCTGAGGAGCGACCGTTCTCGCCCGAATTATCGCTGATTTTCCGTTAACGGGAAATGTTGCCTTATCGGGAGGGCCTGAAACGGAAACGAAATCTCTCCCTGCTAGGAATGTGGTTCTCTTTTTTGTTCCGCGCCTTGGTGCTGCGGGTGAGACATGGACCGCGAGATATGGACCGCAAGAAACGGACTGAAACGATACGGACCAGAACGACACGGACCAAACGATGCAGGAGCAAGAAATGAGCTTGCCCGTTTCAGAGCTTCACGCCGAGCATCCTGGTAGCCCTCCGGGCCATCTTCAGAAGTCTGGTTGCCTTCGCAAGTTCCTTCGCCGGTTCGCCCGGCATCGGCGCGGGGCGACCGCTGTTGAATTCGCGATGATCGCCCCGCTGTTTTTTGGCTCGTTGTTCGCCATCATGGAAACCGGGACGCTGTTTCTCAAGGCGACCGCGATCGAAGCGGGCGTCGAGGAAGCCAAGCGCGTGACCATGACCGGGCAGATTGCCGCTGCGGGCAGTCCGGCTGCGCAGCTTGGCGCCTTCAAGACCGCCTTTTGCAAACAGGCCGGCTGGATCATTTCCTGCGATGCGGTGAAGTTCGATGTCCGCGCCTTCGCGACCTTCGGCATTGCGGCCATGCCGAACCCTGTCACGGGAGGCGTATTCAATTCGGGTTCGTTGCAGTTCAATACCGGCAAACCCTGCGAGATCGTCGTGATCCGCGCCTATTACGAGGCCAGTTCGATCACGGCCCTGATCCGCAACGATGTTGCCGGGCTGGCCAACGGGCACGTGCTGCTCGGGGGGTCGGCAGCCTTCAAGAACGAACCTTATGGCGCGTGCTGAGGAGGGTTGGATGACAAACACGGTTTCTCGGCCCCCCACGTCCAAAGGCCTCGCTCGTGCCGCGCTTGGGCGGTTTGGCGGGTTGACGCAACGCTTCGTCAGGGGGCGCGGCGGCGTCGCAGCGGTCGAGTTCGCGCTGATGGTCCCCGCGATGATGACGATCTGGGTCGGCATGGTGGTTGCGACCGACGCCCTGACGGCCGACAAGCGGGTGACGCTGCTTGCCCGCACGCTCGCGGACATGACGACCCAGATGCAGGCCGTCAGCCAGAGCGATCTCGACTCGATCTTTCAGGCAACGGAATCGATCATGTGGCCACAGCCGGCCAACCGGCTTGGCATGCGGGTGACGGCGATTGATATCGACGGCAATGGAACGGCCTTTGTGGATTGGTCGGCGGTGCCGTCGAACTCGCTCCTCAAGGGGAACTATTCGGCGCTGGCGCGCTGCACCAGATACACGGCGCTGCCGGCGGGCCTCAAGGTCGCGCGGACATCGGTTGTGCTGGCCGAAGTGTCGATGCACTATCAGGCCTCCGTCGCGACCCAGATCGTGGATGAAATGTTCAAGGGCACCGCGGTCAATGGTGCGATGCCGCTGGGGGATCGGCTCTACATGCGCCCCCGCCAATCCACCAAGGTGCAGTTCAACCCGCCACCCGCCGCGAATTGCCCGGGGTACGTGAGCTGAAGCAGGGGCATCGATGTCGGGGAAATGGTAGCAGTGAGTGGGCTCGAACCACCGACCTTGGCATTATGAGTGCCACGCTCTAACCAGCTGAGCTACACTGCCGTACGTATTTTGACTCCGAGTGGACGGGGCCACGGTGCTTCCGTGCCCTGCCGACGCATCGAAGTTCCGCCTTAAAGTCCGGTTGCTCGCCGGTGTCAAGCCTTTAGCGCGAATACCGGCGCGGGGATCAGGCCGCTGCCGCTTGGGCGGTTGCGGCGCGGCGATCCTTGAGGCGGACAACGGTAAAAAACCCGGCAAAACCGACGCGTTTGACCGAGGTGATGGCAAAACCCGCCGTTTCCGCCCAGGCCCGGATGCGGCCGAGCTGGAATTCCGAGCGCCAGCCCACGCGTTTGGCCAGGGGCGCGACCGCCCGCTCGACCAAGGCCAGGGGACCGTTCTCGGCGCCGATATGGTTCACCAGCACGATTTCGCCCCCGGGTTTGAGCACGCGGGCGAACTCGTCCAGCGCCGATTCGGCATCCGGCACGAGCGTGATCATGTATTGCCCGACCACGGCATCGAAAACGCCGTCGCGGAACCCGAGCCGGCAGGCATCCATCACCGCCAGCCCGAGAACATTGTCGAGGCCCTGGCTGGCGATTTTTTCCGCCGCCCGGTCCAGCATCGGTTTGGAAAGATCGATGCCGGTCACCCGGTATCCCGCCGGATAATCGCCGAGCGAGAGCCCGGTCCCGACCCCGACTTCGAGAATTTCAGGCCCGCAAGCAAGCGCGGCTTTTACGGCCTCGTTGCGGCCCGGCCGCAGGATGCCGGAATAGACCGCGTCATAGAACGGCGCCCATTTGGCGTAGGCGCGCGTGATCGTCGAAAGGTCGATATCCTTGGCCATCTCAATCTCCCGGTGCCTTGGCCGGCAATACATACGTGACGTGCTTCGGGGCCGCGTATCAGGCGACACCCTGGATAGGTAAATCAAACGGCTGCGGCGAGGGCATGATCGCGCGCCGGGCAATGGTCCCCCCGCCGAGCACGCGCGCCTGCGCCGTATCATCCGCGTAAAGCACGCAAGCCTGACCGGGCGCAACGCCCTCCTCGCCGTCGTGCAATTCAACCACCACCCCTTCCGGACGCAGGATGAGCCGCGCCGGTTTGGGCGCGCGCGTCGAGCGGACGCGGACGAAAACCTCAAGCCCCGCGTCGCCAATGGCTTCGATCGGGGCATCCCCGAGCCAGTTCAGGTCGCGCAAGGCGATTTCACGAATGACGAGCGCCTCGCGCGGCCCGACGATCACCTCGGCCTTCGCTGCATCGATGCGGATGACGTAGAGCGGTTCGCGCGCGGCAATGCCAAGGCCTTTGCGCTGGCCGATGGTGTAGCGGATGATGCCGTCATGCCGGCCGAGTTCCCGCCCGTCGAGATGGCGGATGACGCCGGGCCGGGTGGCCTCGGGTTTCAGTTTTTCGACCAGGGCCGCATAATTGCCCGAAGGCACGAAACAGATATCCTGGCTGTCGGCCTTGTCCGCGATTGTCAGGCCGATATCGCGCGCGATCTGCCGCGTCTCGGCCTTGGTCAGCCCGGCGAGCGGAAACCGCAGCAGATCGAGCTGCCGGCGGGTGGTTGCGTACAGAAAATAGCTCTGGTCCCGATCAAGATCGACGGGGCGGAACATCGCCCGGTGCCCATCCGGCTGCAGGCGGCTCTCGACGTAATGCCCGGTGACGAGGCAATCCGCCTCCAGGTCTTCGGCAAACGCGAGGAGATCGCGAAACTTGACGGTGCGGTTGCACTCCACGCAGGGGATCGGGGTTTCCCCGGCGGCGTAGCTCTCGACGAAGCGGTCGATCACTTCCTCGCGAAACCGCGTCTCGTAGTCGAGCACGTAATGGGGGATGCTGAGATGCGCGGCGACATTGCGCGCGTCCTGGATATCGCGCCCGGCGCAGCAGGCCCCGGTCCGATGCGCCGCCGCGCCATGATCGTAAAGCTGGAGCGTGATCCCGATCACGTCGTAGCCGCGGCTTTTCATCAGTGCGGCAACAACCGACGAGTCAATACCGCCCGACATCGCAACAACGACGCGGGTCTGGCCTGGTGGCTTGGCAATATCGAGATCGTTCAGAGCCATGGTTTCCATAGTGCGGGCGAAAGTCGAGAGAGTGGGAGCCGTGCGGGTGGAAGTGTTTTCCCCGTCCCCTTCGCCCTGTCTTGTCCTTTATCCTGTCTTGCGCTGTGTTTCCAGTCCGGGTTCAACGGCCGGGCTTGAACCGGCAAAGGCGGCAGTTTTTGCCGGGGCCAGCCGTTCGAAAAGAACATTCTTGCCGTTTCCGGGAAGCGGTTCCCTGCAATTAAACAATCAAAAACAATAGGTTGATTTGTTTTTTCGATCTGGCCTCACACTTGCTTGGTATCCGGCAGACCCGAACATGGATATTGCCCGATGCCCAGCGAAGTGACCCAGCCCCTGTCCAGCCTTTTTGCGGATTTCGCTGCGACGCGCCGCCCGGACGCGAAGGGGCCGGACGCAGACAACGCCCAATCGTTCGGCGAAGTCGCCGCAAAATCGAATTTTGGCCAGCTTGTCTCGCGTGAAGCGCTCGCGGCTCGCACCACCGAGCAAGCCCATAAACGCTCCCCGGCCCGGCACCTCGGTCGGCCGGTGCCTGAAAAGGCTGCGGAGGCCAACCGGGCGGCCTGTGATGACCTTCCACCGCCGCGCGGTGAGGAGGATCGCGTCGCCTGCGATGGCCCCAATGCGCCGGCGGAGAAGGATCGCCCGGCATGCCGGAGCGAAGACGGCGGTGGCCGGCCTGCCGAAACCCTTATCGGGGATGAGGATCGCAAGACCCCCACCGAAACCGTGGCCTGCCTCGGGCCGGCTCATTCTGGTGAAGGTGAAAAAACCGCTGAAACGGTCGCCGGCGACCCGGCTGCGGCCGTCCCCGTGTTGACAGACGATGCGACCCCGGAAGGATTGACGCCGGAGCAGGCGAGTGTCGTTGCTGGAGAGACTTTGGCCGATGCCACCACTGTTCTCGGCCAAATCGCCACCCAACCCGTTCCGGCCACACCGGCCTCGATGGCGACCGGTGCCAGCGGGCCGACGGCTGTCGGCGAAGCAACCGCCGACGGCGTCGAAGGCGCAGCCATCGTGGCGGGTATCGCCGTTCAGGGCGAAGCCAAGGCCAAGACCGACGCCGTTCTCGCCCAGGCCTCAAGGGATGTCGAGGGGGACGAAGGGGAAGAGGGGGCGGACGCTCCAAGCCTCACCCCGCGCCTGATCACCACCGAATTCGGCGCCGAGGCGAAAAAAGCCGCGGGTGAGCCGATAAAGGCCCCGATTACCGGCGAAAACCCCGGCATCGGTGCCTCCGAAGCCGGCGAGCGTGCCGAGGTCGTCACCAACAAGAGCACGACGCCGAACCTCCACCCGACCCGCTCTGCACAGTTTGCCGATCTCGTAGCGGGGTTTGGCGGCTCGCACGCGATCCATCGCCCGGCCGATATCCTCGCCGGGCTCGATCGGAGCGTCGTTGCGAGCGCAATGAACCGTTCGGCCGATGTCTCGCGCCCGACCCCGCTGCAGATGCTGCCGATCGAAATCGGCATGCAGGCGGTGCGCGGGGTGACGAATTTTCAGATCCGGCTCGATCCTGCCGAACTTGGCCGCGTCGATGTCAAACTCCAGATCCGGGACAATGGCGAAGTCAACGCCAGCCTGATCGTTGACCGGGTCGAAACCCTGCAGATGCTGCGGCGCGATGCCTCCACGCTTCAGTCCGCGTTCGAACAGGCCGGTCTGAAGCAGTCGCCCGATGGCCTGACGTTCTCGCTGCGCGGCGAGGGCCAGGAAGGCCAGAGCCAGGAACGTGGCCGCGACGCCCGCCCCTCCGATCTTGGCGAGGAAGCCGCGCTTCAGGCCCAGATCGGCGAGGCGGCGCTGCGCCGCGTTCTCATTCCCAATTCCAGCATCGACCGCATGGTCTGAACGCACATAAGGACACCGAACCATGGCCACGATTGCAAGCGCAGGCGCCCTGGGCGTCGCATCATCTGCCCCTAAAGTAAGCTCATCCGGCAAGCGGATTGCGGATAACTTCGACCAGTTTCTCCAGTTGCTGACGACGCAATTGAAGAACCAGAGCCCGCTCGATCCCCTCGATACCAACCAGTTCACGCAGCAGCTAGTGCAGTTCGCCAGCGTCGAGCAGCAGATCAAGACCAACGACAACCTCTCGTCGCTGCTGATCACCAACAAGACCGCGAACCTCAACAACGCGCTGGGCTTTGTCGGCGCAACCGTGACGGCGGATGGCACCACGAGTTCGCTCAAGGAAGGCGCCGCGAGATGGCAGCTCAATGCACCGCGGGCCGGCTCGGCGACGATTGTGATCAAGAATGCCGCCGGGAGCGAGGTCTACGCGCGCCAGAATGTTCTGCTGAGCGCCGGCGATCAATCCTTCAACTGGGACGGCAAGCTCGCGAACGGCCAGACGGCGCCAGACGGCCAGTATTCGATCGTTGTCGCGGCCAAGGATGCCAACGGCCAGGCCATGATCACCAAGTCCGAAATCGCCGGGGTTGTCGATGCCGTGGACGTTACCGGCGACTCGCCCATCCTTCAGATAGGCTCGATCTATCTGCCGGTCACGGCGGTCAAATCGATCCGTCGATAAGGATCTCACAATTTAGGCGTTTTTTAAGGTGCGGGTCCTACACTCATGCTCATAGTCGTTGCGTTTAGTGAGCGTACCCCATGAGTGAACCACTTCGCCCGCGCGTGAAGTATGTCATCGGTCCCGATGGCAGTCCCTTGACGATCGCGGATCTACCCCCGCCGGAGACCCGCCGTTGGGTTATCCGCCGCAAGGCCGAGGTGGTCGCCGCCGTTCGTGGTGGTTTGCTCTCGCTTGAAGAAGCCTGTTCGCGATACACGCTGACAGTCGAGGAATTCCTGTCCTGGCAGCATTCCATCGATGAGCATGGTCTTGCCGGGCTGCGCACGACGCGCATCCAGCACTATCGCCAGTAAGCCGGGCTCTGCCCCGGTGCCCCATCGGCCCGCTCTGGCGGGCCTTTCGGCGTTTCTGTACCCCAAATCCGCCGTTCAGCGTTTGGCCCTGGCCGCCGCCATCTGGCGGGCAACCAGCACGGCCTCGGCGAGGCTCGAGGGGTCGGCGATGCCCTGGCCGGCGATATCGAACGCGGTGCCATGATCGACGGATGTGCGGATGATCGGCAGGCCGACGGTGATGTTCACGCCCTTCTCAATCCCGTTGAGCTTGATCGGGATCAGGCCTTGATCGTGGTATTGCGCGACGACGATATCAAATTCGCCGCGCCGCGCCCGCATGAACACGGTATCGGGTGGATAAGGCCCTGAAATCGCCATTCCTTCGCCCTGCGCCTTGTCGATGGCCGGCGCGATGATCTCGATTTCCTCCCGCCCGAACAGCCCGGCTTCGCCCGCGTGCGGGTTGAGCCCGGCGACCGCGATGCGTGGCCGGGCAATCCCGAGGGCGCGGCAGCCGTCCTCCGCGAGCCGGAAGGTCCGCGCGAGAGCGTCGGCGTTGACCTTGTCGAGGGCCTCGCGCAGCGACACATGGATCGAGACCAGAATAACCCGCAGCGGCCCCTCGATCAGCATCATCCCGAAATCGCGCGTGCCGGTGCGATCCGCCAGAATTTCGGTGTGGCCGGGGAAGGCGATTCCCGCCGCCCGGAGCGCTTCCTTGTGGATCGGCGCCGTGACCATCGCCGCGATCCTGCCCTCCAGCGCGAGATCAATGGCGCGGAGGATCGCGGCATGGGCGAGGGCACCGGCGCGAGCATCGATCCGGCCATGGGGAAGATCGACCGGGAGTTCGCCGACCGCCAGCACCGGCAGGGGCGAATCACTCTGTGCATTTTGATCGATCACGTTGACGATCCGGTCGTCCTGCCATGCGACAATGCGCCTTTTCGAGCCGATAGCAGTCAGCGCGCGCTGCATCTGGCCGGGATCGCCGATCACGAAAATCCCGGTCTGCGGCGTGGTTTCGACGTACCTGGCGATGATTTCGGGACCAATCCCGGCGGCATCGCCCATCGTGATCGCGATTGGCCGGGAGGCCGGGAGCTTGTCAGGTGACGGGTCTGCCGAAGCGCCCGGCGAAGAAACGGTCGAGGTGCCGGACAGGGAGCTTGATGGGCGCATCGGCGGGTCCTTTGGGCGGCTCTGGGGGCGGTGTTGCCGGTAAAAACAACAAAGTTTTGCTCAATGGGTCAAAAAAGGACGGCAAGTTAACGTCGCGGTAACCATCCACCGGGCAATTCTTGCCTAGCGCAGAAATCGCAAGACACGCAAATCCCGTGTTTCTAGCAGATGGAATGGTGGGTCAGTGAACGGCATCCTTGAAATCGTCAACAAGCTTGGTCCCCAGCGTCTGGTCGCGATGGGGGCTGTCACTTTGGCGCTCATCGGCTTTTTCGCCTTCGTGATGACGAAGATGTCGACGCCCGGCATGGGCGTGCTGTTTTCCGATCTGCCGATCCAGGATTCGAACACCATCATCCGCGACCTCGAGAATCGTAACGTGAAGCACGAGATCCGGCAGGACGGCAGCACCATTCTTGTGCCGCGCGACATGGCGACCCGGCTCCGGATGGAGTTCGCCGGCAAGGGGCTCCCCGCAGGCGGCAACGTCGGCTACGAGATTTTCGACAAGAGCGACAGTTTCTCGGCCACCAGCTTCGTGCAGGGCGTCAACCAGCTCCGCGCGCTGGAGGGCGAGCTTTCCCGGACGATCAAGGGGATCGATCGCGTCCAGCAGGCGCGGGTGCACCTGGCGATCCCCGAGAAGAAGCTCTTCGACCGTGAAAAGCAGGAACCGCGCGCCTCGATCGTGCTCAAGGTTCGCGGTGAGCTTGATGCCGGCCAGATCCGGGCCATCCGCCATCTCGTGGCGACCGCCGTTCAGGGGTTGAAGCCCGAGCGGGTATCGATCGTCGATGAAACCGGCCGCCTGCTCGCCGATGGCGCCGGCAACGAAGCCGATGCCGCCGGGATCGCGCAGGACAAGCAATCGGGCCATGAGCGCCGGCTGCGTGGACAGGTGGAGGACATCGTCGCCAGCATCGTCGGGCGCGGCCGGGCGCGGGTTCAGGTTTCCGCCGACATGGATTTCAATCGGGTCCAGCAGGTGACGGACAATTTTGACCCCGAGAGCCGGGTTGTCCGCTCGACCCAGACCCGGACCGAAAACCAGCAAAGCCAGGAAGCGCGCGATAATCAGGTCAGCGTCGCCACCGAGTTGCCGCAGCAGCAGAACCAGAACCAGCCGAATGCGCAGCAGAAGGACGCGACGCAGCGCAACGAGGAAATCGTCAACTACGAGATTTCCAAGACCACCCGCACCGAAATCATCGAAACCGGCCGCGTCAAGCGCCTGTCGGTGGCGGTGCTGGTCGATGGCATCTATTCGCCGGCGGCAAACGGGCAGATGGAATACAAGCCGCGTACCTCCGAGGAGCTGGAGCGGATCGCGGCGCTGGTGCGTACCTCGATCGGCTTCGATCGCAATCGCGGCGACCAGATCGAGGTCGTCAACCTTCGGTTTGCCGAAGGGGTCGCGGCGATCGAGGGCAAGACGCCGAGCCTGATCGAGCAGATGCTGGCGCTGACCAAGGAAGACGCCCTGCGCATGGTTGAACTCGGCGTCTTCGGCATGCTGACCCTGCTGGTGATGCTCCTCGTGGTCCGACCGTTGCTTCGCCAGATGGGCATTGGTGTCAAGGACA
>CAZNAT010000028.1:22473-38614 GCA_964571245.1 uncultured Methylobacterium sp.
GCGGTGGCGGCGTGCCGCAGCTGAGCGGGCTTCAGGGCGTGATCGCGGCTTCCGGCATGGGCGCGCCCGGTTCGGTGCCTGGCCAGCCGCTCGCGCTTCCTGCGCCGGATGGCGCGATGACGCCGGCGAACAGCAACCAGCAGGCCAATGCCAACGCGATCCAGCACGCCTTGCAGCAGGGGGCGATCGATCACCTCGGCAAGATCGTCCAGGACAATCCCAGTGAATCCGTTGCCATCGTCCGGCAATGGGTTTCGCAGACCCGCTGATCGACGACGCAACCAAACGATATTTCGGGCTGAAGGACAAAGAACATGGCCAAGGCAATGACCGCCACCACCGAGAAGAATGCCGAAGCCACTGGCGTGCTTACCCGCTTTCTGTCCGGGCCTGAGAAAGCCGCGATCATTCTGCTGGTTCTCGGCGAACGCTACGGCGGCGAGATCTGGAAATCGCTCGATGAGGACGAAATCCGCACGGTTTCCCGCGCGATGGCCCGCCTGGGCGCGGTAACAGCGGAAGCGGTCGAGGCGCTGGTGGCGGAATTTCTCTCGATGATGGCGCAGGGCGGCGCGGTGACCGGCGACTTCGACCGCACCGAGGCGCTTCTGAACAAGATCCTGCCCAAGGAAAAGGTTTATTCGCTGATGGAGGAACTGCGGGGGCCGGCCGGCCGCAACATGTGGCAGAAGCTCGGCAATGTGCAGGATCAGGTGCTCGCCAACTACCTCAAGGGCGAATACCCGCAGACCGTCGCGGTGATCCTGTCCAAGATCCGGTCGGAAAACGCCGCCCGGGTGCTCTCGCTGCTGCCGCACGAGTTCGCGCTCGAAGTCGTCAACCGCATGCTCAACATGGAGCCGGTGCAGAAGGAGGTTCTCGACCATATCGAGGAAACCTTGCGCACCGAGTTCATCTCTAACCTCTCGCAGACCTCGCGTCGGGACAGCCATGAGATGATCGCGGAGATCTTCAACTCCTTCGATCGTCAGACCGAGACCTGGTTCATGGCCGCGCTCGACGAGCGCAACCGCGATTCCGCGGTCAAGATCCGGGCGCTGATGTTCACCTTCGAGGATCTCGCCAAGCTCGACCCGGGCTCTACCCAGACGCTGATCCGGTTCTCGGATCGGGATCAGCTCGCGATCGCGCTCAAGGGGGCGGTGCCGTCGATGAAGAAATTCTTCCTCTCGCAGATGTCGACCCGCGCCGCGAAGAACATGGAAGAGCTGATGGCGGGCCGTGGCCCGGTTCGTCTCAAGGAGGTCGACGAGGCCCAGACCAAGATCGTCCTTCTGGCCAAAGAACTTGCTGCGAAAGGCGAGATCACGATTGGCAAGAACCGCGCCGAAGACGAGCTGATCTACTAACCTCAAGAGTCCAAGAAAACCGGGTCCGAGAAAACCGGGACCAAGAAAACCGAGATCAAGAAAACCGAGATCATGACCATGTCCGCAGCGCGTTCCACCTTCAATTTCGGCCGTGACTTCTCCAAGTCCGGTTCCGGCGGCTCGCCCTATATCGAGCCGGGTGCGCGCGTGCCGGTGGCCTATGCCGAACATGCGCGTCTCGTTCAGGATGCGAAGGAAGAGGCCTATCGCCAGGGTGTGGAGGAGGGTCGGCGGCTTCAGGCCGACCATGAAACGATCCATCTGACCGCCTGCCTCGATGCCATTGCGGCGCGGCTGGAAATCGCCACCATCGAAATGCGCCGGCTGGAGGATAATGCCCGCAAGGAGGCCCTGGCCTTCGCGCAGATTTTCGCCCGCAAGCTTGCCGGGCGCATGCTGGAAACCGCGCCGGTCCAGGCGATTGAAGCGACCGCCAGGGCGATCTTCAACGATTTGCGCGGCACGCTGCACGTCGCGGTCCGGGTGACGCCTTCGCTGGTCGATGCCTGCAAGACCCGCATCGGCCTTTTGATGCGCGAGAACGGGCTTGAAGCCAAACTCTTCGTTTTTCCCGATCCGGACATCCCTTCGGGCGATTGCCGGATCGAATGGGCGGATGGCGGCATTGTCCGCGACCACGCCAAGCTCGAAGCCTTGATTGACCGATCCGTGAATCTTCTGTTCCCGGATCGGGATTGAACCGTTTCCTCACCTAGAAAGAGGCAGGACCTACCATGTCGACTGAAGGCAATTTCCAGCTCCAGGATCTCGAATCCACCGCCGATCTCGTGGCGGCCGCCTATGGCAATGACAGTGAGGGGTCGCTTTCCACCAAAAGTGCGGCCGACCTCGAACACGTCTTCGATGTCCCCGTTCAGGTTTCGGCGGTTCTCGGGCGCACCCGGATGGGCGTCGGCGATCTCCTCCGGATGAGCCCCGGCCATATTCTCGAACTCGACCGGCGCGTGGGCGAGGCCATCGATATTTTCGTCAACGACCGCCTCGTCGCGCGCGGGGAAGTCGTGCTTGTCGACGACAAGCTCGGCGTGACCATGACCGAAATCATCAAGAGCGATCGCTAGGCCCATCCGGCATGTGCCGGTTCCGCAAGATCGGGGTCCGGTTTTGCGGAAGAGAGGTCCTAGCGGCCAGACAGAAAAGAGCGAGAGCTCGGGAGAGACAGCATGCGGCTTCTCATCGTTGGAACCCTGCGCGGTGAACTGATCACCGCGGCGAAAATCGCCCGGGAACGCGGCGCCTCCGTGGCGCAGGTCGATGGCGTCGAGGCGGCGTTGTCGCATCTGCGGCAAGGCAAGGGCGCGGATCTGGCGATGGTTGATGCGCATCTCGATATCTTCGCCTTTTCAAAAGGGCTGAAGGCCGAGCACATCACGCTGCCCATCGTCGCCTGCGGCGTCGCCAACGACAAGCGCGCCGCCGTGGCCGCCATCGAGGCGGGCGCCAAGGAATACGTGCCGCTGCCGCCCGATCCCGAACTGATCGCGGCGATCCTGGAGGCGGTCAGCCGCACCGAAACCTCGATCATCTACCGCGACGAATCAATGCAGCGGGTCATCAAGCTCGCGTCGCAAATCGCGGGCTCGGATGCCTCGGTGCTGATCACCGGCGAAAGCGGCGTCGGCAAGGAAGTCATGGCGCGCTTCCTGCACGAAAAATCAAAACGCGCGACGCGGCCCTTCGTCTCCGTCAACTGCGCGGCAATCCCCGACAATCTGCTCGAAAGCGAACTCTTCGGCCACGAGAAGGGCGCGTTTACCGGCGCGATCGCGCGGCGCGTCGGCAAGTTCGAGGAAGCCGATGGCGGCACGCTGCTGCTCGATGAAATCTCCGAGATGGACGTGCGGCTGCAAGCCAAGCTGTTGCGCGCGATCCAGGAACGCGTCATCGACCGCGTCGGCGGGACGCGCCCGGTGCCGGTCGATATCCGCATTCTCGCGACCTCCAACCGCAACCTGGCGGAGAGCGTCAAGGCCGGGGAATTCCGCGAGGATCTTCTCTACCGGCTCAATGTCGTCAATCTGAAAATCCCCGCGCTGCGCGAGCGACCGAACGACATCATCGAACTGGCGACCCATTTCGGCAAGCGCTACGCGATGCTCAACGGGGTGCCCGCCCGCCCGATCAGCCACGACGCGAAACGGGTGCTGCTCGCCAATCCCTGGCGCGGCAACGTGCGCGAACTCGAAAACACCATGCATCGCGCGGTGCTGCTGGCGCAGGGGATCGAGATCGGCCCAGACGCCATCCTGACGCCCGAGGGCGGTTCGATCGCCCGCGATGCGAGCGATGCCACCGCGCGCCGCGCGGCCGAAGCCGCAGAGGCGGCGACCCGGGCGCTGGTCGGACGCACCGTGGCGGATGTCGAGCGCGAGCTGATCCTCGACACGCTCGATCATTGCCTCGGCAACCGGACGCATGCCGCGAAAATCCTCGGCATTTCGATCCGCACCTTGCGCAACAAGCTCAATGAATACGTCGCCGTTGGCATTGATGTCGCCGAGCCCGGCACCGCCCGGGTGGCGATGGCCTGAAAAATCGAACCGCCGCGCGAATTCGCCTTGCCTGGTAACCGGGTGTTAACCACAAACCCGGCAAAAATTGCCTAGGGACACCAGCGACCAGACGCTGGTTTGACGTGATGAAGTATCACGCGGGGGCAGAGGCGACGATGAGCGACGCGAGCGTTGGCAGGGATCCGGGCGGCCCGGGACTGCGGATCGGAACCTTCATGACCGCCAAGGAGCTTGGGGCGTTCCTCAAGCGCGGCGACATCGCGCTGGCGATGGGCATCCTCACGATTCTCGTCGTGATGATCGTGCCGCTGCCGCCGATGGTGCTGGATCTGCTCCTCGCCTTCTCGATCATCCTGTCGGTCATGATCCTGATGACCTCGCTGTTCATCGCGGCGCCGCTCGAATTCTCGTCCTTCCCGAGCGTGCTGCTGATCGCGACGATGCTGCGGCTCTCGCTCAATCTGGCGTCGACGCGGCTGATCCTGTCGAACGGCCATACCGGCCACGGTGCGGCGGGGCAGGTCATCGATGCCTTCGGTGCCTTCGTCATGGGCGGCAATTTCGTCATCGGCCTGATCGTCTTCATCATTCTGGTGATCGTGAACTTCGTCGTCATCACCAAGGGCTCGGGGCGCATCGCGGAAGTCGCGGCGCGCTTCAGCCTCGACGCGATGCCCGGCAAGCAGATGGCGATTGACGCCGATCTTTCCGCCGGCCTCATCGATCAGGACGAAGCCAAAGCCCGCCGCAAGGCGCTCGAGGATGAAAGCGCCTTCTTCGGCGCGATGGACGGCGCCTCGAAGTTCGTGCGCGGCGATGCGATCGCCGGCATTCTCATCACCTTCATCAATATCGTCGGCGGCATCATCATCGGCGTCGCCCAGCATTCGATGACCTTCGGCGATTCGGCGCGCGCCTATACCCTGCTGACGGTCGGCGACGGTCTGGTGACGCAGATCCCGGCGCTGATCGTTTCGACCGCCGCCGGCCTCCTGGTTTCGAAGGCGGGCGTGACCGGGGCAGCCGACAAGGCGCTTTCCAAACAGCTCGCGGGTTCTTCCAAGGCTTTGGGCATGTCGGCCTTCGTCATGGTGATCATCGCGATCCTGCCGGGCATGCCGGCGCTGCCGTTTCTCGGCCTTGCCGGCATCGCCGGCTTTCTGGCCGCCAAGCTCGACCGACAGGAGAAGCTGATCACCATCGAAAACGCCACCCGGCAGATGGTGGAAAGCGCTGCCGCCGAGGCGCGGCCCGAGGAGGCGCCGGTTCAGGAGGCGCTGCGGCTCGACGAGCTCAGGATCGAGATCGGCTATGCCCTGCTACCACTGGTGCAGGGGCAGAACGGCGAGGACAAGATCACCGATCAGATCAAGGCGCTCCGGCGCACGCTGGCCTCCGAAATGGGCTTCATCCTGCCTTCGGTGCGGCTCGTCGACAATGTCCAGCTCGAATCGAACCACTACGTCATCAAGATGAAGGAAATCGACGCCGGCAACGGCATCGTCTTCCCGAACCAGTACATGGCGATGGACCCGGCTGGCGGGCAGGTGCAGCTTCCCGGCGCGCATCTCCTGGAGCCGACCTTCGGCCTGCCCGCGACCTGGATCGACGAGAGCCTGCGCGACGAAGCCCAGCTGCGCGGCTATACCGTGGTCGATCCGGCGACCGTGATCGCGACCCATCTGACCGAAATCATCAAGAACAACATGTCGGAGCTGCTTTCCTTTGTTGAGGTGCAGAAGCTGCTCAAGGACCTACCGAAGGCGCATCAGGACCTGCTCAAGGATATCGTGCCGAACCAGATCGCGACCACCGGCATCCAGCGTATTCTGCAACTGCTGCTGGCCGAACGCGTGTCGATCCGCGATCTCGGCACCATCCTCGAGGCCATCGCGGAAGTCGCCGGCGCGCTGCGCGATCCCCGGATGATCGTCGAGCATATCCGCTCGCGCCTCGGCCGGCAGATCTGCGCCCAGCACACTGGCCCGACCGGCCAGCTGGCGCTGATCACGCTGTCGCCAACCTGGGAGGATGCGTTCTCCTCCTCGCTGATCGGCGACGGCGAGGTCAAGCATCTCGCCATGCAACCCTCGCGCCTGCATGATTTCGTGATTGCCCTGCGCGATCGCTTCGAGGAAGCCGCGCGTCTCGGCGAGCTGCCGATCCTCGTGACCTCGAACGCCATCCGCCCCTATGTGCGGATGATCGTCGAGCGCTTCCGGCCGCAGACGGCGGTGATCGCGCAAGGCGAGATTCACCCCTCGTCGCGGCTCAGGACTGTGGGATCGATCTAAAATACCCCGGGGCCTGCGCGCAGGATAGATCGGAAGAACTCAGGCGGCTTCGGCCGCCTTTTTCTTTTTGAGCTGGTCGCGCTCGAATAGCAGCACCACCGGGATCGACAGCGCCAGCGGCACCAGGAGGTAGCACAGCCGCCAGACCAGCAGCGCGGCGAAGACCGATGTCGCCCCCATGCTCGGCATGACCGTGATGAACACGGTTTCCATCACCCCGATGCCGCCGGGAACCTGAAACAGCAGCCCGGCCGAAAACGACAGCAGGAACGCGCCGAGCACGACGAAATAGCCGGGATTTCCGGCTTCCGGCAGCGCGAAATAGATGATGCCCGCCGCCCCCAAGAGTTCCATCGGTGCCGCGATCCACTGCCGCCAGACGACGTTGAGGCCGGGATATTCCAGCTTGAAGCCGCGGACGACGAGTGGTTTGAACTGGAGCCAGGCCCCGATCGTATAGAGCAGGCAGAAGGCGAGCATGCTGCCGCCGATCGCCATGATCACGAGTGGGGACAGCGAAATCTTGCCGAGTTTGGCCAGGGGCTCGACGATATGCGGCTCCAGCAGCAGCACGAAGCCGCCGAGCAGGATGGTACCGAAGGCGAAGGTGAAGGAACACAGCGCCACCAGCACGGCGACTTCCCCGGCGGAAAGCCCTTTGGCGGTATAGGCCCGATAGCGCACCATGCCGCCGGAAAACACCGAGCCGCCGATGTTATGCGAGATCGCGTAGGTGACGAAGGAGCAGACCGTGATGAACAGCCACGAGATGCCCTTGGTGCGGTTGAGGTGGATCAGCGCGATCCGGTCGTACCAGGCGAGCGCCCAATAGGCGAACAGCGTCGAGGCGATCGCCAGAAGATAGCCCGTATGCGGGATGGCGCTCAGCTTGCCGCCGATTTGCGCGGCGATGATCCCGAGGCTCTGGAAAAGCCCGGCCTTTTCGAGGAGGGCGCCGGTCGCGGCATCGGCAGCAGCCTCAAGCCGCAGTTTCGAGTAGAGCACATTCAGCGACCAGAGCACGGCGGCAAGGCCAACCAGCGGCCAAAAAAAATCTTTCAGTCGCGTCATTGTTCTTCCCGTCTTTTTCGCAAAAACCACGCGGGAACGCGGAGCTGTCCGCTTTCCCCTGTGCATCCTCGTTTCCCCACCCCGTCACTGCCCGACCTTGTCCGAACTGGCAAGCGGCCATTGCGGGGAGCCACCGCGTTTTTTGCCCCGGGGGGCAAGCAAAATCATGGCATTAACAGGGTGGATAGCGTGGCGGTGCCAGCGCTGCCACAGGCGCGCATCGATCCGCAGCGCTTGCATCCGGCGCGGCTTGCTGGTCCAACCGAGCAAAGAATCGATTCGTGTGCGTTTAATTCGTGTGCGTTTAATTCATGGGCGTTTGTGGGAGGATCGGCATGCAGTCGGATGGTTTCACGGTTCTCGATGAGCACAAGCTTGCGGCGCTGGTCACCTATCTCGTGCATGATCTCGCGGCGGAAACGGCTCCTGCACCATTCCCGGAAGGCTTTGCGCTCAACCGCCTCAATGCGGCGGATGTCGCCCGCTACCGGCAGCTTTTTGCCAAGGTGGGGGCGGAATGGCTATGGTTCAGCCGGCTCCGCATGCCGGAACCCGAATTGCGGGCGATCCTGGCCGCACCGGCCGTTGAGGCGCTGGCACTGGTCGGGCCAGCGGGCGATTGCGGCTTGCTCGAGCTTGATTTTCGCGATCCCGAGGTGGCGGAACTCGCGTATTTCGGGTTGGTGCCGGAGGCCGTCGGGCATGGGCTCGGGCGGGCGCTGATGGGGGAAGCCCTCAGCCGCGCACGGGAGATGGGGGTGCCGGCGTTGCACGTCCACACCTGTACGCTCGATCACCCGCGGGCGCTGGCGTTTTATTGCCAATCCGGGTTTCGCCCGATCCGGCGTGCGATCGAAGTGTTCAATGATCCGCGGCTCGATGGCACCCTGCCGCGCCATGTTGCGCCCTGGATGCCGATTATCGGCGGGTAGCGGCGCCTGGGATACAAAAAAGACCCGCCGAAGCGGGCCTTTTGATTGTCGAGGCCTTGTTTGTCGAGGCCTTGTTTGTCGAGTCCTTGGCGGACAAAGGCCCAAGAAAACGGTTCAGAGCCGTCCTGCCGCGTAGCGCATGCGGGCTGCGATCCGATCGGTTTCCATCTGGTCGCGGAGTGCCATTTCGGCGCGCTCGGCGGCCTTTTCCCGATCTTCAAGAATTTCGATCTTTTTCAGTTCCTCGAACGCCTCGTTCAGCGCAGCCTTCGCCTCCTCGAGCTGGTCATTCAGCTCGCTCGCCGAGTGCAGAAGGTTGTCCCGCCGCGTGCGGGCCGCCTTGGCATAGGTGGGGTAGGCGAAATGGGCCGTATCGGAAATGCCCGCGCGCCGTTCCTCGTTCTCGATCTCGCGATCAAGGTCGCCAGCCATCCGCTGGAATTCGGCGATCATCGTCTCGATCTGCGAGACGCGGCGGCGCTTTTCGTCAACGTGAAACCGCTTCAGGCGGATCAGCGTATCGCGCGACTTCATGGTCTATCTACTCCTTGACCGAACCCAGAAATACGCCTGGGGGCCTGGTCACGTTTCCGGGGAAACGGCGCCCAGGCGATTAACAATATCCGCGAGACGGATATAGCTTTCGCTCAGGGAGGTTGATTCTTCCTTACCTTGCGAAAGAAAATCTTCGAGTTCGGGATTTGCGGTGATCGCCTGGTCGACTTCCGCGGAGGAGCCGCGGCGATAGGCCCCGAGCCGGATCAGTTCTTCCATATCGGAATAGGTCGCCATCAGGTTCCGCGCCGCGACCACCGTCGGGTAATACGCGGGATCGCAGGCGCGCGGCATGGTCCTGGAAATCGACTTGAGGATATTGATCGCCGGGTAGCGTCCGCGTTCGGCGATCTTGCGTTCCATGACGATATGGCCGTCAAGAATGCCGCGCGTTGCATCCGCGACCGGCTCGTTGTGATCATCGCCATCAACCAGCACCGAGAAGATGCCGGTGATCGAGCCCGAACCAATCTCGCCTGGCCCCGCGCGTTCGAGCAGCTTGGGCAGTTCGGCAAAGACCGAGGGCGTGTAGCCTTTGGTCGTCGGGGGTTCGCCGACGTTGAGGCCGATATCGCGCTGCGCCATCGCGAAGCGGGTGATGCTGTCGATCATGCAGAGCACATCGAGCCCCTCGTCGCGGAAGAATTCCGCGATCGAGAGCGTGAGATACGCCGCCTGCCGCCGCATCAGCGCCGGCTCGTCCGAGGTTGCCACCACGACAACGGAGCGCGCGAGACCTTCCTCGCCAAGATCGTCCTGCAGGAATTCCTGCACCTCGCGGCCGCGTTCGCCGACAAGGCCGACGACGGCGACATCGGACGCGGCATTGCGCGCGAGCATCGAGAGCAGCACGGATTTACCGACCCCCGAGCCGGCGAAGATGCCCATGCGCTGGCCGCGGCAGGTGGTGAGAAACGCATTGAGCGCCCGCACGCCAAGATCGAGCGGCTCGCCGACGCGTTGGCGCTTGTGGGCGGCCGGCGGCTCGCCCCGGAACGGGTAGGGGCGCGGGCCCTGCTGGATCGGGCCCTTGCCGTCGATCGGATTACCGAAGGAATCGACCACGCGGCCAAGCCAGGCGCTGCCGGGCCGGATGGTCGCGCGCCGGGAAACGACATGCGCCGGGCAACCGCGCCGCAGGCCATCGATATTGCCGAACGGCATCGCCAGCGCGCGGCCGGAATCAAAACCGACGACCTCGCAGAGGATGCGGTCATGCGTCTGGGTTTCGATGGCGATCAGCCCGCCAAGCTCCATGTGGCTGAGAGGGCCGACAATCTCGATCATCAACCCGCGAACCGCCGCGACGCGACCGAACACCTCGTGATCCGCCAGCTCGTCGATGACGCTGCGCAAAGCCTCGGTTGGCAGGCCTTCGATCGCCAAGATGGTCTCCTCATTGATCCGCCGGGGCGTGGTCGTCAGAATGGCAACTCGGGCACACACCGCATTCCCGAGCCGGGACTGTGGAAATGTGGCACTGATTCGCACCCGAATCGCGAGGAAAAGCTTAACCCAAAACCCCGGCGGTGCACGAGGCCGCCCCGACAATGGTGCGGTGCAGCAGGCGCCGTGTGCTCGGCTGGGAAGGGCGTGGCCTTAAAAGAGTGAGTCAACGGAATCGGTTAGCGCGATTTGTTGCGGAAGTGATTCAATGTGGAGAATCTCCGCTCCCTGTGCCGGTTTAAATCAAATATATGAAAATCAATGAAGAAACAGCATCAAGCTTGTCTTAACGCATTACGTTTTGTTAACTCTTCGGGCGTAATTTGTGACGGAAGTTTTAAGACATCGACCGCAAGCCGGATCGTCACTGACGATTTTCGATTCTGTGCGCGGGGCTAGGCAACGACTAATTGGGGCTGGGGACCAGAAGATGCGCGTTCTCCTGATTGAAGACGACAACGCCACCGCGAAAAGTATCGAATTGATGCTGAAGTCCGAGAACTTCAACATCTACCTCACCGACCTCGGCGAGGAAGGGATCGATCTTGGCAAACTCTACGACTACGACATCATCCTGCTCGACCTGAACCTCCCGGATATGTCCGGCTACGAGGTTCTGCGCTCGCTGCGCGTGGCGAAAGTCAAGACACCGATCCTGATCCTCTCGGGCATGGCCGGTATCGATGACAAGGTGAAGGGCCTCGGCTTCGGCGCCGATGACTACCTGACCAAGCCGTTCCACAAGGACGAGCTGGTCGCGCGCATCCATGCCATCGTCCGGCGGTCGAAGGGCCATGCCCAATCGGTCATCCAGACGGCCGATCTCATCGTCAACCTTGACCAGAAGACGGTGGAAGTCGCGGGCCACCGCGTGCACCTCACGGGCAAGGAATACCAGATGCTCGAACTCCTCTCGCTGCGCCGTGGCACGACGCTGACGAAGGAAATGTTCCTCAACCACCTCTACGGCGGGATGGACGAGCCGGAACTCAAGATCATCGACGTGTTCATCTGCAAGCTCAGGAAGAAGCTGGCGAACGCCTCGGATGGCCGCAACTACATCGAAACCGTCTGGGGTCGCGGCTATGTGCTGCGCGAACCCAACGATATGGAAGAGCGTATTCCCGCCTGAACCGGGACGCTTTTTGGATTAAAAAACCCGCGGTTCGCCGCGGGTTTTTTGTTGCCGTTTGCGCCTCGGGCGGGGTGAGCCGGGATTTCTTCGGACCCCGCGGAAACGGCAAGCGATTGCAGGCGGGATTGGCGTCAGGGCCGGGTGAAAGGCAGAGGGTTTTATCGCGGCACGTCAGCCGGCTGAACGCGAGCCCGCCCCCAAAAGCGTGACGCCCGCGAGGCGATGCGCCCATGGCCGGGGCCATACGGCGAGCGCCATGGGTCGCCCCGAGGCGACCCCGAAAGGGCCGTCAGGCGGTCGCGGTGCGCGCGGCTTCGGCCTTGCGGACGAGCGGGATATGCAACATCCGCTCCTTGGGATGGCTGGTGAAGCGATCGGTCACGCCAAAGGTGCTCTCGGCGCCGCCCAGCAGCAAATATCCGTCCGGGGCCAGGCGATCGGCGATTTTCGCGAAGATCTGGCCGCGGGTCGGGCGATCGAAATAGATCAGCACGTTGCGACAGAAGACGATATCGAACTGGCCGAGCGCACGAGGGTCATCCAGCAGGTTGAACTTGAAGAAGTTCACGCGCTTGACGACATCCGGGCTGATCCGCCAGTTGTCGCCTTCCTTCTGGAAATACTGCAGCAGCAGCTTGGTCGGCAACCCGCGCTGCACCTCGAACTGGTTGAAAAGCCCGGATTTTGCCTTGGTGAGAATGTTCTCGGAGATATCCGAGGCATGGATCTCGACCGTGCGGCCGCCAAGCTGGGCCTTCATCTCGTCGATCAGCATGACCAGCGAAAACGGCTCCTGCCCGCTCGAACACGCGGCACACCAGATTCTGAGCGTCTTGCCCGGCGGGCGCCGCGCAACCAGTTCGGGAATGATGATGTTGCGAAAATGATCGAACGGCGTCTTGTCGCGGAAGAAAAAGGTCTCGTTGGTCGTCAGCGCATCCACCATGCGCTGCGCCAGCCGGCGATCTCCCCGTTCAGCCCGGCTGATCAGCTCATCGATGGAGGGAAGCCCCTCCTCGCGCAGGACCGGAGACAGCCGTGCCTCGATGAAGTAGGCCTTCTCGGCCGTCAGGATGATCCCTGCAGCGCGATTGATGAAGTCGATAACACGATTTACGATCGGAGCGCTCATGGCGTATGTCCTTCGAGCAGCGCAGCGGCCAACTCGCCAAGTTTATCTGGAGGCAGCAGGGCATTTGCGAGGCCTGCTTCA
Source organism: uncultured Methylobacterium sp. (assembly GCA_964571245.1). Taxonomy (GTDB): domain Bacteria; phylum Pseudomonadota; class Alphaproteobacteria; order Rhizobiales; family Beijerinckiaceae; genus Rhabdaerophilum. Next base: position 35,045 of record CAZNAT010000028.1, read on the forward strand.
GCAATGCTTCCGGGAATGCCCCAGACCACGCTTGATGCCTCATCCTGAACCACGATGTTGGCACCGCGACGCGCGAGATGCGTCGCACCTTCTGTGCCGTCACGCCCCATTCCTGTGAGGGCGATTGCCAGCGCTTCGTTGCCGGAGCTTTCCGCAGCGCTGGAAAATAGAAGATCGATCGAGGGCCGCCATGGGCCGCGTGCTTCCGCCGGCAGCATGCCCAGGACGAGCTGGCCATCCGGTTTGCGGCGCACCACGGTATGGCACCCGCCCGGCGCGAGGTAGATCGTGCCGGCGACCAGCGGCTTGCCGTCCGCGGCTTCAACGGCGGGCAGGCCGGCGTGTTGTTTGAGATGCGTGGCGAAAATGGCGCCGAAAATCGGCGGCATGTGCTGCGCGACCACGATCGGCGCGCGGCCGATGGCCGGCATCATCTTGACCAGAAGCGTGACGAGAGCCTGCGGTCCACCGGTCGAGGCGCCGATGACGACAAGCTTCGGGCGGACGCGTTCCATCGGGCGGAGTTGAATGCCGCCGGCCTTGTCGATGGGCGGCGCGGCGGCAGGATGGGGACGAAAGCTCGCAACCGGGATGGCGGCCGGTGGCGCCCGCTGGATCGGGCTCGCGGGCTGGTATGGCGCTCGCGCCGCCGGTGCCGCATGAGCCGGTGCCGCATGGCCCGGTGCAGGATGAACCGGCGCATAGGGCGCCCGCACCAGCGCCTTGACACCGCCAACCGCCAGCACCTTGGCAATCAGCGCCTGCCGGAAATCGGCCGATGTCGAGACTTCACGATGGTTCGACGGCTTGGGGAGGTAGTCGGTCGCGCCGCGCATCAGCGAGCGCATTGTCAGTTCCGCGCCATGCACCGAGAGCGAAGACACGACGATTACGCGCGAATCCGGTGATTTGGCCAGAATGAGCGGCAGCGCTGTAATGCCGTCCATATCGGGCATGTCGAGATCGAGGAGGATGATGCGCGGCGCGGCGGCCGGCAGGGCCTCAATGATTTCCCGCCCGCTCCGGTAGGTTCCGACGACCTCGATCCCCGGCGTTTCCGTCAGCCATCGCGAGAGCAGGCCGCGCACAACGACCGAGTCATCGACAATGGCGACGCGCACCGCAGCCGTACTCAATCTTGTCATCGCTAGGTGAGGCACGGCCACCATTCAGGAACTCCAGGGCTCAGGGCCCATCATGTATTGTGTGGCCTGCCCTTCTGGGCAGAGGTGGGTAGATGCTCAGACGAGCCCGACCTCGCCGAATTTCGAACTGAGAATTTCTTTGTCGAAAGGCTTCATGACATATTCGTCGGCGCCGGAATCCATCGCCTTGGCGATGTGGCTGACGTCGTTTTCCGTCGTGCAGAACACCACTTTCGGGCGCTCGCCGCCGGTCATTTTTCGCAAATGGGTCAGGAATTCGTAGCCGTCCATATTCGGCATGTTCCAGTCGAGCAGGATCGCATCGGGCATGCGCGAGGAACAGCTGTCCATCGCCTGCTTCCCGTCCTCCGCTTCTCCGATCTCGAAATCGAGCCCCTCCAGAATGCGGCGGGCTACTTTGCGGATGACGCTCGAATCGTCAACAACGAGGCAGTATTTCATGGGGTTAGTCCTTTTCAAGCCGCCTGCAGGGACATGGTTTCGAGCAGGGCGTGCAGGTCGATCTCGATCATGAGTTCACGTTCAAGCTTGTGTACACGCCGGGTAAATCGTGCCCAGGTCGGGCTCATATTGGCGGGCATTTCGTCGCTGCTGTCGGCGGCAAGCGACAGGACATCGCCGATTTCATCGACGACGAGGCCAAACACCTCGCCCTGCCATTCCACACCCACCGCCATGGGTTCCTGCTCGCCGCGCTGCTCGCTGCGGCGCGAATTCAGCAGCGAGCCGAGATCGAGGATCGTGACGATATGCCCGCGCAGATTGACGAGGCCCGTCACCGCGCGATCCGCGTTCGGGACCGGCGTCATGGCATGGATGGAAAACACATCCCGGACGGAGGTGATCGGCAGGCCGATCAACTGGCCCTCGATCCGGACAGAGACGAGCTGGATTTCATCGACGATGGCGACATCGCGATCCCGACGCATGCGTTGTTCGGCGCTCATGCCGCAGCTCCCCACTGATTAGCTGAATACCCGCCGAGCACATCGCCGATCGAACTCAGCAATCCCTGGCGGTCGAACTTGCCGACGAGATCATGCAGGCCGGCGGCCTTGCCCTTCTCGATCAGGCGTGAACCGCCCCGGCTGACGAGACCGATGACCGGCGTCGTGTTGCCGGCCTCGATCAGCTCGCGCACAAAATTGAAGCCTTCTTCGCCCGGCTGGTCGAGATCGAGCACGATGGTGCCCGGGGTCTGGAGCGCGAGCGCCGCGCGCGCCGCCTGCATCGAGGGCAGCACGGTGATGCGGTAGCCGGCATTCTGAAGCAGCGGAGCGAACAGGGCGCGGAAGAACTCGGAGCCCTCGATGACCATGACATCCACGGTATCGTCCGGCGCGGTGGTTTTCTCGCCGCCTTCCGGTGCGACAAGCTCCGAGACGTCGACGATCTCGACCGCCTTGCCGTCGATAATGGTGGCCCCGATCGTTCCGGGGGTTGCGTGGCTGGTATCGATCTGGATCGCGACCTCGACGACATCGACGATTTCGTCCACCGCCATGCCGATCTCGCGGTCGTGTTGATGGAAGACCAGCACGGGCTGGCGGGAATCGACGTCGAAGCCCGAGTGCGTCATGTAGCCGAGGATCGGCATGAGCCGGCCCTGATACTGCACCACCGCGCGCCCGCCGGTATCCTCGATCTTGTTGCGATCGAACTCTTCGAGGCGACCGATGAACGACAGCGGGATCGCCTTGAGATTGGCGCCGCCCGCCCGGAACAGCAGCAGCAGCGAGCGCTCGGTGCTGGCGGTAACCTCGGTCGCGATATCGGCATCCTGGGCGCCGGGTTCGCGGCTGGAGTTTTCCATGACGCTTTTGGCGATGCCCGCCGGTTCTAGGATCAGGATCACCGAGCCGTCGCCGAGGATTGTGGCGCCGGAATAGACCGACATATGCCGGAGCTTCGAGGAGATCGGCTTGACGACGATTTCCTCGGTGTGAAGGATCGAGTCGACGATGATCCCGAAGCGGTGCCCGCCGACGTGGCAGACGACGACCAGCTGATCGTTGATCTTGGTATCGGTGTCGGCCTTGGGCTTGCGCTGCAGCTTGAGCACATCGGCGACATCGACAACCGGCAGCAGCTTGTGGCGCAGACGCAAGGTCGCCTGCCCGTTGAGCCGTTCGATGCGGACTTCGCCCGCTTCCTGGGTGCGGACCAGTTCGGCGACCGAAATCTGCGGAATGGCAAAGCGCTGGCCGGCGGCCTCGACAATCAGCGCCGAGGCAATCGCCAGCGTGAGCGGCAGCTTGATCGTGACCGCGAGGCCGCGCCCGACCCGTGAACGCAGATCGACGATGCCGCCGACCTGTTCGACATGGCTGCGGACGACATCGAGCCCGACGCCGCGCCCCGAGATATTGGCGAACGCCGCGGCGGTAGAGACCCCGGGATCAAC
>CAZNAT010000029.1:0-38196 GCA_964571245.1 uncultured Methylobacterium sp.
AGCGTGCGGTCACAGTCACCCAGGGTGTGGCGGAGCGAGTCGATCGCGCGTTCGGCGCGCTCGGTGGCGTTACCGAGTTCCACCACCGTCTTGCGCATGATCTGCTCATCCTGCCGCATCGCCCGGAGGCGCCGGTCCAGAAGGATGCAATACCCGATCGTGACGACCAGAAGCCCGACAACGATTAACTCGATGACCATTCCAAGATTGCCCGTCATATCTCACCTGTCACGCCGTACAGAAGCGCCTTGTTCAAAAGCTGCGAGGGTCGTTCTCGACCGTTTGAGAGGTTTTGCGATCTCGATCGCCATATTGTCGCCCATTCTGCCGATCCGCCCCTGCGTCACCAGCATGTCACCACAACGCAAGGTGACCAGCGGGTCGCCCCGGACGTCGAACATCAGGGTGTCGCCGACCTTGAGGTCGATCACCTTTTTCACCGGCATTTCGGTTTCATGGAGAACGGCCTGGATATCGAGCGTGGCCTGCCAGATCTCGCTGGCGAGATGGCCTTCCCAGATATGGTCCCGGCCGAGCTTCTCGCCCATGTAGCTCTGGAGCAGCAATTCGCGAATCGGCTCGATCGTGGCGTAGGGCAGCAGCAGCTCGACACGCCCGCCGCGCCCTTCAAGGTCGATCGCGAGCGCGATCAGGATCGCGGCATTGGCCGGGCGGGTGATCGAGGCGAAGCGCGGGTTGGTCTCGATCCGCTCGGCGATGAACTTCACCGGCGAGAGCGGCTGGAACGCCTGTTCGGCTTCCGCCAGCACCAGATCCAGCAGCCGTTTGACCAGGCTGACCTCGACCGTGGTGTAGGGGCGGCCCTCGATGCGGAAGTTGGAAAGCCCGCGGCGCCCGCCCAGCAGCACATCCATCACCAGGTAGATCAGGTCGCTGTCGATGGTGACGAGGCCATAGTTTTCCCAAGGCTCGGCCTTGAACACCGAGAGGATCGTCGGCAGCGGCAGCGAGGACACGTAATCGCCGAAGCGCACCGAGGTCACGTCATCAAGGGAGACTTCGACGTTGTCGGAGAAGAAGCTGCGCAGCGTCGTCGTCAGCGTCCGGACCAGCCGGTCAAAGACGATTTCGAGCATCGGCAGACGCTCGTAGGAGACCACGGTCGAATCGACGATCGCACGGACGCCGTTCTGCTTGGATTGATCGGCATCCTCGGGATCGAACCCGAAGATGGTGTCGACCTCTTCCTGATCGAGGAACAGCCCGGTCCCCAGATCAAGATCAAGCCCGGGATCGGCCGGGCGCGCTTCGGCGCCGCCCTCCCCGGTTTCGCCGGTATCGCCCAGCGCCTTGGCCCATTCGTCGGCAAGATCGTCTTGTGTTGTATCTGGAGTGTCAGCCACGAAATTCTCTCCGCCGAAAGTCTCACATCAACAACCGGCCCGGCCGCGCCGGAAGTTGCCGTCATCTTAACGCGCGAACCTGGCCGCTTACTGCACCAGGATGTCCTTGAAGAGGATGGCCTCCACCCGCGCCGGGTAGATGGCCGCATTGATGCGCCGGACCAGCTCTTCCTTCAGCCGATAAAGCCCCGCCGAGCCCTCGAGATCCGAAGGCCGCAATTCGCGCAGGAAAATCTGGAAATTGTCCATGACGCGCGGCATCAGCGGCGTGATTTCGGTGACCATCTTCTGGTCCTCGACCTCGAGCGACACCTTGAGCCGCAGGAACACCGGACGCTCCTGCCCCGGCTGCATCGCCAGATTGGTGGTGATATCGGGCAGATCGAAGAAGACCAGCTTCTTCGGCGTGGCGGCCTTGGCCACGGCATCCGACTTGCTCTTCTGGAACAGGAAGAACCCGCCGCCGCCGCCACCCAGCACCAGCAGCGCGGCCGCAGCGATGATGATCAGCTTCTTCTTGCTCTTTGTGCCCTCGGGCGGGGCTGCGCCTTCTTCTTCAGGAAGGTCATCCGCTTTTGCTGCTGTTGCCGCCATCGTCGCTGTCCACCCGGATTTCGTGTTCGGTTGCCTAAGCTGCCGGCACGGCTGAATCGACCCGTGCCTTCTGACGATGACCTTGGCGCGACGATGGTTAACGAAGGCTTTCGAAATGCCCCAAACCGGCAAATTTTGCCTGATCATTTCTGCCGCATGGCAAATAGCGCCCAGAGGGTGACGCAAACCGCTTTCAACTATCCATCTGTTTTCAATTGTATTTTATTCAAATCCGATCCTGGCACGGCACTTGTTATGGTTAATGCATCGGCAAGTTTTCGCGCTGGGGAGCGAGGAAGACGGGCCACCAACGAGGAGAGGGAGGGCCGTTCCATGGAGAACGTTCTTCTGATCACCCTGTCGCGCCAGATGGCGCTCAGGCGTGAATTGGACGTTATTGCGAACAATGTCGCCAACGTGCAGACCAACGGCTTCAAGCGCCGGATGTCGGACACGACCGAATTCCAGATGCCTGTCGCATCGGATGACACCTTCAAACGTGGCAGTGATCGCCGCATTTCCTTCGTTGTCGATCGGGGCACGCCGCTGGATACTTCCAGCGGACAGCTGGAGCCGACGGGGAACCCGATGGATGTCGCCATCAACGGCGACGCCTATTTCGTGGTGCAGACGCCGCAGGGCGAGCGCTACACCCGCAACGGCGCGATGATGCTGAATTCGCAGGGCCAGATGGTCAACTCCGACGGCCATGTGATCGTCGGCGAACAGGGCCCCTACCAGTTCGGCAGCGAGGAGCGGGATATCCGCATCGCCTCCGACGGTACGGTATCCTCGTCCACCGGCACCCGCGGCAAGCTCAGGCTGGTCAGCTTCCAGAACCAGCAGCTGCTCGAGAACGCCGGCGCCAACCTGTTTACGACCACGGCCCCGGCGCAGCCTGCGCTCCAGGCCCGCGTCCAGTCCGGCTATGTCGAACGCTCGAACGTGCGTCCGGTGGTTGAAATCAGCCGGATGATCGAAGTCACGCGCCAGTACCAGAATATCGCCAATCTGATGAGCAAGACCGACGAAACCCGCCGGAATGCGATCCAGAAGCTCGGCGAGCCGATCTAGTCCCGGGACCGAACCGGAAGGCCCCTCGCCTCCGGCCCTGCCCCGCCCATCTGCACCATCGCTGCCTTCTGCAACACCGCTGGTTGAGCGTTCGCCTCGCGGCGCCGCGCCCATCCATGCCCACGAACAAGGAATTGACCCATGCGTGCCCTTTATACCGCCGCCACCGGCATGATGGCCCAGGAAAAGAACGTCGAAGTGATCGCGAACAACGTCGCGAACATGCGCACCACCGGCTTCAAGCGCCAGATGATCCATTTCCAGGATCTGCTTTACGAGCACCAGCGCCGCCCCGGTTCGCCCTCCTCGGACCAGAACACGCAGATCCCCGCCGGCACCTTCGTCGGTTCGGGCGCCAAGGTCTCGGCCACACCGCGGGTGATGAGCCAGGGCAACGTCAGCCAGACCGAGCGCACCTACGATCTCGCCATTCGCGGCGAAGGGTTTTTCCGCATCCAGCTCCCGGATGGCCGCACCGCCTATGCCCGCGACGGCGGCTTTGAAACCGACAGCCAGGGCCGCCTGACCACCAAGGAAGGCTACCTCGTCGATCCCGGCATCACCGTGCCGGCGAATGCGACCAGCGTCGCCATCAGCCAGGATGGCCAGGTCACGGCGCTGGTACCGGGCAACATCGCCCCCCAGGCGCTCGGCCAGATCACGCTGGCGCGTTTCATCAACAAGGTCGGCCTCGAGTCGATCGGCGACAACCTCTACCTCGAGACCGCCGGTTCTGGCCAAGCCATTGACGGCAACCCGGGCTCCGAAGGCTTCGGCAACCTCCAGCAGGGGTATCTCGAAGACTCCAACGTCAACGCCGTGACCGAGATCGCCGCGATGATCCAGGCCCAGCGTGCCTATGAGCTGAACTCCAAGATCATCTCCGGTGCGGACCAGATGTTGACGGCGACGTCGAACATGTTCCGCGCCTGAGCCAACGGTTCGAGAAAAAGGATCACGATCATGTCACTCCGCACCCTCCTGCTCGGCACCGCTCTGGCGACCAGCCTCGTCGCAGGCTCCGCCCTCGCCGAAGCGCTCCGCCTCAAGGCGGAAACCGTTGTCGACGGCGATACGGTGCGCCTCGGCCACCTGATCGAAGGTCTTGAAAAGGGTGCCGATATCCCGGTGTTCCGCGCGCCGGCCCCCGGCTCGCGCGGCACCATCCGGGCCGATCGCGTCATCGCCGCCGCCCGCGAGATGGGGATCGACGGGGTCGAGCTCGGCGGGTTGCGCGCCATCACCATTCTGCGCCCGGGCCGCAGCATCAGCCGCGCCGACATGCAGGAGCTGATCAGCCGCGCCTTCGCGGAACGCGGAGCGAAGGGCGACCTCGACGTCATCCTCGACGATCATCTGGCCACCCGGACCTTCGACGTCTCCCGCACCGAGGCGCTGAAAATCACCAGCCTGGTGCGCGATACCGTGACCGGCCGCTTCGAGGCGAAGATCACGCTGGCCGGCGCCAATGCCGGCGACAGCTGGTCGGTGACCGGGTCGGTCGTCGAAACCCGCGATGTCGTGGTCACGATCGCCGATCGCGAGCGCGGCGATGCGCTCCAGGCCAGGGATCTGACCATCATCAAGCGCCCCGCCAGCCAGATCGGGCCGGACGTCGTCACCGCGATGAACGACCTGATCGGGATGATCCCGCGCCGGGCGCTCAAGGCGGGCGAAATGGTGCGGCAGGCCGATCTTGCCAAGCCGATCCTGGTCGAGAAAAACCAGGTCGTCGCGGTGATCTATGCCTCGTCCGGACTGACGCTCTCGATGCGCGGCCGCGCCCAGTCCAGCGGCGCCATGGGCGATACCATACGCGTCCAGAACCCCCAATCGAAGCGGATGATCGAAGGCGTTGTCACCGGCCCGGCCCAGGTGACGATCACCACGATCCCCTCGCATCCCGCCACCCTTGCCGACGCCGCCACCCCGCGCCGCTAATCCCATCAGAAAGCAACCGCCATGAGCACCTCCTCCTCGTCTTCCACCCGCCCGCTTGCAACCTCGCTCCGGCTCGGCACGATCGTTCTGGCAGGATTGGGCCTCTCGGCCTGCGGCTCGCTCGATCGTCTTGCCAATGTCGGCAAGGCACCGAACCTCTCCGCGATTGAAAATCCGACCGCCCAGCCCGGCTACAAGCCGGTCCAGATGCCGATGCCCGCGCCCAAGCCGATGAGCTATCAGGCCAATTCGCTCTGGCGCACCGGCTCCCGCGCCTTCTTCAAGGACCAGCGCGCCCAGCAGGTCGGCGATCTCCTCACCGTCCGCGTCCGCATCACCGACAAGGCGAGTATCGACAACGCCACCGAGCGGGCGCGCTCCAACAAGGAAGGTCTCGATGTCGAGGGCTTCCTCGGCCAGGAAGACCGGCTCAACAAGCTGTTCGCCAAGGGCGCGACCGGCAAGGGCCTCGTTGATCTCGGCTCGACCACCAGCTCGAAGGGCGAAGGTTCGGTCAAGCGCGCGGAATCGCTGACCACCGATATCGCCGCCGTCGTCACCCAGGTGCTGCCGAACGGCAACCTCGTGATCGAGGGCAAGCAGGAGGTCCGGGTCAACTTCGAGGTTCGCGAACTGATCGTCGCCGGCGTGGTCCGACCCGAGGATATCGAGGCCGGCAACCAGATCGACTCGACCAAGATCGCCCAGCAGCGCATCGCCTACGGCGGCCGCGGCCAGATCACCGATGTCCAGCAGCCGCGCTACGGCCAGCAGGTGCTCGACATCATCCTGCCATTCTGAGTTTCATCTTAGAAGCTTCAACACCTGACGTCACCGCATCGGCGGCACCGCTTCTCCATGGAGGCCGTGCCGTCCTGTCCCGCCGCCGCAAGTACCGCGTAACCCGCCGCGGCGGGAATGGCATCGTGCGCCCCTCGCTCCCCCCTTGTGCGGGCAGCGGTGCCAAGAAAAGACCCCCGGATCGCCGCTCCTCGCGCAATCCGGGGGTTCTTTGTTTTTAAACCCGCTCTGGTTGTTCGGTCGCTCAGCCGCGCCTCAGCGCGGGTTGATCACGCCGTTCGGGGAATTCACCAGCATCCGGTGGATTTCATCGGAAGGCTGCGCCGCGCTGTAGTAAAAGCCCTGCACTTCCGAACAGCCCTCCGCCCGCAGGTAGGTCAGCTGGTCGCGGGTCTCCACCCCTTCGGCGGTGGTGGTGATGCCGAGGCTGCGCCCGAGCGAGACAACCGCGCGGATGATCGCGGCGGCATCGACCGAGTTCTTGAGATCGTTGATGAATGAGCGATCGATCTTGATCTTGTCGAACGGGAACGAGCGCAGGTTGCCGAGCGAGGAATAGCCGGTACCGAAATCGTCCATCGAAACCCGGACCCCAAGGTCCTTCAGGCCCCAGAGCGTCTTGAGGTTCGCATCGGTATTGCGCAGCAGCAGCGATTCCGTGATCTCGATCTCGAGCCGCGAGGGTTTCAGGCCCGTTTCCTCGAGCGTCGTGCGGACGACATCGATGAAGCTGCCGTTCTGGAACTGCGCCGGCGAGCAATTGACGGCGATACGGGTAGCGAGCGGCCAGGTCACGGCATCCTCGCAGGCCCGGCGCAGAACCCAGGGGCCGATCTCGCCAATCAGTCCGGTTTCTTCCGCCAGCGGGATGAAATCCGACGGCGGCACGTTGCCGCGCGTCGGGTGATGCCAGCGCAGCAGCGCCTCGGCGCCGACCATCTGGGCGGTGAACACATCGACCTGCGGCTGGTAGTGCACCTGCAACTGCCCGGTCTTGATGGCGATCCTGAGATCCATCTCCAGGAGGCGGCGCTCCTGCGCGATGGCGTCCATTTCCACCTCGAAGAAGCGGAAGGTGCCTTTGCCGTCGGATTTGGCGCGATACACCGCCAGATCGGCGCTCTTGAGCAGATAATCCGCCGATTCCGCGCCGGCATGGCCAAGCGCGATCCCGAGGCTCGCCCCGACGATGACCGTATGCCCCTCGATGATCGTCGGACGGCTCAACACGTCGATCAGGCGCCAGGCCAGCGAGGTCAAGGATTCGGTGTTGGCGTTCTTGGTGATGACGACCGCAAATTCATCGCCGCCGAGCCGCGCGGGCACATCCGATTGGCGCAGGCACTCCTGAATGCGCTTGCCGACGACCTGAAGCAGGGCATCGCCGATCGGATGGCCGAGCGTGTCGTTGACGGCCTTGAAGCGGTCGAGGTCGATATAGATGACGGCAACGTCCTGCTGTTCAAGCTCGGCCTTGTCGAGCGCCTCCTCAAGCCGCTTGCGGAACAGCACCCGGTTCGGGAGCCCGGTCAGCGCGTCATGGTGGGCGATATGCTCGATGTGGCGTTCGCGCCGTTTCAGTTCAGTCACATCGGTATAGAGCACGACCTTGCCACCGGCGTCGGTCGGGTTGTCGTTGATGAGGATCCAGCGATCGCCGGAAATCTGGCGTTCGAAAACGCAGCCGGTTTTCTTGTTGTGCTTGGCAATCCGCTCGCAGAATTCGAAGGTGGTATCGCTCTCGGTGATCTGGCCCGACCGCTTGGCGTCGAGCTCGGCTTTGAGAACGTCGATATAGCTCGCCCCGGGGACGGCGATGTCTTCGAGACCAGGATTGACGTCGAAGAACTTGGAGTTCCGCACGACAAGGCGGCCATCCGGCCCATAGAGCAGCAGCCCTTGTGTGAAGCTCTCGACAATCGCCTGCCGCGTCCTGGTTTCGGTTTCGGCCGCCTCCAGCTCGGCGAGCTTCATCCGGGTGGCATCAAGAATAACCCCGGTCCAGACCACCGAGCCATCGGCCTCGGCGCGCGGATGCGCGATCGCATGGGTGTAGCGCATCGTACCGTCCGGGCGCAGGATCTGCGCCTCGACATCCCAGGTCGACAGGGTTCGGGAAGCTTCGATGAGTTTCTGCCGGAAGCTGGCGCGGTACTCGTCGGAGTAATGGTTGAACAGCGCCTGCGGATCGCGGACAATCGTCTCGGCATCGACACCGAAGAGGTCCTTGGCCCCCTGGCTGATATAAGTGTAGCGGATATCGCCATCCGGATACACGACGCGCTGGTAGACCACCCCCGGAATGGTCGAGGCCAGGCTGAGGAAGCGTTCCGTCGCCTCGCGGCTGGCCCGCTCGGTTGTCGCGGCCTCGATCTCGGCGAGCTTGGTGCGGGTGATATCGAGAATAACCCCGGTCCAGACCACCGAGCCATCGGCCTCGGCACGCGGATGCGCGATCGCATGGGTGTAGCAGAGGCTGCCGTCCGGGCGCTCGATCTTCGCCTCGACATCCCAGGTCGAGAGGGTTCGGGAGGCCTCGACGAGCTTTTGCCGGAACGTCGTGCGATATTCCTCGGAATAGTGGTTGAACAGCGCCTCCGGGTTCGCCAGAATCGTTTCGGCATCGACGCCGAAGAGGTCCTTGGCCCCCTGGCTGATATAGGTGTAGCGGATATCGCCGTCCGGATACACGACCCGCTGGTAGACCACCCCCGGAATGGTCGAGGCCAGTTCGGCGAACCGGTTGTGCGCAACCCGCACCGCTTCACGCTCGCGCACCAGGCCCGGAAGCTGCGCCACCACTGCGCAGAAGCCCTCGAGCCGCAGGAGGAGTTCCGGGCTCACCGCCCTCTCGTGCCGGAAATACACCGCCAGGGCGCCAAGCGGCGCCGCATCGGCATTCAGGAGCGGAAACGCCGCGGAACTCAGATACCCGGCGGCAACCGAACGCAGGGCATGCTGGGTCCAGTCCGGCGCATGGCTGAAGGTCTCCACCGAGACGCTCGCGGCACGGTGAAATGCCACCCCCAGAACGGATCGCGGTTCTGCCGCAAGATCGAACATCGCCGACAATGGCCCGGAGACCAGGCGCTGGGATCGGCACCCGCCACGCGCGCGGTCCCCGCCGATTTCGATCAGGCAGGCGCTGTCGGGAACAAGCTCCTCGACGATTCCCGCCGCCGCATCGAGGATTTCGGCCAGCGAATGGGCCCTGAGCGCCAAGGCCAGGATGCGCGCATGCGCCCTGGCAAAGCTTGGGACCCCCTTGACCGTCAGGCCCTGCACGACGGCCTGAGCCTCGCTCTTCTGGAATTTCACGGCCGATTTGGACATTTCTATACCTTTTTAGACCGGAACATTCTGTTCGGCCGGATCGCGCTCAGTTGGATTTCTTGACGACATTCGCGCCATCGATCCGGACGGCCTTGCCCTCGTAGTCGTAGATCGTGCCCGCGGCCTCGAACATCGAGAGCGGCACGGTCATGCCGATGTCGCGAACCTTGCGGAAGCTGATCGCGATATCTGGCGGGGAGACCACGCCGACCTTGAGCTCGCTGGCTTTGGCGCGACCACCGAGGATATCGACCGAATAGATCGCCGCGAGATGGGCATTCGATTCAAAGCTGATGCCGATCGAAAGCGCCGCGGTTGAATCGCCGTCGCGCACGATCTCCGGCACCACCGCCACCACCGGGATGGAACCGGCGTATTTGTTGATCGTGTCGATTTCCTTGAAAACCGAGGTCGAGCCCGTCAACCAGAAGATCGAGTTCTTGAGGTCGGGGTCGTTGCGCTGCATCTGGGCGGCGGCGGCACTCACCAGCTTGGCGAGTTCGGCCTGGGCATTGGCGGGGTTGTTGACCGCCAGCTCGAGCACGCGAATGCCGCGCTTCTTGGCGTATTCGACCACCGGCTTGGCCTGGGTCTCGACCGCGCTGAGGTTCTTGGAATCGACGAGAATGCCGATGTTGCGCAATTTCGGCTTGAGATCCTGAACATAGGCCATCTGGACGTCCATCGGCATGTTCAGCGAGGTGAAGGCGAAATTGGTCCCCGAGCCACGGTCATAGCCGGGGGATTGGCCGAGCACGACCGGGTCCTTCGAGCAGACCGACACCACCGGCAGTTTGCCGTTCTTGTAGTTGGCCCAGAGCCAGGCGGTCGATTCCGATCCCATCGACATCACGAGGTCGAAATGCTCGCCATCGGCCATTTTCAACAGCTGTTCGCCGAGCCTGTCGTCGAGTTTGAAGTTGACGATCGTCACTTCGGCATCGAGCAGCTTGTCCTCGAAGACATTGAAAATCTTGGTGATCGAAACGTCATAGGCCGAGGACGCCCGCGGATAGACCACGAGAACCTTGCGCTGCGGCGTTGCCAGCCCGAGCCGGACCGGCTTGGCCCGGACGACGTTCGCATCATTCGGGTCGCCCTCGATCGCCCAGGTATTAAGCACCGAACGGTTGTAGCGGAACCAGCTCCAGTAGGGCTGCTTTTCCGGGACGATTTTCTCGACCGGTGCCGCAGCCGGGAAGTCCGCAGGAACAGGCAGTTCGCCTCGCAACGGCGTCACCACGGCCGGAGCCGCGACCTGCGCCCGAGCAAGACCGGAACCAAGCGCAAGCCCGCAGACGGAAACAAGGAGAAAACGACGAGACCAGCTACGCATCTTACGCCACCGCGGGTTTGTGTTCGGAGGTTTCATGGGGGTTCTGTTCGCTCCGAAACAGCACCGTCAGGAGCAACACGCCATCGCCGACCCAGCCGATCGTCGACCAGGATGGCCCGAACAGCAGGAAGGCCTGCCCCATCAGAACCGGGCCCAGCATGTGCCCGATCCGCTCGATGAGGCGATAGGTCGAGGCGACATTCGACACGCCAAGCTCGCCGGCGATCCGGCTTTCGGCGACATGCGTCACGACCGGTGCATTGATGAAGCCATGCGCGACACCGATCACCGAGACGCCGAGGGCGATCAATGCAGCCACCCAGAGCGGGTTCACATCCTTGCCGGAGAACATGTCGAGCCCGACAAGGCTGACGATGATCAGCCCGACCGCCGTCAGCGCGCCGCCGGCGACCAGCACGCGTTCGGTTTGCCGCGAACGATCCGCGTAGGAGGCGATCAGCGACGAGGCCAGGATCACCGCCCCGGCGTAGACCATGGTGAACTGCCCGATATCCTCGCGGGCAAACCCCTGTTTCGACAGCAGCATCGGCAGCGCGAACAGGATGACGCCGGTCAGTACCGCCTTGGCCGGCATGCCCACCAGGATCATGCTCTTGAGGAACGGGCCGTTCTTCATCATCCGGGCGACATCGCTCCAGGCCGCGCCGGTCCGAACCGTGCCGTGCGCGATCTGGTCCGGCAGCACGGCGGCGGCATAGAGCATGGTGACGAGCGCCAGCCCGACCCCGAGATGGAACACACCGTTCGCATCGATATAGGTCACGAGCAGCGAACCGATCGCCATCCCGGCGATCATGCCGGCCTGAAAACCGAAGACGATCGCCGTGCCGGCCTGCGTCTTGCGGTGCGCCGACGAGTTCGCCAGCACGTAGGACTGCACGCCGATGAACAGCGTGCCCTGGCCAAGCCCGGCCAGCGCGCGCGCCACGATGGCGGATTCGAGGCTGTTGACCATCAGCAGCAGCGAGATGCCGCCCCCCGCCATCGCCAGCCCGCCGATGATCAGCTTTCTCGAACCAAGACGCCCATCGAGGCGCCCGGCCGGGATCAGCGACAGCGCAAAACAGGCATAATAGGCCAGGAAGGGCAGCGATGCGTAGCCGGCCGAAAGCCCGGCCGTGGCAACGATCTCGTGCATCAGCTGCGGCAGGAATGCGTAGTTGAGATGCTCGATGAACACGGCCAGGAAGAACACCGGCTTGACGAGATTGAGTGTCGCCTTTTCCTTTTCTTCCGAATCGAGCGCCGTCGCCGCGTGGCTGACGTATTGCAACGAGCGGGCAACCCCCATGAACAAGGCGGCGATGAAGGCGCAGGCGACGAAAAGCGCGATGAAGTTCTTGCCGCTTCGCAAGACCTGCTTGTAGACGACATCCTTCGGCATCGCGACCACGATGCTGATTTTCACGTCGTCCTTGGCGGTCGAGAGCGGCACCGTAAATTCGAACTCGTTCGGCTGCGACAACCAGCGCCCCTCTTTCGGCACCGGCGCCGAATGGGCGCGGATCTTGTCATCAACCAGCACGGCAGCGGCCCGGATTTCGGGGTTCAGGCGCTTGTATTCGTCCACAAGCGCGATAATCCCGGTGAACTCGTTGAAGCTGAGCCCGTAATACACGACGTCATCCAGCCGCTGCGACAGCGAATCCGCGATCGCCTTGGCGCGGGACTGGGCGCCCTGGGTATAAACCGTCAGCAGCGTGTGCACGACAAACGCCGAGACGACGACGAATTTGAGCGCAAAGGCGATGGCGACGATGCGGGCACGCTTCTGCGGCGCGGAATTCTGGCCGAACATCACGACATAGAGCGCAAACAACACCGAGCCGATGATGGCGATGATCAGCAGGGGCCGGAATGCCTCCTCCACCTTCTCGACAATCTTGGCGCGCGGCGACGACATCACCACCGACCCCACGGTTTCGAAGCGGTTCTTGATCGGCAAGACAACCTGGAGCAACTCGGAGGTCGAACGGATCTCGGCCTGGCCGTCATCGGATTTCCGCCCGTGGTCGGGCGAGAGCAGCTTGATCTGGCTGCCGCTCGCCGATGAAAATACCCGGTTGCCGGTCGCGTCATACGCCGAGACGTTGTCGACGAGCGGATCGGCCTCCACCAGCGTGTCGGTCAAGGGGCCGAAGCCGACGAACTGCTGCAACGGCAGACCCGGCCGGACGAAGGTTTCCATCACGCTTTGCGCGATCTGACCCTGCGAAATCAGCTTTTCGATCTGGAAGCGCTCGTAATTGCGCCGTGCCTCGCCGAACGCGATGTACACCAGAATGAACAGCGAAACGGAGGCGACGACGAACATGGCTGCGGCGTCTGCTACCCGTCTTCCGCGTGAAAGGTTGATGTGCATAACCGTTCCTCAATTCCCTCGGTCGGCTCAGATCAGCCGGATCAAACGATCGGCGGTTCCGCGCCGTTCGCTCAAAAGCATGTCCATGCGGTCGGCGAAGACCGACATGATCAGGTCGTCGTAACACATGCCGAACTCCGCCAGACCGATCGAGACGAGGCTGGTGACATCGCCGCTCGGGGCTTTCAGATCGGGCTTGGGATTGGCTTCGAGCACATGGAGCTTGCCGTCCCTGTCGGCGCGGATATCGAGACGCACCAGCGTTTCGATGCCGAGCTGCCGCCAGACCGCGAGGGCGAGATGCTCCAGCTCGCCGCGCACCCTGGCATCCTTGACCGGATCAAGAAGCCGGGCACGGTCGCCGGAAATCGGCTTCACATCCATCGAGGTGAAGATTTTCTCGTCGGCGTCCAGCACGCGCTCCAGCGGCGAGAACACGAAGGGATGATCGAGCCGCTCCAGCTTGCCGCCGCGCGAAATCACCGGACCACCGATCGCGACGCAGTATTCGGCGCCGGCCAGATACTGCTCGACCAGAATGAAATTCCGGGTTTTGCCGTAAACCTCGTCCACGCAGCGGGCGACATCGCCCAGTGTCTCCGCGTACATCACATTCAGCGACGCCCGCCCGGACACCGGCTTGACGATGAACGGGCCGCTGTTGCCGGCGAAGGCGTTCATGAACACCGGATCGTCTTCCGGCAGATAGCCCCCCGCTTCGGGCAGCACAATCGCGAAGGCCGCCGTCGGCAGCCCCGCCGAACGCAGCTGGCGCTTGAAGACGTGTTTTGAATCGAGAATCCCGGCCATCATCGGGTCATGGCCGATGTAGGGGATGCCGAAGAGCTCCATCATCGCCGGGGCATGGGCGACCGAGCAATGGCCCTGCACACCGCCGGTGTTGAGCCAGGCGAGGTGAACATCCTGCGCCCTGAGGTTCTCACCCAGGCGCATGTCATCCGACATCAGGCTGACGTCCTTGCAGCCCGAGCGCGTCATCGAGGCCGCGATATCACGTGCGACGGTCTCGTAGCTCTTCCAGGACCGCGGATTTCCGGTCGGCTCGATCACGGCGCCCTCGGCGCTCTTGTTGCCGCCAAAGACGACAGCCAGGCGCAGGCGACGGAACAGGCGTTCGATCTGGTGCTCCAGTTCCTGGATGCGGCCAGCGCGCCGATGGACCTTCTTCTCTTCCGCCTGCGGATTCTTCCGCAGCATAACCGCCGACATTCCAGACCCCTCACTGCGCCCCTACTGGACCGAAACGCCTTCTGGCATCCGGGCGGTCTATTCCGCAAACCTAGAGCATCCATGCGGGGGGAGGATTTAAGGAAGACTTTCTTGCCGCGATATCGCGGAGATTGCTCGGATTTTGTGGTAAACGAACCGATAATCGGTAGGGATAAAGCCCGGGTGGGTGCATTCTGCCGGCCGGGATCTTTCGTTGCTTGCATTGATGCGCCGGGCGGATGCCGGCAAGCCCAAAAGGCGGCTCTCGCCTCCCCAAAAAAGGATTTTTTGCCTATACGATCGCGAAACCGGAACCGGCCGCCGCGCGGCTCGATGTCGCGTAGGCCACTCAACCAACCCCGCCGTTGGCGATGAACGGGGGAAACTCAGGCAACCCGGCGCTGACTGTGCATCGCCTGGTGCAAGGGCAGCGAGAACCGGAACAGGCCGCTGGCGGTCTGGTCGATCTGGTCGAGAGCATGAAGGTCCGGCAGCCAGCGCGGCAGCTCGGCGGCGACCCTGGGATAGCTGCGGTCGGCCTCAAACTGCGTCCAGGGCCAGTCGCTGCCCCAGAGCAGCCGCCTTGGCCCGAGGGTCGCGAGCAGCGCGCCGGCGAGCGGGGCGACATCGAGCCCATGGCAGCGATAGCCGGCGGACAGCTTGACAAAGGTCCGGCCGGTCTCGCCTTCCCTCAGAAGCTGTCGGAAACCGGGATCGCGCAAGCCAAGCCGTGGATCGGGCAGGCCAAAATGATCGATCACGATATGGCCGTCGAACCCTTCCAACAGGCGGAGCACCTCGGGAATATCCGCGCCCCGGGCCTGTACCTCGACATGCCAGCCCAGTTCGGCGATGCGCCTGAGCAGCGCGCGATTTTCGGGCGAGCCGATCTCGCCGACATCGCGGCCGATGGTGTTGAAGCGGATGCCGACAACGCCGCGCTGGTTCATGTCGAGAAGCGCGTCGTCCCGGGTATCGGCCGGAACAACGACAACGCCGCGCAAGGCATTCGGATAACGGTCCAGACTGGCCAGCAGGTACGAATTGTCAAAGCCGAGAAACGAGGGCTGGACCAGGACACCGCAGCCGACGTTGTTATCGGTGAGAACCTGGATGTAGCGCGCAAGGCTGGCGTCGTAGCCCGGCGTATAGCGACGGTTCTCGACCATCGGCAGCGACCGGAGAAAGACATGCGCGTGGGTGTCGATAAAAGGCATGAAGGCGTGCTGCCGCGTTGAAAGCCGGATCGGGATGGTAACCAAACTCTAAACACCGGGTTGCGTCTTGCAACAAAAGGCTCAAGGAATGGTTATCGGACGGGATCTGCGGGACGCGGTTACCGTTAGAAGACGCGGTTACCGTTGGAAATGGAGCTCGCAAGTTCATTTCGAAGAAGCGATAATTTCTGCCAGTCCGATGGACATGAACACCGACACCATGGCGAGCAACGCCAGATCTTTCCAGGAGGAAACCGTGCCGTTCAAGACCAACACCCGCCTTTTGGGCGCGCTCCTGCTCACGATCTCCACCGCGTTTCCTGCCCTTGCCCAGCCCTACCCGTCCCGCCCGATCAGCATGATCGTCCCCGCCCCGACCGGCGGCGGCACCGATGTCTTCGCGCGGGTGCTGGCCGAAATCGTCGAGGGCGACCTCAAACAGAAGCTCGTGGTCGAAAACCGCGGCGGCGCCGGCGGCACGCTCGGCACAACCCAGATCGTTGCCGCCAAGCCGGACGGCTATACGGTCGGCTTCGTCTGGAACTCGCCGCTGACGACGAGCCCGCACAGCCTGAATGTCGCCTATACCCCGGACAATTACCGCGCGGTGATGTCGATCGGCTATTCCTCCTATGTGCTCTGTACCCAGCCCGATTTCCCGGCAAAGGACGCGAAGGAACTGATCGAGAAGCTCAAGGCGCCGGATGCCAGGTTCACCTATGGCAATGACGGCATCGGCGGCACGATGCAGCTTGCCGCCGAGCGGATTTTCCAGTCGGTCGGGGTCAAGGTCCGCGGCATTCCCTTCGCCGGCGCCGGGGAAACGGCCAAGAATTTCCTCGGTGGCCACGTCACGTTCTATGGCGGATCGCTGCCGCCCATCCTGCCGCATGTCCAGGCCGGCAAGGCCAAATGCCTGCTGCTGACCTCGGCTGGCGGCAATGCCGCGCTGCCGAATGCCGACGGCCTCAAGGCGCTGGGCCTCGAAAAAGCCGAAACCGTGCTGTGGTGGGGGCTGATCGTACCCAAGGATACCCCGGAGCCGATCTTCGAGACGCTGCAAAAGGCGTTCATGAAGGCCGCCATTTCCGACAAGTTCCGGGATGCGATGGAAAAGCAGGGCGCGAGCCTGCGCATCCTCGATGGCAAGGCGACCGATGCGCTGATCCGCTCGGAACTCGACGCGCTGGGCGAGGTCGCCAAGTCGCTCGGCATCCAGAAAAAGGCGCCGTGAGCAAAGGCGCCGCAAGGAAAGATCTCCGAGAAAACGACCTCCCATGAGAAGCCCGGATTGCAGGAGCTTTGGGCATTGCAGGAGCTTTGGACCATGAGCGCAACGCGCGTGCAGCGCTGGAAGGCCGAAGTGGTCGCCGGCGCCTTCCTCATCGGGATCGGCGGATTTTTCCTGGCAGGCGCCTGGCGCCTGCCACCGCCCGACGAGCCGGGCGTGCCGGGCCCCGGCTCGCTGCCGATCATCCTCGCGCTGGTGATCATGGCGTGCGGCGCAACCAGCTTCGTCGCGGCCTGGATCAAGGCCACCCGCGCGCCCCTCGAACTCGGCGGGCGCAAGCAGGCAATCGCCATGGCGAGCCTGGTGCTGGGCGCGCTGCTATTCGAACCGGCCGGCTTTCTGCTGTCGACCGGCGTGTTCCTGTTCGCCGGCTTTACCCTGCTGGGCGGGGCCGACTGGCGCCGCGCCCTGCCCGCCGCCGCGCTGGTTTCGAGCGGGCTCTGGCTCGTCTTCACCAAGTTGCTCGGCGTCGGCCTTCCCTATGGTCTGATCGGCGAAATCCTTTTCCGATAGCGCGAATTTTGCAGCTCGAATTCCAGGCATGCCGAAATGAATTCCGCCAATTTCCTCCTTGATGGCCTGTGGATCGCGCTCCAGCCCAAGAACCTGCTGCTGTGCTTCATCGGCTGTTTCTGGGGCTCGATCGTCGGCGTGCTGCCGGGGCTTGGTCCGCTGGCCGGCATGGCGCTCTTGCTGCCGCTCACCTTCTCGCTCGACCCGACGGGCGCGATCATCATGCTGTGCGGCATTTTCTACGGCGCGATGTACGGCGGTTCGACGACCTCGATCCTGATGCGCATTCCAGGCGAGGCCGCCTCCGTCGTCACCTGTATCGACGGCTATGAAATGGCGAAAAAGGGCCGGGCCGGCGCGGCGCTGTCGATCGCGGCGCTCGGCTCTTTCGTCGGCGGTGTCGCCTCGGTGATCGGGCTGATGCTGGTTGCCCCGCGCCTGGCCGATGCGATGCTGGCGATCGGCCCGGCGGCGGAATTCACCATTCTGCTCGCCGCCCTCGGCATTTCGGTTTTTGCCGCCAGCGGACCGCTGCTCAAGACCATCGCTATGATCGCGCTCGGGTTGATGCTGGCGATGATCGGGCTCGACCCCCTCACCGCGACGCCGCGTTTCACCTTCGGCTCGCTGCACCTATCGGACGGGTTGAGCTTTGCCGCCATGGCGATCGGGCTGTTCGGCGTTTCGGAAATCCTGATGTCCTTCGGCCAGAAGATCACCGAGCGTCCACAGGCCCCCAAGCTGCGCGAGATGCTGCCGACGCGCCAGGAACTCAAGGCCTCGGCGATGCCGACGGTGCGCGGCTCGTTCATCGGGTTTTTCTTCGGCATCGTGCCGGGGGTTGGCCATATCGTCTCGACTTTTGCGTCCTATGCGCTCGAAAAGGCGCTGTCGAAAACCCCGGAGGCGTTCGGCAAGGGCGCCGTCGCCGGCGTCGCCGGGCCGGAGACCGCGAACAATGCCACCACCGGGGCGGCGATGATCCCGCTGCTGGTGCTGGGCATTCCGGCGATCCCGGTGACGGCGGTGCTGCTCTCGGCGCTGACCATCCACGGCATTCAGCCGGGCCCGCTGCTGATCGCGCAACACCCGGAAATCTTCTGGGGGCTGATCGCCTCGATGCTGATCGGCAATCTGATGCTGGTGGTGCTTAACCTGCCGCTCGTCGGGTTGTTTGTCTCGATGCTGCGCCTGCCCTACGGCTATCTCGCGCCGACCATCCTGCTGGTGTGCCTGATCGGCGTCTATTCGGTGAAGGCTTCGGGGTTCGACCTTGCGGTCATGGTGGCCTTCGGCGCACTGGGCTACGGGTTGCGCCTGATGAGTTTCGATATCGCGCCGCTACTGCTTGCCTTCGTGCTCGGCGACCGGCTGGAGGTGAACTTCCGCCGCGCGCTGACGATCTCGGAGGGCGACTACGGCATCTTTCTCAAGGGACCGGCGGCGCAAATCGCGGTGGCAATGGCCATGGCGGTGACCCTTGGCGTCGCGATCCTGAAATGGCGGCAACGGCGGCTCGCCAAGCGCCTGGCCGCCCCGGAACCCGTTTCGTTTTGATGGGATCAAAACCCGGCTCTTTTTCTGTATCGCCGAGGTCCGATGCGTCGAAGGGAAGCCCCAGAGCATTTTTTCGTGAATTCACATTCACCTCTCATGCTCTATCTTGTTGTTTTGCTGCATTTTCTCTACGAGAACCGGTATCCACAGGCGCAGAAAATGCTCTAGCGTGCCGGCGCGTGTTGCGCGGCGGTGAACAACAGATCGTGCACCATGGTCGCCACCGCGCCGAGATCGGACAGGATCGATTTCAGCGCGGCAAGCTCACCACGCGACAGCCTGCGGGTGTCAACGAGGGTCGTCGGCGGCTTGCCATCGGCGATATCGGCGATCTGCTGGGCGAGGATCAGCGCCATCAGGCTGGCATGGGCGCTCTCAAGCCGTTCGAGATCCTGATCGGCGCCGATCTTGGCCGCCCGCAACGCCGCCAGCCGCTCGGTGGTGGCGCGCTCGGCAATACCGTGGCTCAGCGCAAGGCAGCGCGCGGCGGCAATGATCGGAAACAGCCCGCCTTTCTTGAGATCGATCCGGCCCTCATCGGTCCTGAGCCGTCCAAACAGACCGATCGGCGGCGACCACTGCTGCATCTGGCTGGCCAGCAGCTTGACCATCGGCAGGGCATGGCTTGCCATGCTCACCGCATCCTTGCGGAGCCGCGCAGCGAGAGGCGCGTCGCCATGCACGAAGCGGAAATCGAAAAAGATATCGACGGAGAGGAGATCCTGCGGTGAGGTGGTTTCCGTCCAGCCGCGGATACGGGCCTGCCAGGCCGGCAGGGAGCCGTTCCAGGCCGGGGTGCCGGCCATCACCTTGCCCTTGCACAGCGGAATGCCGATATCATCCAGCACCCGGTTCATGATTGTGCCATGGCGCAGAAACCACGCGAGCGCGGCGTCATCCGCGGCGGGGGTTGCCGCGCTGGCGGCTGCAAACACCGTGGCGTTATCCTGATCGGGGATGAGCAGCGCCTCCCCGCGCCCGCCCGAGCCGAGCAGCAGGGTGGCGTAGGCCCGCGGCGGCGGGCCGAAGCCATCGTGCGCCATGGCCTCCTCCGCTATGATGGCGGCGCGGCGCGTCAGGGCGCCGATTTCCCGGCTGATGACAGCCGCGATTTCACGGGCGGAAATCCCCTCGTCGGTCAGCCGGCGGGCAACGCGCGGCATCCGGGCCCAGGCGGCAGCGAGTTCGCCGATCGAGCCGGCGCTGTCGATGGCGTCGCCGAGGGCGAGCGCATCCGAGGCACGCAGCCGCAAGAGGTCGCGCGCCGAGAGCGCGCCGACCATGACGCCGCCGTCATCGACCACGCCGAGATGGCGGATATGGTTCTGCTCCATGCGGCCGATCGCGCGGTAGACGAAGGCCTCCGCCGGAATGGTCATCAGCGGGCGGCTTGCCAGCGCCCCGACGGACCGTTCGAGGCTGGCGCTGCCGTTCCCGCCGACGTGGCGGATGACGTCGCGCTCGGTGATGATCCCGATCGGCTCGACCAGCGCATGGGCCTCGGCCGAGACAAATACCGAGGAAATTCCCCTGGACGCCATGATCGCGATCGCCGCGCCGAGCGTCATCTCGGGCGCGACCCAGGCCGGCGGCATGCTCGCGACATCGCGGACGCGGTGGCGGAACGGGAAGGCATCGATGCGCCCCAGAACCGCTTCGGGCGAAGGCTTCGGGCGGACGGGCTCATTCCAGCCAGCACGGTTGTAGGTGTCGAGCACCGCGGTCATCTGCCGGCAGGCGGCTTCGGCCTCGGCCTGGGTGCGGATGCCGTGCTCCCGGAGCGGGGCAATGAGCGCGAGGAACACGCGGGCGGTCAGCCGTGCATCGGCGAGCGCATCGTGGCGATCCTCGATCGCAAGGCCGAGATGGCTCGCCAGCTTGTCGAGCGTGAATCCGCCAAGACGCGGGAAGCAGAGTTCGCCCAGAAGACGCGTATCGAGCAGCCGGTTGAGTGGCGGGGCAACCCCCGCGAGCGCGCATTCCCGCTCCAGCACGGCAAGATCGAAGCCGATGTTATGGCCGATCAGCGTGCCCCTGCCGATAAACGCCATGAGTTCGGGGTAGACCGTGGCAAAGGGCGGCGCACCCCGCAGCGCCGCCGCGTCGAGGCCGTGGATGCGGGTGGTTTCCGGCGGGATCGGCACCCCCGGGTCGAGCTTGCGCTCGAACACCGCGTCCTCGCGGATCGCGCCGTGCCGCAGGGCAATCGCCCCGATCTGCAAAACCCGGACCTTCGCCGGATCGAGGCCGGTCGTTTCGGTGTCGATCGCGACCGCATCAAGCGCCAGAAGCGGAACATGTTCAACCATGCCAAAGCCTCCTCATTCACCGCCGGGGCGCGCTGGAAGAACGCCCGCTACCGCTTCAGAAAAATCCCAGCAGGCGCATGGCGGAAGGCAGTGCCAAGAGCGCCGTGCCGGCGAGCCAGATCAGCAGCGAGGTTCCGTCGCTCGCGGTGCGCCCGGTGACGCGCTCGAACAGCGCCGCGGGCACGCCGGCCAGCACAACCGTGCTCAAGGCGAGAAACAACGAGGTGAAGTAGAAAATCAGCACCGGCGAGGAGATCGAGAAGCTGAACAGCAGCGGCTTCATCAACACAAAGCCGAATTCGAAATAGGGCGAGAAATCCATCCCGTTGAGCAGCGACAAGGTGGCAATACCGAGAAAGAACCCGTCCTGCCGCATCAGCCGTTCGCGTGTTTCCATATCGGACATGGTCAGCCTCCGGCGCTGGGCAAGAAGCCGTAGAGCGCGGCCACAAGATACCAGATCACCCGCAGGATCAGGATCCAGATGATCGCGAAAACCATCACCAGACCATTGGGAACAACCAGCGGGGTGATCGCGCGCGCGGTATGGAGCAACGGGTTGGTGACCTGGCAGAACACCCGCCATATCACCAGCGGGCTTTCGGCGCGGAACACCAGCGAAAGAATATAGCGCCCGATCAGCGTGTAGAGCGCGGCAGCCAGCGCCATATTCGGCACATGGAACAGCCAGAACTTGGCGTCTTCAGACATCTGCCGGGAACTCCACTCACGAAATAGGAACAGGGTCGGAAAGAATAGGACCGAAAAGAACAAGGCGGGAGATTTCTCCCCCGCCCTGCATGTCAGCGTCAAGCGCGTCAGGCGAGCTTCTCTTCCATGACCTGCTTGCCTTTCGGGCGACGGCAGGCATCGACGAAGTCCTGCATCTCTTTCGAGGGGGCAGCCGTCATCAGCGAGACCACGATCATCACCCCGAAGCCGACCGGCAGGCCGAAGGCGGCGGACGAGATGTTGTTCAGGTTGAACCAGCCCACCCGCGAGGCGAGGGGATGGGTGGCCAGAACCGGGCCGTCGTAGAGGGCCGGATTGGCCAGCGCGGCTTTCATCGCTTCCGGGCTGACCAGCGGCGCCCAGGTGACCGGGTTGAGCAGCGAGGTCATGCCGAAGTAGTCCACGCCGATATGCGGCCAGTACCGGGTGATCACGAGGTAGAACAGCGTGACAAAGAAGCCTGCCAGAATTCCGGCGACCGCGCCGGCTCCATTGGCCCGCTTCCACCAGATCCCCAGCACGAGCGCCGGGAACAGACCGCCTGCGGCAAGAGAGAAGGCCCAGGCAACCATGGCGACGATATCCGTCGGTCTGGTCGAGGCCACCCAGGCTGCAACAACCGCCACCACCACCAGAAGTACCCGGGAGACGACAAGGCGCTTCGCCGCCGGAGCATTCGGATTGATGATCTTGTAGTAGATGTCGTGGCTGAGCGCATTCGCGATGGCGAGCAGAAGCCCGTCAGCGGTCGAAAGCGCGGCCGCAAGGCCACCCGCGGCCACCAGGCCGGTGATGACGTAAGGCAGGCCGGCGATTTCCGGCGTCGAGATCACCACCACGTCGGTGTTGATGACGAAATCCTGCCAGCGAAGCACGCCGGTATGCCCCGCGATCGCCTTGCAGGCTTCTGCAACCGCTTCAGCGCTAGCTGCGCCCTTGCCGCAGATCGTCACCAGGCCAAGCTTGCCCCAGTTGAAGACCCACATCGGCAAATCGCCGAGGTTCTTGCCAATGATCGTCGAGTAGACCTCCAGCTTCGAGAACGCCGCATAGGCCGGGGCGGTGAAGTAGAGGATGAAGATGAAGAGCAGCGACCAGGCCACCGAAATGCGCGCTTCCTTGACCGAGGGGGTCGTGAAATAGCGCATCAGGACGTGCGGCAGCGACGCCGTGCCGACCATCAGGCAGAAGATCAGCCAGAAGTAGTTCGCGGGCGAGTAGCTCGTGAACGGGGTCACGTGCTGCTTCATCGTTGCCGGGGCGAGCCCCTTCTGGATGAATTCCTGCTCAAGCGCGGAAATCTGCGCGATGGCCTGGCCGTAGGTCAGTTGCGGAACCGGCAGGCCGAACTTCTTCGCCGACATCCAGATCACCGGGATCAGGTAGGCGATGATCAGCACGATGTACTGCGCCACCTGGGTCCAGGTCACGGCCTTCATGCCGCCGAGCATCGAACACACGAGGATGCCGGCAAGGCCGACAAAGCACGCAAGCTCGAAGTTCATGTCGAGGAAGCGTTGGGCGATCAGCCCGGTGCCGAAGATCTGCGCCACCACATAGGTGAAGGAGCAGGCCATCAGAACCAGCACGCCGCACAGGCGGGCGGTATCGCCACCATACCGGGCGGAGAGGAAGTCCGGCACGGTATAGGCGCCGAATTTGCGCAGGAACGGGGCAATGAGCACCGCCACCAGCACGTATCCGCCGGTCCAGCCGAGCACGAAGGCAAGACCGTCGTAGCCCAGAAGATAGAGCGAGCCGGCCATGCCGATGAACGAGGCCGCCGACATCCAGTCCGCGCCGGTGGCCATGCCGTTGTAGAAGGCGGGAACCTTGCGGCCCGCCACGTAATACTCTCCGACTTCGGAGGTTCTGGAGACCACGCCGATGAAGGCGTAGATCAGGATCGTGAAGCCCATGAAGAGATAGCCCAGCACCCGGTTCGGGACGCCCATCTGCTCCAGGATGGCAACGAGGATGATGAACCCGAAGAACCCTCCGGTGTACATGGCGTAGATCCGGCCGAGGTTGGACATGAAGTCGCCGCCGGCAGCCTTGTTTTCTGTGCTCATCGCTCAGCCCTCACTCATCTTCCTGAACGCCGCATTCGCGATCGATGTTGTCCTGTGCCTTGGCAAACCAGAACAGCATAACCACAAACACGATCAAGGACCCCTGCGAGGCCATGTAGAAGCCCAGCGGAAATCCGGCGATCTTGATGGCATTCAGCGGGCCGACGAACATGTGGACGACGAACCCGAAAAAGATCCACAACGCCATCATGAAGACCATGAGTTTACTGGTCTTTCCCCAGTAAAGATCATCATTGTTTCCTGACATATTGTTTCCTCCCTTGCCCCGCCTTTTGACGGTGGCTTTCAGCGAAAGGCCAGCGAGATCGGAAATCCGGACAATGCAGATCACCACGCCCACTATCCCAGCGTTGATCATTGGTTAAGACTGCCAGTCCGTCTGTTAGACTTATGGCTAATATCGCGTGAAAATCACACGTTCATGCCCGAATAAGGCTGATAAAAACGGGAAGATATGCTGTTTTCGAGCGAGTCTTTTGGGCGTTCTGCTGTCCATGCATGCAAGATCAATCTTCGGTTGCGATGTTGCTTTGCAGCATAACCTATAGAATACCGTAACGCGCGAAGACATCCGCGAGCTTGTCGCCGCGTTGCAGGTCACGCAGCGTGTTCTTTTCGCCGACAACCTTCTCGAAGGCCATGGCGAGGACAACCTTCTCCGCAGCTTGCGGGATCACCACGACACCGTCAGCATCGCCGAACACCAGGTCGCCGGAACAGACGCTGACGCCGCCGCATTCGATCGGCACGTCAATCGCCATGATCTTGCCGCGGCCCTTGGAATCGAGCGGCGCGATGCCGCCATGGAAAACCGGAAATCCCATCGCCCGGATGGCACGGATATCGCGAACGCAGCCATCCATCAGCGCCCCGGTCGCACCGCGTGCCACCGCCGCCGTCGTGAGCAATTCGCCCCAGGGGCCGATCTTCACCGGGTTCGAGCAGGCAAAAACCGGGATTTCATCGGGCTTCAGGCTATCGACCAGCGCGATTTCGAGCTCATAGGGGTTTGAGCCCGCAGGCACATCAAAGACTTCCATGAAGGCCGCAGTTCGGGCCCGCCCGACCATGACGCAGGCTTCGTCGAGCGGGCGGATGCGGGACGGCAAGGCCTGATTCCTGTACCCTGCCTGATCAAGGCAATCGGAAAGAACCGAGACGAAAAGTTTCTCGCGAAGCGCGGCGAAGGCGGATGATGTCACGGTGGCGTTCTCCGATGGCTCTTGTATTTTTGCTCGTTTAGCGGGTTAATGTTCATTGTTTGGTTCTTTGGCTTTTATGCTTGCCAGAGTGGTTGCGGAGCGTCCGGGCGGTCGCGGAGCGTCAAAAACTGCGACAATTTGGAACAATTGCGTATCGAAAATTCAGGAGATTTGTTGCTTTATCGCAATATATGACTTGCAATAAAGCATAAATTTCACCAAAACTTAGGAAAACCGTAGCCAGAATGGGCTTTTTGCACTGTGCCGACACGAAAAAATGAAAAACCCGACCCTGCGCCCGACCTTGGTGGGGTTCAGGGAGCGGAGTTCAGCGCGCGACTGAGCGCGTTGCTGGGAACGGGGTCTCCGTCGCAGCGGCGGCTTGCGGACTTCATTCTGCGCAACCCTATCCGCGTTGCCGCCTCCTCCATTGACGAGCTTTCGCGGATTGCGGGCGTTTCCGCGCCGACGATCAGCCGCTTTGCCCGCGAGCTGGAGCTTTCCGGCTTCACCGAGATGCGCGGGCTGGTGGCGCGGGCGATGCAGGACCGAATGGATCCGGTGTCGAAGCTGCGGGAGAACCTGCGATCCGGCGATGCGTGCCCCCATATCGGGGATGCTTTCGATGCCGTCCGTCACCAGTTCCTGCTGATCGACCCGTCGGCGGTCGAACATTCGGCGCTGCGGCTCAAGGACATGATCAAGGCCGCGCGCACCGTCTACGTCATGGGGTTTGGGATTTCGACCCTTATTGCCGCGCTGTTGCAGCGCGGGGTGCAGCCCTACCATTCGCGTGTCATCGCGGTTGCGGAAACCGGCGGATCCGCGGTCGCGGCGCGGAATCTGATGCGCATCGATGAGGGGGACCTGCTGATCTCGATCACTTTCCCGCGTTACGGCTTCGATGCGGTCAATCTCACCCGTTTTGCCCGCGACCGGGGTGCGCGGATTGCCGTGATCACGGATAGCCAGGCTTCGCCGCTCTGTACCTTCGCCGATGAACTTGTGCTGGTGCCGG
The DNA here is from genome assembly GCA_964571245.1 of uncultured Methylobacterium sp. Classification (GTDB taxonomy): domain Bacteria; phylum Pseudomonadota; class Alphaproteobacteria; order Rhizobiales; family Beijerinckiaceae; genus Rhabdaerophilum. Next base: position 25,989 of record CAZNAT010000029.1, read on the forward strand.
CGATGCATCCGGTGCTCACCAACAGCTTGGTCGGCGCTGTCGCCGTGGTCGAAACGATCGTTGCCGCCGTCATGTTGTCGGATCCGGCGAATGTCGACATTGCTGATCGGATGTATGGAGCGATCGCCGATTATATTTTCCGCGATCCGGGCTAGAGCGGTTTCCGATCTGCCTCGATCAGATCAACCACTCTATCTTCTTGTTTTGTCGCATTTTCTTTCGATGAACCGGTGTCCACTTCATCGTAAAAATGCTCTGGGCTGTGGTTACAATCAGCCGCACCATGTGAGCGTGGCGACGAGATTGAGGAAGTCTGCATAGCTTCTGGCGAACTTGTCGTATCGGGTTGCGATACGATTGAAGTCCTTGCCCCCCGTTGAATCGGCCAGAATATGCTCCGCTTTGAAGCCCGCAAGCCGGGGCGATCCGGGGGATATCGTTGCACTCGCCGGCTTTAGCGCATTTTCCGCAGCCGTGGACGCCGGCGGATCGAAAGAAAATACGCCAAAACAACAAGATAGAGGGCAGACCTCGTTCAGTCTGGTCGGATACCGCTCTAGGCTGACAGCTTTTCCGGCTCGGCAAGGGTCGAGAATTCCGTGCCGTGGCGGGCGAGCGTGACGCAATTGCGCCCGTTCGATTTCGACGCATAGAGCGCGACATCGGCATCCTTGAGCGCAAGCTCGAAGGGGGCGCCAGGCTTTCGCTCGGCAACGCCGAGGCTTGCGGTAATCGGCAGCACCCCCGAGCAGGTTTCGAACGGAACCGCGGCGATGCCCACCCGCACGGCTTCGGCGATCGTCCCGGCGGCTTCGAGTGGGCCTTTGACAAGAAGCCCGAATTCCTCGCCGCCAAGCCGGGCAAAATTCCGGTCAAACCCGACAAGGCGGCGGCCAATCTCGCGCAGGACGTCGTCGCCGGCATCATGGCCATGCCGGTCATTGACCTGCTTGAAATAGTCGACATCGAAAATCACCACCGACATCGTCGTGCTCGTCTCACGATACCGATCCAGCTCCTCGAAAAACGCCCGGCGGTTTTTCAACCCCGTGAGGCTGTCGTAGGATGCCAGATGCGCCAGCTCACGCTGCGCCTGCAACAGCCGCGATGCCGAGCGCAGCCGCGCCAGAAGCTCGCTTTTGCGGGGCGGCTTGTTGATGAAATCATCGGCGCCGCAATCGAGCGCCTCGACCAGCTTGAGCTCGTCCTGCGACGACGACAGCACAATGATGTAAACCGGGTTATCCCGGTCGATCATGATGCGGGCTTCCCAGCACAATTCCAGACCGGACATTGTGGCAAATTCGACCGCCGTGATCAGAACATCGACATCCGCTTCCGATCGAAGCCGCTCCAGCGCCAGCTCGGCGCTCTCGAAGCACACGACATCATAACCGTCGTCGGCAAGCATTTTGGTGAGGATGGCCCTGCCGATGCGGCTCGGTTCTGCGACAACAACTCTCATGAACCAACTCTGCAATCAGAAGTTGCGAGACTGTGCCTTGGAAAAACAAACAAATAATTATCGGCACAAAAACAGGTCGGGCACGGAATGACATACTTGGAATACGACGCCGCGCATGCATGGATAAAACATCTTAAGATATGGTTGCGTGCGCCCCTGAAGGAAGCGCATTAGGGCACTTTTCCGGCATAATGGCCTAAAAGAGTTCGGAGCAACGGCCATCTGACGCAGTGCGTGGGCAAGCCCCCCAATGGCGCAGATCGTTTTGAGCGCGCCTCGTTTTGATCGACCCACCCCCGCGCTGCCTCTCATTTTTGTTGTATGGTGTGAGGCAAAACCGGTGTCCGCCCCCCGCCTTCGCGGGGACATGCCGCCCTGCTCTAAACCACCCCGAGCGGGCGAACCATCACGATGTCTCCGCCGAGCGAAGCGCCGGTTTCGCGAAACCCGCGCCGGGCGTAGAAGGTGATCGCCTTGGTGCCGCCTTCGGTCGCAAGATAGGTCTGGCGATGACCAAGCGCGTGCAGCCGTTCGAGCATCGCGTCGAGCAGCATGGCGCCGTGCCCGCGTCCCTGCGCCGGGTCGATCACGAACAGGGCCCAGATATAGCCGGACTGGTGGTTCGCGCAGCCGAACCCCTGCACGCCCTCCTCATCCTCGGAGAGCAGGAAAATCGCCTCGTCCATATACCAGCGGACCTCGGCCTCGGTCACCAGCGCCGGGTTGGAAAGCCGGTTCTCCGCCGTGCCGTGGCGGATCTCGTGGATCCGCGGCAAATCGGCGGGCGTGGCGGGCCGAAGCCTGATCATCGGTCTTCCCTTATTCCGCCGCGGATATATAGCTGGCGGGGTCGTAATTCAGGATCGGCCCGAGCCAGCGCTCGACCTCGCGGATATCCATGCCTTTGCGGCGGGAATAGTCCTCTACCTGATCGCGTTCGACCTTGGCAACGCCGAAATAATGGCTTTCGGGATGGCTGAAATAGAGCCCGGACACGCTCGCGCCGGGCCACATGGCGTAGCTTTCGGTGAGCTGGACGCCAATGCGACGGGTCGTTTGCAACAGCTCGAACAGCTGGGCCTTTTCGGTGTGGTCCGGCTGCGCCGGGTAGCCCGGTGCCGGGCGGATGCCGTCGTAGGGCTCGCCATGGAGTTCATCCGGCTTGTAGGTTTCGCCCGCGCCATAGCCCCAGAATTCCTTGCGCACGCGCTCGTGCATGCGCTCGGCGAAGGCTTCGGCAAGGCGATCCGCCAACGCTTTCGCCATGATCGAGGAATAATCGTCGTTCTTGCCCTTGAGCTTGTCGGCGATCCGGTCCTCGCCGATCCCCGCCGTCACCACGAAGGCGCCGAGATAGTCGGGCTTGGTGCCCGCGGGCGCGACGAAATCGGAGAGGCAGGTGTTCGGCCGACCGTCGCGCTTCGAAAGCTGCTGGCGAAGCCCATGGAAAGTTGCCAGCACCTCGGTGCGGCTCTCGCCGGTGTAGAGCTGGATGTCATCGCCCACCGAATTGGCCGGCCAGAAGCCGACGACGGCCTTGGCCTGGAACCAGCGCTCGTCGATAATCCGGCGGAGCATCGCCTGTGCGTCCTCCCACAGGCTGCGCGCGGCCTCGCCCTGCTTCTCGTCCTCGAGAATGGCGGGGAAGCGGCCCTTCAGCTCCCAGGTCTGGAAGAACGGTGTCCAGTCGATGTATTTGGCGAGTTCGCTGAGGTCGTAGGTCTGGAAGACGCGGGTGCCGGTGAAGGTCGGCTTGGGCGGCGTGTACCCTTCCCAATCCAGCTTCATGGCATTGGCGCGCGCCTTCTCGATCGGCAGCCGCAGCTTGTCGGCCTCCGAACGGGCATGGGCGGAGGCGACCTTCTCGTATTCGGCCTTGATGCCGGCGGTATAATTGTCGTTGGTCTCGGGCGAGAGCAGCGTCGAAACAACCCCCACGGCGCGGCTGGCATCGGTGACATAGACCGTCTGCCCGCGATGATAGGCCGGGTGGATCTTCACCGCCGTATGCACGCGGCTCGTGGTCGCCCCACCAATCAGCAGCGGGATCGAAAACCCCTCGCGCTCCATTTCGGCGGCGACATGCACCATTTCATCCAAGGAGGGCGTGATCAGCCCGGAAAGCCCGATGATATCGGCTTTCTCGCGCCGCGCGGCTTCGAGGATCGTCTGTGCCGGCACCATCACGCCGAGATCGATGACCTCGTAATTGTTGCACTGGAGCACGACGCCGACGATATTCTTGCCGATATCGTGCACATCGCCCTTGACCGTCGCCATGATGATCTTGCCGGCGGCCGGCATCTCGGTCAGCCCCGAAGCGCGCTTCTCCGCCTCCAGATAGGGCTGGAGATAGGCAACCGCCTGCTTCATCACCCGGGCGGATTTCACCACCTGCGGCAGGAACATCTTGCCGGCGCCGAAGAGATCGCCGACGACGTTCATCCCCGCCATCAGCGGGCCTTCGATGACATGGAGCGGCTTCTCGGCGATCTGCCGCGCGGCTTCGGTATCCTCCTCGATAAACACGGTGATGCCGTTGACGAGCGCATGCTCGATCCGCTTCTCGACCGGGAGTTCGCGCCAGGCGAGATCCTGCACCCGGACCTCGGTTTTGCCGTCGCCCTTGAAGCGCGCGGCGGCATCAAGCAGGCGCTCGGTTGAATCGGGCCGGCGGTTGAGCACGACGTCTTCGCAGAGTTCGCGCAATTCGGGGTTCAGGCTGTCATAGACCGCGAGCTGGCCGGCGTTGACGATGCCCATGTCCATGCCAAGCTTGATCGCATGGTAGAGGAACACGCAATGCATGGCCTCGCGCACCGGCTCGTTGCCGCGGAAGGAGAACGACAGGTTCGAAATCCCGCCCGAGATATGCGCATACGGCAGGTTTTTCTTGATGAATTCCACGGCGTTGAGAAAATCGACGCCGTAGTTGTTGTGCTCCTCGATCCCGGTCGCGACCGCAAACACGTTGGGGTCGAAGATGATGTCTTCGGGCGGAAAACCGACCTCCTCGGTGAGGATTTTATAGGCCCGCGCGCAGATCTCCGCCTTGCGCTCGTAAGTATCGGCCTGGCCCTTCTCGTCGAAGGCCATCACCACCACCGCCGCGCCATAGGCCCGGACGGTTTTCGCGTCGGCGATGAACTTCGGAATGCCCTCCTTCATCGAGATCGAATTGACGATGCCCTTACCCTGGATGCACTTGAGGCCGGCCTCGATGACGTGGAATTTCGATGAATCCACCATCACCGGCACCCGGGCGATATCCGGCTCGGCGGCGACGAGGTTCAAGAACTCCACCATCGCCTTCTCCGAGTCGAGCAGGCCCTCGTCCATGTTGACGTCGATGACCTGGGCGCCGTTGGCGACCTGATCGCGCGCGACATCGAGCGCCTCGGCGAGCTTGCCGTCGGTGATCAGCTTGCGGAACTTCGCCGAACCCGTGACATTGGTGCGCTCGCCGACGTTGACGAACGGGATCGTCCTGTCGAGCACGAAAGGTTCCAGCCCGGAAAGCCGCAGCATCGGCTCGATGACGGGAATCTCGCGCGGCGCCTTGCCCGCGACCGCTTCGGCGATCGCCTTGATATGCGCCGGGGTGGTGCCGCAGCAACCGCCGACGAGAGTGACGAGGCCGGCATCGTCGAATTCGGCCAGCAGCGCGGCGGTTGACTCGGGGCTCTCGTCGTACAGGCCGAATTCGTTCGGAAGGCCGGCATTCGGATAGGCGCAGACGAAGGTATCGGCAACGCGGGAAATTTCCGCGATATGGGCGCGCATCTCGCGGGCACCAAGCGCGCAATTCAGCCCGATCGTGAACGGCTCGGCGTGCTTGAGCGAGTGCCAGAACGCGGTCGGCGTCTGGCCCGACAGCGTCCGGCCGGAAAGATCGGTGATCGTGCCGGAAATCATGATCGGGAGCCGGTTACCGGTGTTCTCGAACACGGTATTGGCCGCAAACACCGCCGCCTTGGCGTTGAGGGTATCAAAAATCGTCTCGATCAGGATGAGTTCGGCCCCGCCATCGACGAGGCCCTGGATCTGTTCGCCATAGGCTTTCGCGAGATCATCGAACGATACCGCCCGGAAGCCGGGGTTGTTCACGTCCGGCGAGATCGACGCCGTGCGGTTCGTCGGCCCGACGGCACCGGCCACAAACCGGCGCCTGCCGTCGTGCTTCTCTGCCAGAACCGCCGCCTCGCGCGCAAGCCGCGCGCCTTCGCGGTTGAGCTCGTAGGCGAGCGCCTCCATGCCGTAATCGGCCTGCGCGATCGAGGTCGAGGAGAAGGTGTTGGTCTCGACGATATCCGCACCAGCCAGGAAATACGCGAGATGGATATCGCGCATCGCGTCGGGCTGGGTCAGGATCAGGAGATCGTTGTTGCCCTTGAGCGGGTGGTTCCAGTCCCTGAACCGCTGGCCACGAAAATCCTCCTCCGAGAACCTGGCGTTCTGGATTTCGGTGCCCATCGCGCCGTCGAGCACCAGAATACGGGCTCGGGCGGCGGCATCGAGGGCAGCGCGGATTTCAGCGCCATGGGCGGTAAAGGTCATCGGTCAGATCCCGGTTCAGGCGGCAAGCGCCTCGGACTTCGCGCGAAGCCCGAGCATGTGGCAGATCGCGAACACGAGATCGGCCTTGTTCATGGTGTAGAAATGGAACTCGGAAACCCCGCGATCGAGGAGATCGTAGACCTGCTCGACGGCCACCGCCGCCGCGACCAGCCGCCGGGTCTCGGTGTCCTCGTCGAGCCCTTCGAAGCGCGCCGCGAGCCAGGCCGGAACCTCGGTGCCACAACGCGCCGCGAAACTCGCCGCGGTCTTGAAGTTCTGCACCGGCAGGATGCCGGGAACGATCTCGATATCGATCCTCGCCTTGCGCACCCTATCGAGGTAGCGGAAATAGTGATCGTTATCGAAAAAGAACTGCGTGATCGCACGGCTCGCCCCGGCATCGACCTTACGCTTGAGCAGGTCGAGCTCCACCTCGAAGCTCGGGCTGTCCGGGTGCTTTTCCGGGTAGGCGGAAACCGCCACCTCGAAATCGCCGATCGCCTTGATCCCCGCGACGAGATCGGCGGAGGATTGATAGCCCTCGGGATGCGCGACAAACGGCGTGCCGAGCCCCGTGACGGGATCACCGCGCAACGCCACGATATGGCGCACGCCCATCTCCCAGTACTCCCGGATGATCTCGTCGGTCTCCGCCTTGGTCGCGGCAACGCAGGTCAGATGCGCCGCCGGTTTCAGCCCGGTTTCATCGAGAATGCGCTTGACGGTCTGATGCGTCCGCTCGCGCGTCGAGCCACCGGCGCCATAGGTCACCGAAACGAAGCGTGGCGACATCGGCGCCAGCCGCTGCACGGAACTCCAGAGGCTCTCCGCCATCGCGTCGTTCTTCGGCGGGAAGAACTCGAAGGAAATGCCGAGCGGCTGGCCCTGGGGCTGGCGGCTGGAGCGGATTGGAAATGCGTTCATTACGCGACCTCGCGCTGGGTGATCGATTTCGTCGACTGGCAGAAAACGGGGCCTTGCCGCAGCGGGAAATCGCCCTGGACTCGGGTGTCCTCGCCAAGCCAGAGCGAGACCGCGAGCCGCGCCGCAGCCCCCGGCTCGGGCCCGAGAACTTCGCTCGACACCGGCTTGAGCCCGGCTTCGACAAGGTAGCCCTCGACCTCGGCGCGCGAAAAGCCAAGCCGGCGATGGGCGTGCTCGGTGCGCAGGCTCTCCTCGCCATGCGGGGCAAAATCGACCACCAGCAGCCGGCCGCCGGGTTTGAGTGCCCGCGACGCCTCGCGCACAGCGCGGCCGGGATCGTCGAGGAAATGCAGCACCTGGTGCAGGATGACGAGATCGAAGCCCTGCAAATCGGACGGCAGCGCATAGGCATCGCCCTGGCGAAGCTGGACATGGCGCAGGCCCGCGGCATCGAGATTGACGCGGGCAACGCCAAGCATCGCCGGGCTGACATCGAGCCCCACCGCGCGGGACGCCTGCGGCGCGAGCATTTCGAGCATGCGACCAGTGCCGGTGCCGAGATCGAGCACCGAGTCGACCCGCCTGTCGCCCAGCACCGCGAGCACCCCGGCCTCGACGCGCGCCTCGGGTACATGCAGCGCGCGGATGCGGTTCCAGTCGGCGGCGTGGCTCGCGAAATAGGCCGCCGCCTGATCCTTGCGCTCGGCGCGCACGGCCTCAAGCCGGCGCCGGTCTCCGGCGAGCGTCGCATCCGCGTGATCGAGCGTCACGACGATGCCGTCGCGCACCGCCGCGGCGATCGGGCTTTCCGCCAGGCGGAAGAACGCCCAGGCGCCCTCGCGGTGGCGATCGATAAGGCCAGCCTCAACCAGCAGCTTGAGATGGCGCGAGACGCGCGGCTGGCTCTGGCCGAGGATGGTCATCAACTCGGTGACGGTGAGTTCGCCCTCGGTCAGCAGCGCGAGGATGCGCAGCCGCGTCTCCTCCCCCGCCGCTTCAAGCGCGGTCAGAAGATCGGCGAAGGCAAAGCCATTCTGGCTAAGGGATGCGGGAACCATTTCGACCACGGCGCGAACCGCCCTTGCACACAAACGCGGGCAAACCCGCAAAACGACATAAAGATATGTTTATGTGATTTTTGCGGTGAGCGCAAGAGGTGGATTGGTTGCACATCTCGCCATTGCGGGGAGACTGATGGACCGATACGGCAATCCATCTTGCGAGGCCGGGCCTCCGCCCGATAAGATGAATTGCTTAGTCGCTGCGTTCCTCACAAGAACGATTACTGGTTCAAGGTCTCGTACAAATCTTGCCAATCGGGATTCGTCGCGACGATCAGCGCGAGTTTATCCTTGCGCGAGCCGGCCTTGATCCGCTTCTCGCGGGCAATCGCATCGGGCATGGTTTCAAGATATTCATACCAGACCAGCAGCTTGCAGCCGTAGCGCCTGGTGAAGCCGGGAATGAGCCCCTCGCGATGCTGGTGCGAGCGCCCGGCAAGATCGGATGTGACGCCGGTGTAGAGCGTGCCGTTCCACCTATTCGCCATGATGTAGACGCTGGGCTGGTGGGGCATAATGTCACCGCCCACCCGTCATTGCGAGGAGGGCGTAGCCCGACGCGGCAATCCATCCTATGGAACCCATTCCAGCTTCCGCCGCTCGATAAAATGGATTGCTTCGTCGCTTCGCTCCTCGCAATGACGGGGCGGCATGGGCACCCCCTTACCGTGCGAACTTGCGATACTTGATCCGCTTCGGCTCCACGGAATCCGCGCCGAGGCGGCGTTTCTTGTCTTCCATGTAATCCGAGAACGAGCCCTCGAACCATTCGACATGGCTATCGCCCTCGAAGGCGAGGATATGCGTCGCGATGCGGTCGAGAAACCAGCGATCATGGGAGATGATCACGGCGCAGCCGGCGTAATCCTCCAGCCCCTCTTCGAGCGCGCGGAGGGTGTCGACATCGAGATCGTTGGTCGGTTCGTCCAGCAGCAGCACATTCGCGCCGGATTTGAGCATTTTCGCGAGATGGACGCGGTTGCGCTCGCCGCCCGAGAGCATGCCGACCTTCTTCTCCTGATCGCCGCCCTTGAAGTTGAACGAGCCGCAATAAGCGCGCGAATGCATCTCGCGCTTGCCGAGGTAGATGACCTCGGCCCCGCCGGAGATTTCCTCCCAGACGGTCTTCTTGTCGTCGAGGCTGTCGCGGCTCTGATCGACGTAGCCGAGCTTGACGCTCTCCCCGATCTTGATCGTGCCGCCATCGGGTGCCTCAACGCCGGTGATCATGCGGAACAGCGTGGTCTTGCCGGCGCCGTTCGGGCCGATCACGCCGATAATGCCGCCCGGCGGCAGCTTGAACGAAAGGTCCTCGATCAGAAGCTTATCCTGAAAACCTTTGTTCAAGTGCTCGAAATCGATGACATTCGCGCCAAGCCGCTCGGCGATCGGAATGACGATCTGCGCGGTGTCCGGCGCCTTCTCGGAGGCCTTCTGCACCAGTTCCTCGTAGCGCGTGATGCGGGCCTTGTTCTTGGCCTGCCGCGCCTTGGGGGAGGCGGCGACCCACTCCTGCTCGCGACTCATGGTGCGCTGGCGGGCGGCATCCTCGCGGCCCTCCTGCTGCAGGCGCTTCTGCTTCTGGCTCAGCCAGCTCGAATAATTGCCCTCGTAGGGGATACCCTTGCCGCGATCGAGCTCGAGAATCCACCCTGTCACGTTATCGAGGAAGTAGCGGTCATGGGTAACGATGAGGATCGCGCCGGGGTATTCGCGCAGATGGTTTTCAAGCCAGTTGACGGTTTCGGCGTCGAGATGGTTGGTCGGCTCGTCGAGCAGCAGCAGTTCGGGCTGTTCAAGCAGCAGCTTGCACAGCGCGACGCGGCGCTTTTCACCGCCCGAGAGCTTGTCCACGGCCCAGTCATCCGGCGGGCAGCGCAGCGCATCCATCGCCTGATCGACCTTTGAGTCGAGATCCCAGAGGTTCTGGCTGTCGATCTGGTCCTGGAGCAACGCGCCTTCCTCGGCGGTTTCATCCGAGTAGTTCATCATCAGCTCGTTGTAGCGGTCGATGATCGCCTGCTTGGCGGCAACCCCGAGCATCACGTTCTCGCGCACGGTTTTGCTAAGATCGAGCGCGGGCTCCTGCGGCAGATAACCGACCCGCGCGCCCTCGGCGACGAAGCCATCGCCGACCCATTCCTTGTCGATCCCCGCCATGATGCGCAGCAATGTCGACTTACCCGAGCCGTTGACGCCGAGCACGCCGATCTTCGCATCCGGGTAGAACGAGAGATGGATGTTATCGAGGGTCTTCTTCCCGCCCGGATAAACCTTGGTAAGGCCGCGCATATGGTAGATGAACTGACGGGACATGATGGCTCGATCTCGGTTTTTGGGAGTGGTCCGGTTTTTCCAGGAAAACCCGGTTGTTGAGAAGCCCCGGTTGTTGCGAAGGCTCGGGACGGAATTCTCGGGGATGCGGTTTCCCGCACGATCCTGGGGTTGAGGTAGCAATCGCCTCCCCCCGTTTCAAGGGCAAAACACGCCTGAGCTTGCCAAATCATGGCGCTTTGGCCGGCTTTCTCGGCGCGGCGCTAACCAAAGCGAAAGTCCTTGGGCGCACACTAGGCGCCAACTCATTCGGTCTGGACCCATTTCATGCCCTCCGCCATCGCATCGCTGTCCAAACAGATCGCGGATCTCAAGGCGCAGAGCCTGTCGACGCTGATGGCGTCGATCGATCCGGTGCAGGCGATCGCGCGGGTCGGTGGCAACCTCACCGGCAATGTCGAGGCATCGCTGCAATCGGTCGAGGCGGCGATCCGCGCGGTGATCCTCGACGTCCAGCCGAGCGGGCGGGCGCTGCTGCAAATCGCCGGCGGGATGATCGAGGCGGATTTGCCGCCAGACTTGATGCGCGCCGCCCAGACCAATCCCAACCTCATCAAGCCCGGGAATACGCTCACCCTCCCCGCCGATATCCCGGCCCGCGCGGTGCCGGACCCGGCCACCCGGGTCGCGATGAGCGGCGTCACGACGTCCGGCCATGCGTTTGGCGCGAGCGTGGGCCCAGCGCCGCCGCTGCCGAGCGTTTTCCCTGCCGGCACGCTCGGCGCCGCGATCGCCCGCCTTGCCGGCATTACCTTTCCACAGGCCGAGCCGCAGGCAGCACTCGTGGCTGGCGCCCCCCTGTCGCCGGGGTTGCGGCCGGGCTCACCCGGGCATTCGACGCCCACGCCCACGCCCACCCTGCCGCCGCAGCTTGCCGCAGCCGTTCTGCAGGCCGCCAGCCGACAGGTGCCACTCGCCACGGCGCTCACCCAGCTGCTGTCCGTCCAGCAAATGGCGATGGCGCCGATCCCCGCCGCTCTGGCCGTGGCAATCCGCGATCTTCAGCTGGCCCGCTCCACCACGACCGCCCTGCAAACCACGAATGGCCTGCGCCAGGCGGTGATGACATCCGGGCTTTTTCTGGAAGCCAACCTCGCCCAGGCCGCGCCGGGGCAGGCCGTTCCCGCGGATCTGAAATCGATCCTGCTGGCGATCCGCGCGCTTGCTGGCGACGAGACGTTGCCCGAGGTCGCCGCGCGAACCTCCGCCCCGTCGACACCGACGCCGGAACGTGCCCCAGTCGCGGGCGAGGCCACGCAGCCACGCAATCCGCCGGAAATCGGCCGGTTGGCCGAAGGCGCGATCGAGCGCCTCAAGCTGATGCAGCTCGCTTCGATGCCCGATCACCCGGAACTCACGGTGACCGATGACCGGGCGCAATCCTCGCGGCTCGCCCTGTCAATCCCGATCGCGACCCAGGGCGTCGACCGGCCGCAAACCGCCGTGATGGGCCTGGTGATCGAGCACCAGCCGCAGCACGAACCGGTCGCGCCATACGAAACCGAGGCGGAAAGCGAGGGCGAGAGCGAGCCCTTCCCGTGGAAAATCCGGCTGGCGCTCGATCTTGAGGAAACCGGCCCGGTCCAGGTCGAGATCGGGCTGCGCGGCCAGTCGATCGCGGTCACCCTCTGGGCCGAGCGGCAGAGCATGGCCCGGCTCGCGCGCGACGAAATCGGTACACTGCACGACGCGCTGACCGGTGCAGCCTTTGATGTGACGAAACTCGAGGTTCGCGATGGCCGCCCGCTGGGCAAGGCCCCGAGCGCATCGCCGCTGCTGGATCGCCGGACATGAGCCTCCCGGAGAAGCCGAACCCCGAACGCATCGCCATCGCGCTGAAATACGATTTCGGCGACGGCGCCCCAAC
>CAZNAT010000030.1:0-9904 GCA_964571245.1 uncultured Methylobacterium sp.
TTCAGGGAATCCAGCAAGCGCCCGTCATCTGAGATTGAAGGGGACCTTCCCGACCGTCGCGCCATCACCCGGCCTTGAGCGCTCTAGAAGGCCTTCCCCGATTGTATTTCCACGACACTTGCTCAGCGTCTCGCGCCAACACTTCCATATCATGCAAGAGCGCTCGAAATGCCGCCCGCACGTCCCCGCCGTGTTCGGCTAGAAGCTCGTCAATCTCAACCTCGATTGGATCGACATACGGCTCGGTAAGGTCGCGGGGTTCTCTCTCGGTGTACATCGTCCCAACGCTCCCATGTTAGGAACGAAATAAGAACACCAAAGATTCAACCCGTCAAGCGAGCAACCTCGCGACGTACCGCCAAACGATCACCCAGACTGCGCACCAGTAAGCGAACGCGACAGGCCACGCGACAACCTCAAGCCAATCGACCCGACGCCAACGTGAGGCAACCTCACGTTCCCGGCTCTTGAGGTTGTCGACCCCGACTTGTTCCCAGTGGCTCATGCCTTGACCATACAGCCACGTTGCATGCCTCACCAGCGGCAACGTGCACATTGTTATAACGTGCACATGGTTATGCAACGTTGCGACGTTATAGGGTTGCGACGCCATCGAAAGAGACTACAACCGCGCAACGTTGTAGTGAACGAACAACATAACCACGTTGTGTTCGAGACATTCGAAATCAAGACGCAAAATAATCCGAATTTTATTCGGCAAAATAAAGCGCAATAAATCCCACAATAAAAAGTGCATTAAAAAGTGGGATATAATACTTATCCACAACTTGAATTTTACCCCTTGACGGCGAATCAGCAGGCGATTCACAGTCCAGCCATCAACTGAATCGCGGACAGGCCGCGATGACGGGAATGGGGAAAAGTAATGTTCAATCAGAACGAACCGCAGCCAAAGCATTCGCCGATCGATGGCGAAGTATGGATCGAATTCCGCAAGGGGATGACTTTCAACCACGTTCGCGGCGGCGTCGTATACGCAAGCAACAGCGTTCGCGGTGCCAAAGTAATGTGCACTCTTGCGGAAGCGCGTCAGCACGTAATCAACGGGGTTGCCGATTATTGCGACATTCCGAACCTTTCAACCGACGAAAAAGTGCTCGGTTGAGTGGAGGAGATCGCAATATGACCGCCAACATCTTCAATTCGGGCATTCTGCCCGCTCTGCCGTCCCTCAAGTCGGTTACCCCCATTCCCGGCTTGGGGGACATGCAGGAAGCCCTTCGCGCTTACCAGCATGAGGCGGAAACCCGGCAGGCCCTCAAAGCCCTAGAGGAAGCCGGGCGCGAGATCGTCCAGCTTCACCAGCGGGCTTTGCAATCCTTTCCGCTGCCGACCTTCAGCTTCGAAGCGTGAGGTGATCGCCATGGCCGGATTGGTCGCTTCCTTCCTTTTCATTCTGGCAGTCGCCAGCCCGCAAGCGCTCGTCGTGCTCGCTGGCATAGCGCTCGCTGCCAATGCCTTCGCCAACGTGCGCAACGCGGTCAAAGCGTGGCGCTCCTGATAACGGGCGGGCTTGGGATCGCGGCGCTTACAGCCCTCGCGATCCTCGATCCTTCCCGAACACCTCGCATGACCTTCGCGGCGGCATTGCTCGCCTTACTCGCAACCCTCATCGGGTGGACCTCGAAATGATCCGTATCGAAATGGACATGACAGCCTTCATCCGGTTCAACGCACACGTTGAAAAGGAGTTGCGGCAGGCCATCCGTGCAGGCGTCAATGCCGCTGCCGTGATCGGCAAGAAGGCGTTCATCCCGGCAGCGGTGAGGGACATCGCAGGCGAGCGCGTATCGGTCGCGGACGTTCGGCGGCAGGTTACCCCGATCAACCGTGCATCGGCGGCAACCCTCACCGCGTCGTTCACGGCACGAAACAAAGGCTTTCAGCGCACGCCGACCATCCTCAAGTTGATCCGTGGCAACCAGTATAAGATAGGCGGCGGTAGCGCCCGCACCTTCGTCTCGACAGGCGGCGGCTCTAACCCTGTCACGTCGGGCCGAATGTTCCAGATCAACGCCAACGGCGGTCGCGTCTTGATGGTCCGAACGGGATCATCCGCAGGCCGGAAGCGCGGCAACGGCACCGTGAAGCGCGTTTACGCTGAAGGCCCCGGAACAGCGATGGGACAAGAGTGGGCCGCGCCCCGCTTGGTCTTTGAGATCGCCACGGCTCATGCACTTGAGCGCGAGGTTAGCGCCCGCGTCCAAACCGTTCTTAACGGCGGCATCGGATCGGGCAACGAAGGCAGCGACACATGATCGCCCTTCGCAATCCTTTCCCTTTCGACTTCAGCACTGCCGTCCTTGTCGGGGTTGAAGTCGGATTCAATTCGGTTCGCATGATTGCGCGCGCTGCCTCTGGCGGGTGCATCGCGCGCAACGTGGCAACGTGGTGCATTCCTTTCCACCGTGTTGTCGATGCGAGCCGAACGGGCGGCAACGTGCAGGTGGTGCGCAACGGCATGGCGGTCATGGCCTTGGCGTTCCATCGCGGTTGCCGCCCGCAACCTTCCCATGTTGCCGGGTTCGGGCAACGTCGCAACGTGGCCTTGGTGCTCGATAGGCACAACCCGGACGTGTTCGGGTCCTTCCGACGCAACCTCGCCACGTTGCGCAGGCACTGCTGCCCGCTTTTGATCGACGTGAATTCCAAAAATCGTAAGGAATTCAATGTTTTGCAGGTTTTGCAGGTTGCATTTTTTGGCGGGAGGGCATGAAAAATGGCCCGGACCCCCGCCCGAATTGGCATTGTCGACCTGAAGCGCGAGACTGGCACCAGTGCCAGCGACATTCCGGCGCGGCTTGCACAAGCTGGCGTCCAGCGCGGTGTCGATAAGAAGTGGCCTCGCGCTGCCGCCGTCAAGGCGCTGACGAAGGCGAAGTCCCTGCCGCACATGGTTGCGAAACGGGCACGCGGCAAGGTTGGCGGCGTCATCACCAACGAGGAAATGTCCTTTCTCAGTGCCGACGAAGCCCTCGGCATCGGCGAGTTTGCAGAAGATGCACCCGGCAAGAACATCTTTGCCGCCAACGTGTCGTCGTCCATCTCAGCGATGACGGAAGCGAAAACCGCCTCCGAATTGGAACGCGTGCGAAAGCTCCGGCTCGACAACGACCGCGCCGAAGGGAAGTTGATCGCCCGGCAAACTGCCGTAGCGACCGCCCGCGATATCGCAACCCGCGCACGTTCTGCGCTCTTGCCGCTCGGTCGCAAGCTCGCGCCGATGCTCAATGGTCTGACCGACGAGATCGAAATCAGCAGCATCATCGAAAGCGAAATCCGTCACGCGCTCGCATCTCTCGCGAACCCGGACACCTTCTCGCGTGAGGTGGTCCGATGAAGCCGCTCGATTTCTCTCCCGGCGAAGAACTGGCGACCATTGACGCGGGCATGTTGGCAGAAGTGCTTGCCGCCTTCGAACCCCCGCTCGTCATCGCGACAGCCGATTGGGCGGAAGCCTACATTCTTCTTACAGACGACACTTCAGCAGAACCTGGACCCTTGAAGTTGTCCGCCATGCAGCGGGCCGTGCTCACCGTATGGGATGACCCGAAAACCCGTGTCGTGGTCCTGAAGACCGGCGCGCAATGCGGCAAGAGCACGATCATTGAAGCGATCCTGCTTTCGTCCATGGATCAGGACAACGGGCCGATGGTGCTCGTTCGACCGACCGACACCGACGCGGTTCAATATTCATCCGAACGCCTTGATCCGATGATTGCGAGCATTCCGGCGATCAAAACGCGCCTGACGAAATCAACTAACAAGCTCAAGTCCTATCCGGGCGGCTCGCTGTTCATCGCATCTGCACACAAGAGCGAAGAACTTGCCTCGAAACAGGCCAAGAAACTCATTTATGATGAAGTTGACCGTTTCCCGCGCTCGTCTTCAGGTTCGCAGGGCGATCCGATTGAGACGGCAGCAAAACGCCAACACACCTTCCGTGACTACAAGCGCCTTGCCGCGTCGACACCGACACTTGCGCAGACATCCCGCATTTCTGAAATGCACGCGACGGGAACCGATGAACGTTGGGCGATAGCCTGCCCGGAATGCGGTTGCCTTCAGGTGCCGACCTTCGACCATATCCAGTTCAAGCCGGGCAACCCCGAGACGGCGAAGCTCGTTTGCACCGAATGCGCGCATCCATTCACGGAACGAGAACGGCAGGTTGCAATCGAGACGGGCGTTTTCATTGCGTTCAATATCAACCCCGACCCCGGCGTCCGATCCTTCCACACCTCGCAGCTTGTCAGCAAGTTTGCCAAGCTTGAAGCCATTGTTCGGGAATACGAACGGGCTTCAACCCCGGACAGGATGAAGGTTTTCGTCAACACCGTGTTGGGCGAAACCTTTGACCCGCATGAAGGTGCAAGCCTTGACGTGAACACGTTGCAGGCCCGCGCCGTCAAGATCGTGTCGCCTTATTCCCGCGAAATCGAATTTATTACGGCGGGTATCGACGTTAGCGCGAACCGGGTGGAGATCACCTTCCTTGCTCACGCGAAGACAGGCGAACGCTTTATTCTGGATCACCAGATTGTTGTGGGTGACGTTTCGGATTGGCTTTTCTGGCAGGCCCTCAAGCCCCGGATCGAAGGCGCTGCCTTCCATCTTGAAGATGGGCGGCACCTTCCGCTTTCCGCGACCTTCATCGACTCCGGTCATGCGACATCGAACGTCTATCGGTTCGCCGTAACCACGGATCGTTGCAGCGCCGTGAAAGGCGTTGGCGGTTGGGATAAGCCGAACATCGAAGCAGGCAAGATGCTTCGCGATCCGGTTTCCGGGCAATCGTATGCGCAACGCCTCATTCGCCTTGGCGTTGACAACCTGAAGCTTGCCGTCACGCGGGCCTTGAACAAGGTGGAAGCAGGCCCCGGCTTCATTCATCTGCCCGCGCATCTGCCTGCCGACTACTTCGAACAATTCGGCAATGAGCGCCTGCAAACGACCGTGAATGCCCGAGGCATTCCGACGCACAAATGGGTGCGATCCGGCGATCAAGAACCGCTCGATTGCCTCGCCTACGCGCTGGCAGCGGGCGAACTCGCAGCGGCGAACCCCGCACCTCCGATTGGATCGAAGCCGTCGAAGACCATCGCTCAACAGGCGAAGGAACTCCACGACATTTCGAACGCCAAGCCATCCCAAGACCAAGACGACAACGTTCTCGCATTTCGAAAGGCGAACTGACCATGGCACGACCGAAACTCAATTCTGAAATCCTCCTGTCCGAACGGCTCCGCATCACGGCAATTCTCGAAAGCCCCGAGGGCATCGCGAACCCCAAGGCGGCGCGAGAACTCGCGCTTCGATCCGGCATGGAACCGGATTCGGCGATCACCATCCTGAAGGCCATTCCGCCCGAAAGTCCCTACCTCGCGGCCATGTCCGGCGAAGGCATCGGCATCGTGCCGGGTGCCAACATGAGCAGTGCCGCGCCCGGTAGCGTGGAAGGCCGGAAAGAAAGCCGACTAGCGGAACTCACCTCGGCGGCATCGGCGTTCGGCGTGGCACGCGGTTACAAGCGCTCGGCACCGGAGGCTTGAAGATGAACGCCCCGATTGATCCGGGCGGCATCCCTGCCGCCATCTCTGACAACGCGAACCTTCCGGCGCTCACCCCGCAGGCTGGATTGATGGACGGCACGGACGGAACAACGCGCCTCGGTTGGGCGCGCTACCGTTTCCAGCCGCAGGCCTCCGGTTACGGCAATGTTTCCGTGCACGGCGGCAGGCATTCGAAAGAAGGCCAGATCGCAAGCGCCATCGCAGGGGACCTGCAATTCTCCAATCCGCTCGTTGCGACCATCATCAGCGAGTTGGACGTGCATACCGTTGGCAACGGGCTAACGTTGTCTTCGAAACCGGACCTTGCCCGGTTCGGCGTAGCCCCGGCAGAAATCCGCGATCTTTCTAATCAGATCGAAACGGCGTGGCAGGAGTACGCATCGAACCCGGCAGAAGTCGATTTTACCGGGCGGCATGACTTGCACGCGCTGGCATCTGCCGCTTTCCGATCAGCCCTCATTCATGGCGAGATCGTCGCAACGCTCGATTGGCGTCGTTTCCCCGGTTGCCGCACCTTCACCAAGGTTGCGCTTCTGGACCCGGCACAACTCGACCGGACGCGCACCCTTCAGGATGCCACGACGCGCACCGTCATGGGCGTAGCCTTCACCCCGGAAGGTCGATTGTCGGGCTATTGGCTGAAGTCGGCACCGCTCGGCAACCAGATCGTTGCGCCGTCATCCCGGTACGTGCCGGCAACGACCGCATGGGGACGCCCCAAGGTGGTCCATGTCTTCGCGCTTCAGGACCCGAGGCAGGTTCGCGGCTTCTCTCCGATTGCGGCGGCACTGACCCCGGCGCATGAAAAGGAAACGCTCTCCGAATTCACGTTGGCGAGCGCGTACCTTCAGACTCAGTTCTCCTTGACCGTGGAGAGCGATCTTTCGCCCGAAGCCGCGTTCGCTGGCCTTAGCGCCAACATGCAGGCGTCCGGCATGGGCGAATGGATACAGGGCCGGAAGGACTGGTATTCCGCCGCGACGATCACACCGACGCCCGGAGTCGTGAACCATCTCGCACCCGGCGATAAGCTGAAATTCAATCGCAGCGAAACGCCGAATAGCACGTTCGACAGTTTCGATAAGAGCTTGACCCGTCGCGCGGCTCGGGCCGCTGGCATGTCATACGAACAGGCGTCCGGCGATTATAGCCAGACCTCGTTTAGCGCCTCTCGCATGGCCTCCGATGCACCGCACCGCGTCGTGCTCAAGCGCCGCAAGGAAATCCTCGAAGCCTTCCTGAAGCCGGTCTTCCGGGCATGGCTAGAGGAAGCAATCGAGACGGGCCGCATTCGCCTGCCGAACAGCGCGCCCCCGTTCTTTGTCTGCCCGGAAGCCTACTGCAACGCGAAATGGCTCGGTAGCGCCCGGATCGAACCGGATCGGATGAAGGCGGCTCTCGCTTCGAAAACCGAACTGGAACTCGGCTTGACGACGCTAACCGATGAACTCGGTTCGCGCGGCATCGACTTCGAAACGCACCTCGAAACGCTCAAGGCGGAACAAGACGCCATGAAGTCCCTCGGGCTTGTTCATCCCTATTGGGCCGACAAGTCCAAGGCCGGCAACCTGACCTATGTGGAGAACCACAATGCGCAATAACCCGAACATCGGGCCGTGCTCACCGACGCCCGCGACACCGGGCGGAAACGGCAGCATCGATAACCCTTGCGCGATGCTCCCTCAGCTTCGCGCGGCTTATTATGCCCTCATCGGCGGACAGCAGACAGCGGAAATCCGCGACAATAATCGCATCCTCCGCTTTCACGCTGGCAACCGCGCCGAACTCAAAGCGGAAATCCGCAAGCTTGAGGCCCTTTGCCCGGCAGGCCCCGGCAACCCGCTCAAGCCGCAACTCGGTGCCGTTCGCGCTGGACCCTTCACCGATCAGCCGGGCGTCCATCCCGGTTTCAGCAACCCCCGTCGCTACTGAAAAGGAGATTTCCAGCCATGGGGATCGCAGTCGAAATTGCTACTCAACCCGGATACGTCGCAATCCTTGGAATGAAGAAAATCATTCCGATGGCTCATGCCGAACTTGATGGCCACAACATCGTGACGTTGGCGGATGTTAGCGAGTTGCTGACATCGGGCGGCATGATCAACAACGCGACATTGCGCGACGTGAAGGCCGCGCTCTCCGGCGTGAACGTCAGCACAACCGACCTGAAGGAACAACTTCAGGCCGTCGAATATGCCGACGCCATCTTGAGCTTGCCCGAAACGGCGGACCATCCGCGCGCCGCACTTCAGATCATCAACACCCACAACGCGAAGACGCTGCCCGCACCAGACGCGGCGCGATTCCTTCGCGGTCTTCCTTCCGAACATGCCGAAAAGGCTGAAACCACGAAAGGCACCAGCACCATGAACCTCACCACGAAAGACGCGGCGAACCTGAAGCGTCGTCTCGAAATCACCAGTGCCGGGCTTTCCGCCCGGTCCATGAACGGCAACGCGACAGCCGATGACCTGAAGCAGTTGAAGGCGGTCAACTACGCGCTCCAACTCACCGGAACCGGCTCGCACATCGTCAAAGCCGTCGACATGGCGGGCGTCGATTTGGACCGCCTGAAGTAACCGCGAACACCCGCAATCACACCCATAAACACCCATTTAGGAACAACACCATGCAGCCCGTTACCATCACTCTTTCAAAGCCCCTCGACAGCCATCAGGGCGCGCTCCGCACCCTCACCATCAAGGAACCCACGGCGCGGCAATTCGTCAGCCATGGCGAGCCGTTCAAGATCAGCCTTCGCGCCGATGGCTCCCCGGATATCGAGATCAACAACAAGGCCATGTTCGCCTTCATCTCTGACCTGTCCGGGGTTGACGAAATCGCCTTGGAAGAACTGTCCGGCTCCGATTTCAACAAGGCGCGACAGGCCGTGATTTCCTTGGTGCTTGGAACCACAGGTGCCGAAAACCCTTCGTGACCGCGAAAAGGGCAATGGCCGTCATGGTGTTCGAATTCCAGATGGACCCGAACACCATCGACGCCATGCCGGTTTCGCGGCTTTTCTGGTGGCTGACCGAAAAGGTCAACCTCGATAAATTTCGCAAGAAAGCGGGAGTTTAGCTCATGGCAAACCCGTCAGTTACCGTCCAAATCAGCGCGCAAGATCAAGCCAGCGCCGCATTCCAAGCCGTCGTGCAGAACCTTCGCGCGGCGGCAAAGCAGATGGAAGCCCTCACCAAATCGAGCGGCGGCAATGCGTTGTCGAACATCAACGGCATGGCGGACGCGCACCGTCGCGCGGCAGATGCTGCCTCGATTCATCACCAGCGCCTTAGCCAGATCAACAGCGCCCTCGGCACCATGACCAAGGCGGCGGTTGCCTATGCAGCCGCGAACGTTCCGGCGAAGGCCAAAGCGGCGATTGAACATTATATCCCGGTCGAACGGACCCTGACCACGATCCGGGCAACGGGCGGCTATACCGCCGAACAAATCGCGGAACTTCGCAAACAGCACCACGAGGCCGCGAACAAGTACGGGGAACGCCCCGAGGCCGTGGCACATGCACAGGAAGCGGTTGCCCGGCGCGGATTCGACATTCCGAAGACCAAGCTTTTCACGGAAGAAGCCCTGAAGACCGCAAAGGCAATCGGCTCCGATGCGCGAGAAGCTGCCGTCGCCCTTGAAGGCGTGATCTTTGGACGTGGCGAGCACATTCGCGACAAGGCGCACCTGAAGGAACGCCTTGGGTACTATGGCGACCGCTTCGCCTTTGGCGCGAAGAAAGGCGCACTGGACCCGCGCGACCTTGAGGAGATCAATAAATACGGCTCCGCAGGCTTGAACGCTGCAACCGTCTCATACGGAAAACAGATGGCCATGGGTATGTTGCTCAAGCGTGAGAACTTTGCCGGTTCGGACGCGGGCGTGTTCATGCGCGCTCTATCCAACGCCTTGTTGAAGCCGACGAACGATGGTCGCATCGCCTTGGACGCGGCGGGCATCCGGTACGAAAACCACGTTGGACCGGGCAAGCTTTCTGCCGAAAACATGAACCTGACCCTTGAACGTTACCTCGGTAAAGGCGTCAGCGACGCGAACATAAAACGAGTCCAGAAGTCGATTGAAGGCGGCGCGATCAAGACCGCTGGCGATTATTCGAAAGCCATCGTTGAGGCTTACGAGAACACCCACGGGAAGCAAAGCGCGCAATCTCGCGCCAAGATCGCGAAGCAAGCGCAGCGGGCCTTCACCTCGTCGCAAGGCGCGGTCAACGGCGATACGTTGTTGAGCGAAATCTTCGACAAGATGACCCCGGCGCAAGCCATGCAGTTCTTGGGCGTTAAACA
>CAZNAT010000030.1:9914-11377 GCA_964571245.1 uncultured Methylobacterium sp.
GCTCATCATCGATCGGGTTACCAAGGCGGCGGCAATTATCAGCCAACTTCAACAGGCTCGCGAGTGGGAACGTGAGATGAAGGACGGCACCGTCGACGGGTATCGCGATAGCGTGGCGTCAGCCCGCATGCAGGGCCTTGCAGCGGCAACCGACCGCTTCAAATCGTCCATCGAAGCGACATCAAACGAATTCGTGGAAGCATGGACAGGACCGCTTCAGGGTGCGGCGAACCTAGGCACGGCAATATCGAAATGGCTTGGCAGTCTGGAAACGGCAGACAAGCAGATCGTGACCGCAACAGCGGGTATCGTCAGCGCCGTTGCGACGTGGAAGGCGATGGGATGGTTGAAGAACTTCATCAACCCCGGCGCGGCTCCGGTTGCGACCGGACCGGGCGTTCTTGGTCTTGGCCTCGAAATGCTCAAGGATTTCGGCGGCTTCCTTGCCGGTAACGTCAGGGCGGTTGGCGGGCCGCTCGCGCTACTTGCCGGGGCGACGTGGATCATGGAGCAGACGGAAAAAGGCCGTGCCCGGTCGCGTGCCTATAGCTCGATACCCGATGATGCATGGGAACGTGCCCGGCGCGACACCGAGGAACAGCGCCGCAACCCTGAAGGGATGCGCGGTTATGCCTTCTCGCGCATCGCATCCCCGGAACAAGCCGAAATGCTCAACCGGCGTGATCAGGGGTTTCGAGAGGCGATCGACATCGGCAACAACAATGTTCGCGGCGTGCAGTCTGCCGTTGGCGGCGGATCGCTGGACGTGAAGGCGAACGTTACCGGCGAAGTGTCCGGCACCGGAACCCTCGACATCATGCAGCGGATCATTGTCGAGCCGTCGACCTACTTCATGCAGTTGATTCAGGATGCCAAGCATTCGGCGAACATCGGTCTGCAAGGCAACCTTGGAACGTCCATGAGCGGTTCGAACGGCGTGAAGTCCGGCTTCGCTTCCCCGCTCGCACGTCAATAACAGGAGGGATCACCAATGACCCTTAGAACAACGAACTGGCATCAAGGCATGGCACAATTCGCCCAGGAGGCGGACGCGGCATTCGGCGAACGCTTGACCATCATTCCCATGGTGAAGGTGCCGAACCGGGATCAAAAGCCCGATCCTTCGCGGGCGGTCCTGCCGAACATCATCGGGCAATTCGAATGGGAACACCTCATGGTCTTCAAAGGCGGCGGCGCTGGCCAGATGCACCCGGACAAGCCCTTGCCGGTATCATCCCGCAACCCCATGGCGACGTTCAACAAGGCGTGCCTGCCGTGGTCCCTCAAGCAAGCGGACATCATCAAGCGCGAATGCACTGGCGAGCTTTTCGAAGTGGTCCATTCGCTGCCGTATTCCGTCGCTCAGGTTCGCTACAAGTTGCGCGAATTGGGCGTCTCCGACGACTTGAACTAAGGGAACAAACCCATGTCTGTATCTGGCCTTTTTGATTTCGAATGCGGGC
>CAZNAT010000030.1:11387-34804 GCA_964571245.1 uncultured Methylobacterium sp.
GCGTCGTCAACCTCACGGACAACATCGGGGAAGCGACCGCGCCCGCGATCTTCGCATTGCGGGGTTGCCCCGCTGACCTGAAGGCTGTTCGGGCGATCCTCGAAACCGTGCCGGACCATCTTCATCCGCTCGTTGCTGAAGCTGCCTCTAACCGGAACATCGTCCCGCGCGAGGTGGTGACGATCCTCCTACAAGAGATCGGCTATCCGGCGCTTGAACGCTATCTCGGCAGTGCCATCGCGGGCAACCTTGTGACCCGCTTCCTTGACCCGGACAAAAAGCCGAAAGCCGATTTCGTCCGGCGCGAACCGCAAACCCGTCGCTATATCAAGCATTGAGGAGAAGACCCATGAAACCCGAAGCGACCTTCACCGCGCACAATGTCCAGATAGGCGTTGCGGCACTGGCGACATGCCCGGCAGACCTCACCGCCATCCGGCAGGCGCTTGAAGCCATCCCTGAAGCCCGTAGAGGCTTTGTGGCGGCTCATGCGATCCAGCTTGGCTACCTCAACCGGGCGGCGGGCCGCTTGGTGATTCAGGAAATCGGCTGGCCTGCATTGTCTGGCGAGCTTGGCAACGAGACAGCATCGAACCTTCTGAAAAAGGTCGAAAGCCTGAATTGACGTTGTGACGTTGTGACATTCTGGCAGACCAGCGCCCGCTTGCATGGATCGTTCGGGATCGTGCAGGCGAGCGTTCATCACGGTTTCGTTACGATTTCCTCTATATCAAGTCTTAGTTGCTGGTTAAGGTGCCTCATGGTTGCGATGGCTTCGATTCCGATTATATCGGCCTTTACACTGGATCAGACAGCACGTCTGACCAAGGTGAGCGCGCGCCAGCTTCGTTCATGGGCTGACGATGGCTTTTTCCTGCCTAGCGTCAAATCCAAAGAGCTTTCGGGCATCGATACGCGCCTCTATTCGTTTCGCGATCTTGTGTGCCTGCGGGTGATTAGCGCACTTAGAAATCAGGCCAACGTCCCCCTGCAACACCTCAAGGCAGTGAAGCGGAAACTCTCGCATCTTGGCGATGATATGTGGGCTAAAACAACCCTCTATGTTCTCTCCAAGCGTGTTGTGTTCGACAACCCGGACACCGGCGCTCGCGAAGACGCGCTTAACGGGCAAGGCGTGTTCAAGCTTCCGCTCCAAGTTGTCACCGGCAACATGGAAGAGGCCGTCAGGGTTATGCGGAAGCGCGAAGCCGACTCGGTTGGCAAGATCGATATAAAAAAGGCTGGTGCCAAAAATCCCGTCATTGCAGGGACGCGCATTCCTGTGCGCTCGATTAAGGATTTCCACGACGCCGGTTACACCATCGAGCAGATTATCGAGCAATATCCGTCCCTGTCAGCAGATGATGTTCGCGCTGCCATCAATTTCAGAATCGCCGCTTGAAAAAACCCCGCAGACCTCTTGTTGTGTTGCTGGATGAAGGGGCACCCGTTCAGGCAGGAATGCCATTTTCAGAGCGCGGGCATCAGGTCATCAGACATGGTGACGTTCTAAGCCCCGGCGATAAAGACACCCAAGTCGTTGTCGCCGCGATAATGAACAAGGCGATCTTGATCGCCATGGATCGCGACATGAAACAGATGGCCAAGCGCTTTGGCAGCGTCAATGATGGTGGACGTTACCCGAACCTGAATCTGATTTTTCTAAACTGCAATGGTGTTATAGCGCCGAAGCGCCTTGAGCATGCGCTGACGTTGATCGAACACGAGTGGCAATTCACATGCGAAAAGCCAACGCGTCGATTGTGGATTGATATCGGGTTGCATCACATTTCGAGTTACCGCTGATCGGCCTTCCCGCTCATGCCTTCGCGTGGACAAAACCGCTTCAACTCTTGAACGTCGGCACGTTACCCCTGCATTCGACAGCACGTTCACCCTTGATCGAAGCTGACATGGTTGCGCAGAAAAAACGCCCTCTTACGACAACCACAAGCGGGCGTTTCCGTTTCTAGGCTAAGTCAGCGCACCGCTGGCACCTTGTCATGTACGAAGCGCATGAGCCGCTGACAATGAAACTCGCCAAGCTCGATCAGGCCTTTCGCTTCTAACTCGGCTCGCATCTCGGGACAGCAGCGCGCAACCTCGCCAGTGTCCCTGACCGTGAATGTTCTGTCTGAAGTACGGGTTGCCTCAACCGTGGCACCGCAGGAGCATGTGACTTTCGGCATAGAATTCTCCTTTGCTTTTACGCCTTCAAGTTGGGCAAAACTTGTGACTCAGGAGTGAATTATCGCGCAGGAGATCGAACCTTTACGGTTGTCTTGCACAGGATTCTTGCCCGTGCATTCACAAACCCGCCTTCGCCTGCCGGGCCGCAACACCGTGTCCTTCATGCTCTCAGGCAGTACCAGCGGTTCGGCTGGATGAACGCGCCCGTTGAAGTCGCGCTGACCCTGCAAAGGCCGTTCGTTGAAGGTCTGAAACTGGTGGATTGAATCCGCCGAAAAACAAACCGCTCGTTAGGTCTGCCTATTTAATGAGCGGTAAGGGGTGAACGTTAGAACGTCCTCTCACGGGCGGGACAAGACGGCATGACACTTCTCATCACATCGGCGGTTATCGTTGCAGGCGGCATTGTCGCACTAGCAGATTCCTTCGTCGCGCCGCTTATCCTCTGGTTTGAGGACTGACGGCCTTCGCCTGCCGTGACGCTGCCCGTTGCGCAGCAACAGCGCGCCTGCCAGTCCCCCTAGGAGGGCGCTTGGAGCGGCGTTCCTTCACCTGAAGGGGTTCGACCTCCTGCGAACAGTGAACGCCCCATGCAGCCATTAGCTCGGCGCGCTTCACCATGGCATTCGTGCGCAGATAAGCTCGTTGCGTGCTATCCCCGACAATGTGCGCAAGGCACATTTCCGCAACCTCGAAAGCGGCGTCCGTTGCGTCAAAGGCGAAGTCCCGAAAAGCAGACCTGAATCCGTGCACCGTCACGTCCAGCCCAAACCGCTTGACCGCGTTCAACATGGTCATGTTGGAAATGCCCTTGCCCTCACGTTCGCCCGGAAAGACGTGATCGTTCTTGAAGGCCCGATGCTTCTCGGCTTGTTGAAGAACCTCAAGGGCGGCATCGCTCAAGGGAATAACGTGTTCCCGCGCTTTCTTCATCCTCGCCTTGGGGATGGTCCATGTCTTCGCCTTGAGATCGATTTCGCCCCATGTCGCGCCGATCACTTCATTCGTCCGGGTCGCGCACAAAACGCAGAACCGCAAGGCGAGCGCGCCCATGGTCATTTCGGATCGAAGCCGCGCCATCAATGCAGGCACGTCGCGCCATGTCATCGCTGCATGATGCTCGATTTGTTGCGCTCGCTTTTGATCCGCAAGGACATGTTCAAGGTTGTTCTTCAGCGATGCCGGGTTCGGCCCTTGGCGCTGGCCTAGGGCGGTCGCGCGTCCAAGGATGGCTTCGATCCTGCCGCGCACCCTTGAGGCCGTCTCGCGCTTCGTCAACCAGATCGGTGACAGAACCTTGAGGACATCGGCAGTTGTGACATCGGCAACCGCCATATCACCAAGGATCGGGTAAACGTAGCGGTCCATGGTGCTTGGCCATTGCTCCGCGTGCTTGGCGTTCTTCCACGATGGCTTGTGGTGCTCGATATAGGCCTCCGCAGCCTGCCGGAAGGTAAGCCGCTCCTCGCGCGCCCGCAGCGCCTTGAGGGTGGTAATCTTGCTCGCTTCCTTCTCAACGAGCGGATCGCTCCCCGTCTTCAGGACGGCACCGGCTTTTTCAGCAAGCTCTCGCGCCTCGGCAAGTGACACCTTTTCGGCACTGCCAAGCCCCATATATCGGGACCGACTTTCCCCAGAAATTACCTCGGGACGACGATAGCGAAAGACCCATTGGCGTGATCCGCCCGGCGCTATTTTCAGATAAAGGCCCCCGCCGTCACCATACATGCCGGGTTCCGACAGATTCTCGAACTGCCGTTTCGTGAGCTTGTGCTTGGCCATGAAGGCAACCTTACCATGTGGACACGGTAGGATTCTAAAGCTTTGTCCACACCGTTGTCCACACGTTTGCAGGGAATTTAGCCACAACGTGCCCACGTTGCCTGCCCCTGACAATCGAAATTATCGTTATTTATCAGTAGCTTTATGCCGAAAATGGGTGAAAAACTTTTCGTGTTTAAACACGCAAATGGCGGATGGGGTGGGATTCGAACCCACGGTAGGCTTCCACCTACGGCGGTTTTCAAGACCGCTGCCTTAAACCACTCGGCCACCCATCCGGCTTGAAGTCACATGCAATTTTTGCTGTGCCGTTGCAAGCAAGATATGCTGCCGAGGCGGGCGGGGTCGTGACGGGGGCAAGCCCTCGTTGGAGACCGCCCATCCCGGATCACGTGGCCTTGTCGCGAGTTCTGCCCCAAGGTGAATCCCGGGAGATTGACCGCCTGGATTTGCGCAAAAGTTGCGGCATTCACGCCATGCCAGGTTAACCAATCAGAAACCCCCTCCACGCCGCGCGCTTGACCGCGGCCTTAACCGCCTTTAACCCGCCTTATTCTGGATATTCTGTTGATCCGGTTGATCACCTTCGCGTGAAATGATTCAGGGCTCGTTGGCCATGAAGTTTTGGCCGGAGCCTGGTCAGACGAGCGTAGCGGAATTTGGGGGGCCTATGCGGCATCTGGTGCACGATCCGATGATCCGCGCAGACGTGCTTTCGGCATCGTCGGGGCAGGGTATGCGCGGCATCAAACTCGCGGGCGCCTCGGTGCTGGCGTTGGTGCTGGCGAATTGCGCCAATCAGACGCCGAGCCGGACCGCGTCGCATAATTCGCGCGAGATCGGTGCCTTCTCCCACCCCAAGTACGGCCAGGCCAGCCCCCGGGTTGTCGGGCTTGACGAGGATGCCCCCAAAGGCGGCGGCCGCTATCAGGTCGGCCGGCCCTATTCGGTCGCGGGCCGGCGCTATGTCCCGCGTGAAAAGCCGGTCGGCTACACGGTCTCGGGCAATGCGAGCTGGTATGGCATCGCGTTCCATGGCCGCAAGACCGCCAACGGCGAGATCTACGACCGCAATTCGATTTCCGCCGCGCATCCGACGATGCCGCTGCCGAGCTATGCGCGGGTGACCAACCTCAACAACAACCACTCGATTGTCGTCCGCGTGAACGATCGCGGGCCGTATCATGGCGGCCGCGTGCTCGATGTTTCCGAGCGCACCGCCAATATGCTCCAGTTCAAGCACATCGGCACCGCGCGGGTGAAGGTCGACTACCTCGGCCCGGCGGCTTTGCAGGGCTCGGACGACCAGCGCCTTGTCGCGTCGCTCAGCACCAACGGCCCGGCGCGCGCGCCGGCCGGCTTCACCGGCCCGACGATGGTGGCCTCGGTCGAGCCGGTCGCGACCGCTCGCCCGGTGGCAACCGCCAGTCCGGCGGGCAGCGCGCTCTCGTTTACCGCGCATTCCACGCCCGGCCAGCCGCAGGTCTCGCGGCCCCAGCCGGAGAACGCTGGCCTGATCACCCAGACGCGCTTTACCCCGGTCTCGAACCTGCCGGTTCCCCCGGCCCGCCCGTTCGATCTCGATACGATCGGCGGGGCCGCCGCGCCGGTCACCGCGCCGGCCGCCCGCGCGCCCCGCATCAGCCGGGGCGAATTCCTGCCGCCCTCCAGCCCGACCGAGTTGTCGTTCGTCGATATGGGTGGCGGTTTCTCGCAGTTCACCGCGAAGCTTTCGCTGTCACGTCTGGGTGAGTTCGAAGCACCGTCCACCGCGCCCAAAGGCAACTGAAGCCAAGGCAAAAGAGCCAAGGCAACCGGAGCCAAGCCGCATGATCCGGCGGCGCTCCACGCTATCCGCGTAAAATTACGGTGAGCGAGTTGATCAATCCGGTCCCCTCCTGCACATAGGGGGAGGAGGCGGTGTTCGCGGTGTCGATGTCATTTCTCTTGCAGGCTTTCGTGGCGCTGGCGCTCCTTTCGGGGGCTGGCACGCATGCCCATGCGCAAGCCACGGCTGGACAAGAGAAGCCTGGACAAGAAAAAGCCGCGCCGTTTGAAACCAGCGCGAAACAGGCGTTTCTCTACGATTATTCGACCAAAACCGTGCTGTTCGAGCGCGAGGCGGATCAGCGTATCGCCCCGGCGAGCCTCGCCAAGCTGATGACCACCGCGCTCGTGTTCCGCGAGTTGAAGGAGGGCCGGCTGAAGTTCGAGGACGACATGGTCGTCTCGGTCGATGCCTGGCGGCGCGGCGGGGCGGTTTCGGGCAGTCCGAACATGCTGTTGACGCCCAACAAGGTGATCAAGGTCGGGGAATTGCTGACCGGGTTGATCGTCGGCGGCGCGAATGACGCCGCGCTGACGCTGGCCCAAAGCATCGCCGGGCAGGAGTCCCGTTTCGTCGAGATGATGAACGCCTACGCCCGCCAGTTGAAGCTGGAGACGCTCGATTTCCGCAATGCCACCGGGTTTGCCACGGAGGGGCAGACGGCAAGCCTGCGTGATCTCGTCCGTCTGGCGGCGCATGTCATTGAAACCTATCCGGAATACTATCCGATTTTTGCCCAACGCGATTTTGCGCTGGGGCGGGGGCGGCAGGTCAGCCGCAACCCGTTGCTGACGATGGAGATCGGCGCGGACGGGTTGATGACCGGCTATCTGCCGGAAACCGGGCAGGCGCTGATCGGGTCGGCGGTGCAGGACGGGCGGCGGCTGATCGTCGCGCTGGCCGGGGTCGAGAGCGTGCAGGAACGCTCGCTCGAAGCCCGCAAGCTGATCGAATGGGGGTTCCGGCGCTTCGAGATCCGGGCGCTGTTTGCCGCCGATGCGATCATCGGTGAGGCCTGGGTCTATGGCGGGGCGTCCATCGCCGTCCCGCTGCGGACCGCGGGCGAAATCCGCCTGCCGCTGCTTCGCGGCACCACCGAGGGAACGGTGCTCCGGATCGCCTATCGTGGCCCGGTGCCGGCGCCGATTGCCAAGGGGCAGGAGATCGCCCGGCTGGAGGTTCTGATCAACGGTCGCGTGATCCAGAACGCGCCCCTGGTGGCGGCGGAAACGGTCGAGCGCGGCGGGGTCATCGCGCGGGCGCGGGACGGCGTGCTCGAAGCCTCGCGGCAGGGCGTTCGCAACGGATTTCTCTGGCTGATGGAAAAAGCCGGCCTGCGCGGCAAGAGCGAGCCGGCCAAAGCGCCCGACAGCAAGGCAAGATCGTGAGCGCGCGCGGGCTGTTCCTGACCTTCGAGGGCGGCGAGGGCGCCGGAAAATCGACCCAGATCCGCCGGCTGGCCGCGGAGCTCGAAGCGCGCGGGCTGCCGGTGATCGTCACCCGCGAACCCGGCGGAACACCGCTGGCCGAGGCCATCCGCGGCTTGCTGCTCGGCCCGGAGGCTTCGGGCGATGCCATGACCCAGGCGCTGCTGTTTGCTGCCGCCCGCCGCGATCACATCCTGACGCGGATCGAGCCGGCGCTGGCGGCCGGCACCAGCGTCCTCTGCGACCGCTTCACCGATTCAACCCGCGCCTATCAGGGCGGGCGGCTGCCGGAGGCAGCGATCGAAGCCACCATCGCGCTCGGAACGGGGGAACTTGAACCGGATCTGACCTTTGTGCTCGATCTTCCGCCGGAGACCGGGCTTGCCCGCGCCCGGAAGCGTGGCAATGCCGCCGACACCTTCGAGCGTGCCGATCTCGCGTTTCACGCCGGTGTCCGCGCGCGGTTTCTGGCGCTGGCTGAGGCTTCGCCCTCGCGGTTTGCGGTCATCGATGCGACGGCGGATGAGGCCAGCGTGGCGAAATCGATCTCGGGTACGCTCGAGTTGC
Organism: uncultured Methylobacterium sp.; assembly: GCA_964571245.1. GTDB lineage: Bacteria > Pseudomonadota > Alphaproteobacteria > Rhizobiales > Beijerinckiaceae > Rhabdaerophilum. The sequence goes on from CAZNAT010000030.1 coordinate 19,182, forward strand.
GTCTTGGTGACCGGCTTAGAGGTATCCCGGACCCGGGTATCCCGCGATGAGCCGCGCGCCGCTGAGGTTCCTGCCGCCGCATGCCGGCGACACCCCGGAGATCGACCGCATTCCGGGCGTGCCGCATCCGCGCGAAATGCTCTCGCTATGGGGGCAGGCGGCGGCGGAAGCGGCGTTTCTCGACCTCTACAATACCGGAAAACTCCATCACGCCTTTCTTCTCTCCGGGCCGGAAGGGGTCGGCAAGGCGACGTTTGCCTATCGCGCGGCGCGGTTTCTGCTCGCCGAGGCGGAGCGCGAGGGCGCGGCGCCGGCAACGCTTGAACTGCCGGCGGACTCGCGCACCGCGCATCTGGTGGCGAACGATGCCCACCCCGATCTCGCCGTGCTCAAGCGGCGCTATGATCCGAAAACCAAGAAGTTCCGCTCTGAAATCGGCGTCGAGGACACGCGCGAGGCGCTTGGCCTGTTTGAAAAAACCGCGGCCTTCGGCGGCTGGCGCGTCATCATTGTCGATGCGGCGGACGATCTCAACAACGCCAGCGCCAATGCCCTGCTGAAAACCCTGGAGGAGCCGCCGGCACGGGCGGTTTTCCTGCTGGTCGCGCATCAACCGCAGCGGCTGCTGCCGACGATCCGCTCGCGCTGCCGTCGGCTCGATTTCGCGCCGCTGGCGCCGGACATCTTGCAGGCGCTTTTGCCCGCCCTGACCGGCCAGTCGGCGATCGATCAGGCAGCGCTGGCGCGGGCGGGCGGTTCGGTGCGCCGTGCGCTCCGGCTCGGCGATCCCGGGTTGCGCGGCTTTCTGGCAACGATCGACGAGGTCTTGGCGAGCCTTCCCAAGCGACGCCATGCCGACATCGACAGGATCGCCGAGGCGACGCGCGCCGGACCGGAGGGCGAGCAGGCCCTGGCCGATCTGCTCGAGGCCGTGGAAAGCTGGCTGGAGCAGGCCATCCGGGCCGGTATCGCGGCCTCGGATGTCGTGCGGGCCGCGAACCTCGCCGAATTCTGGTCGCGGATGATGGAGAATGCCGCCCGGCTCGATGCGGTCAATCTCGATCGCCGGGCCTTCGTGATAACGCTTATGGATGAGCTTGCGACGCTGGTTTCCGGCGCGCCACGCTGATAGAGACGATAGCCGGGCGGCGCGAGGGCGTCGGTTCCCGGTTTCCCGCATGCCCAATCAGGAAGTTTGACGTGAAAGACCGCTTCTACCTCACCACCGCGATTTCCTATCCGAACGGCGCGCCGCACCTCGGCCACGCCTACGAACTTCTGGCGGCGGATGCGATCGCGCGGTTCATGCGGCTCGACGGGCGCGATGTCTTCTTCCTCACCGGCACCGACGAGCACGGGCTGAAGATGGTCCAGACCGCCGAACGCGAGGGCATCCCGGTGCGCGAACTCGCGGATCGCAACGCCGAGCGGTTTCGCGCCATGGGCCAGGCGCTGGGCGCCACCAACGACGATTTCATCCGCACCACCGAGCCGCGGCATTACGCCGCCAGTCAGGCGATCTGGCGGCGGATGGAGGCCAATGGCGATATCTACCTCTCGAAATACTCGGGCTGGTATTCGGTGCGCGACGAGGCCTTCTTCGGCGAGGACGAGCTGGCTTCGGGCGAGGGCGGCAGGAAATTCGCCCCTTCCGGTGCGCCGGTGGAATGGGTGGAAGAGGAGAGCTACTTTTTCAAGCTCTCGTCCTACCAGCAGAAGCTGCTCGCCTGGTACGATGCGCACCCGGATTTCATCGGGCCGGAGACGCGCCGCAATGAGGTGGTGAGCTTCGTCAAGCGCGGGCTCAACGATCTCTCGATCAGCCGGAAAACCTTCACCTGGGGCGTGCCAGTTCCGGGGGCGCCCGATCACGTGATGTATGTCTGGGTCGATGCGCTCACCAACTATATCACCGCCTGCGGCTTCCCGGATGAGGCGGCGGAGCGCTACCCCTATTGGCCGGCGAACCTCCATCTCATCGGCAAGGATATCGTCCGCTTTCATGCCGTTTACTGGCCGGCGTTCCTGATGTCGGCGGGGTTGCCGGTGCCGGGCCGCGTCTTCGCGCATGGGTTTCTTACCAACCGCGGCGAGAAGATGTCGAAGTCGACCGGCAACGTGCTCGAACCCATCGCCATGGCCGAGCATTACGGGCTTGATGCCTTCCGCTACTTCTTCCTGCGCGAAATTCCGTTCGGCTCGGACGGCTCCTACAGCCACGAGGCGATCGTCGGGCGGCTCAACGCCGATCTTGCCAATGACCTTGGCAATCTCGCGCAACGCTCGCTGTCGATGGTGAACAAGAACTGCGACGCAAAAGTGCCGACGAAGGGGCCGCTCTCGGACGAGGACAAGGCGCTGCTCAATGCTGCCTACGGGCTGCGGGCGGAAGCGCGGACGGCGATGGGCGATTTTGCGCTGCATGCCATCCTCAATGCGATCTGGAAGGTGGTTGGTGATACCAACCGCTATTTTGCGGGGCAGGCGCCCTGGGCGCTGAAGAAGACCGCCCCCGCGCGCATGGAAACCGTGCTTTGGGTGACGGCGGAAGTGTTGCGCGTGATCGGCCTTCTCACCCAGCCCTTCATCCCGCTGGCCTCGGCAAAGCTGCTCGATCTGCTGGCGGTTCCCGCCGATCCCCGCGACTTTGCCGCGGCGGAACCCGGGTTTGCGCTGGCCTCCGGCACCGCATTGCCCGCGCCTTCCGCGTTGTTCCCGCGCTATGTCGAGGCGGCGCAGGAGGGCCAAGAAAAGGCCGGGCAGGAGAATGTAGGTGGTGAGAAAGCAGGAGAGGGGGCGTGAGTTCTCCTGCTTCCCTGCCTGTCCTCACGGACAGCCATTGCCACCTCGACTTCCCGGATTTCGCCGAAGAGATCGAGGCGGTGATCGCGCGCGCCGAGGCGGCGGGCGTTGCGCGGATGATCACGATTTCGACCCGGGTCAAAAAGGTCGCGATCTATCGCGCGCTGGCGGAGCGGTTTGCCAACGTCTGGTTCACGGTCGGCACGCATCCGCATAACGCCGCCGACGAGCCGGATGTGACGCTCGACGATATCCTGCGGGAAGCCGCCCACCCGCGCTGCGTCGCGATCGGGGAAGGGGGGCTCGATTACCACTATGACAAATCCCCGCGCGATCAGCAGCAGGCCTCGTTCCGGCTCCAGATCGCGGCGGCGCGGCAGACCGGACTGCCGCTGGTGATCCATGCCCGCGCGGCGGATGACGACATGATCGCGATCCTCGAGGATGAGATGGCGAAGGGCGCGTTCAAGGCGGTGCTGCATTGCTTCTCCTCCGGCGCCGAACTCGCGCGGCGCGGCGTTGCGCTCGGGCTCTACCTGTCGTTCTCGGGCATCCTGACCTTCAAGAATTCCGAGGATATCCGCGCCATCGCCGCCGAAGCGCCGGAAGACCGGCTGCTGGTCGAGACCGACGCGCCGTACCTTGCGCCGATGCCGCATCGCGGCAAGACCAACGAACCTGCCTATACCGCGTATACCGCCGCCGTGCTGGCGAGCGTGCGCGGCCTTTCGCTGGCTGAACTGGCGCCCAGGCTGGAGGCCAATACCGACCGGCTGTTCGCCAAGCTGAAACGGGGCTGAGTGATGGCGCGCATGGTCGTCACGATCCTCGGCTGCGGCTCGTCCGGCGGCGTGCCGCGCGTCGCGCAGGGCTGGGGCAAGTGCGATCCCGCCGAGCCGCGCAACCGGCGCCGGCGCTGCTCGATCCTGGTCGAGCGGGAGGGGCCGGAGGGTGTCACGCGCGTCCTGATCGATACCTCGCCGGATTTGCGCGAACAGCTGATCGACGCCGGGGTCCGGGCGCTCGATGCCGTGATTTTCACGCATGAGCACGCCGACCACACCCATGGGATCGACGATTTGCGCCCGCTGGCACTGGTGATGCGCGCCCGCGTGCCGGTCTATGCCGATCACACCACGCTGGGCATGCTCAAATCGCGCTTCGCTTATTGCTTCGAGACGCCTGCGGGGAGCGATTACCCGCCGATCTTGACAGGTCATCTCATTGATAATAAACATGTTTTTGAAATTCATGGTGCAGGTGGCGCCATCGCGTTCCAGCCGTTTTCGCTGCATCACGGCACGATCGAGGCGCTCGGTTTCCGCATCGGACGCTTTGCCTATACGCCGGATGTCAGCGCGGTCCCGCGCGGCAGCGAGGTCTGGCTCGACGGGCTCGACTGCTGGGTGATCGACGCCTTGCGCGATACGCCGCATCCGACGCATTTCAGCCTTGGCGAAGCGCTGGACTGGATCGCCCGCAAACGTGTGAAGCGGGCGGTGCTGACCAATCTGCATACCGACCTTGATTACGCCCGCCTTGTCCGTGAGTTGCCCGAGGGAACCGTGCCGGCCTTTGACGGGATGCGGATCGAGTTCGACGCGCCGTGACCGGCATTTTTTTGACTGGGCCTGGATCTCGGTTCGTCGTGCACGCCGGCCAGAACGCTCGGCGCGTGCGTGCTGCGGTGAGATATCAAGCCAGAGGCGAGAAACTTGTGAGAAATCGGCACCATCACACTGATATTCATTGAAAAACATTCATCGTCATGTGCTTGTTTCTCTGGTAGGTTCACCACAAAATGGTTCCATAATATGTCTTATGCGAATGGGATTGTGAGGTTGGCGGTTAGGCGTTTCATGGATCGAATGACCTTGCTGGCATCCATGCCCGCCCTCGTGCCGCCCCCGATCTCGTGCCATAATTTACTTTGTGCCATGCAAGGCACCAGAAGGATGTGACGCCGGCATGTTCACCTTCAACACAACGAAAGCGATTGTCGCCGCGCCCGGTGCGACGGCCAGTATCGTCGCGCATATCCGGCCCATCCTCGGCGACCGTGTGGTGTTGGTCACGGACAAGGGGCTCAGGCGCCTGGGGCTGATCTCCGGCATCCAGAGCCAGCTTGCCGCCGCCGGCATCGCGGTGGCGGTTTTTGACGATGTGGCGGCGGACCCGCCCGAACCCACGGTCTTTGCCGGCGTCGCTATCGCCAGAACGCACCGGGCAACCGGCGTGCTGGGCATTGGCGGCGGCTCACCGATGGATGTCGCCAAGGTCATCGCGCTTCTGGCCAAAAGCGGTGAGCCGCTGGCGGAAGCCTATGGCGTCGGCAATGCCAAGGGGCCGAGGCTGCCGCTGGTGCTGGTGCCGACAACCGCCGGGACCGGCTCTGAAGTCACCCCGATTGCTATTCTGACCACCGGGACGGCCGAGAAAAAGGGCATCGTGAGCCCCCTGCTCCTGCCGGATATGGCGATCCTGGATGCCGACCTCACCCTCGGATTGCCCAAGAACGTCACGGCGGCGACCGGTATCGACGCGATGGTCCACGCGATCGAGGCGTTTTCCTCGGCGTCCCCGAACAACAATCCGGTCTCGCGGGCGCTGGCGCGCGAGGCCCTGCGGTTGCTGGGCGGCAATATCCGCGAGGCCTGCTTCAATGGCCAGAACCGCGACGCCCGCGCCGGCATGCTGCTCGGCTCGATGCTGGCTGGGCAGGCCTTCGCGAATTCGCCGGTGGCGGCGGTGCATGCGCTCGCCTACCCGCTTGGCGGGCATTTTCACATCCCGCACGGGCTGTCGAACGCGCTGGTGCTGCCGCATGTGCTGCGGTTCAACCTGCCGGAGGCCAGCGCCGCCTATGCCGAAATCGCGGTCGATGCCTTTCCCAGACTGGCGGATACGCCAAAGGCCGAGCGGGCGGCGGCGTTCATTCTCGAACTGGAAACGCTCGCGCTGGCGCTGGATGTGCCGCAGCGCCTGCGCGATGTCGGCGTCCCCCGGGAGGCGATCGGCCTGCTGGCGCAGGACGCGATGAAGCAGACGCGACTTCTGATCAACAACCCGCGCCCGCTCACCGAGACCGACGCCCTGGCGATCTACGAGGCGGCGTATTGAGCGGGGACAAGACCGCCCTCGCCGGCCCAGCCCAAGCCCGGGTATCGCGCTTATTTTACGATCAAGCCGTCGCCGATCGATTTTATGAAAATCAATATACTGCAATGGCATGCATGAGATTCCTCACCCGATCATAGAGGGAAAGCTCTAGATCCCGAGGTCTTTCCGGCTCGCCTCGCCGATATCCCAATAGAGCCCGGCCATCAGCCCGATCGCCTCGCGGAACAGCGCGATCGGCACGTGTTCGTTCGGCGCGTGCTGCGAGCAGCCGGAATAGGAATGCGGAACCCAGATCGTCTTGAGGTTGAGGTCGTCGCAAAAAATGTGGTTGGGGATCGCGCCGCCGAGGTTGGGCAGCAACACCGGCTTCTTGCCGGTCGAGCGGGCGATCGAGCGCAGCGCGAATTCGACCGAGGGGTGATCGAGATCGAGCCGGGTTGCCGGGAAATGGTTTTCGCGGCCCGCCGAAACCTTGACCATGCCGAGGCCCTGCCGCTCCAGATGCGCGCGGATCGCCGGAATGATCGCCTCGGGCTCGACGCCCACGACATGCCGCAGCTGGCAGCGTGCGAAGGCGCGCGGCGGAATGGCGTTGACCGGGGTCTTCGGGTTGCCGGTTTCATAGGCCAGCACCTCGAAGCTGCACCAGCCGAAGACGCGCTCGATCGGCGTCAGCCCCGGTTCGCCCCAACCGGGATCGATCACCGGGTCGTCCGGGCCTGGCTCGAAGGCAAAGTCGGCGAGCGCCGCGCGCACCTTGTCCGGAATCCCCTCCTGCGGCACCAGCGCCGGCACGCGGATCTGTCCGGTCGGGCCGACGAGGGCGGCGATCGCATGCGCGAGCTGGATGCCGGGGTTGGACAAAAGCCCGCCCCAGTTGCCGGAGTGGTGCCCCCCTTCCCGCGCCTCGATGGTGAGATCGACGAGATGCGCGCCGCGCGCGCCCAAAAATACGCACGGCCGGCTCGCGACCGGGCGCGGGCCGTCGGAGGCGACCAGCAGGTCACCGGCGAGGAGGTCGCGGTAGGTGGCGGCGATCTCGGCGAGGTCGGGCGAGCCGGTTTCCTCGCCCATTTCGATGATCCACTTGGCGTTGAACCCGAGCTTGCCGCGCGCATCGATCACGGCCTTCTGCGCTGCCATGTTGATCGAATGCTGGCCCTTGTTGTCGACCACGCCGCGGCCGTACCAGCGGTCGCCGCGCGCCTCCATCCGCCAGGGCGAGAGGCCGTCCTTCCAGCCCTCGTCAAGGCCGCGGATGACGTCGCCATGGCCATAGCCGACCACGGTCGGGCGCGCGGGATCCTCGATCCGCGTCGCGATCAGGAACGGCCATTTCGCCGCCCGGCTTTCGACGATCCGGGTCTCGAAACCCATCGCGGCAAAGGCGGGGATCATCTCGCCCGCGAGATAGTCGTGCAAGGCGGGTCGGCGATCGGGGTTCTGGCTCTCGGTCGGGATCGCGACCCGCCGGGCAAGGGTCTTTTCGAAGCGCCCGCTGTCGAATTCGGCGAAGGCGTTCGAAATGGCTTGATCACGCGACATGGGCTTGCTCCTGCGGGAAATGAGGGTCGACCAGATGACAGGCGGCAGCGCCGCCGTTGTGGGTTGGCGTGAGCTCCGGCACCCTCGCCGCGCAGGCGCCAAGCGCCACCGGGCAACGCGGGTGGAAGACGCAACCCGGCGGCGGGTTCAAAGGATCGGGGAAGCCGCCCTTGAGGCCGATATCCGGCACCCCTGCCCCCGGCTCCGGCGTCAGCACCGAAGCCAGCAGGGCGCGGGTGTAGGGGTGCTGCGCGCCCCTGAACAGGTTGGACGAGGGCGAAACCTCGACCATGCGCCCGAGATACATCACCGCCACGCGGTCGGCGATGTGCTCAACGACTGCAAGATTATGCGAAATGAATAGATACGTCAGATTAAAATCGCGCCGCAACTCCATTAAAAGATTGAGGATTTGCGATTGGACGGAGACATCGAGCGCCGAGGTCGGCTCATCGCAGACGATCAGTTCCGGGTTGAGCACCAGCGCCCGCGCGATCGCGACGCGCTGGCGTTGCCCGCCGGAAAGCTGGCTTGGGAAATGCCGGGCGAAGCGGCTCGGCAACCCGACCCGGTCGAGCATGGCGACGGCCTTGTCGAGCCGTTCGGAGCGCTCGCCGATCGAATGGATTTCGAGCGGTTCGGCCACCGTTGCCGCGATCGAGCGGCGCGGATTGAGCGAGGAATACGGGTCCTGGAAGATCGGCTGCACCAGCCGCGCCAGTTCGAGCCGCGGGATGGTGGTGACGTCGCGGCCGCCCAGCGCGATGCGGCCTTCGCTCGGGCGCATCAAGCCGGTGACGATGCGGCCGAGGGTGGATTTCCCGCAACCGGATTCGCCGACGATCCCGACGATCTCGCCGGTCGTAATCTCGAGATCGATGCCGTTGACGGCGTTGAGAACGGCGGGCTTGCGAAAGGCGCCCTGCCCGATCGCGAAGCGCTTGGTCACGCCCTGAATGGAAAGCAAGGGCGTACTCATGCCGCGACCCCGTCTCTCAGGCAGCGCCAGCGATGCGAACCGGCGCGGGTTTCGGGGATATCGGCGCCGCAGTCCGGGCCGGCCAGCGTACAGCGCTCGCGAAAGGCGCAGCCGGTGACATCGCCGATCAGCGACGGTACCACGCCGGGAATGGCCCCAAGCAGCGCCCCCGGCTCGGTCTTGCCCGGCACCGGAATGCAGTCCATCAGCCCGCGCGTATAGGGGTGGCGCGGCTGGCGGAACACTTCGGCCACCGGCCCCTCCTCCACGATCTCGCCGGCATACATCACCGCGACTCGGGTGCCGACGCGGGCGACCAGCCCGAGATCATGGGTGATCAGCATCAACCCGAGGCCGAATTCGCTCTTCAGGCTGGCGAGCAGATGCAGGATCTGCGCCTGGATGGTGACATCGAGCGCGGTGGTGGGCTCATCCGCGATCAAGAGCTTGGGCCCGCACATCAGCGCCATCGCGATCATCACCCGCTGGCGCAAGCCCCCCGAGAGCTGATGCGGGTATTGCGTCAGCCGCTGCGCGCCATTGGCGATCCCGACCTTGTCGAGCAGGAATAAGGCCCGCTCGCGCGCTTCCGCCTGGCCGGTGTTCTTGTGGCGGAGATAGCCCTCCAGCAATTGGTCGCCGATCGAGAAGATCGGGTTGAGCGAGGTCATCGGCTCCTGAAAGATCATCGCGATCTCGTTGCCGTTGAGCTTCTCGGCCTCGCGGGGGCCAAGCGGGCGGCCTTCGAAGGCGAGCGTGCGGAAGCTGCGGGTCGCGACCTTCGGCAGCAAGCCCATGATCGACATCGCCGTGATCGATTTGCCGCAACCGGATTCGCCGACGAGGCAGAAGGTCTCGCCCGCTTTCACCTCGAAGGCGATGTTGCGCACGGCGCGCAAGGTGCCGCGCCCGGTGGCGATATCGACCGTGAGGCCATCGACGCGAAGCAGAGGGGGCTCACTCATCAGCCGCGCCCTTTCGGCACGATCACGTCGCGCAGGCCGTCGCCGACGAGGTTGATCGCGAACACCAGCAGCGCCAGCATCGAGCCGGGGATGGCGATCATCCAGAAGGCGAAGAACATCATCGATTTGGCTTCCGCGATCATCAGCCCCCAGGACGGCAGCGGCGGCTGGACGCCGAGCCCGAGAAAGGACAGCGCGGCTTCCAGCAGGATGGCGCTGGCGGCCTCGACCGTGGCGACGACGACGAGTTGCGGGAACACATTCGGCAGCACCTCGCGCAGGACGATGCGCGGCACGCTGGCGCCCGCCGCCTCCGCCGCCGCGACGTAATCGAGCGAGCGCACCTGCTGCGTCGCGGCGCGCATCACCACGGCGATGCGGTCCCATTTGAGCAGTCCGAGCACCAGGATCACCACAAGGAGCGAGCCGCCGATCATCGCGGCCACCGCCAGCGCCACCAGCACCACCGGGATGGCGAGCCGCGTCGTGATCAGGAAGGTGATGAAGAGATCGGTCCTGCCGCCGAAATACCCGGCCACAAGCCCGAGCACCGTGCCGACCACGCCGGAAATCAGCATCACGGCAAAGCCGATCAGCAGGGAGATCCGCGCGCCGTAGATCAGGCGCGAGAGATAGTCGCGCCCGAGATTATCGGTGCCCAGCAGATGCGCGGGGTTGGCTTTCGCGCTCCAGAACGGCGGGATCAGCCGGCGCGAGAGGTCCTGATCATAGGGATCGAAAGGGGCGATCAGGGGGGCGAAAATCGCCAGGAAGAAGATGAACCCGAGCAGCGCCAGCCCCAGCGTCAACCCGCGATGCGCGAGGATTTTCCGCAAGCCGGCGGTAACGGAGGCCATCGCGGCGGCGGTTTCAGGCCGTGGCGGCGTCGGCAAGGATTTTTCGAGCATGGGTTTCATCATCGCCTCACGCGACCCGGATACGCGGATCGATCCACGCGTTGACGAGATCCGAGGCCAGCGTCAAGAGGACATAGGCGATCGAGAGCATCAGCAGGATCGCCTGGGTCACCGGGAAATCCTTGTGGGTGATCGACTGGTAGGCGAGATAGCCGAGGCCATCGAGGGCGAAAATCGTCTCGATGACGATCGAGCCGCCGAGCAGCAGCCCGAGCTGCACCCCCGCCAGCGCCACCACCGGCACCAGCGCGTTCGCCAGCGCGTGCTTGAGCACCACTGTCGTTTTCGAAAGGCCCTTGGCGCGGGCGGTGCGGACAAAATCCATCTCCAGCGCATCGACCATGCCGGCGCGCACGATCCGCATGAAGGGCGGTGTAATGTAGTAGCCGAGCGCGATGGTCGGCAGCACGAAATGCGCCCAGGTCGCGCTGCCGGAAACCGGAAGCCAGCGCAACTGCACCGAAAACAGCATCACCAGCACCAGCGCGAAGAAGAAATTCGGCATCGCCTGCCCGATCACCGCGACCCCCAGCGACAGCCGATCGACGAGGCCGCCCTGGTAGACCGCCGAAAGCACACCGAGCGGAATGCCGAGCACCAGCGCGAACGTGAGCGAGGCCACCGACAGAATGATCGTGGTGCCGATCTTGTCGGCGATCAGTGCCATCACCGAGGTCTTGAAATACAGCGAAGTCCCGAAATCCCCCAACACGGCCCGGCCGAGCCATTCGAGGTATTGCACCAGCAAGGGCCGGTCGAGCCCATTGAGCTTGCGCACGAGCTCGATATCCTCCTGCCGCGCGCCCTCGCCGGCCAGCGCGATCGCGACATCGCCGGACATGCGCAGGAGCAGGAAGCTCAGGATCGACACGAACAATGCCACAAGAAACGCTGTTCCCAGGCGCTTCAGGCAATACCCCAGCATGATGGGCCTCTTATCGGTGAACAAGCCTCCGCGCGAGAGACACGGCCTGTTGGTCGGCCGCACGCGTTCCGCGGAGGGGTGAAAAACGGATCCGGGCAGCCTCGGACGGCGGCCTACTTCCAGCTCATCTCCCAGAAGCGCGGCATCTCATCGGGGTAGGTCTCGAACTTCAGCGCGCCATTGGCGACATAATGCGTCGTCAGCGAATAGAGCGGCACGGCGAGCGCGCGCTCCTGAATGAGCACCAGCGCCTTCAGATAGGCCTGCTTGCGGACCGCCGGGTCGACCGACGAATCGCCCTTTTCGAGGAGATCGCGCACTTCCGGGTCGCGCGCCATGTCGTCGGCGTGGAACTTGAAATAGTTCGGTGTCGAGGCGGAAACGTCGTTGACCGAGAACGAGCCCCAGGTCTGGTGCGAAATCGGCACCTTGTTCTGGCGGATCTGCTCGCGCATCGCGGCGTATTGCATGAACTTGAGGTTGGCGGTGATGCCGATCGAGCGCAGCGCGCCGATCATGGCTTCGGTCTGGTCGCGCTCGCGGTAGGCGTAGATGTCGAGTTCGAGCTTCTTGTCCGGGCCGAACCCGGCTTCCTTCATCAGATCGCGCGCCTTGGCGGGGTCATAGGCGTAGCGCGGCGCGCCGGTATCGTCGCAGCCGAACTGCGTCGGAAAGCAGATCACGTTGATCATCCGCGCTTTTTCGCCGACGAGCTGCTTGACCATCGCCGCCTTGGGAATGGCATGGGCGATCGCCTTGCGGACGCGGATATCCTTCAGGGCCGGCGTCGGACTGCCTTCCATCAGGTTGAAATTGAGAAAGACGATCCGCATCGTCTCGCCCTCGACCACCTGCAGGTGCGGCACGGCCTTCATGCCCAGCGCCTGATCGACCGCGACCCCCATGATGAAATCGAGGTTTTCCGCCATGATTTCGGCGGTCTGGGTCTGCCGGTCGGGCAGGAAGCGGATTTCGAGGTTCTTGATCCTCGGGACGTTCTTGCCGAGCGCTGATGGGTAGTCCGGGTTGGCGGTGAGCTTGACCCATTTGCCGGGGACGTGTTCGAGAACCTTGTAGGGGCCGGTGCCGACCGGCTTCTGGTTCATGCCCTGCGGGCCGACCTGGGCGTAATACTCGTTCGGGTGGATTACCACCGGGCCGGCGAGATATTCGATCGCCGCCGGGAACGGCCGCTTGAGCTTGATCCGGACCTGATGCTTGCCGAGCTTTTCGGCGCCCTCGATCCAGTTGACGTTGGTCTGGGTAATGACCTTGTTTTCGACCTTCGAGACGAAGTTCATCGTATAGACGACGTCATCGGCGTCGAATTCCTCGCCGTTGTGGAATTTGATGCCCTCGCGCAGCTCGAAGTCGAGCGTCTTGTCGTCGACCCATTTCCAGGATTTGGCGAGATGTCCCCGGTATTCATTGGTCTTGGGGTCACGGTGGATCAGCGTATCCCAGGTCAGCTGCCCCATGATGACGCCGATGCGGACATTGTTGAAATAGGGGTCGATGCTCTCCGGCACCTGCTCGTAGGCAAAGCGGATGGTGTCATCCTTCTTGCCCGCCAGCGTCGGGCCGGCCAGAGCCAGCGTGGCGGCGATGGCAAGCGCGCCGGCTTTTCCAAAATGTGACGGGATGAGTCGCATCGAATTCTCCCAATGGCCATTGCCCGCGGACCGGGCTCTCGATTTTTCGCGGCCAGACTGCATCAGCGATTGGCCTGCCACAACAGGAATGTTTATAGGAAGGCCCTGTCAGGCGGGATTGCCTGTGTCTGGCCCGATGGTGAGCGACCCCGATGCAACCTTCCCGCGACCTCGCCGATCTTCTTGCCATCATGGCCGCGCTCCGTCATCCCGAGACCGGCTGCCCCTGGGATGTGAAGCAGGATTTTGCGAGCATCGCCCCCTATACGATCGAGGAAGCCTACGAGGTCGCCGATGCCATCGCGCGCGGTGATAGGGTCGATCTCTGCGACGAGTTGGGCGATCTCCTGCTGCAGGTGGTTTTTCATGCCCGGATGGCCGAGGAAGCCGGCGATTTTGCCTTTGACGATGTCGTCCTGGCGATTACCGCCAAGCTGATCCGTCGTCACCCCCATGTCTTCGGCGACCCTGACGGCCCCGATGCCTGGCCGGGCCGCAACCCCGGCGAGGTCAAGGAACTCTGGGAGGCGATCAAGGCCGAGGAGCGGGCGCAAAAGGCGGCAAAAAAGGCCGAGGCCGGCTTGAAGGTGCCGCCCGGAAGCCTGCTCGACGGCGTGCCGCCTGCCCTGCCCGCGCTCACGCGCGCGGTGAAGCTACAACAGAAAGCCGGGACGGTTGGCTTCGACTGGAACGATCCGCGGGCTGTGCTGGAAAAACTCCGCGAGGAAATTCAAGAGGTTGAAGAAGCGTTCGACAAAAAGGACGCGTCCGCCATAAAGGATGAGATCGGCGATATGCTGTTCGTGATCGCCAATCTCGCGCGCCACGCCGGGATCGATCCGGAAACGGCACTCGAAGGCACCAACCGCAAATTCATCCGCCGCTTCGCGCATATCGAATCACGGCTGGCGGCGCAGGGGCGCGGGTTCGAGGGCACGAGCCTTGCCGAGATGGATGCCTTGTGGGACGAGGCGAAGGGGTTGGAGAAAAACGGCTAGAGCATCCGCCGGTCAGGCTGGATCGTCATTGCGAGGAGGCTTCGCATGAAGCCGACGCGGCAATCCATTCTTCTGGATCGCCGCATCGCTGATGCTCCTCGCGATGACGGGCGCCGCCGGTTCATCCGGGTCGGCCATCGCTCTAGCCGGCCTTCGTCCCCGGAAACTTCCGCTGAATCCGCCCCATTTCGGTCTTGCCGGCGCGGATCTTCAAGCTGACCTTGCCGGTGCGGCCGTTACGGCGGGATAAAATCTCGGCATTCTCGTAGAGCCAGGCAAGGCCGGCACCATCGCCGGCATCGAGGGTGATATCGAGCGTCTCGCGCCCTTCGGCGAGGCGGCGCTCGATTTCGTCCAGCAGATCCTTGATGCCCTTGCCGGTGAGCGCGGAGACGAGCACCGGAGCCCCCTCGCCGCGCCGGGCGGCGACTTCCCTGAGGCGCCTCGCTTCGGCGGCGCTGAGCAGGTCCGCCTTGTTCCAGACCTCGATGATGCGTTTTTCCGCCGCGCCGGAGATGCCGAGGTCGGCGAGCACGGATTTGACATCCAGCTCCTGCGCTTCGGTATCGGCATTGGCGATGTCGCGGACATGCAGGATGATTTCCGCCGAGATCACGTCTTCCAGCGTCGCGCGGAAGGCCGCGACGAGTTGCGTCGGCAGGTCCGAGATGAAGCCGACGGTATCCGAGAGCACGATCTTGAGGCCATGCGGCAGCTGAACCGCCCGCGTCGTCGGGTCGAGGGTGGCGAACAGCATGTCTTTTGCCAGCACTTCCGCCTCGGTCATGCGGTTGAACAGGCTGGATTTTCCGGCGTTGGTATAGCCGACGAGCGCCACCGTGGGGTACGGCACCTTGTCGCGGCTCTTGCGATGCAGTCCGCGCGTGCGTTTGACGTCCTCGAGGTCGGCCTCGATCCTGGTCATCCGTTCCTGAATGAGCCGGCGATCGGTTTCGATCTGGGTTTCGCCGGGGCCGCCGAGAAAGCCGAAGCCGCCGCGCTGGCGCTCAAGATGGGTCCAGGATCGCACCAGCCGCGATTTCTGATAAGCGAGATGCGCGAGTTCGACCTGCAGCCGCCCTTCGCGCGTGGAGGCCCTCCGCCCGAAAATTTCGAGGATCAGCCCGGTCCGGTCGATGACCTTGGCCTTGAAGGCCTGTTCGAGGTTGCGCTGTTGCACCGGGGTCAGCGCACAATCCACCATCACCAGCGAGATCTCTTCGGCTCCGATCCGGGCGGCGATCTCCTCGACCTTGCCCAGCCCGAGAAAGGTCGAGGGTCGCGGCTGGCGGATCGGCACGATCATCTGGTCGACGATGTGAAGATCGATCGCCAGCGTCAGGCCCACCGCCTCCTCGAGCCGCGCCTCCGGGGTCCGCAAGGTCATCGACCCGGCCGCCGCGGCGCTGCGTTCGGACAAATAGGGGCCGAGGACGAAGGTACGCGTTTTCAGCGCAATCGCCTTTTCGGGCTCAAAGACGGGTTTTATCGCCGCCTTGGTGCCGGTCTTGGTCGGGTTATCGGTCGTGGTCGTGTTCCAATCGGTTCAGGGGCGCAATTTCCGGGCGCAATCGGTTTGAGGCAACGGGATGGGCCCTATCCAGCCCTGCCTTGTGCCTCATTCCTCGTCGTTCGGTCCCGGAAGATGGATCGGCGAAGCCGGCATGATCGTCGAAATCGCATGCTTGTAGACCAGTTGCGATACCCCGTCGCGCTTGAG
>CAZNAT010000030.1:34814-36731 GCA_964571245.1 uncultured Methylobacterium sp.
TCGAACCAGGTCACCGCCCCCTGAAGTTTAACGCCGTTGACCAGAAAAATCGTCACGGAAATCTTGTTTTTTCGGACGTGATTGAGAAAATTATCCTGCAAGCTCAAGGCTCGTTCCGTCGCCATTCTTGTTCACCCGTTTCTTGTCCGCCCGCTTTTGGGCGTGGCTTCTTTTATTCAATGATCCTGATGCTGGACCGGCACCTAGGCCGCAATCTGGATCGAAATATGTCCAAAGTCCAATCAGGGCCGCGCGTCGGCAGCTTTAATTATTGCACTGCAACCGTTGCGGCCTATCCTGCATGAAACGGAACAAAAACCAAGGGCCTGTGTTGCCAATCGGGTTGGCCATTCTGCCTCGACGTCAAATTCCCAGCGACTTGAGCTTTCTGTGCAAGGCCGAGCGCTCCATGCCGACGAATTCGGCCGTCCGGGAGATATTGCCGCCAAACCGGTTGATCTGCGCAACGAGGTATTCGCGCTCGAAGACCTCGCGCGCCTCGCGCAGCGCCATCGACAGCAGCTTCTCGCCGCCTGCCCCGTTCGGGGTTGCCGGCGCCGAGGAACCGACGTCCTGCGGCAGCATTTCGGCGGTGATTTCCTGGCTGGCGTCGCCACCGGCGAGGATGAGCAGGCGCTCGATGTTGTTGCGCAGCTGACGGATATTGCCCGGCCAGTCATGGGTTTGCAGGATGGCCATCGCATCCCCGGCGATCCGGCGCCTGGGCAGGCCGGAAGCAACCGAGATCTGCTGCATGAAATGCTCGATCAGCGCGGGAATATCTTCCCTTCGCTCGGCGAGCGCCGGCACGCGGATCGGGACCACCCCGAGCCGGTGGTAAAGATCCTCCCGGAAGCGGCCGGCGGCGATTTCCTCGGCAAGGTCACGGCTGGTCGACGAGATGATCCGGACGTCGACATGGACGCGGGCATTGCCGTCGACGCGCTGAAAATTCTGGTCCACCAGCACGCGCAGGATCTTGTTCTGGGTTTCGCGCGGCATATCGGCGATCTCGTCGATGAACAGCGAGCCGCCATGCGCTTCTTCCAGCGCGCCGATGCGCCGCGCCCGGCCCTTCACGGCCTCGACGCCGAACAGCGCCTCCTCCATCCGCTCCGGCGTGATCGCGGCGGCGTTGATGACAACGAACGGGCCGCGCGCGCGCGCCGAAAGCTGGTGCAGCGATCGCGCCGCCAGCTCCTTGCCCGACCCCGGCGGGCCGGAAATCATCACCCGGGCATTGGTGGGGGCGACACGCTCGATCTGCTGGCGCAACTGTGACATCACCGTCGACAGGCCGATCAGGCCCTCCGGCTCGCCCGAACGGGTTTTCAGGTCGCGGATCTCGCGCTTGAGCGCCATCTGCTCGAGGGCGCGCTGGGCGACCAGCACCAGCCGGTCAACCTTGAACGGCTTCTCGATGAAGTCATAGGCGCCCTGCTTGATCGCGGCGACGGCGGTTTCGATATTGCCGTGGCCGGAGATCATCACCACCGGGATTTCCGGGTGCAATTCGTGGATGACATCGAGCAGCTGCAAACCGTCGAGCCGGCTGCCCTGGATCCAGATATCGAGAAAGATCAGGTTGGGGCGGCGGGTTTCGATCGCGGCGAGGGCCTCGTCCGAGTGCCGCGCGGTGCGGGTCGAATAGCCTTCGTCGTCGAGGATGCCGGCCACGAGATCGCGGATATCGGCCTCGTCATCCACAATCAGAATGTCGCTTGCCATCTATCGGTTACCTTCATTGGAGCGGATGTCGTCTGAGCTTGAATCGGGGGGCGTGGGATCGGCGCTCACCGGGCTTTGCGGCAGGTGGATCCGGACAAGCGCGCCGGAGGCTGGCAGTCCCCCGGGGGCAGGCGCCGGGTCGAGCAACTCGATCCGCCCGCCGTGATCCTCGAAAATCTTGGCCACGAT
>CAZNAT010000031.1:0-36245 GCA_964571245.1 uncultured Methylobacterium sp.
TGCCGACGACGCCCTTCTTGCGCAGCATCTGGGTGACGGTCAGCACGAGATCGGTCGCGGTGACGCCCTCGTTGAGCTTGCCGGAAAGCTCGAAGCCGACGACTTCGGGCAGCAACATCGATTGCGGCTGGCCGAGCATCGCGGCCTCGGCCTCGATACCGCCGACACCCCAGCCGAGCACGGCGAGGCCATTGACCATGGTGGTATGGCTGTCGGTGCCGACGACGGTATCGGGATAGGCGAGCGTCGAGCCGTCGGTGTCACGCCGGGTCCAGACGGTCTGGGCGAGATATTCGACGTTGACCTGGTGGCAGATGCCGGTGCCCGGCGGCACGACGCGGAAGTTGGCGAACGCGCCCTGACCCCACTTGAGGAAGTTATAGCGCTCCATGTTGCGCTCGTATTCGAGCTCGACGTTGCGATCGAAGGCCTTGGGCGTGCCGAATTCATCGACGATCACCGAATGGTCGATCACGAGGTCGACCGGGACCAGCGGGTTGATCTTGTTGGGATCGCCGCCGAGCGTGTTCATGCCGTCGCGCATCGCGGCGAGATCAACGACGGCGGGAACGCCGGTGAAATCCTGCATCAGCACGCGCGCCGGGCGGAAGCCGATTTCCTTCTCGGTCTTGCCCTTGTTGTCGAGCCAGGCGGAAACCGCCTCGATATCGGCCCTGGTCACCGTGCGGCCGTCTTCATGGCGCAGCAGGTTTTCCAGCAGGACCTTCATCGAATAGGGAAGCTTCGAGACGCCCTTCAGGCCATTTTTCTCGGCCTCGGGCAACGAATAATAGGCATAGGTCTTGCCATCGACCACGAGCTGTTTGCGGCATTTGAAGCTGTCGAGCGACATCGGCGGAAAATTCCTTGAGCAGGGTTACGTTCGGGGGTGGCCGGGGCAGCCGGATTGACCTCGGAAGCATGGAGTTGGACCATGACCCAGAGCGCGATTCTTCGCGTGCGCCGCCCGGGTGTGCCCGGACCCCGCGCTTAACCCAAGCGCGCGACGCAGCTACGCGGTGTATAGATCATTTCTAAATTTACCGCTACACGCCGAAAGACTGAAGCTCCCCGGGACCAGACAAAAACCGGCGAAATAAAAACCGACGCCGGGAGCATCGGCAAGGCGGCAGCGGATACAAGGACGGATCGGCGGCGTGGCGGGCAAGAATACTCTGGCGGGCAAGGGTGCTGTGGCGGACAAGGGTACTTTCGCAACAAAACTGCGCCTGAGCGCCCGCGGCCTGATGGTGCGGCGCGGCTACCGCCTGTTGTTCGAAGGGCTCGATCTCGATCTCGGTGCGGGCGAAATCCTGCAGCTCACCGGGCCGAACGGCACCGGAAAATCAACGTTGATGCGGACACTTGCCGGGTTTTCCCAGCCCGATGCTGGCACGATCGCCTGGCATGGCCTCCCGGAGGACAGCGAGGCCGCGCTGCTGCTGCACTATCACGGCCATCGGGAGGGCCTGCGCGAGGCACTGACCCCATCCGAGAACCTCGCCTTCGCCGCCGGAATCCTTGGGGGAGACACCGCCGGCACCGCGGCAGCGCTCGACAGGCTGGGTGTCGGCCCGCTGGCGGGCCTGCCGGTCCAGGTGCTCTCGGCCGGGCAGCGCCGCCGTGTCGCGCTGGCGCGGCTTCTCGTCGCGCCGCGCCCGGTCTGGCTGCTCGATGAGCCGCTGGCCGCGCTCGATCTTGCCGGGCAGGCGCTGGTGGGCGCGCTGCTACGGGCGCATGCCGCCGCGGGCGGAATGGCGATCGTGGCGACCCATCAGCCGCTCGGCCTCGAAGTCCGCCATCTGGCGCTTGGCGGAGGTCTCGCCGCATGAACGCGCTCCTCGCCGTCATCCGCCGCGAACTCACCCTCGCCCGCCGCATTGGCGCGGGGGCGGAGCTCGGGATTGTGTTTTTCCTCATTCTCATCTCGGTCGTGCCCTTCGCTGTTGGCGCGGACCAGAAGCTGATCGGACGCCTCGCCCCGGCGCTCCTGTGGCTTGCCGCGCTGCTGGCCACCCTGCTCGGGCTCGACCGGCTCCTCCAGGCGGACGAGGAAGACGGTGTTGTCGATCATCTCCTTTTGGGAGAAACCCCGCTGATGCTGGTTCTTGCCGCCAAGGCGCTGGCGCATTGGCTGGTGACGGGCCTGCCGCTCAGCCTCATCGGGCCGCTGCTCGGGCTGATGCTCGCGATCGAGCCGCAGGCAATGCTGCCGTTGTCGATCTCGCTGCTGATCGGCACGCCTGCGCTGACGCTGATCGGGCTGATCGGCGCGGCGCTGACGGTCTCGCTCAAGCGCGGCGGGTTGCTGCTCTCGGTGCTGGTGTTGCCGTTGACCATCCCGACGCTGATCTTCGGCGCCACAGTGGTAAAGGAAGCCGCCGCAGGACGCGCGTATTCGACCCCGCTGATGCTGCTCGCCGGGGTCAGCCTGATCATGCTGGTGGTGGCGCCGCTTGCCGCCACCGCGGCACTCAGGTTCGCGCGGAATTGATCGGCCATGGCCGGCGAATTTGATTCCCCCGTTTGCGCTGCCCCGTCGCTTCGCTTATGGGGACGCCTGATGCTCCGTTTTCTGGCTGAACCCTGATGTAAACCACCCCGAAGCCTTCGATCTGGCTGCGCCTTGCCAATCCCGCCGCGTTCAACGCGCTGGCGGACCGGCTGCTGCTGCCGCTGGTCGGGTTGACGGTTCTCGCCTTCGGCTACGGGCTCTACGGCGCGTTCATGGCCTCTCCGGCGGATTACCAGCAGGGCGAGACGGTCAGGATCATGTATATCCACGTCCCCGCCGCCTGGCTGGCGCTGTTTGTTTACGCCGGCATGGCGGTCTCGGCGCTGGGGACGCTGGTTTTCCGCCACCCGATGGCCGATGTCGCGCAGAAGGCCGCGGCGCCACTAGGTGCCGGCTTCACGCTGATCTGTCTCCTTACCGGCTCCTTCTGGGGCAAGCCGATGTGGGGCACCTGGTGGGAATGGGATGCGCGGCTGACCTCGGTTCTGATCCTGTTCCTGATCTATCTCGGCATCATCGCGCTGTGGCGGGCGATCGACGAGCCACAACGCGGCGCGCGCGCGGTCGCGGTCCTGACGCTCGTCGGCGCGATCAACCTGCCGATCATCAAGTTCTCGGTCGATTGGTGGTACACGCTGCACCAACCGGCGTCGGTATTCCGGCTGGGCGGGCCGACCATCGACCGCTCCATGCTGACGCCGTTGTTCGTGATGGGCCTGGCCTATCTGCTACTTTACCTCGTGCTGTTGATTGTCCGCATGAAAACCGAACTGACGGCGCGGCGCATCGAGCGGTTGCAGATCGTCGCCGCCGACCGGCAGGCGCGAACCGGAGGTCCGGCATGATCGATCTCGGCCCGCACGGCGGCTATATTCTGGCGTCTTATGCGGCCACCGGGCTCATCCTCGGCTGGATGGTGCTGGGCAGCCTCCTCGCCAATCGCGCGGCGCGGCGACGCCTTGTAACGCTTGAAGCTGAGGGCACCGGGGGCCCGGCTCCGGTAGCTAACGAGGCCAGACGGTGAACGCGGCCACGCCGACGCGGCGTTCGTGGATCGCGTACCTGCCACTGGCGTTGTTTATCGGCCTGGTGGCGGTGTTTGGCGTGCAGCTCTACTCGGGCGACCCTTCGAAGCTGCCCTCGGCGCTGATCGGCAAACCGGTGCCCGTCTTCGCGCTTCCGGCGCTCGAAGGTTCAAGCCAGCCGGGGTTCTCCAACGCCGATCTCGGCAAGGGCCGGGTCAGCCTTGTCAATGTTTTCGCATCCTGGTGCGTGCCCTGCCATCAGGAACACCCCTTTCTGATGGAGCTGGCGAAAGACCCGCGCCTTGTCCTGTTCGGCATCAACCAGAAGGACAAACCGGAAAATGCCCGCCGCTTCCTTGGCAAGCTCGGCAACCCCTATCAGGCCGTCGGGACGGATTCAGATGGCCGCGCATCGATCGAATGGGGGGTGTACGGCGTGCCGGAAACCTTCGTCGTCACGCCCGATGGCCGGATCGCCTACAAGCACGTCGGGCCGCTGACGCCGGAATCGATCCGCGACAAGCTGATGCCCGCCATCGTCAGGGCGCTCCCCCGGTAGCGCTTTGCGCCCAGGCTGCGGGTGTTACGCTTGATCCTTCCCGGAGCCGTTCTTGCCCTCGGGGTCAAACCCGTGCCGCAGCATCATCGGCGTCTGCGCGAGGGTGAAAGCGATCGTCAGCGGCATGATACCCCAGACCTTGAACGCGACCCAGAAATCCGTCGATTGCGTGCGCCAGATGACCTCGTTGAGCCCGGCGAGGACAAAGAAGAACAGGCCCCAGCGGAAGGTCAGCTTCCACCAGCCCTCGTCATCAAGATGGAACACGCTTTCAAGCACATAGGGCAGCAGCGGCTTGCCAAACGCGAGCCCGCCAAGCAGCACCGCGCCAAACAGCGAATTCACGATCGTCGGCTTGAGCTTGATGAAGAGATCGTCCTGCAAGATCAGCGTCAGCGAGCCGAACACCAGCACCACGACACCGGTCACCAGCGGCATGATCGGCAGCTTGCGGTGCTGGTACCAGGCAAAGCCCAGCGAGGCGAGCATGGCGACCATGAAGACGGCGGTGGCGATCAGGATCGGCGCCTTGGGCGAGGCCACCAGCTCCTGCCCCAGAACCGCGCCAACGATCGGCTTGAACCATTCGGGCCGGGAATTGGCGGCGAAAAACAGGACCAGCGGCCCCATTTCCAGCGCCAGCTTGAGGAACGGGTTCTGCTTGGGCGTGGGGGACGGTTCTGTTGACATTCCTGCTGCATTCCATGCGTCGAGGCTTCCCGACACGCGCGGGAAAAGCTACGACTGGGCAATCCTCATTGCGCGATAAACGCTTCGCGCGTCTTCCACAATCCCGGAGTTGTCTTGATGGCCCCTCACGTTCCCGCTCCCGCCGTCCCCGTGCTCGAACCCCGCCCGACCCTCGCCATCACCGGCTCCACCGCACGGTTTCCGGTCCGGCGCGCGTTCTGCATCGGCAGGAATTACGCGGCACATGCCATCGAGATGGGCTTCGATCCCGATCGCGAACCGCCATTTTTCTTCATGAAAACCGCCGACGCCATCTTCGCGGTCGAGGCTGGCGAAACCGCCGCCCTGCCGTATCCATCCGAAACCTCCGACTATCACCACGAGGCCGAACTGGTGGTCGCGCTGGCTTCCGGCGGCAAGAATATCCCGATTGAGGACGCGATGCGCCACGTCTTCGGCTATGCCGCCGGGCTCGACATGACCCGCCGCGACCTGCAAGGCGAGGCTAAGAAGCTTGGCCGCCCCTGGGAGATCGGCAAATCCGCCGATGCCTCCGGCCCGGTTGGACCGATCACGCCGATCTCGGAGGCGTTTTCGCTGAAGGGCGGGATCCGGCTGAGCGTCGATGGCACCGTGCGGCAAAACTCGACGATGGCCGCGATGATCTGGTCGATCCCCGAGCAGATCGCGATCCTGTCGAAGTTTTTTGAACTCAAGGCCGGCGATCTCATCTTCACCGGCACGCCCGAAGGCGTCGCCGCCGTCACGCGGGGGCAGGTAATGCACCTCGAAATCGACGGCGTCACGCCCATCACCCTGAAGATCGTGTGATTTTCCGGGCGGCGGCGCACCCGGGCGCGCCACCCTCGTCGTCCCGGATTATTTCTCGTCCAGCCCGGCGATCGCGCGGGCAAAGTCCCGCGCGGCAAACGGCTCGAGATCCTCGACGCCCTCGCCAACGCCGATGAAATGCACCGGCAGGCCAAACCGGCCGGCGAGTGCGACCAGAATGCCGCCGCGTGCGGTGCCGTCGAGCTTGGTCATGATGAGCCCGGTAATCCCGGCGATCGATTTGAACGCCTCGACCTGGCTGATCGCGTTCTGGCCCACGGTCGCATCGAGCACCAGCAGCGCGGCATGCGGCGCGGAAGCATCCATCTTCTTGATGACGCGGACGATTTTGGCCAGCTCCTCCATCAACCCCTGCTTGTTCTGGAGCCGGCCGGCGGTATCGATCAGCAGGATATCGGTGCCGGCTTCGCGCGCCCGGGTCAGGGCATCGAAGGCGAGGCCCGCCGCATCCGCGCCCTGATCGCGGGCGACAAACGCCGCGCCGGTTCGGTCCGCCCAGATTTTCAGCTGCTCGATGGCGGCCGCACGGAAGGTATCCCCGGCCGCCAGCATCACGGATTTGCCTTCCGCGCGGAATTTCGCGGCGAGTTTGCCGATCGTCGTCGTCTTGCCGGAACCGTTGACGCCGACCATCAGGATGACGAACGGCTTCTTCTCAGCATCGATCACCAGCGGCTGGGCGACCGGCATCAGGACCTTCTCAACCTCGCCCGCCAGCGCGGCCTTGATCTCCTCGGGCTCGACGGATTTGTCGAACCGGTCCTTGCCGATCACCGCGACGATCCGGCCGGCCACCTCGACCCCGAGATCGGCCTGGATGAGCACATCCTCGAGATCCTGCAGCGTTCCGGCATCGAGCTTGCGCGTGGTGAAGATCGCGGTGATGCCCGAGCCGATCTGCGACGCCGTGCGGCCAAGGCCCTGGCTGAGGCGCTTCCACCACGAAAGCCTGGGCGAGGCAGCCGACGCGATAACCGGCGTCGCCGATGGCATGTTCCCGATCGGAGCGGGAACACCCAAAGCGGTTTCGGGCGCTTCGCTTGCGGTGGCTCCTCCCTGCGGGAGGGGCGGAAGCCCCGCGCGCTCGGGGGTGCCCTCCTCGGCCCCATCCTTCTGACCGGCTACGGGCGTCCGGTTTTGCTCCAGGGCCTCGGCGTGTTCGGTGCCCGGATGCGGCTCGCGGCCAAACAGGCGGCTGAGAAACCCGCCGGGTTTTTTCGGATTGCTCATGCTCTCATGTCACCTGTCTGTCACGCGGCCGGCGCGTCGAGCAGCCTGCCCGTCAGCGTCGCGCCGTCATGTCCTGTAATCCGGATCGGCGCAAGCGAACCGGCCTTGGCGGGCTCGTGAAACGCGATCTCGGTGAAATCCTCCAGCCGGCCGATCCGCGCGCCGTCGCGCCGCTGACGATGCTCGACCAGAACCAGACCGCTCTGGCCGACGCGGCCCGCCAGATGCCGCTCCAGAGCGTGTTTTCCTGCCGCGCGCAAGCGGGCGGCGCGGGCCTTGATCACGCCCCGGTCAAGCTGCGGCATGCGCGCGGCGGGCGTGCCGGGGCGGGGCGAATACGGGAAAACGTGGAGATGCGTCAACCCGCACTCCTCGACGAGCCGCAGCGAGTTTTCGAACATCGCCTCGGTTTCGGTCGGGAAGCCCGCGATGATATCGGCCCCGAACACGAAATCGCCGCGCGCACGGCGGAGATCGGCGCAGAACCGAATGGCATCCTCGCGCGAATGGCGGCGCTTCATGCGCTTGAGGATGAGGTTGTCCCCCGCCTGCAACGAGAGATGCAGATGCGGCATCAACCGGGGTTCGTCCTTTAGCATCCGCACCAGAAGATCATCGGCCTCGATCTGGTCGATCGAGGAAATCCGCAGCCGCGGCAGGGTGGACACGTGATCGAGGATCGCCCGGACGAGGTTGCCGAGCTTCGGCACTCCCGGAAGATCAGCACCATAGGAGGTCAGATCGACGCCGGTCAGCACCACCTCGCAAAACCCCGTCTCGACCAGCCGGGCAACCTGCTCCACGACCTCGCCCATCGGGACCGAACGCGAATTGCCGCGCCCGAACGGGATGATGCAGAAGGTGCAGCGGTGATCGCAGCCGTTCTGCACCTGAACGAAGGCCCGCGCCCGGCCTTCGAGGCCATCGACCATATGCCCGGCGGTTTCCCTCACCGCCATGATGTCGTTGACAAGAACGCGCTCGGAAAGCGCCAGCCCAAAGTCCGGGCTTTCCGGTGTTTTCAGCAGGTTCGACCAGGTCTCGGGCTTCAGCTTGATGTCATTGCCGATGATCTGATGGATTTCCGGCATGGCGGCGAAGGTTTCCGGCTCGGTCTGCGCCGCGCAGCCGGTAACGATGATGCGCCGTTCGGGGTTTTCGCGCTTGAGCCGCCGGATCGTCTGCCGTGCCTGACTGACCGCCTCGGCGGTGACCGCGCAGGTATTGACGATCACGAGATCCTGCTGCCCCGCTTCGCGCGCGGCGCGCTTCATCGCCTCGCTCTCGAAGGTGTTGAGCCGGCAGCCGAGGGTAACGACCTCCGCGCTCATGCGGCATCCGGCACGGCAAGGAGGGAGGGATCGATCACCCCGGTAAAGCTCGTCGCGACCGGGCCGGTCATGATGACGCGGCCCTCGGTCGAGCGGGTGATCATCAACTCGCCGCCCGGCAGCGCGATCCGGATCTCGCCAGAGGCCAGCCCGAGCCGCTCTGCGGCCACCGCCACCGCGCAGGCCGCCGTGCCGCAGGCCAGCGTGGCCCCCGCGGCCCGCTCCCAGACGCGGACGCGGAACGCGCCGGGGCCGATCGCTTCGGCGAGGGAGATATTGGCTTTCTCGGAAAACATGGGGTGCGATTCAAGCATCGGCCCCAGGCGTTCGAGATCGAAGCTCGCGCCATCGCGGACAAAAAACACCGCATGCGGATTGCCCATGTTCACCGCCGAAAACCAGGCCGGCAGCGCCGAATCAATCGTGGAGACATCGAGAAACACCCGCGCGGTATCGCTCCCGGCCGCCGGAGGGGCCGCACCCGCCAGCGGAATCGGGGCCAGCGGAATTTTTGCCCAGTCGAGTTCGGGCAGCCCCATGTCGACCGCAACGAGCGCGTCGCGCAGCACGGCGCGCAGCACGCCGGCGCGGGTTTCGATACTGGCTTCATCGGCCGCCTTTTCCCGGGCAAGCAACTGACCGATGCAGCGGGTGGCATTGCCGCAAGCGCCGACCTCGCCGCCATCGGGGTTGTAGATCCGCATGATCGCATCGGCCCTGGTGCTCGGCTCCAGCACGATCACCTGATCGCAGCCGATGCCCAGACGACGATCGGCGATCCGTTCGAGCTGGCTTTGCGCGAGGTGAAGCGGCGCGCGGCGCGCGTCGATCACGACGAAATCATTGCCAAGGCCATGCATTTTCCGGAACGGAATTCCTGTTTCCGGAAGGCGATTGGCGAAAGGGGCGGGGGCAAGTACCATGTTTTTGTCCTGAAGCTTCCCAAACAAAGACTTGTATTGCCTTTGGCGTCCATGCAGATAGCGATATAGCGGGTTCCGGCGGGCGACGAAACGTCTCACGATCATTTCGGCCCTATCCTTTTCGGACCAACGAGGGTGACTTATTGTTGATGCGGCGCCAAAACGCGGTTCCGGGTTCCCTATCCCTAGGTTTCGTCGTGCGTCCGGCGACGCTGGCGCTCCTTGTCCTGCCGTTGATGTTCGGGGTCGCGGTTGCGCAGGCCAATGACCGCGCGGCCCCCGATGTGCCGACGCCCCAGAACTCGATACCCCAGAATTCGGCGCCGCCAGCGGCTGTCATGCCGCCCAGGCCGCTCGTCGTGCCCATCCAGATCGCGAACCTGCCGCTCGGGGTCGTGACCTTTCCCAATGGCAAGGCGATGAACCTGACGGTGGCCATGGGATCCGCCGCCTTCCGCCAGCCCGGCGATTCGCAAGGCCGGCTCTGGCTGATGACCGATCGCGGCCCCAACATTCCGTGCGGGGAAACCAAGCGCCTGATCGGTCTTGAGCCGGACCAGGTTTGCGGCGGCGACAAGAGCGCCAGGATCTATCCGCTGCCGGGGTTTGCTCCCTCGATCTACGCCGTGGATATCGGCCCCGACCTCGTCGCGCGGATCAACGTGTTCATCCCGCTCAAGGGCAAGTCCGGCCGGCCGGTCTCAGGCCGTCCGAACCCGGCATCCAGCGGCGCAAAAGCCGAACAGGCCTTCGCGATCGACGGCAAGGTCCTGCCGCCCGACCCCTCGGGGATTGATCCTGAAGCCTTCGTCCGGCTGCAGGACGGCAGCTTCTGGATCGCCGAGGAATTCGGCCCGTCGCTGCTCGAAGCCGGATCGGACGGCACCATCAAGCGCCGGTTCGTGCCGGCGAACGCCGCGGCCGACTTCAAGGATGCCGACTACGACATCGTTCCCAACCTGCCGCCGATCATGCGCCAGCGGGTTCAGGGGCGCGGGTTCGAGGCGCTTGCCGTTTCCCCGGATGAGAAATTCCTGTTCGTGATGATGCAATCGCCACTCGCCAACCCGGATGTGGCGGCGTTCCGCCAATCCCGCAACGTCCGGATCTGGAAGCTCGAGCGCGAGACCGGTCAGGTCGTCGGCCAGTATCTCTACCAGCTCGATGAGCCGCAGGCCTTCAAGTCCGACAACGACGGGCGCGAGCGGGCCCGGCAGGAAGTCCATGTCAGCGAAATCGTCGCGGTCAGCGAGGATCGCCTGCTCATCCTCGAGAGGATCGAACGGGCCTCCCGCTTTTTCCTGGTGACGCTGGGCGAAGCCAGCCGCATTCCGCCCGAATACGACTCGCTGGAAATGAGCCCAAGCCTCGAAATCCTGGAAGGCGACGCGCTCGGGCTGCGCGGCCTGGTGCCGCTCACCAAGGTGCCGGTGCTCGATAGCGACAGCGTTGCCGGGCTGCCCGCGCGAATCGAAGGTGTTGCCGTGATGGCACCCGAAGAGCTTATCGTCATCAACGACAACGATTTCGGGGTTGAAGGCGTGCGCACGCAGATGTTTCGCATTACACTGCCCGAACCGGTTCTGCGCTAGGGTCTCGACCCCGGGCCGTTCCGCTCATCCTCATGACGGGGGCGCCCATGGCGAGGCTCATGCCGGATACCAGTTCACTCCATGCCGCGCCCTTAGGCGTTGCCGGGTTTATCCGAAGGCTGGCGATCGCCTGCATGCTGTTGGGTTTATTCGCGGGCGCGCCAGGCTTCGGCCAGCAGGCTGCGCCCCCGGCCCCCGCCCCGATTTCGAAAGATCCAGAATATACAGTTCCTGCAAACCCTGTACCGGTGCAGCCGCCCGCCACAGCCAATCCCGCCGCCGAACCTGCCAAACCACCAGCCGATACCGCAGGCGGCGAACTGCGCGAATACGAGGCCAAACCCGTTCTCCGCCTCAAGGGCCAGAGCACCTGGGATGACGGGTTCGCGGCACTGAAAAAGGCGATCAGCCAGCTTGATGACGAGGCCAGGCGGCTCAATCTGCCGCGCACAGGCCATGCGATGGCGTATTTTG
The DNA here is from genome assembly GCA_964571245.1 of uncultured Methylobacterium sp. Taxonomy (GTDB): domain Bacteria; phylum Pseudomonadota; class Alphaproteobacteria; order Rhizobiales; family Beijerinckiaceae; genus Rhabdaerophilum. The sequence continues at coordinate 11,192 of CAZNAT010000031.1, forward strand.
TTGATAGCAACGATCTCGGCTTCACCTACGAGGCGATGTTGCCCTTGGGTGCCCGACCGCCCGACGGTACGAGTTTCGGCGCCAATTTTGACGCCACGCTCTCCCCCGCCGGCCGCGCGGTGATCTTCAGCCATGAGGGCGCCTACGACGAGATCGACACCGCCTATGAAGCGCTGACGGCGTGGCTCGACGACAAGAACCTGGTCTCGACCGGGAAATTTCTTGAGGAATACGAGTTCATCCCCGAGAAAAGCGACGAGACCACGATGCGGCTGAAGATCGTGGTGTTCCTGAAGTGATGCCTGACGGCGCTGAATTCGTCTGCCGCGGCGCCGAGGCCGGCGATCTCGAGGCGCTGCTGAGCCTCTACTCTCAACTGAGCATTAAGGACCCCGTCCTGCCTCTCGCCTTGGCGCGCGCCCGGCTTGGGGAGATGCTCGAAATGCCCGGGCTGTATCTGGGCATCGGCGAGGTCCGGGGCCGCGTGGCCGCGAGCGCTGTCCTGGTGCTTGTGCCGAATTTGACACGCAGCGCCCGCCCCTTCGGAATGATCGAGAATGTCGTCACCGATGCGGCCATGCGCGGTCGGGGGTTCGGAAAGCGGTTGATCCAGCATCTTCTGGCACACGCTCGGGAAGCAAACGCCTATAAGGTCATGCTGATGACCGGCCGCACGGACGAAAGCGTTCTCCATTTTTATGAGAGCTGCGGGCTTCAGCGCGGAACGAAAACCGCGTTTGAAATTCGCTTCTGATCACCCCCGGCTCGCCGCTGTCGTCCAACCCGCTGTAAAGACCGGGCCCGCACGCTCTGCCGCGCCGCCGCCAGCTCGCTTGACTCCGCCCGGCATTCCGCCGGACGATGCCGGGGTTAAAGAATTCATTCGGGTTGTTTTGATCATGCTATTCCGGACTTTGTTCCTTGTTTTCACGGCGCTATCCATCACTGTCATGCCCGCTTCGGCTTCGGACAAGGGCAAACAGGACAAGGCCGACAAAGACAAGGAGATGAAATTCTCCCTCGTGCGCGGCGGCCCGGCGTGTGAACCCGCCTGCCCGGAATGGATCGATGCGCAGGGCACGATCACCAGACAGACGCCGGCGGCCTTTGCCGCGCTGCTCAAGACGCTGGGCAAGCGCCGACCATTGATTGTCATCCACTCCGTCGGCGGCAACGTCGATGCGGCGACCCAGATCGGCGCGCTCATTCGCAAGCACGGGTTTGATGTCGCAGTCGGGCGCACGCAGTTCGTCGGCTGCAACCCCACGGAAGCTTGCGCGGAAACCGAAGGCAAGAACGGGTTTCGCGGCACTGTCGCGACAAGCGGGATCTCGTATTGCGCTTCGGCCTGCGTGCTGGTTCTGGCGGCGGGAAAACAACGGATTCTGCTGCCTCGGGCTGTCGTCGGCGTGCACCAGATCCAGGTTAACCGCTCCGAACAGGTCATTCGTCACTATCGGGTCTATCATCGGACGATCGGCGGCCGGCGGGAGGAAATCCGGCGGGAGCTGATCGGCACCACGAAGCTGCCGCCCAAGCAGTTCTCGCCGGAAAAGGACGGGCCGATCTACGGCAAGCTGAAAACCTATGTCCGCCGCATGGGCGTTGAACCGGGGTTGATCGACCTGTTTCAGAAGGCAAAGTACGAGGACATGCACTGGCTTTTCGAGCCGGACCTGAGCGCAACGAAGCTGGTGACCGCGCGGATGACGGCGAGCGAATTGATCAGCCCGGCATCGGCAACCGCCGGCAAGAGCGCTGTCATCGTCGCGGTCCCGCTGCCACCGGAGCTTCCGGTCGCCTCGTTTAACGATGCTCCGCCCTTTACAGTGCCGCTGCCGCCGGAGCCGTCACCGACGCTGTCCTTCCCACCTCTTCCTTGACCTTCCCGCCCTTTCGGGCTATCGACCGCGCTCCAATCCGGTGAGATCGTCTTGATCCGCCGACCCGAGGCTTGCTTCGGGAGGTCAACGTCCGGCAGCGCGATGCGCCCCCGGGCGCTTTCTTGTTTGGGAAAACGCGTCGGCCATGCCGAGGCTTTTGCCCGGGCGCGATTTTGTTTGGAGCACGCGAACTGAAAGGTTCGCGCCCTGCCGGAAGCCCTTGGGCTGAAGGCGAGGGGCAAAGCGACGCCGAGCTTATGCGAGGGAACCGCTCTGAAATCGACCACTTCTGTCGATTTCAGAGCAAGTGAAAACGGACAGCACCATGTTTGAAGGCCTTTCGGGTCGTCTTTCCGGCATTCTTGACAAACTCACGCGCCGAGGCGCGCTGAGCGAACAGGATGTTGCCGAGGCGATGCGCGAAGTGCGCCGGGCGCTGCTGGAAGCCGATGTCGCACTCGATGTCGTCCGGGACTTCACCGAAAAGGTCCGCGCTCGTGCCGTGGGCGCGAATGTCGTCAAATCGGTCACGCCGGGCCAGATGGTCGTCAAGATCGTCAACGACGAGCTTGTCGCCATGCTCGGCTCGGATGCCGACCCGATCGACCTTCAGGCCGTACCGCCGGTCGGCATTCTCATGGTCGGCCTGCAAGGCTCCGGCAAAACCACGACCACGGCGAAAATCGCACTGCGCCTCCAGACCCGGGACAAGAAAAAGGTCCTGATGGCCTCGCTCGATACGCGCCGACCGGCCGCGATGGAGCAGCTTGCGGTGCTTGGCCGCGACAACGGCATCGACGTGCTGCCGATCGTTGCCGGCGAGAACGCGCTTCAGATCGCCAGGCGCGCCGAACAGGCCGCACGCCTCGGCGGCTATGATGTCGTGATCTTCGATACCGCCGGCCGCGTCACACTCGATGACGAGCTGATGGAAGAGGTCGTCCGGGTCAAGGCGGCGGTCAATCCGCACGAGACCCTGCTCGTCGCCGATGCGCTGACCGGTCAGGATGCCGTCAACACCGCCCGCGCCTTCGACGGGCAGGTCGGCATCACCGGCATCGTGCTCACCCGCGTCGATGGCGACGGGCGCGGCGGCGCGGCGCTGTCGATGCGCGCGGTGACCGGCAAGCCGATCAAGCTCATCGGTATGGGCGAAAAGATGGATGCGCTGGAGGATTTCCATCCCTCGCGCATCGCCAACCGCATCCTCGGCATGGGCGATATCGTCAGCCTCGTCGAGAAGGCTGCGGCGAGTATCGATCAGGAAAAAGCGCTGGCGATGGCCGAGCGCATGAAGAAGGGCAAATTCGACCTTTCGGACCTGCGCGACCAGCTCAAGCAGATGGAAAAACTCGGCGGCCTCGGCGGCCTGATGGGCATGCTGCCGGGCGTGGCGAAAGCCAAGGGCCAGATGGAAGCCGCGGGGGTCAACGACAAGATGATCGCGCGGCAGGTGGCCATCGTCAATTCGATGACTCCCACTGAGCGCGCCAACCCGGATATCCTCAAGCATTCCCGCAAGAAGCGCATCGCGGCGGGCTCCGGCACCTCGGCAGAGGAGATCAACAAGCTCCTCAAGATGCACCGCGGCATGGCCGACATGATGAAGGCCGTCGGCAAGGGGGGCCGCGGGCCGATGGCGGGACTCGCCAACATGTTCGGGATGGGCGGCGGCATGCCGGACCTCTCGAAGCTTCCGCCGCCGGGCGCGGGCGGCGGCATGTCGACCGACGCCATCGCCGAGGCGCAGAAGCAGCTTGAAAAGCTTCAGGGGCAAGGCGGGGCCAAGCTGCCGGGTCTTCCTGGCTTGGGCAAGCCCGGGCTTCCGGGTCTTGGTGGCCTGCCGGGGCTGGGCGGGTTCAACCCGTTCCGGAAGAAGTGAGCCGCGAATGGTCACCTGCTATCTCAGATACGTCATCGACCCCTACAAGCTCGCCGAATTCGAGGAATACGGTCGGATGTGGATTCCGCTGGTCGAGAAGCTTGGCGGCCAGCACCACGGCTATTTCCTCCCCCACGAGGGCGCCAACAATATCGCCCTCGCGCTTTTCAGCTTCGAAAGCCTCGCCGCCTACGAGGAATACCGCCGCAAGGTGGCGGTTGATCCTGAATGCATCGCCGCGTTCACTTTTGCCGAGAAAACACGCTGCATCCTGAGTTACGAGCGCAGCTTCATGCGCCCCATATTGTCCTGAACTTCCCATCCCACAAAAAAGGAACTAACCCATGTCTATCAAAATTCGTCTCGCCCGTGGTGGTGCCAAGAAGCGCCCGGTTTATCGCATCGTCGTGGCCGATGCCCGCGCCCCGCGCGATGGCCGTTTTCTGGAGAAGCTCGGCACCTACAACCCGATGCTTGCCAAGGACTCCGGCCAGCGCGTCGTGCTCGACCTCGAAAAAGCGAAGGCCTGGCTCGCCAAGGGCGCCCAGCCGACCGATCGCGTCGCCCGGTTCCTCGATGCCGCCGGCGTCCTCAAGCGCGACGCCCGCAACAACCCGAAGGCCGCCGAGCCGGGCAAGAAGGCCCAAGAACGCGCCGCCGAGAAGGCCAAGAAGGCTGGCGAAGCCGCTGCTGAGTAAGGGCTTCCGTTTGCTCGGGCGAGCACGGTTCCTCCGGAGCCACTCTGCCCGGGCATCTGCGACTTGCTCTTCCTGCACATGATCGTCGTGGATGGCCGGGCTAAACCCGGCCATGACGTTTGCGGAGCTGACCGATGGCAAAGTCGAAGAAGCCAAAACCATCCACCACCATGCCCCCGCCCGAGCAGCGGCTGGTGCTCTGCGTCATTGGCGCGCCGCACGGCGTGCGCGGGGAATGCCGCGTCAAAAGCTTCACCGGCGATCCCATGGCGATCGCCGACTACGGCACGCTCTTTGCCGCCGATGGCCGGGCCTTCGAGATCGACGACGGGCGTTTCCTCAAGGATGACATGCTGGTGGTCAAATTCGCCGGCATGAGCGATCGCGACGAGGTCGCCAAACTCACAGGTACCGAACTTTTCGTCGACCGCGCCAATCTGCCCGAAACCGAGGAAGAAGAAGAGTTTTATCACGCCGACCTGATCGGGCTTGATGCCGTGGAGGCCACCGGGGAATCCGTCGGCACCGTGCTGATCGTCCATAACTTCGGGGCGGGCGACATTCTCGAAATCCGCCCGCGCGAAGGCGGCCCGACCTGGCTGCTGCCGTTCACCAAGGCCGCCGTGCCCATGGTCGATCTGGCGGGCAAACGGATCATTGTTGATCCGGCGTTTCTCGCCAAACCCGAGCCCCCGAAAGCCAAACCCGCCGACGAGCCGATGGATTGAACATGAACGCGCCGATCAAAGGCCTTATCTTCGATATGGACGGCACGATCGTTGACAACATGCGCTTTCACGACGACGCCTGGGAGGCCTGGCACGCCAAATACGATCTGCCGTTCGATCGCCCGAGTTTTTTTGGCCGCACCGCAGGACGCACCAACCCCGAAATCATCGGCGAGATGTTCCCGGCTCTCTCGCCCGCGGAAATCGTCGCGCGCGGCACGGAAAAAGAAGCGCTCTATGTCGAGCTCTATCGCCCGCATGTGGCGCCGGTCTCCGGCCTCGCCGCGCTGATGGCGCGTGCCGAGGCGGCCGATGTGCCGATGGCGGTCGGCACCGCCGCGCCAAACGAGAATATCGCGGTGGTGCTGGATACGCTGGCGCTCCGGGCACGGTTTCGCACCATCGTTTCGCCCAGCCAGGGGTTTCGCGGCAAGCCGCACCCCGATATGTTCCTCGCCGCCGCCGAGCGGATGGGGGTGGCACCCGAGCATTGCGTGGTGTTCGAGGATGCGCCACTCGGGGTGGAAGCGGCACGGCGCGCCGGGATGCGGGCGGTGGCGATGCTGACCATGTTGCGGGCGTCTGATTTTGCCGGCTTCGACAACGTCATCGCGGCCATCCCGCATTTTGACGCGCTCGATGCCCGGTTTGCGTTTGGTGCCGCATGAGCGGCGCCAAGACCGGCGGGGGCGGGTTTTCCGCGCTGGTTCTGACGCTGATGCCGGAGATGTTTCCCGGGGCGCTCGGGCAATCCCTCGCCGGCGAGGCGCTCAGGCGCGGGGTCTGGTCGCTTGGGGTCAAGGATATCCGCGATCACGGCATCGGCCGGCACCGGAACGTCGATGATACCCCCGCAGGCGGCGGCCCCGGCATGGTCCTCCGCGCTGATGTCGTGGCAGCCGCGCTCGACGCCTCTCTCCCAAAGGACGATTCGCGGCCGCGCTACCTGATGTCCCCGCGCGGAAGGCTGTTCACCCAGCCGATGGCGCGCCAGCTGGCCGCGGGACCGGGGGTGGTTCTCGTCTGCGGACGCTTCGAGGGCGTCGACGAGCGCGTGATCGCTGCACGCGGCCTCGAGGAAATCTCCATCGGCGACTACGTTCTTTCCGGCGGCGAACTCGCGGCGCAGGTGATGCTCGACGCGATTGTCCGCCTCATCCCGGGCGTCATGGGCGGGGAAGGCTCGGACCTCGAGGAAAGCCACGAACGGGGGCTGCTCGAATACCCGCATTACACGCGGCCGCGGCAATGGGAGGGGCAGGAAATCCCCGAAATCCTGCTTTCCGGCAACCATGCCAAGATCGCCAGCTGGCGGCACAGCGAGGCCGAGCGCCTGACGCGCGCGCGGCGGCCCGATCTTGCCGCGAAAATTCCGCCTTCGCCGGGCACTTCGGGTAAAAAACCTGCCCCAAAGGGGTGACATTCCCGGAAAACTCGTGTATCGCCCGCGCTCAACTCACAACAGCGTGTCCAAACGCTCGCTCATGAAGCGAAACGGAAAAGGTTTTTGCCATGGATATTCTCCAGACGATCGAAAAAGAAGAAGCCGCCCGCGTCCTCGGCGACAAGGTCATCCCGGTATTCGCCCCCGGTGACACCGTGATCGTCAACGTCAAGGTCAAGGAAGGCGAGCGCTCCCGCGTTCAGGCCTATGAAGGCGTCTGCATCTCCCGCAATGGCGGCGGCCTCAACGAGAGCTTCACGGTGCGCAAGATTTCGTACGGCGAAGGCGTCGAGCGCGTGTTTCCGCTTTATTCGCCGAATATCGACAGCATCAAGGTCGTCCGTCGCGGCAAGGTCCGCCGTGCCAAGCTCTATTACCTGCGCGATCGCCGCGGCAAGTCGGCCCGTATCGCCGAGCGTGCGGATCGCAAGTCGGAAGCCAAGAAGGTCTGAGGGTTCAGGTCTAGAGCGGTTTCCGATCTGCCTCGATCAGATCGACCGCTCTCTCTTCTTGTTTTGTCGCATTTTCTTTCGATGAACCGGTGTCCACTTCATCGTAAAAATGCTCTAAGGGCTTTCCTCGACGATGCGAGGCTCCGGCCGCGCATCGAAGTTTTCTATCCGGAATTCAAGGGCGGCCTTCGGGTCGCCTTTTTCTTTCGGGATCGCCTTGCTTGTTCCGATCCACGCCATCCGGGCAACAAAAAAGCCTGCCGCGGAAGAACCGTGGCAGGCTGGAATTGAACCCGCGTTGATCAACCCTTGCGGGTGATCGGGGCCTTCTCCGCCGGGGCGGTGGCGCAGGCAACGGCGGCGCTGGCGAGCAGCGTCATCAGCAAAACCTTGGCAATCGTCTTGGACATATCGAGTCTCCGGTTCACGTGCAGGATCACGCGGATGCAAGTTCTTGTTGAATCGGGTTAATTTGTCCATACCAGGATGGTGCTCGTTCCAATTTTAATTCTCGGGCGCGATCGGTGTTGCGGTTCCGCACCCCTTTCGGGCAGGGCGACACTTCGTTGTTTGATTTCAACGGGTTTGGATTGGTTTCATTGGACTTGTCGCGATCCCGTTCTGACGTATGCTGAAAGGATCAACAGCAGGGAGCGCGACCATGCCACCGATCCAGCGCGATATCATCGATCTCTACGACCGCTTCACCCATGGCGCGATGGATCGCCGGGCGTTCATGGAGCGCTTGACCGGCCTCGCCGGCTCGACCGCCGCCGCCGCCGCGCTTTTGCCGATGCTGCAGAACAATTACGCGCTGGCGGAAACGGTTCGGGGGGATGACCCGCGTCTCGCCATCGAGGACAAGGTGGCCATCCCCGGGGCGGACGCCGGGTTGAACGGCTATCTCGTGGCGCTCAAGGGCGCGGTGAAGCGTCCGGCGCTGGTGATGATCCACGAAAACCGCGGCCTCAACCCGCATATCCGCGACATGACCCGGCGCGGCGCGCTCGCGGGCTACCTGACGCTTGGCATCGACGCGCTCTCGCCGGAAGGCGGCACCCCCGCCGATGAGGACAAGGCGCGCGACATGATCGGCACGCTGGCGCCCGACAAGGCGGCGGCGCGGATCGCGGCGGCAGTGCGGCTGCTCGCTGGCCACCCGCAATCCACCGGCAAGGTCGGCGCCATCGGCTTCTGCTGGGGCGGCGGCATGGTGAATGCGGTCGCGGCCATTGAACCGGCGCTCGGTGCCGGCGTGGCCTATTACGGCCGGCAGCTCGCGGCGGACAAGGTTGGCGGCATCAAGGCGGCGTTGCAACTGCACTACGCCGGCAAGGACGAGCGCATCAATGCCGGCATCCCCGCCTACAAGGCGGCGCTCGAAGCGGCCGGCAAGACCTTCGAAATCCATCTGTACGAGGGTGTCGACCACGCTTTCAACAACGATACCAATGCCGCGCGCTACGATGCCGCCGCCGCCAAACTGGCCTGGGAGCGCAGCCTGGCCTTTCTCGCCAGGCATCTTGGCGCGCCGCCGAGCGTCGGCTGAGCGGGGCTGCGCGGGGCAAGCCCGGCGTCGCCGCGTTTCGGCCGACTTAGTTGCAGACGCAACAAATAGGCTTGCCTTCCGGGCCTGTTCCCGGCATGCTTGACGCGTCAAACAGCGGGGCAGGGACGGTCGCGGCCGCCATCCTTCGAACCCGGACCGGACAAGGAAGCGACCCGATGAATATCCATACCAAGACGGGCACCGCCGATGGCGCGAAGCTGACGAACGAGGCCAAGCTCGCCTATATGACCGGCTTCGGCAACTCGTTCGAGACCGAAGCCCTGCCCGATGCCTTGCCGGTGGGGCGGAACTCGCCGCAGAAATGCAACTACGGTCTTTACGCCGAGCAGCTTTCGGGCTCGCCGTTTACCGCCCCGCGCTCGACCAACGAGCGCTCCTGGCTCTACCGCATCCAGCCGGCGGTCAAGCACCAGAGCCGTTACCGCAAGACCGACATCGGCATGATCCGCACCGCGCCGAACCGCGAGGAGAGCGAACTCCCGATCGGCCAGATGCGCTGGATGCCCATCCCCCTTCCTGCCGCCAAGCTCACCTTCCGCACCGGCCTGCACACCATCATCACCGCCGGCGATGCCGAGGGCCAGACCGGGATGGCCGCGCATATCGCGCTGATCACCGCCTCGATGGAGAATGAGTTCTTCTTCAACGCCGACGGCGAATTGATGATCATCGCGCAGCACGGCAAGCTGCGGTTCCGGACCGAATTCGGAACGATCGAGATCGAGCCCGGCGAGGTCTGCGTCATCCCGCGCGGGGTGATTTTTGCCTGCGAACTGGTCAATGGTCCGGCGCGCGCCTATGTCTGCGAGAACTACGGCGGGGCGCTCACGCTGCCCGAGCGCGGCCCGATCGGCGCGAATTGCCTCGCCAATGCCCGCGACTTCAAGGCCCCCGTCGCCGCCTATGAGGACAAGCAGGGCGCCGCCGAACTCTATGTCAAATGGTGCGGCGAGATGTTCGTCACCGACATCGGCCAATCCCCGCTCGATGTCATCGCCTGGCACGGCAACTACTACCCCTACAAATACGATCTCCGGCATTTCGCGCCGGTCGGTGCGATCCAGTTCGACCACCCGGATCCGTCGATTTTCACCGTGTTGACCTCGCCTTCGGGCGAAGTCGGGACCGCGAATATCGATTTCGTGATCTTTCCGGAGCGCTGGATGGTGGCGGAGAACACCTTCCGTCCGCCGTGGTACCACCGCAACATCATGAGCGAGTTCATGGGGCTCATCTACGGCGTCTACGACGCCAAGCCGGAGGGGTTCGTTCCCGGCGGCATGAGCCTGCACAACATGATGCTGCCGCATGGGCCGGATACGCCGGCCTTCGAGAAGGCCTCCAACGAGCCGATGGTGCCGCATAAACTCGCGGGCACGATGGCGTTCATGCTCGAAACCCGCCTGCCGCAACGGCTGACGGCCTATGCCGCGTCGCTGCCGACCATCGATCAGAAATACCTCGATTGCTGGGAAGGGCTCAAGCGCCGCTTCGACCCCACCAGCAAGACGCCGAAGTGGTAGGCGTAGCGCGCATCCGATCCTGAAGGCTTTTCGAGCGAAGCATGCCCCTGCGAAGGCAGGGGTAGTTCCCGGTTCGCGTCAGGCACCGAAGGTCCGCGCGAGCGAAAATGCGACCAGACAACAAGATAGAGCAGCTGACCTCGTTCAATCAGGTCGGATACCGCTCTAGCCGATCGCGTCCGCGACGGCCTTGCCGCATTGAACCGTGCTTGCCTTGCCGCCAAGATCGCGCGTGCGATAATCGCCCTTCGCGAGCACCTCCTCGATGGCGCGGACGATCTCCGCCGCGGCTTCCGGCTCGCCAAGATGATCCAGCATCATCGCGGCGGACCAGATCTGCCCGATCGGATTGGCAATACCCTGCCCCGCGATATCCGGGGCCGAACCATGGACCGGTTCGAACAGCGACGGGAATTTCCGCTCGGGATTGATGTTGCCGGATGGCGCGATGCCGATGGTGCCGGTGCAGGCCGGACCGAGATCGGAGAGGATATCGCCGAAAAGGTTCGAGGCGACCACCACGTCGAACCGATCCGGGTTCAAGACGAAATGTGCGGTCAGGATATCGATATGGTACTGATCGACGGCAACCCCGGGATAGGCCTTTTTCATCTCGGCGACGCGCTCGTCCCAATAGGGCATCGAGATCGAGATGCCGTTGGACTTGGTGGCGCTGGTGAGCTTCCGGCGCGGACGCCGCATCGCGAGCTCGAAGGCGTATTTGAGGATGCGATCCACGCCGATGCGGGTCATGACGGTTTCCTGCAGCACGAATTCGCGCTCTGTCCCCGGGAACATCCGTCCGCCGACGCTGGAGTATTCCCCTTCGGTATTCTCGCGCACGACGAAGAAATCGATGTCACCCGGCTTGCGGTTCGCCAGCGGCGAGGGCACGCCGGGCATCAGTTTGACCGGGCGAAGGTTGACGTATTGATCGAACTCGCGCCGCATCAGCAGCAGCGAGCCCCAGAGTGAAACGTGATCGGCGATCTTGTCGGGCGCACCGACGGCGCCGAAGAAAATCGCGTCGTGTCCGCCGATCTTCGTCTTCCAGTCATCCGGCATCATCTGGCCGTGTTTCTCGTAATACGCCCAGGACGAGAACTCGAAGGGATCAAGATCGAGCGAGAACTTGAACTTTCTCGCAACGGCCTCGAGCACGCGCAGGCCTTCGGGCATCACTTCCACCCCGATGCCGTCCCCCGGGATCACCGCGAGACGATAGCGATTCGAACGGGCCATGGAAGATCTCCTGAAGAAGCCGCGCCTTGATGCCGGCACGCCCCGAACCTACCGCGCGGGGTTGGCGCATTCCAACAAAATCGAAAGCGGTGTCCGGTCGATATCGCGGATCGCGGCCCATAGGGCTTCGCTCCTGGCGGCGCCGAGAAGGCCGTTCGCCTTGCGACGAACCTTGCCCTCGCGCACCGAGGCCACCTGCGGCTGTTCGAGATCGTGGTGGGCCTCGATCGCCTTGCCGGAGCGGAGCCGCAGCAGGATTGTCGCCTCGGTATCGCGCAGCGCCGGGTTGGTTTCGACCCGCACCCGGTCGCGCAGCGCAACCAACACCGGTTCGGCGCAGAGCGCATCGGTAAAGGTTGCAAGCGCGCTGGTATCGCGTCCGGCCAGCGCCATCGCCGCAGTCAGCCGATAGCTGAATTTCGCCTCAAGCCCGGTCATGGGCCGCTCGATGTGGCAGACCTTCAGCCAGCGCGGATGCACGGTGACGACAGCCTCTTCGATGTCGTCCGCCGTCAGCTTATGGCTGATCCTGACCTCGTTGAGCGCCTCGAGCGCGGCATGGGTGCCGTGGCAGCAGGCGTGAAACTTGTGCTGCACGGTTTCGAACCAGAACGCCGAGCCGAGGCCTTCGAGGACCCCCGCAGGGTCTCCCATCTCGCCGGCATGGGTTTGGGCAAACCCCTGCTCGCATTCCAGCCCATCGGGCCGCGAGATGAACCCGGCTTTGGCGAGCAGCGCGGCCTCGACGCCGTTCGCCGCCGCCATCCCGGCGTGAAAGGGTTTACCCATCGTACCGAACTGCGATTTCAGGCCGGAAGCGCGTGTTGCCGCAATGCCAAGCGCCTGCCGCATCTGCCCGGGATCGAGCCGGAGCAGGCGGCCCGCCGCCACCGCCGCACCAAAACTGCCGGCGGTCGCGGTCTGGTGGAAGCCGTGCTGATAATGCGCCCGGCCGAGCCAGGTGCCGATGCGGCAGGAGGCCTCCACCCCGATCAGCGCAGCATCGAGAAAATCGCCGCCATCGGCGCCGGTTTTTTCGGCCATCGCCAGCGCTGCGGGAAGAATGGCGACGCTGGGATGGCCGATATGGGCGAAATGCGTGTCGTCGTAGTCGAGCGCGTGCGAGGTCGCGCCATTGGCCAGCGCTGCCGCCCGCGCCGGCAGCTTCTCGCGAAGCCCGATGACGCTGGCCTCGGCACGGCCGCCTTCCTCGGCAACCAGGCCGCGGACGATGCCGCTCACCGGCTCATCCTGACCCGCAATCGCAACCGCGCACCAATCGAGCAGCGAAAGCTGCAGGATATGCCGGGCGCTATCGGGCAAGGCCCGCCCCAAGGGGCCGCGCCCGGGCATCAAGGCGAAATCCGCGATGGCAGCGGAGATGGATCGCGATCCCGCGTGGTCGGTCGTCATCTGATCTCTTTCATCTCAAGAAAGGCGGCGTGCAAAACAACAGAAGCGTGCAAGCGAAAAGCATCCGGCGCGGAAGATACCTTGCATGCACAAGACAACATGGACGAGGATGGCCGCGACCGGAACCGGAAAAACACGATCATGCAGAAAACAGCTCTTGTCACCGGCGGCACACGCGGCATCGGCGAAGGCATCAGCCGGGCGCTGGTCAAGGCGGGGTACACCGTTATCGCCTGCGGACTGACCGCTGCGGAATGCGCCGCCTTTTCGCCGGAGGCCGGGATATCGACCGCGGTGCTCGATGTCACCGACGAGCGCTCGGTGGCCAGCGCCATCGCCGCCTGTAACCGGCTCGACCTCCTCGTCAATTGCGCTGGGATCATCCAGCGCGCCGGCAAGGAATTCGAGATCGAGGCCTTTCGGCTGACGCTCGAGGTCAACCTCGTCGGCACCATGCGGATGTGCGTGGCGGCAAAACCGCTGCTGGCAAAAACCGGCGGCTCGATCGTCAATACCGCCTCGATGCTTACCTTCCACGGCTCGCCCTTCGTGCCGGGCTACGCCGCTTCCAAGGGCGGTATCGGGCAGCTCACGAAAAGTCTTGCCGCGGCCTGGGCGCCCGAGGGCGTTCGTGTCAACGCCATCGCGCCGGGCTGGATCGAAACCGAGCTGACCCGGCCGCTGGTGGAGGATGCGGTTCGCGCCGCCCCGATTCTCGCGCGCACCCCGATGAACCGCTGGGGCACGCCCGGGGATATCGGCGGCGTGGTGGTTTTTCTCGCCTCCGACGCCGCGCGGTTCGTCACCGGCGCGATCATCCCGGTCGATGGTGGCTATCTCGCGGTTTGACCCTATGTGCCGGATGTCGTTGCCCCTTCGATCGAGGAGTTCCCGCCATGACCAACCCCGTCCCCGCCGAGTCCGATAAGTGGCTGCCCTACCGCCACCCCATGCCGGCGGAATCGCCGCCCGAGCTCGTCGTGCCCCATGTCATCCCGCTCGATGAGCGGATCTGGGTGCCGGTGGACGACAATGTCTGGTTTCGCCCGCTCTGCATGTCCGCGACGCGCGGCTACTGGATGAACCTGTTGCGGGTGCGGCGGGCGGGCGTGCTCTCGCGTCACCGCCACCCGATGCCGGTGCATGGCTATGTGCTCAAGGGCCAATGGCGCTATCTCGAGCATGATTGGGTCGCCACCGAGGGCTCCTACGTCTATGAGGCCCCCGGCGAAACCCATACCCTGGTCGTCGATCCGGATGTCGAGGAGATGATCACGATGTTTCAGGTCAACGGCGCGATGATCTATGTCGATCCCGACGGCAAGTGTCTGGGGTATGATGACGTCTTTACCCGGATCGACAAGTGTCGCAAACACTACGCGGCGAACGGCCTCGGCGAAGGCTATATCGACCAGTTCATCCGGTGATGACCGGAAGGTCGGAGCGGTTTCGAGCACAGCATCCGCCTGCGGAGGCACGGGTGGTTTCTGGTTCGTGCCAGAAAATGCGATACACGACACACAAACCAGAAAGACGATAAACCATGAAAGCGCGCGCAAAACTCATCGAAGGCATGGCGTTCCTCGGCGAGGCCGGGAGCGGACATTCCGTGGTCATGGACGGCTCACCCGAATACGGCGGCCGCAACATCGGCATCCGGCCGATGGAGCTGCTGCTGATCGGGCTTGCGGGCTGCACGGCGTTTGACGTCGTCCAGATCCTGCGCAAGGGCCGCGAGAATGTCGCCGATTGCATCGTCGAGGTTTCCGCCGAGCGCGCGGGCGAGGACCCGAAGGTCTTTACCGCGATCCACCTCGATTACACCGTGAAGGGCAGGGATCTCGCCGAAGCCAAGGTGAAACGGGCGATCGAGTTGTCGAAGGAGAAATACTGCTCGGCCTCGATCATGCTCGGCAAGACCGCGAAAATCACCCACGCCTGGAAGGTCGAGAGCCAGGGATGAGCGCCGCTCCCACTGCCGCCCTCGTGAGCGCCGACTGGCTTGCGAGCACCCTCGATGCGCCGGGTATCGTCGCGATCGATTTCCGGCTCGCGGCCGATGGTGGTCGTGCCAGTTACGAAGCGGGCCATATCCCCGGTGCGATCCATTCCGACTACGTGGGCGACGGCTGGCGGATGAAGCGCGGCAATGCCGGCGGGCTACTGCCGGAGGCCGGGCATCTGTCGTCGCTGTTCGGCAAACTCGGGATCACGCCCGCCTGCCATGTCATCCTGTGCCCGACCGGGACCAGCGCCAATGACTTTGCAGCAGCAGCCAGGGCCTATTGGACGCTCAAACACGCCGGGCACGCGGCGGTCTCGATCCTCGACGGCGGTACACGCGCCTGGGTCGCAGGCGGGCGGGCGCTCGAAACCGGGGCACGGGTGCCGGCGGCGGGCGCACCCTACCCCATCTGCTGGCAGCCGGGCCTGAGAAGCCAGGCCGACGCGGTTGCCGCTGCGATCGCGGCACAGTCCCATGTCCTGATCGACGCGCGCTCGCCCAGCTACTACGCCGGAGAGGAAAAAGCCGCCGAAGCGGCGCGCGCCGGGCATATTCCGGGCGCTCAAAACGTCAATTACACCCAGCTTTTCGACGTCGGCACCGGCAAGCTGCTCGGGCTCGTTCGCCTGCGCGAAATCTTTGACGCGCTGCCGGCCAAACCCGTGATCACCTACTGCAACACCGGGCATACCGCCGCGCTCGACTGGTTCGTGCTGAGCGAAGTGCTCCGGCAGGCCGATATCTCGCTCTACGACGGCTCAATGACCGAATGGACCGAGGACGAGACGCGGCCGGTTGAAACCCGCTGAGCGGTCCCGCTCCGATCGACTTAAACCCGCGCTCTCGCTCCTTGTTGTGCCTGAGGGCACCTCACACCGCCGCGAGCGCATCCTGGAGATCGGCGATCAGGTCATCCGGGTGTTCGAGCCCGACGGAGAGCCGCACCAGCCCCTCGCTCACGCCCATCGCCGCCCGTACTTCCGGTTGAAACCGCTGGTGCGTCGTCGTCGCCGGGTGCACGGCGAGGCTTTTGGCATCGCCGAGGTTGTTCGAGATGCGGAAAATCTTGAGCGCGTTGAGAAAACGGAAGGCTCCGGCCTTGTCGCCGGCGATTTCCAGCGCGATCAGGGTCGATGGCCCGCCCATCTGCCGGGCGATGACCGCCGCCTGCGGGTGATCCTTGCGACCAGGGAAAATCAGCTTCTTCACCTTGGGCTCGGCCGCCAGCCAATCGGCCAGCAGGGCGGCGGTTCTGGTTTGCCGTTCAACCCGGATCGCCAGGGTTTCGAGCCCCTTGAGCAGCACCCAGGCGTTGAAGGGCGACATCGCCGGCCCGGTCTGGCGCAGCAGCGTGTGGACATGGGTGTTGATGAACTCCTCGGAACCGAGGATCACCCCGCCAAGGCAGCGGCCCTGCCCGTCGATGTGCTTGGTCGCCGAATAGGTCACGCAATCGGCCCCGAGCGCCAGCGGCTTCTGCCAGAGCGGGGTGGCAAAGACATTGTCAACGACCAGCTTGGCACCGACTTCCCGGGCAATCCCGGCGACGGCCTCGATATCGATCACCTCCAGCGTCGGGTTGGCCGGACTTTCAAGAAAAAACACCTTGGTATTGGGGCGTACGGCGGCGCGCCAGGCGGCGAGATCGGTCCCGTCGATCAGGGTCGAGGCGACGCCGAACCGCGGCAGATGCTCCTCGACGACGTAGCGGCACGAGCCGAACAGCGCCTGCGCCGCCACCACGTGGTCACCCGCGCGGGTAAGCCCCATCAGTGCCGCCGTAACCGCCGCCATGCCGGTGGCGGTGGCGCGCGCGGCCTCGGCGCCTTCAAGCGTCGCGATGCGCTTCTCGAACATCCCGACCGTCGGGTTGGAAAAGCGGGCGTAGATATAGCCGGGGTCCTCGCCGAGAAAGCGCTTCTCGCATTGCTCGGCGCTGTCATAGACGTGGCCTTGCGTCAGGAATAGCGCCTCGGAGGTCTCCCCGAACTGCGAGCGGAGCGTCCCCGCATGCACCAGATCGGTTTCAAAATGCCGCGCGCGCGCTGCTGCCTGCGTGTTCTGGTCCGCCATGATCCGCCCCGTCGTCCCGTTTGTTCCAGGAGACCCTACGCGAGATCATCTTGTTCGTAAAGAAGAACGAATGTCCTTTTTGGCGGATTTTTAGCTTTCTGTTCTTCAAAACAGTCCGTTGTCACCGATCATTCCGCGGGATCAGCGTCCACGAAAGACCGGCTTGCGTTTTTCGGCGAAGGCCTGCCGTCCCTCGGCGTAGTCCTCGCTCTGGAAACAGGCGAGTTCGGCCGCGTGGCACGCCGCAAGATCGCGCTTGTCCGGGTCGAGCCGGGCCTGCCCCACCGCCAGCTTGACCGAAGCGATGGTCATCGGGGCGTTTTCGGCGATCATGGCGGCGTAGGTGGCGACCGTTTGAGCGAGGTCTTCCTCGGCGACCAGCCGGTTGAGCAGGTTCATCTCATAAGCTTCCTCCGCATCGAACTGCCGCGCGGTGAAGAAGATCTCCTTCGCACGCGACGGGCCGGCGATATCAACGAGGCGCGAAATGCCGGCAAAATCATAGCCGAGGCCAAGCTTGGCCGCCGGAATGCCGAAGCGGGCATTGCGCGCGGCGATACGGATATCACAGCTGATCGCCAGCGCCATGCCGCCACCGACACAGAAGCCCTCGATCATCGCGATCGTCGGCTTTTGAACCGCGTGGAGGCGGTCCATGGCCTGCTCGCAAACCTCGTTATAGGCGATGACGGAGGCGGGCGAATTGCGGAGATCCCCGAATTCGGAGATATCCGCGCCCGAGCTGAACGCCTGACCACCCGCGCCGCGCAGCACGATGCAGCGGATATCTGGATCCGCCTCGGCGGCGTTAAGCGCGTCGGTCAGGGCTTGCCACATGCCAAGCGTCAACGCGTTGCGCCGGGCCGGGCTATCGATCGTGATCGTCAGGATATGGCCGTCCCGCGCGCAGCCGATTTTGCCGGCCGGGCTTCCGGCAAGGCCCGCTTTATGGCTCATCAGACAACTCCATTGTGGCGCAGGGCGGCGATTTCAGCGTCGGTGTACCCGAGGTCATGCAGGATGTCGTCGCTATGCTGGCCGCGATCCGGCGCGGCGGCGCGCAAGTGGCTCGGCGTACGGCTCAGATGCACCGGCTGACCCACGAGCCGGATCTCGCCGAGATCAGGATGCTCAACGGCCTGCGCAATCCCGGAATGCACCACCTGCGGATCGGCAAATACCTCGTCCATCCCATTGATGGGGCCGCAGGGGATGCTGGCGGCATTGAGAAGGCGCATCCACTCGGCGCGGGGTTTGGTCCGCAGGATCGCCGCGATCGCCGCGTTGAGCGTGGCGCGGTTGGCGAGCCGGGTTTCGGCATCGATGAAATCCGGGTTGGCCGCCATCTCCGGCGCGCCGAGAACCGCACAGAATTTCACCCACATCGGCGTGCCCAGCACCGCGATGTTGATATGGCCATCAGCGGCGGCGAACGCCCCCATCGGCGCATAGGTCGGGTGATCATTGCCGGCCTGGCCGGGCACTTCGCGCTGGATCAGCCAGCGTACGGCCTGAAAGTCCATCATCGCGATCTGGGCTTCCAGCAGCGAGGTTGTGACCCACTGCCCCTCGCCCGACACTTCCCGCTCCAGCAGCGCGGTCACGATGCCGAAGGCGCAATAGAGGCCGGAAGACAGATCGGCAATCGGAATGCCGACCCGAACGGGGCCCTGCCCCGGCAGCCCCGTTACCGACATCAGCCCGCCGTATCCCTGCGCCACCTGATCAAAACCCGGCAGGTTTGCGTAAGGCCCATCTTGGCCAAAACCCGAAATGCTGGCGTAAACCAGCCGCGGATTGATCGCCCGCAGGCTCTCGAAGTCGATCCCGAGGCGATGCTTCACGTCAGGCCGGAAATTCTCGATCACCACATCCGCGCGCGCCACCAGTCGATGCAGGATCGCGATGCCCTCCGGCGATCGCAGATTGAGCGTCAGGCTGCGCTTGCCGCGGTGGATGTTCTGGAAATCCGGGGCGTGGCGCGGCCCGTCGAGCCCATCATCGGGCTCGACGGATACCGGCGCCTCGATGCGGATCACTTCCGCGCCCCAGTCCGCCAGTTGCCGCGCGGCCGTCGGACCGGATCGCACGCGCGTCAGATCGACGACGAAAAACCGGCCAAGCGCTGCGGGTCGGCCGGTCGTGGGGAGCTCCGTCATGGGTCTGGTGCCGTTCCTTCAGGAAATCGTGTGACGTCGGAGAATGTCGCGCGGGATGTCACCAGGAGACAACGCCCCGTGTATACAGAATATCGAGCGGGTTGCCGCGCGGCTGTCAAGCCGGAATCCACGGAAGACTGCCACGCACGACGGCGGGAAAACCCGGCCGGACCCAAGCGCAAAGCGCATCGCGCCGCTTGCAAATCCCGCGGATTCGGTCACGCTCTCCGGCGAGATTTTGGCGTGACCTGTGCGAACTAACATGTTAGATCGTTCATGCGCGACGAAAATGATGAACGATGGAAGACCGGCTCCGCCGAAAGCAGGGGGCGTCCAGGTCGGATCAAGGCAGCCGCTGTCCGAAAACACCGGCAAGGAAAAACGCCCACAAGGGCAGCACATCTGGGAGAAGACACCATGATCACCACTTTCCACCGCCGCACGATGCTGGGCGCCATGGTCGGCTCGGCACTGGCCGGCACGATCGGCCTTGGCCTGGTCTCCGCCACATCGGCGCAGGCGCAGGGCGTCAAACTGGTACTGTCCGCTCCCGCCACCCCGACCGACCAGCGCGCGCTCGCGCTCATTGAGGTTTTCGGCCCGGCGGTGAAGGACTTCGCCTCGTTCCAGCCGCACTGGAACGCAACCCTGTTCAAGCAGGGCACCGAGCTTGAAGCCATCGCGCGCGGCAATCTCGACATGTCCATCACCTCCGCGCAGGAACTCGCGACGATCATTCCGGCCTGGTCGATCTTCACCGCCGGCTACCTGCTGCGCGACGCCGATCACCAGAAAAAGGTGTTCGAGAGCGAGGTCGGCAAGGAAATGTCGAAGCTCGTCGAAGACAAGCTCGGCGTGAAGCTGTTGAGCGTGATGTATCTGGGGCGCCGGCAGATCAACCTGCGTACCGACAAGGAAATCAAGACCCCGGCGGATCTCGCGGGCGTCAAGCTGCGCATGCCGGGGACCGAAGCCTGGCTGTTCCTCGGCAAGGCGCTGGGCGCGAACCCGCTGCCCATCGCCTTCACCGAGATCTACACCGCGCTCCAGACCGGCGCGATCGACGGCCAGGATAACCCGCTGCCGACCAACCGCGATTCGAAATTCTACGAAGTCACCAAGCAGATCGTGCTGACGAGCCATCTCGTCGACCAGAACTTCCTCGCAATCTCCAAGAAGGTCTGGGACAAGTTCACGCCCGAACAGCAGAAAATCGTGCAGAAAGCGGCGGATGACGCCTCGGAACTCGGCCGTCAGCGCCAGCTCGCACTCGAGATCGAGTTGGAAGGCTTCTTCAAGGAAAAGGGCCTCAAGGTCTACACGCCCGATGTCGAGGCCTTCCGCAAGAAAGTGCAAGCCGAGTATCTCACCTCGAAGTTTGCCGCCGATTGGCCCAAAGGCATGGTCGAACGCATCAACGCCATCAAGTAAGCGGAGGCCCCAGCGATGCGCGCAACCCTCACGTGGTTGCATGCGCGGGCCGAGGACGTGGCGGCAGCCCTGCTTGCCGCCATGTTTGCCGCGTTCATGCTCCAGATCATCTCCCGCTACGTCTTCAATGCGCCGATCGGCTGGACGCATGAAGCCTGCCTGACAACCTGGCTCTGGCTGGTGTTCTGGTGCTCGGCCTTCAGCCTTGAGGAGCGCGACCACGTGAAGTTCGACGTGCTCTATGTCTTAACTCCCGAGCGGATTCGCCGGGTGCTGGCCTTGGTTTCGGCCATTGCCATCGCCGCCGGTTTCCTCGCGGCGCTGCCGGCCACCTTCGACTACATCCTGTTCTACAAGATCAAATCCAGCCCGATGCTGGGCATCCGGCTGGATATCGTTTTCAGCGTCTACGGCATTTTCGCGGTCGCCATCATCGTACGCTACGGCCTCCGGGCCTGGAAACTCGCGCGCGGGGCATCCCCGGATGCGCTCGACCACCGTGAGGGCCGGGAGATCGCCGGATGACCCTCGCGTTTGCCTCGTGCCTGATCGTTCTGTTTCTGCTCGCCGCCATCGGAACACCGATCGCGCTGTCGATGATCGTCTCGGCGATTTTCTACCTCGCGATGAAGGGCCAGGATCTCGGTCTTGCCGCCGAGCAGATCATCCAGGGTCTCTATGACAGCTTCCTGATTCTCGCGGTGCCGCTCTTCATCATCGCCGCCAATATCATGAATGCCGGAACGATCTCCGAACGGCTGCTGCAGTTCTGCGTGGCGCTGGTCGGCCGGTTCCGCGGCGGGCTTGGCCATGTCAACGTCGTCGCCAACATGATCTTTGCCGGCATGTCCGGCTCGGCGGTGGCCGATGCGGTCGGCCTCGGCAAGATCATCATCGGCATGATGACCAAGGACGGGCGCTATTCCCCGGGTTACGCCGCCGCGATCACCGCGGCCGCCTCGACCATCGGACCGATCATCCCGCCCTCGATCCCGATGGTGATGTACGCCCTCGTCTCGGATACCTCGATCGGCTACCTCTTTCTCGGCGGTATCGTGCCCGGCGTCATGATGGGCATCGTCCTGATGATGATGAACGCCCGCATGGCGCGCGTCCACAATGTTCCCGTCGACGTGGCGGTGCCGATGCGCGAGCTTCCGGCGCTGACCGCGCGCGCGTTCCCGGCGCTGCTGATGCCGGTGATCCTGCTGTTCGGGATCTATGGCGGCGCGACGACCCCCACCGAGGCCGCCGCCGTTGCCGCCTTGTATTCGCTGCTGCTCGCCACCTTCTTCTATCGGGCGCTGTCCTTCCAGGCCCTGCGCGGCATTCTGACCGAGAGTGCCCGGGCGACCGCCTCGGTCGGCCTCATTATCGGCGCGGCGCTGATCTTCAACTACATCGTCGCATCCGAGAATATTCCCGCGAGCGTTTCGAGCATGATGCAGGGGCTCAACGTCTCCCCGCTGATGTTCCTCATTCTCGTCAACATCCTGTTCCTGGTTCTCGGCTGCCTGCTGGATGCGACGACGATCATTCTGGTCATCATCCCGCTGTTCATCCCGACCTGCCGGGCGCTCGGCATCGATCTCGTGCATTTCGGCGTGGTTTCCGTCGTCAATTGCATGATCGGGCTGATCACACCGCCCTATGGCGTGCTGTTGTTCGTGATCAACGCCATCACCGGCATTCCGCTCCAGACGATCATCCGCTCGATCTGGCCGTTCATCGGGGTCCTGGTCGCGGCGCTTGCCATCATGATTTTTGTGCCCGATACCGTGCTCTTCGTCCCCCGGATGTTCGGCTACGGAAAATAGGATCGGTGCCATGGCTGTGCTTGTCGCGATCGAGGTCTGGGACCCCGCGCCCTGGATCGAACGTTTCCGAAGGCTGGATACCCGCCACACGATTATCGACGCCCGCGAGCCCTTTGACCCCGCCGCCGTGCAGTTCGCCGCCGTGTGGAAACCCAAGCCGGGCCTTTTGGCGTCCTTGCCCAACCTCCGCGCGATCTTCAATCTCGGAGCGGGGGTCGACGCGCTGCTCGCCGACAAGACCCTCCCGGAGGTGCCGATCATCCGGATCATCAACCCCGAGCTGACCGCGCGGATGACCGAGTGGATCACGCTGCAAAGCCTGTTTTTCCTCCGGCAGATCCCGGCCTACCTCGCCTTCCAGCGTGAACAGCGCTGGAATCCGCTCGATCAGCCGGGCGCGCGCGATCTCCGCGTCGGGATCATGGGGATGGGCGTTCTCGGGCGCGATTGCGCGGAGGTGCTGATGCGGCTCGGGTTTCAGGTCGCCGGCTGGTCGCGCTCACGCCAGGAAATGCCGGGGCTTCAGGCCTTCGCCGGCGATGCCGAATTGCCCGCATTTCTCGCCAGAACCGACATTCTCGCGGTCCTGCTGCCGCTGACGGCGGCGACGCGCGGCATCCTCAATCGCGATGTTTTCGCTGGGCTCGCGCGCGATGGCGCCCTTGGCGGCCCTTATCTGATCAACGCGGGGCGCGGCGGATTGCAGGTCGAGGCGGATATCCTCGCCGCGCTGGAGGAGGGCACCCTGCTTGGCGCCAGCCTCGATGTTTTCGAGCCCGAGCCGCTTGTCAGCACCAGTCCGCTCTGGAAGCATCCACGCGCGTTCATTACGCCGCATGTCGCCGCCGACTCCACCCCCGACGGCCTGGTGACCAGCATCCTTGCCGATATGGCCGCCTTCGAGGCCGGCAAAACCCTGCCCAACCAGGTCGATCGAAAGACCGGGTACTAAACCTGACCGGAAAACCCGCACCCAAGGCGTTTCGTGCCCCAACCGGCTCAGAGCGTGCGCAACAGCCCGGTCGTCACATCGAACATCGCGCCATGCAGTTGCAGCTTGCCGCGCCCGTGCAGGATGTTGACGCATGGGAAGGTCAGGAGATTCTGGATCGAATTGCCGATGGAACTCTGCGCCAGCCTTTCGGCGTAATCATGGTCGGTTTCATCGGCCTGGGCCGGCAGCGCCTCCGCCGCCGGTGAAATCAGCGTCATCCATTTGCCGATGAAATCCCCGGGCGAGAGCGCGTCGTCATCAGGGTAGCGCGAGCGCCGGACGAAGGCGTGCACGCCGCCGCAGCGCGCGTGGCCCATCACCACGATATGCTTGACGCGCAGGGCCTGAACCGCGAACTCCAGCGCGGCGGAAGTGCCATGCAACTCGCCGTCCGGCGAATAGGGCGGAACGAGGTTGGCAACATTGCGGACCACGAACAACTCGCCGGGCCGCGCATCGAAGATGACCTCCGGCGAAACCCGGCTATCGCAGCAGGCAATGATCATGATTTCGGGCTTCTGGCCGTTCTCGGCCATTTCCTCGAAGCGCGCGCGCTCGCGCGGCAAGCGAGCGGCCAGAAAATCGGCGTAGCCCTCCAGCAGGCGGGGCGGAAACGCGGTCGCGGATTTTTGCTCGGTCATGCGTCCCGGTTATCAGTCGATGGCGCGGCTCGGCAAGAAAAATCGAGGCAAGAAGAACCGTCACAAGACACCATCGCACGCCCGGCGTTCAGAAACGCTCGCCGCGCACCACCACGACATCGCCGATGCTGACAATCCCGATCTGCCGCGAGAGCAACCGCATCAGCTCGGCCAGCAGGGCCTCGATCCGTTTCGCATCGGTGATGCAGACGACGGCGACCATCTGGCCCGCCCCGCCAACCAGCCCTTCACGTGACCAGTTGCCGCGCTCGCCGCGCCCGCCCAGCGCGGGGAGGATCGTATAGCCGCTCACGCCGGCGGCATCGAGCAGGGTCGTCAGCCGCAGCACGGCCGGCGCTTCAAGGATGATTTCAATCCGCTTCTTGGCATGGGTTTCCATTAGCCTCCTCCCGAAACACGCGCGGCCAGCAGAAGATAGAGCGGCAACCCGATGGTGAGATTGAACGGGAAGGTTACCGCCAGCGACAAGGTGAGGTAGACCGCCGGCCGCGCTTCCGGCAAGGCAAGGCGCAGGGCTGCCGGCACCGCGATATAGGACGCCGAAGCCGACAGTGTCACCAGCAAGGCCGTCCCTCCCGGCGAAAGCTTGAGAAAGAGGCACGCCAGCGCCGCCAGCGCCGCCGAGATCAGCGGCATATAAAGCCCGAACAACACCACCGGAAGCGACAGCAGCCGCCCGCCCTCCCGCAGCCCGCGCCCGGCCACCAGCCCCATATCCAGCAGAAACAGGCACAAAACGCCGCGAAACGGGGCGCCGATGAAGGGCTCGATCATCGCGAGCCCGGACGGCCCGGTGATCGCGCCGACGACGAAGGAGCCCGCCAGCATGACGATCGAACCGTTAAGCCCGATTTCCCGCAGGAGCGTGCCGATCGGCTCGCCGGATTGTGCCGATCCATAGCGCCGCGCCAGCAGCAGCGCGGTCATGATGGCGGGCGTCTCCATGATCGCGGCGATGGCGATGAGATAGCCCTCGAACGACCAGCCCGCGAACTTGACCGCCTCGGTCGCCGCGACAAACGTGACGATCGAGATCGAGCCGTAATGAGCCGAAACCGCCGCGGCATCCACCACCGGT
>CAZNAT010000032.1:0-36096 GCA_964571245.1 uncultured Methylobacterium sp.
AAATCCGGCTGCGATAGCGCCGGGCGAGCGCGGCAGGATCCGCCCCACCCCAGGTCGCATGCCCGGTGTCGAGCAGAAGGTGAACGGCGTCACCGGTGTTGTCCATCAGCGCATCGATATCCGCGCCCGATTGCACGATCGTGCCGATGTGGTGGTGGTAGACGAGGCGCAGGCCCTCATCGAGCGTCATCCGCGCCACTTCGCTCAGGCGGTCGCCAAAGATTTTCCAATCGCCCGCCACCAGCACCGGGCGGCGCGAGAGCGGCACCGCGCGGTTGGAATGGATGGCGTTCGAGGTCTCCGCGAAGACCAGCACGTTCGAGCCCATCGCCTTCAGGAGATCGAGATGGGGCCGCAGCGCCGCCATTTCGGCCTTGGCATCGCGCTGGAGGAGTTCGGCGGAATACCAGCCGGAGATGCAGGCGAGGCCGAAGGGCGCGAGCGCCGCCTTCAGCGCACGGGCTTCCCGTGGAAACTTATGCCCGAGCTCCATGCCCTGAAAGCCGATCTCGGCGGCTTCCGCGAGGCAGGTTTCGAGCGGGGTGTCACCGCCGAGTTCCTGCATGTCGTCGTTCGACCAGCCGATGGGGTTGGCGCCAATGCGGATCATGGGTCTTGTCCTTGAGGTCACTTTAAAGGTCGGTTTCAGGTCAGTTTCTGCGCCGCACGGGCGGTGTCATACTGCGTCCGGGCGGCGCGAACCGCGGCGTTTTCCGAAGTTTCCGCCACCGCGACATCCCACCAGTGCCCGCCGATGCCCGACCCCTTGGCCGGATCGGTATCGATGACGATCACGGCGGTTTTCGTCGCGGCGCGCGCACGCGCGATCGCCGCTTCGAGCGCGCCAACGCCGATGACTTTCTCGGCCTCGGCGCCAAGGCTGGCGGCATGGGCGGCAAAGTCGATCGCCGGCAGGGTTTCGTGTTCGGCTGTTGCCAGCAGGTTGTTGAAGCCCGGCGATCCCGTGGCGCGCTGCAGCCGGTCGATGCAGCCGTAGCCACCGTTGTCGAGCACGACGATGATGAGTTTCAGCCCGAGCATCACCGAGGTCGCGATCTCGGAGTTCATCATCAGGTACGAACCGTCGCCGACGAGAACGATGACCTCGCGGGTCGGCTCCGCCATCTTGACGCCGAGCCCGCCGGCGATCTCGTATCCCATGCAGGAAAAGCCGTATTCGAGGTGATACCCGCCCGGCGTGCCGGTCTCCCAGAGCTTGTGCAGTTCTCCAGGCAACCCGCCGGCAGCCGAGACGACGATATCGGATTTCTGCCCCTGCCGCAGGATCGCACCGATCACCGCCGCATCAGAAGGCAATGCGGCATTCGTAGGCGCCAGCGCGGGGGCGGCTTCGGCAGACCAGGCCTCGCGCGCGCTGACCGCCCGGACCCGCCAGCTCTCCGGGCTGTTCCAACCGCCGAGCGCGGCGCTCATCTCGCCCAATGTCGCGCGCGCATCCCCCACCAGCGGCAGCGCGCCGTGCTTGGCGCCGTCAAAGGGCTGGACGTTGAGCCCGATGATCCGGCACGCCGGGTTCTCGAACATCGTCCGCGAACCCGTCGTGAAATCCTGCAGCCGCGTGCCGATGGCCAGCACCAGATCGGCCTCGCGGGCCAGCGCATTGGCCGCCGAAGTCCCGGTAACCCCGATCGCTCCGAGCGCCATCGGGTGGTTGGCCGGCATGGCGGATTTTCCGGCCTGAGTCTCGCCGACGGGAATGCCGTGGTGCTCGGAAAACCGCGCAAGTTCGCTTTCCGCCATGGCGTAGAGCACGCCGCCGCCCGCGACGATGATCGGCTTCTTGGCCGCCCTGAGGGCTTCAACCGCCGTGGTCAACTCCTGTGCATCGGGCCGCAGCCGGCGCGGCACGCGCAAACGCGGGCTGAAGAATTCAACCGGGTAGTCATAGGCTTCCGCCTGCACATCCTGGCAGAAGGCGAGCGTCACCGGTCCGCATTCGGCGGGGTCCACCAGCACATCCAGCGCGCGCGGCAGGCTCGTCAGCAGCTGCTCCGGCCGCGTGATCCGGTCGAAAAACCGCGAAACCGGGCGAAAGCAATCGTTGGCGGACACCGTGGCGTCCGTGAAATCCTCGATCTGCTGGAGCACGGGATCGGGCCGCCGGGAGGCATAGACATCGCCGGGGATCAACAGCACCGGCAGGCGATTGACATGCGCCAGCGCCGCCGCCGTCACCATATTGGTCGCGCCGGGGCCGATCGAACTCGTGCAGGCCATCATCCGGCGGCGGCGGCTCTGCTTGGCGAAGGCGATCGCGGCATGCGCCATCGCCTGCTCGTTATGCGCGCGATAGGTGGGCAGGGTATCGCGCGCGCCGGCCAGCGCCTCGCCCATGCCGGCGACATTGCCGTGGCCGAAAATCGCCCAGCATCCGGCAAAAAGCGGCATCCTTCTGCCTGTGATCTCCGTCGTCTGGGCGCCGAGATAGCGCACCAGCGCCTGCGCCGCCGTGAGCCGGATGGTCTTGCTCATGATCCCCCCTTCAGCCCGGAGTCAAACGCCTCGCATAGAACCGTGAACCGCGCCGCCATCAAGGCCACCGCGGCCTCGTCATCGAGCGCGCCGGAAAGCCAGCCCTTGAAGGCCTCGCCGAAAATCGCCCGCCCGCCGACAAATCCGCGCACGCGCCGCGCCTTGGCCGCGATCGCCAGCTCCGGCCCGGATGCGGCGCTGCGGGCGATGACGATCAGGCCCTGACACAGGGGATCATGCCGGTCGATGGCGCCGGCCACCGCCTGCCAGGCCGTGCCGTCCGGCTGGCACTCGATCAGCCACCAATCCGGCCGGAGACCCTCGGCATAGAGCCGCTCCATCAAGTCCGCCGTCGTCTTACCGTCTCCCGGCAGGGCCTCGATCAGCGCTTCGCGCCGCGTTGTGATAGAGATCGGCAGCACCCGGCGGATATCCTCAAGGCGCCGTTCGAGCGGCATCATCGCGTCGGCGCGGCCATTGGCGATCAGCTTGACGACCTGCGTCACCGGCCATTCCGCGGGATGGGCCGCGAGCGCCGCGGGGTCGCCGTGCGGGAACTGCCTGGCGACCCAGAAGCCATGATCCACCGAGCGGAACAGCGCCTCGCGCCCCAGATCGCCGTCGAGAAACATGCCATAGCCGGAACGGCCCGCGGCAACACGCGCCGCAGCCTTCACCGCCAGCGCCTTGAACCCCGGGATGCGCGCCGGATCCGCGCCAAGGCTTTCCGCCACCGGCACCAGATCCTGCGCGCCGTGATCGATCGAAAGGATCCGCAGCGTTGCCGGCGCCGGTCGCCGGGTCGTGGCGTGATGGAGATGGTTCAGCGCGCCATCCTTGCGCAAGGCGCGTTCCGGCGAGCCGTGTTCGAGAAAATGCTGCAATTCGGCGAGGGTCGGGCTTTCCGGCGAGCACAGCAGCCGCGAGACGGCAAAGGCCCCGCAGGCATTGGCATAGGCGCAACAGGTTTCGAGCGGCGCATCGCGCAGCCAGCCGCGCAGGAAACCGGACATGAAGGCGTCGCCAGCCCCGAGCACGTTATAGACCTCGACCGGAAACCCCGGGCCGCGCATACCCTTGTCGAGATCATCCGGGATCGCGCCGGGGAACACCGTGCAGCCCATCGGCCCGCGCTTGCAGACGATCAGGGTCAGCGGCGCCAGACGGCGGATGACGCGGATAGCCTCAAGCGTATCCTCCGAACCCCCGGCGATATGGAGTTCCTCCTCGGTTCCCACCACGAGATCGCATTCGGGCAGGATCGACTGGAGATGCGCGGTGACGGTTTCCGAGCGCAGGTAGCGGCTCTCGCCGGCGTCATGCCCGGCGAGCCCCCAGAGATTGGGGCGGTAATCGACATCGAAGGCCACCTTGCGGCCGTGCTTTTTCGCGAGCCGGATCGCCTTTCGTTGCGCGGCATCGCAATTGGTGCGGGCAAAATGCGTGCCTGTCACGACGATCGCCTTGGCGGAGGCGATGAAATCCTCGTCGATATCGCTCTCGTCCAGCGCCCAGTCCGCGCAATTCTCGCGCATGAAAATCAGCGGAAAGGTCTTGTCGTCGCGCACGCCGAGGATAACCAGCGCGGTCAACCGCTGCGGATCGGTCCTGATGCCGCGCGTGACGACGCCTTCCCGCGCCATCTGCTCGCGGATGAAGCGCCCCATCGGCTCGTCGCCGACGCGGGTGATCAGACCCGACTTCAGCCCGAGCCGCGCCGAACCGATGGCGATATTCGCCGGGCAACCGCCGACGGCCTTGTCGAACTTGGCCATGTCTTCGAGCCGGCCGCCAATTTCCGCGCCGTAAAGATCGACCGACGACCGGCCGATGGTAATCACATCCAGTTCAGGCGGTTTCATCGTCCGGCGGGCTCCAGCGGGTCACCGCCAATGCCGGTGATGGTCTGGTCGAAATCGATGTTCGCGCCGGTCATCAGGCCGGACTCGTCACTCGCGAGATAAAGGCAGGCGCGAGCGACCTCTTCCGGGTCGATCAATCGGCCGAACGGGCGGGTGGCGGCGGCTTCGTCGAGCCAGCCTTCCTTGGCATCATGATAGAGCTTCATGATGCGCTCCTCGCCGGGGGTATGCATCCAGCCGATATTGAGCCCGTTGACGCGGATGCGGTGCTTCACCAGGGCATGGGCGAGGTTGCGCGTCAGCGTCGCCAGCGCGCCTTTCGAAGCCGAATAGGCCGAAAGAAACGGTTGCCCGCCATGTGCGGACATCGACTGGATGTTGATGATGGATCCCGCGATGCCCTCGCGGATCATGATCTTCACGGCGTCCTGTATCAGGAAAAACGGCGCCCGCGTGTTGACCGCGAAAAGCTCGTCGTATCGCTCGACGCTCGTATCAAGGATCGTACCGCGATCGGTCAGCCCCGCCGAATTGACGAGGACATGCACCCTGCCGAAGGCCTTGTCGGCGGCGGCCATGACCGCGCGGGTAGCGGCCATGCCGGCCAGATCGGCCTTGACGAAAACCGCCCTGGTTCCAAGCTTTTCGAGTTTCGCGCGAACCGCCGCACCCCGTTCGGCGTTGCGCCCGCAGATCACAACGCCCGCCGCGCCCGCCTTGGCGAAATGCGTTGCGACGGCCTCGCCAAGGCCTTGCGTTCCGCCGGTGACAACGGCAATCCTGCCCTCAAGTTGAGCCATAAGCGACGTTCCCCTGCGTTTCTTCCGGTTTCAGCGTTTCTCTGGCGAGTATTCTCACGCGTGATTTTTCGCCGGCCTCTTGCATGGAACCAAATTCTGCGCTCCGCTGCAAACGCTATTGATAGCCGGCTTATTGAGATGAGACCCAAAAGGAGCGCGACGTGATCCGGATTGCAGTGCTTGGCGCAGGCCGAATCGGCAAGATCCATGCTGGAAACGTGGCGCTTTCGCCACGTGCCCGGCTCGCCGGAGTGGCGGATTATGTCGTGGAGGCGGCCTCCAGCCTGGCGGCCCAATTGGGAACGCGGGTCGATACCGCCGAAAACCTGATCGCCTCCCCCGATGTTGATGCGGTGCTGATCTGCTCACCGACCGATACCCACGCCGACTACATTGAGGCGGCGGTCGCGGCTGGAAAGGCCGTGTTCTGCGAAAAGCCGGTCGATCTGTCGTCCAGCCGCATCCGCACCTGCCTCGCCAAAGTCGAAAAATCCGGCAAGCCGCTGATGATCGGCTTCAACCGCCGCTTCGACCCCAATTTCGCCGAAGTGAAGCGCCGGATCAGCACCGGGGAAATCGGCGCGGTGGAACTCGTCACGATCCTCTCGCGCGACCCCTCGCCGCCGCCGGCATCCTATGTCGCGCGCTCGGGCGGGCTGTTCCGCGACATGATGATCCACGATCTCGACATGGCGCGGTTCCTGCTGGGTGAGGAGCCGGTGGAAGTACACGCCGTCGGCGCCTCGCTGGTCGACCCCGAAATCGGCAAGGCCGGCGATGTCGATACGGCGGCGGTGCTGCTCAAGACCGCGAGCGGCAAGATCTGCCAGATCTCGAATTCGCGCCGCGCAAGCTATGGCTACGATCAACGGATCGAGGTGCATGGCGCCAAGGGCATGGCGCGCGCCCATAACGTGCCGGTCACGACGGTCGAGATCGCGAACGAAGCCGGTTTCCGTACCGATCCGGCCCAGCCGTTCTTCCTTGAACGCTACGCGAGCGCCTATCGCGCCGAACTCGAGCATTTTCTCGATTGCATCGGCAAAGGCGTGGCGCCTTCGCCCTCGGGGCTCGACGGCCTCAAGGCGCAGGTGCTCGCCGATGCCGCCACTGAAGCGGCCTTTTCCGGCCAGCCGGTCCGACCGGTGTATTGATCGAGCGCAGGGCGGAAGCCCCGCTGCACGGATAGAGTGCCACCGAAGGCCCGCAGGATTGGCAGTTCGGGGGCCTTCGAGATCTGGTTGCTCCAAAAAAGGATACGCTTGTGCCCCGTCGTTCTCTTTCGCTCCCGCCCGCCGCCATTGCCGCCCGTTTTCACGCGGTTCAGGGCATGGCGCTCGAACTCGGGCGCATCGCCATGGGCTATTTCGGCAACGAGGCCCGGCTCGGCGTTTCCATGAAGGGCACACAGGACTGGCTGACCATCGCTGATGGCACGGTCGAGGCCCGGTTCCGCGACCTGATCGCCGAAGCTTTCCCTGAAGACGCGGTGATGGGCGAGGAGGCTGGCGGCGTCGCCGCAGATAGGCTCTGGATCATCGACCCCATCGACGGCACCGCCAATTTCGCCCGTGGCGACCGGATGTGGTGCATCTCCATCGGTTTTGTTCTGAATGGTCATCCGGAAATCGGCATCATCCACGCGCCGGCGCTCGGGGAAACCTACCTCGCCCGGCGCGGCCATGGCGCGACCATGAACGGCGAGCGCATCGAGGTGGCGCGGACGGTGGATATCGCCCGGGCCTCGATCGAATACGGCTGGTCTCCCAGAAGATCGCTTGGCGCGTATCTCGGCCCGGTGCAAGGGCTGTTCGAGCAGGGGGCCAGCGTCAAGCGTGGCGCCTCCGGTGCGATGGGCCTCGCGCATGTGGCGATCGGTCGCACGGATGGCTACGCGGAGGCGCATATCAACGCCTGGGACGTCGCGGCGGGGCTGGTGATCGCCTCCGAGGCCGGCGCGCTGTGCAGCCCGTTCTGTAGCGGGAACTGGCTGGTCGACGGCAATCCGATCGCGGTGGCAACCCCGGCGATCGCCCCGTATCTGTTCGAGGCGGCGGGGGTGGCGTTCCCTTCGTCAACTAACGATTGACGAACTCCGCCCGCGCTGGAATGAATAGTGGCAA
Source organism: uncultured Methylobacterium sp. (assembly GCA_964571245.1). Taxonomy (GTDB): domain Bacteria; phylum Pseudomonadota; class Alphaproteobacteria; order Rhizobiales; family Beijerinckiaceae; genus Rhabdaerophilum. Next base: position 7,279 of record CAZNAT010000032.1, read on the forward strand.
CTGTCACGAAGATGACACCTGAACGGGTTCGTTGCGGGGATACGGGAGGATACCATGGGTTCACGTCACGCCGTTCCAGGCATTTCCTTCGCCATTGCGGCCTTCTCGGGGCTGATGTCGCACGCCGCCCTGGCGCAAGGGGCGGGCGAGTTGGTGCTCTACTACTCCGTGCAGGAGGAATGGTGCCGGCCGATGGTGCAGGGCTTCGAGCGCGCCACCGGGATCAAGGTGTCGATGACCCGCAAGTCCTCCGGCGAAACCTATGCCCAGATCAAGGCGGAGGCCGCCAACCCGCGTGGCGACGTCTGGTGGGGCGGCACCGGCGATCCGCATTTGCAGGCGGCCGAGGAAGGGCTGAGCGAGCCCTACAAGTCCGCGAAACTGTCGGAACTGCTGCCCTCCGCGGTTCAGCAAGCCGAGCAATCCAAATTCCGCACGGTCGGCATCTACGCGGGCGCGCTCGGGTTTTCCTTCAACAAGGAGCTGCTCGCCAAGAAGAAACTGCCGGAGCCAAAGTGCTGGGCCGATCTCGCCAAGCCGATCTACAAGGATGAGATTCAGGTGGCCGACCCGAATTCCTCCGGCACCGCCTACACCATGCTTGCGACCTTCGTGCAGCTCTGGGGCGAGGACAAGGCCTTCGAGTTCCAGAAGGCGATGCACAAGAACATCAACCAATACACCAAATCCGGCGCGGCCCCCTCGCGGGCGGCGGCCACCGGCGAAACCCTGATCGGCATCACCTTCCTGCATGATGCGGTCCAGCAAGCCGTGATCGGCGCGCCGCTGCAAATCGTCGCGCCCTGCGAAGGCACCGGCTACGAGGTCGGCTCGATGTCGATCATCAAGGGCGCCAAGAACATGGACAACGCCAAGAAGTGGTACGATTGGGCGCTGACACCGGAAGCGCAGAAGATCGCGATCGCCGCGAAATCCTATCAGGTGCCATCGAACAGGAATTCCGAAGTGCCGCCGGAATCGCCCAAGCTCGATCAGATCAAGCTGATCAACTACGATTTCGCCAAATACGGTTCGAGCGCCGAACGCACCCGCCTGCTGAAGAAATGGGATGCGGAAGTCCGCAACGCGCCGCGCAACTAGGGCCTGAGCCATGCGCAGGCGAAGTGCTGACCGCGGCATCCTGGATCTCGCGGCGGCGGGGCTAGCGCTGTTTGCTTTTCTCGTGTTGCCCTGGTCCTATGCCGGCAGCCAACAGAGCGGGTTTTCCTGGCTGCTCTCCGGGCGCGGGTTCATGCTGCCGCCGCTTTTATGCTCGCTCGCTGCCGGCGTGCTGGCGCTCCGGGGCGTGGCAACCGCCCGGCTTCGCATCGCGCTGACGACGGCCGGGCTGGCACTGCTCGTTATCTATGCGTTTTTCGGCACCGGGATGGATGGCAGGCCGCTGATCTCCCACGGCGCCGGCGCGGCGATTGTCGCGGGCGTTCTGCTGGTCCAGACGACGCGCGGGCTGGCGTCGAACGGCGATTTCAAGGCCGATCGCTGGGTGGCGACCACCACCTGGATGATCGTCGCGCTGGTGCTGCTGTTCGTGTTTTTTCCGGTCATCCGCACCCTCGTCAGCGTGATGTATAACCCGCGCGGCGAAATCGATCTTTCGGCCATGGCCGAGCGGTTTGCCGCGCCCGACATCTGGAACCTCGGCTGCCTGCATTCCGCCCGCGCCTGCGGGGTGGTGCCGAACACCGTCATCCTCGGGCTCCTGGCCGGGGCAACCTCGACCTTTCTCGGGCTCGGCTTCGCGCTTCTCGCCCAGCGCGGCGGCATGAAAAACACCAAACTCTTCGATGCCCTTTCGCTGCTCCCCATCATCACCCCGCCCTTCGTGATCGCCCTGGCGCTGGTGGTTCTGTTCGGGCGAACCGGCATCATCACGGTTTTTCTCGACCGGGCCTTCGATATCCCGCGCTCGCGCTGGATTTACGGCCTGCCCGGCGTGCTGATCTCGCAGGTGCTGTCGCAGACCCCGCTCGCCTATATGATCCTGCGTGGGGCGTTGCAGGGGATTTCGCCCTCGCTGGAGGAGGCGGCCCAGACCCTGCGCGCCTCGCCCTGGCAGACCTTCCGCACGATCACCTGGCCGTTGCTGCGGCCGGCGATCGCAGCCTCGTTCCTGCTCGGTTTCGTCGAGAGCCTCGCCGATTTCGGCAATCCCCTGGTGCTCGGCGGCTCGTTCGAGGTGCTCTCGACCAAGATCTATTTCGCGGTCGCCGGCGCGCAGCATGATCCGGGCCGGGCGGCAAGCCTCGCCATCATCCTCCTGATCATGACGCTCACCGCCTTCTGGCTCCAGACGGTCTGGCTCGGCAAGAAATCCTACGTCACCGTGACCGGCAAGGGCGATTCCGGCCAACCGCTGCCCCTGCCGAAGCCGGTGCGGATCGCGGCACTCTCGGTGGTGGTGCCATGGATCGCGCTCACCGTGCTGATTTACGGCATCATCCTGATCGGCGGCTTCGTCACCGATATCGGGCGCGGCGTGATGACCCCGACCATCGAGCATTTCGCGACCGGCTTTGCGGTCGAGATTGGCAAGAGCGGGCTATATTTCGCGGGCTCGGCCTGGGATTCGTTCTTTGTCACGGTGGCGGTTTCGGCGATCGCCGCGCCGCTGACGACGCTGGTCGGCATTCTCACCGCCTATGTGCTCTCGCGGCACAACTTCGTCGGCAAGAGCGTCTTCGAATTCCTGACCCTGCTCTCCTTTGCCATTCCCGGCACCGTCATCGGCGTCGCCTATATCATCGCCTTCAACGTGCCCCCCATCGAGATGGCGGGAACCGGGTTGATCCTCATCATCTGCTTCGTGTTCCGCAACATGCCGGTCGGCGTGCGGGCGGGTATCGCGGCGCTGGCGCAGATCGACCGGTCGCTCGATGAAGCCTCGACCACGCTCGGCGCCAAGACCGGCACCACGGTGCGCCGCGTCACCCTGCCGCTGCTCAAGCCGGCGATCATTGCCACCCTGGTGTTTTCCTTCGTCCATGCGATGACCGCGGTGAGCGCCATCGTCTTCCTCGTCACGGCGAAATACAACATGGCGACGGTTTACATCGTCAACCGCGTCGAGGCCGGCGAATATCCGCTGGCGATCGCCTATTCATCGCTGCTGATCGTCTTCATGCTGGCGGTGGTTCTGGGGATCCAGAAAGTGGTTGGCGAGCGAAAAATCGGCCGGCGTTCGGTCGCCGCCCCCGTCGTCACCATCGGAGCACATTGATGGCACAGGCTGCATCGGTCGAATTCATCGGCGTCGAGAAGAAGTTCGGGTCCGTCACCGCTGTGCGCGATGTCTCCTTCACGGTCGAGGCGGGCACGCTGGTGACGCTGCTCGGCCCCTCCGGCTGCGGCAAGACAACGACGCTGCGCCTCGTCGCCGGGCTGGAACTCGCCACGGGCGGAAAAATCATGATCGGCGACCGCGACGTCACCGCGCTCGGGGCCGCCGAACGCGATGTCTCGATGGTGTTCCAGTCCTACGCGCTGTTTCCGCATATGAACGTGCTCGACAACGTGATGTATGGCCCGCTGGTTTCCGGCGCGAGCCGCCGCGACGCGGAAGCCATGGCGCGCGAAAAACTCTCGATCATCGGGCTTTCGGGCTTCGAAAAGCGCCTGCCCTCCGAACTCTCCGGCGGCCAGCAGCAGCGCGTCGCGGTGGCGCGCGCGATCGTGCTCGAACCGAGCGTGCTGCTGTTCGACGAACCGCTCTCGAACCTCGACGCCAAGCTGCGCCGCAAGGTGCGCGATGATATCCGCGATCTCCAGCAACGGCTGGGGCTGACCGTGCTCTATGTCACGCATGACCAGCAGGAGGCGCTCGCCGTTTCCGACAAGGTGATCGTGATGGACAACGCGGTGATCGCGCAGGAGGGCACGCCGGCGGACCTCTACGAGCAGCCGCGCACGCGCTTTCTGGCCGACTTCATCGGCGAGGCGAATATCGTCGAGGGCACCTTCGGCCGCGATGCCTCCGGCGTCACCTTCGAAATCGGCGGGGTTGCGATGTCGCTCGGCGATATCCCCCTGCCCGAGGCCGCCAGGGCCGTCGCCCTGCGCCCGGACCGCATCAACCTGCGGCTGGATCCGAACGGCGCCTTCACCATCACCCGCGCCGCCTATATCGGCCATTCCCGCGAATATACCGTCGCCGCGCCCTGGGGCGAGATGCTCGTTATCCGCCCGGTGCGCGAACGGGCGCTGAGCGCGGGGACGAAGGTGGCGCTCGAGATCGACGCCAACGCGGCGATCGCCATTCCCGGCTGAACCGCCACTGGACGCAAACCGGCGAACAGGCCATCCTCAGGGGAGCACCCTCCGCCCGGAAACGCGACATGGCCCGCACCACCCTGTTGAAGAACGCCCTCGTGATCGCGACCATGGACGAGGCGAGGCGCGAACTTCCCGGCGGATTCATCCTCGTGGACGGCCCGGCGATCACCCGCATCGGACAGGCGGGAGAAGCGCTGCCGGAAGCGGACGAGGTCATCGATCTAACCGGCCACGTCGTGCTGCCAGGGTTGATCAACACGCATCACCACATGTTCCAGTCGCTGACCCGTGCCACCCCCGGCGGGCAGGACGCCGAGCTGTTCGGCTGGCTGAAAGCGCACTACCCGATCTGGGCCAACCTGACGCCGGAGATGATCCGGGTTTCTGCGGCCACCGCGATGTGCGAACTCGTGCTCTCCGGCTGCACCACCTCCTCCGATCACCTCTACGTCTACCCGAACGGGGCACGGCTGGATGACGCCATCGAGGCCGCGCGCGAGGTCGGCATCCGGTTTCATGCCGCACGCGGGGCGATGAGCGTGGGCGAAAGCAAGGGCGGTCTGCCCCCCGATCGGGTGGTGGAGCACGAGCCCGCCATCCTCAGGGAGATGCAGCGGCTCATTGAAACCTACCACGATGCCGCCCGCTTCGCGATGCTCAGGATCGTGATCGCGCCCTGTTCGCCGTTCACGGTGAGCGAGGATCTGATGCGCGAGAGCGCCGCACTCGCGCGCCAGCATGGCGTCTCGCTGCACACGCATCTCGCCGAGAACGACAACGACATTTCCTACAGCCTGGAGGTTTTCGGCAAGGATCCGGCGGATTACGTCGAGAGCCTCGGCTGGGTCGGGCCGGATGTCTGGCATGCGCATTGCGTGAAGCTCGACGACAAGGCGATCAAACTCTTCGGCCGCACCTGCACCATCTTCGCGCATTGCCCGTGCTCCAACATGCGGCTGGCCTCCGGCATCGCGCCGATCGGCCGGATGCGGGCCGAGGCGGTGCCGGTTGGGCTCGGGGTCGATGGCTCGGCCTCCGCCGATGCCGGGCACCTGCTGGCGGAAGCGCGGCAGGCGATGCTGCTGCAACGCGTCGGGTTCGGCCCCCAGGCCATGACCGCGCGGCAAGCACTGGAACTGGCGACCCGCGGCGGCGCCAGGGTGCTCAACCGTGACGATATCGGCCATCTTGCCATCGGGATGGCCGCCGATATCGTGGCCTTCGATGTTCGCGGCCTCGATTTTGCCGGGGCGATGGCCGACCCGGTGGCGGCCCTCGTGTTCTGCACCCCTGCAAAAGCCTCCTGGAGCCTGATCAATGGCCGCGTTATCGTGCGCGAGGGGCACCTCGTCACGCTCGATCTGGGCCGGCAGGTCGAAACCCACAACCGGCTCTCCCGCCACCTGATCGGCATGGCGGGAGCCTGAGGCGGGCCGGGGGTCCGCTTTGGCTTCGCGGTTCGAAGGCGGGAACATCGTGACCCGGCCGGCACGCCGGAGAGGAATTTTCTTAAAAATACACCGCAACCGCTTGCAGGGGGCGATGCTCTATGATCCTCCTGTCAGCCATGTTGGATCCTGCTTCGCGCCCGCTTGAGGGCCTTAAAATTCTCGAACTCGCCCGTATTCTCGCCGGTCCCTGGATCGGACAATTGCTGGCGGATCTTGGTGCCGATGTCGTCAAGGTCGAGCGCAAGGGCGCGGGCGATGATACCCGCAGCTGGGGCCCGCCCTTTGTGGCCAAGGCCGGCGGCGGCGACCTCGGGGCGGCGTATTTCCACGCCTGCAATCGCGGCAAGCGCTCGATCGAGGCCGATTTCGAGAGCCCGGATGATATCGCCGTGATCCGCGATCTCGCGATGGCGGCGGATGTCGTGGTCGAGAATTTCAAGCTCGGAGGCCTCGTGAAATACGGGCTCGACGAGAAATCCTTGCGGGCGCTGAAGCCGGAGCTGATCTATTGCTCGATCACCGGTTTTGGCCAGACCGGGCCTTACGCGCCGCGCGCGGGCTATGATTTTCTCATCCAGGGCATGGCCGGCGCGATGGACATCACCGGCCAGCCCGACGGCCAGCCGACCAAGGCCGGGTACGCGACGGCGGATATCTTCACCGGCATGTACGCCAGCGTCGCGATCCTCGCCGCGCTCCGCCGCCGCGATGCGACCGGCATGGGCGGCTATGTCGATTGCAACCTGCTCGACAGCCAGATCGCGGTGCTGGGCAATCAGGCGATGAACTACCTCGTTTCCGGAAAAGCCCCCAGGCGCCTCGGCAATGCGCATCCCAACATCGTGCCCTACGAGGTTTTCCCGGTCGCCGATGGCTATATCGTCATCGCCACCGGCAACGACGGGCAATATCGCAAGCTCTGCGAGGCGCTCGGTGCAGCAGAACTGATCGCCAATCCCGATTACGCGACCAATCGCGGCCGCGTCGCCAACCGCGCGGTTCTGGTGCCGGCGCTTTCGGCCCTGACGGGAAAATTCCCTAAGCTGGAGCTGCTCGCGAAGCTGGAGGCGCTTGGCGTCCCGGCCGGGCCGATCAACGGCATCGAGGAGGTCTTCGCCGATCCTCACGTCGCGGCGCACGGCATGCGTGTCGATCTCGCGCTGCCTGAGGCCGAGGCCGGATCGGTTCCCTCCGTGCGGACGCCGATCGTGATCGACGGCGTGCCGCAAGTCTCGCCCCGCCCCTCCCCCATGCTCGGCCAGCATACCGCCGAGATCCTTGCCGATCCCAACTGGAAGAAAGCCTGATATGTCCTCGCATTCCGGAACCCCGCGCACCGGCGCCCAGATCCTCGTCGACCAGCTGATCAGGCAGGACGTGCGCGACATCTTCTGCGTGCCCGGCGAGAGCTACCTTGCCGTGCTCGATTCGCTCCATGACGCCGATATCCGCGTCACCGTCTGCCGGCAGGAAGGCGGCGCCGCGATGATGGCGGATACCGTCGGCAGGCTTACCGGGCGCCCCGGCATCTGCTTCGTCACGCGCGGCCCCGGTGCCACCAACGCCTCGGCGGGCATCCATATCGCGCATCAGGATTCGATCCCGATGATCCTGTTCGTCGGCCAGATCGGGCGCGACATGCGCGAACGCGAGGCGTTTCAGGAACTGAACTACCGCGCGGTTTTCGGCACCATGACCAAATGGGCGACCGAGATCGATGATCCCCGCCGTATCCCCGAAATCATCAGCCGCGCCTTTCACGTCGCGATGTCCGGCCGGCCCGGCCCGGTGGTGATCGCGCTGCCGGAGGACATGCTGGTCGAAATGGCCGATGTGCCGGATGCGCCTTACGTCGAACCGGTCGAAACCGCACCGGCGCTCTCGCAGATGGCGGAACTGCAGAAGCGGCTCTGGGCCGCGAAAAACCCCGTCGTTCTCGTCGGCGGCACCCGCTGGAACGAGGCTGCGGTGCGCTCCCTCGTCCGCTTCGCCGAGCGCTTCGACCTTCCTGTTGCGGTCAGTTTCCGCCGGCAGATGCTGTTCCCGGCGGATCACCCGAATTTCGCGGGCGATCTTGGCATCGGCCCCAATCCCGATCTTCTGAAGCGCTTCCAGGACGCCGATCTCATCCTCGCGATCGGCGCGCGGCTCGGGGAAATGCCGAGCCAGGGCTATACCCTGCTCGATATTCCCGGTGACGGCACCCGTCTTGTTCATGTCCATGCCGATGCCGGCGAGCTTGGCCGCGTCTATGCCCCTGCCCAGGCGATCCACGCCGATGCCGCGAGTTTCTGCGCCGCGCTGGAAGGGTTGCAACCCCCGAACGCACTTCCCTGGGAGGGTGAGGCCAAGGCGGCCAATACCAGCTTCAAGGCCTGGACCACGCCCAAACCCAACGCCGGCGCGCTGCAGATGGGCGAGGTGATGACCTACCTTCGGGGCAAGGTGCCAGCCAACGCGATCATGACCAATGGCGCCGGCAATTACGCGACCTGGCTGCATCGCTACTACCGGTTCAACCAGTTCGCGACGCAGGCCGCCCCCACCTCGGGCTCGATGGGCTTTGGCCTGCCGGCCGCCGTCGGCGCCAAGCGGCAGTTCCCCGAGCGCATGGTCATCTCGTTTGCGGGCGACGGCTGCTTCATGATGCATGGGCAGGAATTCGCCACCGCCGTGCAGTATGATCTGCCGATTATCGTGGTTCTCATCGACAACGGCATGTACGGCACCATCCGCATGCACCAGGAGCGCGAATACCCCGGCCGCGTCTCGGCGACCACGCTGAAGAACCCGGATTTCGCCGCCTATGCGCGCGCCTTCGGCGGCCACGGCGAGACGGTCAGGGAAACCGCCGACTTCGCCCCGGCCTTTGAACGTGCGGTGGCCTCCGGCAAGCCGGCGATCCTGCATTGCCTGATCGATCCGGAAGTGATCACCCCGTCGATGACCATCGCGGCGATCCGCGAGAAGGCCCGGGCCGGAAAATAGGGCTCTCCCACATTCGCGCCTGAATTTGGCCCAATCCGCGATCGATTTTGGCCTGAATAACTTCCCCTTAAGGCCATCGGTGCATGGTCTGTCGTGGCTTCCTGCGCGCCCGGGCGCGCGGGATCGGCCTGTGATCCGGGGTGAGGATGACACGGGGGCAAGCACGCAAGGAACGGCGCGAGCCGCGCTTTGAGGATGATTTCGGCGGCACGGGCGGCGGCGAGCTGAGGCTCTCGGCGGACGATCGGCCATCGCGGGCGCGCGCGTCAAAACCTTCCGGGCGCGATCCCCGCACGCCGCGCGGCAGGCCGCCCCGGCGGCGCGGGCGGGGTTTTTTCGGCTTCCTGTTCTACTGGAGTTTCATTCTCGCGATCTGGGGGCTGGTCGCGATCGGCGGCATCGTCGGCTATTTCATCATGAAGCTGCCGCCCATCGACCAGCTCGCCGTGCCCAAGCGCCCGCCGAATATCGCGATCCTCGCATCCGACGGCACGCTGATCGCCAATCGCGGCGAAACCGGCGGTTCCGCGGTGCCGATCGGCGAATTGCCGGCCTACGTCGGCCAGGCTTTCGTGGCGATCGAGGACAAGCGCTTCTACCAGCACTTCGGCATCGATCTTGCCGGGCTTGGCCGCGCCGTCATCAAGAATTTTACCGCCGGACGCATGGAACAGGGCGGCTCGACGCTGACGCAGCAGCTCGCCAAGAACGTCTTCCTGACCCAGGAACGCACCCTCGCCCGCAAGGTGCAGGAGGCGCTGCTCTCGCTCTGGCTCGAACGGAACTACACCAAGGATCAGATCCTAGAACTCTACATGAACCGCGTCTATTTCGGCGCCGGCGCCTACGGGATCGAGGCCGCGAGCCAGAAGTTCTTCGGCAAATCCGCCCGCGCCGTCAGCCTTGGCGAAGCCGCGGTGCTGGCCGGGCTTGTGCAGTCCCCCTCCCGCCTTGCGCCCAACCGCAACCCGACCGGGGCCGCCGAACGCGCGAGCCTGGTGCTCGCCCGGATGGTCGATCAGGGTTACGCCACCGCCGAGATGGCCAAACTCGCCAAGACCAATACCGCCGATGCCAAAAAGCGCTCGCGCCCCGGTGCCGGCAATTACGTCGCCGACTGGATCATGGATGTGCTCGACGACCATATCGGCGCGGTCGAGAACGATATCGTCGTCAAGACCACGATCGATCCGAAACTTCAGGCGCTGGCGGAACGGACGATCGCCACCGCCTTCGAGCCCAAGCGGCTGAAGCTGAACATCGAGCAGATCGCACTCGTGGCCATGACGCCGGATGGCGCGGTCCGCGCGATGCTCGGCGGGCGGGATTACGCCGAGAGCCAGTTCAACCGCGCCGTGGCGGCCAAGCGCCAGCCCGGGTCCTCGTTCAAGCCGTTTGTCTATCTCGCCGCGCTCGAAAAGGGGCTGACGCCGGAGACCGTGCGCGAGGATGCGCCGATCAATATCCGTGGCTGGAAGCCGGAGAACTACACCCAGGAATATTTCGGCAATGTCACGCTGACCCAGGCACTGGCGATGTCGCTCAACACCATCGCGGTCAAGCTCAACGTCGAGGTGGGGCCGAAGGTGGTCGTGCGGACGGCGCAGCGGCTTGGCATCCATTCCGCGCTCAAGGCCAACGAATCGCTGGCGCTCGGCACCTCCGAGGTCTCGCCGCTGGAAATCACCGCCGCCTACGCCGCTTTCGCCAATGGCGGCACCGGCATCATCCCGCACGCCATCGTCGAGGTAAAGGGGACCGACGGCAAGGTGATTTACCGCCGTCAGCCGCAAACCCTCGGCGAGGTCGCCGACCCCCGGGTGATCGGCATGATGAACCGGATGATGCGGGAGACACTGGTGACGGGAACCGCGCGCAAGTCCGATATCGCGGGCTACCCCGCTGCCGGCAAGACCGGCACGACGCAGGATCACCGCGACGCCTGGTTCGTCGGCTATACCGCCAATCTCGTGGCTTCGGTCTGGGTCGGCAACGATGACGGCGACCCGATGAAGAAGGTCACCGGCTCCGGCCTGCCGGCGGAAGTCTGGGCCGAGTTCATGCGCAATGCCCACAAGGGGCTCCCCTCGCTACCCCTGCCCGGGGCGAGTGATGGCGGGCTGATCTCGATCCTGACCGGCGATGCCCAGCGCCCGAGCGCTCCGCCGCCAGCCACCGTGGATGGTCCCGGCGCCTGGCAAGGCCCGAGCCGGGAGGAGCGCGGATTGCTCAGCCGGCTGTTCGGGCGCTGATCGCCCGCCGCACCAACGGCTGAACCGCGAGAGAAATCATTCCGAACGTCGCGATCGCGCCCGCCAGAACGACCGGGCCGTGATCGATCAGGGCCCCGACGCTCGCCCCCGCGATCGCCGCGCCGCCCATCTGGATGATGCCGAGCAGCGAGGAGACGGCCCCGGCGCGCTCGGGAAAAGGCATCATCGCCCCGGCCTGGCTTTGCGGCAGGGAAAACCCGACGCCCGCGGCATAGATCGCCATCGGGATCGTGATCCCCCAGGGAGAAGGTGCCGACAGGGTCAGAGCCAGCATCAGGAGGCCGCCTCCCGCCTGCAGCAGCGCCCCGAGCAGCAGCAGCCGGCGTGGTTCGATGCGGATGGCGAGGCGCTGCGCGGTGAAGGCGCCGGCCATATAGCCGATGGTCATGGTGCCGAAGGCCAGCGCAAAGGCGAAAGCGCCGACGCCGAACTGGAGCTGGTAGACAAAGCTCGACCCCGAAATGAACGAAAACAGCCCGGCAAAGGTGGCGGCGGCGAGAATACCGAAGGGGAAAAAGCGCCGGTCGCGCAGCAGCGCGCCGAACTCGCGGAACATCGCGCCAAGGCTGAACGGTTCGGTCAGCTTCTGACGCAGGGTTTCCGGCATTCTCATCCCGGCCCAGACGCCGAGCGCCGCCGCGAGCACGAAGCAGGCGGCGAAATTCGCGCGCCAGCCGAACGCAATCTCAAGACCGGCGCCAAACAGCGGCGCGATCGCCGGCACGACGCCCATGATCGTGCCCATGCGCCCCAGCTCCTGGGCGGCGCGGCGGCCTTCGTAGAGATCGCGGACGATGGCGCGCGTCACCACGATCGGCCCGGAGGCGCCGAGCCCCTGCAACAGCCGCGCCGCGATCAGCCATTCCAGCGAAGGCGCCAGCGTCGCCAGCACGCTGGCGATGCCGTAGAGCGCGAGGCCGAAGAACAGCACGCTCTTGCGCCCGCGCCGATCCGAGACCGGGCCATAGAACGGCAACCCGAGTGCGAATCCGGTCAGTTGCGCGGAAAGCACCAATTGCGCATCGCCGTTTGACGCCGAGAAATAGCGCGCGATCGCCGGCAGCGACGGCAGCATCAGGTCGGTTGAGAGCGGTCCCAGAGCGGTCAGAAAGCCGAGCAGGATCGTCAGCGCGAAAGTTCCGGGAGCAAGATAGGCCAAGGAGAATCCAAAGGGTTGCCGCAGCACCGGGGTTGCTCCCGCTGGCGGAAATGCAGTGTTGCTGACAGCGCTAGAGCAAGACGCTCCCGGATGGAACCAACATCTTGGTGAGATAGATGGCTGCCGGCTGTCATTTCGCAAAAAGACCCGGACCCTAGCCGCGCCCGTAGAGATGCAGGCTCGCGCCATGCCGATTGAGCCAGGCCTCGGCGGCGCGAAAATCGGGGTAGATCCTGGCAACAATCCGCCAGTAGCGGATCGAATGGTTCATTTCCACCCGATGCGCGACCTCATGCGCCGCGAGGTAATCGAGGATGGCGGGCGGCGCGAAAATCAGGCGCCATGAAAACGCAAGATCGCCGCGCGCCGAGCAGGAGCCCCAGCGGCTGCGCGTATCCTTGACGCTGATGCGGCCATAACTCACGCCCAGAGCCGTGGCATACCGCGCCACGGCGAGGCCAAGATCACGCTCGACTTCCTGCCGCAGAAAACGCTCGACGCGCGCGCCAAGATGCGCGGGATCGCCGTGCACGAGCAGCAAACGCCGGTCGCCCTCGGTCTCGACCCGGGTTTCACCGCGGAACGGGGTTCTATGCGCGATCCGGCACGGCTCGCCACGAACCGGGATTTCCGCGCCCTCGACGAACTCGATGCGCGCCGGTTGCGCCTTGAGGCGGGCGTTGAGCCAGCCGATGTGATCGTTGAGAAATTGCTCGGCGCGGGCGCGGCCGATCCCGCGCGGCAGGGTCAGCGCCGGCGTGCCGGTCCGGCGGTCAATCCGGAGGATCATCCGCCGGGCATTATCGCGAAACCGGATATCGACGCTCACCGGGGTGCCGCCGCATTCGACGACAAGCGCGGCGAGCGGCGCGGGCCGCGCGCGCGGTTTTGGCTTCAGAAAATCAAAAAAGCCCAGTTTCGCCAAATCCGTCTCCGCCCGCCCGTCCCCGTCAGGCGCCGGGCCAACAACGGCGCGAGCATCCGGCAGGTTCGAATCGCGGGGGCACTATAGCGGATTTACCGCTGAGAGGCGCGGAACCCGGCAAATATCAGCGAACGGCGGCGAGTTTGCGCCGGACCGGCTGAACCACCTCGGCGGCATGCCGGTTGGTGAATTCAACGATCGCCGGCGCGATGAACTTGCGGAAGCGCGACCCGTTGAAGACGCCGTAGTGCCCGACATCCTTCTGCAGGTGGTAGAGGTGCTTTTCCTTCGGCAGGTTGACGCAGAGCGCATGCGTGGCCTTGGTCTGGCCAACGCCGGAGATATCGTCGTTCTCGCCCTCGACGGTCATCAGCGCGCAGCGGCGGATGGCCCCGAGATCGACCTTCTGGTCGCGATGCATCATCTCGCCCTTCGGCAGCGAGTGCTTCACGAACACGACATCCACGGTCTGGAGGTAGAATTCCGCCGTCAGGTCCATCACCGCCATGTATTCATCGTAGAAATCACGATGCTTTTCGGCGGAATCCCCGTCGTTGGCGACGAGATGGTTGAACATGTCCCAATGCGCGGTCACGTGACGATCGAGGTTCATCGCCATGAAGCCGGAGAGCTGGAGATAGCCGGGATAAACCTCCCGCATGATCCCCGGATGCGGGAACGGAACACGCGCGATGCAGTGCTTCTTGAACCAGTTGATCCCGCGCTTCTGGGCGAGCTTGTTGACTTCCGTCGGGCTCTCGCGCGTGTCGATCGGCCCGCCCATCAGGATCATCGAGCGGGGAATATGCGGATCATCCTCGGCTTCAAGCCGCGCGACGGCCGCCGCGACCGGAACCGACGGCTGGCAGACGGCGAGCACATGCACATCCGGGCCGAGCGTACGGATCATGTCCTTGATGTAATCGACGTAATCATCGAGATCGAATCCCCCTGCGGAGAGCGGCACGAGGCGCGCGTCGATCCAGTCGGTGATATAGACCTCATGCGTCGGCAGAAACGCTTCCACCGTGCCACGCAGCAGCGTCGCGAAATGGCCGGACATCGGCGCGACGATCAGCATCTTGGGCTGCGGCTTCGCACCCGTCGGCATGGCGCGGTCGAAATGGAGGAGATTGCAGAAGGTCTTGCTCCAGACCACACGCTCGATGACGCTAACGCTTTGGCCATCGACCACCGTGGTCGGCAACCCGAAATGGGGCTTGCCATAGCGGCGCGTGGTGCGCTCGAACAATTCGCAGGCGGCGGAAACCGAGCGGCCATAGGCCGTATGCGACAGCGGATTCATCGGGTTGCGGTAGAATAACCCCAGCGCATCGCTCGCCGCGCGGGCCGGCCCCAGCACCGCATGCGCGGCCTCATAGAAAAAGTACCCGCTTTTATTCATCATCCAGAACCTTTCGGCGTCTTCGATCCACGCGGCGTGAAGTTGTATAAAGTATCACGCCAACAGGTTAAAAGTCCCGCCCGACTTTCGCTGCACCCGTTGACCACAGGAAAAAATGCCCGCCAAGGGTGTATCGATCCTTAAACGCCCGCTAATCTTAGGCGGGGAACGCGGGGGGAGCAACGATTTTTTTGCAGTGCAGCATAACGATCAGGGGAAAGCGGCCGCCTATGAGGTCTCGCCCTAGAATTTCAGCACCGAGAGCAGGACGAGCAGCGGCCCGAGAATGCCGAAGGACCACAGCAGAAACCCGAAAAACCCCGGCATTTTGACGCCCATGTCGCGGGCGATGACCGCCACCATCAGGTTTGGCGCATTGCCAATATAGCTCAGGGCGCCCATGAACACCGCGCCGGCGGAAATGGCCGCGAGTGTCAGCGCCATCTTGCCCATCAGTTGGATGGGATCACCTCCGGCAAGCTGGAAAAACACCAGATAGGTCGGAGCATTATCGAGAAACGCCGACAGCAGGCCCGTGAGCCAGAAATAGGCAAAGGTGTTCGGGCTGCCGTCCGGGTTCGACACCAGCGCGACCAGCGGGCCGAGGGCGCCCTGCTTGCCGGCGGCGAGAATCGCCAGCACCGGGATCATGCAGAGGAAAATGCCGGCGAAAAGCTTGGCGACCTCCGCAATCGGCCCCCAGCTGAACGCATTGCCGGCGCGGATCGGCTTCGGGGTCACCCACAGCGACATGAGCGCGATCATCACGAGCGCGCCATCGCGGACGAGGTTCTGGAGTTCGAGCTGGCCGCCGGGAAACGCGATTCGCACCCCGGGCTTCCAGGCCGCCGCCGCCAGAATCACCCCGATCACCGCCGCCAAAAGTCCGATGTTGACCAGCCCGTAGATCTTGATCGCGCGATCCGGCGTCTTGTCGCGCGGACGGACCAGACCGGCCTCGCGCTTGAGAAGAAGCCAATCCCAGACATAGAAAATCGCCAGCAGCGCCAGCGACACCAGCACGGTTTCGAGCGCCAGATGTCGCGTCGTCCAGAAGAAATCCACCCCGCGCAAAAACCCGATGAACAGCGGCGGGTCGCCGAGCGGGGTCAACGCTCCCCCGATGTTCGAGACCAGAAAGATGAAAAACACCACGATATGGACATTGCGGACCCGATCGTCGTTCGCCCGGATGATCGGGCGGATCAGGATCATCGAAGCCCCGGTCGTCCCGACGATGCTGGCGAGCAGCGTGCCGATGGCGAGAATGCCGGTGTTGACCGCCGGCGTCCCGCGCAGGTTACCGCTGACAAGAATGCCGCCCGCGACCGTGAACAGGGTGAACAGCAGCACGATGAAGCTGAGATATTCCAGCAGCATCGTATGCAGCACCGCCTCCAGCGCCACCCCCGCCCCGCGGGACAGAACCAGCGGCCCCACGACCAGCGCCGCCCAGAGCGCGGCGATCTTGCCGTAATGGTGGTGCCAGAGCCGCGGAAACAGCAACGGCCCGGCGGCAATCGTCAGCAGCAGGCCGACGAACGGCAGCATCCACACCAGCGAGAGCGATGTTCCGTCGAGCCCCTCGGCGGCCAGCGCCGGCCCGGCGATCACCATGGCCGAGACCCAAAACATCGCGCGTCGCATCGCCGCTCCCTTGTCATCCCGATGCGGCCGGCGCGTGTGCTGCCGGGCGTCGCCGTTGCGGGCATCGTTGACGATAGCGATGCTTGTGGCAACCGCCCCGCGGGAAAATCAAGCGCGACCTTCACCCTCGGTTCATTCTTCTGATTTAAGATTTCATGAAGAAATTAATTCCTGAGATTGGGCATCGAACCAGAGAATTCATCCCATGTGCCGCTTTCTTGCCTATCAAGGCCAACCGGTTCTGCTCGAGAGCGTCGTCTCGAAACCCTGCCATTCGCTGATCCATCAATCGATGCAGGCGACGGAAGCGAAGACCGCCACCAACGGCGACGGTTTCGGCCTCGGCTGGTATGGCGAACGGCCCGAACCCGGCGTCTACCGCGATCTGAGGCCGGCGTGGTCGGACGAGAACCTGCTCTCGATCTGCGCGCAGGTGCGGTCAAAACTGTTCTTCGCGCATGTCCGCGCCTCGACCGGCACCGCGACCGCCCGCGCCAACTGCCATCCGTTCAGCCATGCCAACTGCCTGTTCATGCACAACGGCCAGATCGGCGGCTATGCGCGTGTCCGCCGCGCGATCGAGGCGATGATCCCGGACGAGATTTACACCGCTCGCTCGGGCACGACGGATTCGGAAGCGATTTTTCTTGCCGCGATGGCGCGCGGCGCGCGGGAGGATGCCGCCGGAGCGCTCCATTCCGTGCTCTCCGACGTTCGCGCGCTGACGAAGGCCGCGGGCATCACCGAAGCGCTGCGCTTTGCCGCCGCCTTCACCAACGGCGATGCGCTCTACGCCTTCCGCTGGGCCTGCGACGACAAGGCGCCGACGCTCTACTGGCGTGAAGATCAGACCGGGCTGCACGTCGTCTCCGAACCCTGGGACGATGGCCGCGACACCTGGCGCGCCATTCCGCAGGGGTCGGTGCTGGTGGCGGAAAAGGGCAAGACGCCGAGGGTGATGGCGTTTAGCCCGGCGTGCGGGTGAGGCGAAGACCCGCGCTCTGCCAGCCCTTCTGTCGCTCAACAGCCCGAGATATTGCTCGGAGGATTGGCTGGAAGATAAGGGTTGGTGCCGGCGGAGAATTTCAACGTCGTGTTCCGCCAGCCGCAGAGCTTTTGTGTTTTCAAGGCGGCTGTTGCGGTGTTTGTCAGTGCCGTCACCTTTGTTCTGCAAAAAGCGGCGCAATTGCTTCCTGGGCCGGCGTTTGCTGTCTGATTGTAACAGGCACCGTGATTGGTGATTGCAGCCAGCGTGCTGCTCGACGTCATGACCTGATCAATCTTGCAGGAACAATGCGCGGGCTTGAGCCCCTTGCACGGATGCGCGTTGGCCTCGAGAGGAAAAAGAAACGCACTTACGAATAAAACTGGAGCAATTAACCCGGCCATTTTCATAGGGTTCCCTCATTTGTTTTTGATTATTATTTATTCAATACACTTTTTATTTCGGAACCCTCATAAGAAATATTCTCCCACTGCCATTGATAGCGTCGACAAGCTGCATTTTTTCTAAGCCGTGCGATGAGGGCAGTAGCGTGGGGGAAACCGCTTCAATGCGCCTCGTCCCAGTTCCTCGCCGCCCGCGCATCGACCTTCAGCGGCACGCGGAGTTGCATCAGCGGATGCGGCGCCTCTTCCATCACCCTGGTGATCACCGGAATGGCCGCCTCGGCCGCCGCCTCCGGCACCTCGAACACCAGTTCGTCATGCACCTGAAGCAGCATCTGGGCCGGTGAGTTCGCCGCGGCCAGCGCCGCATCCATCCGCATCATCGCGCGCCGGATGATATCCGCCGCCGAGCCCTGGATCGGCGCGTTGATCGCCGCGCGCTCGACGAAGGCGCGCTCGGACGGGTTTTTCGATTGAATGCCCGGAAAATGGCATTTGCGGCCGAAAATCGTCTCGACATAGCCATCGGCGCGCACCTTGGTCCTCGATGCCTCCATGTAATCGCGGATGCCCGGAAACCGCTCGAAATACTTCTTGATGTACGCCCCGGCCTCCTCGCGCGGGATCGACAGCTGGTTCGCCAGCCCGAAGGCGGAAATGCCGTAGATGATGCCGAAATTGATCGCTTTCGCGCGCCGGCGGATCTCGCTGGTCATCTCCCTGAGCGGCACGTTGAACATCTCGCTCGCCGTCATCGCGTGGATATCGATGCCCTCCTCGAAGGCTTTCCGGAGCTGCGGGATTTCCGCGACATGCGCGAGAATGCGCAACTCGATCTGGGAATAATCCGCCGAAATCAAGAGCCGCTCCGGCTCGGCGACGAAGGCGGTGCGGATCTTCCGCCCCATCTCGTTGCGCACGGGAATGTTCTGGATATTCGGCTCGGAGGAGGCGAGCCGCCCCGTGGTGGTCGAAGCCAGCGAGAACGAGGTGTGCACACGCCCGGTCCTGGGATTCACATAGGAGGGCAGCGCGTCGGTATAGGTCGATTTCAGCTTCTGCATCTGCCGCCACTCGAGGATGCGGGCCGGCAGTGCATGCCCCTCGGCGGCGAGGTCTTCGAGCGCATCCGCGCCGGTCGCCCAGGCGCCGGTGGGCGTTTTCTTGCCGCCCGGCAGGCCCATTTTTCCGAACAGGAGATCGCCGAGCTGCTTGGGCGAACCGAGGTTGAAGGTCTCGCCCGCGAGGGTGTGGATTTCGCTCTCCAGCCGCGCCATGCCCTGCGCGAATTCCCCCGAGAGGCGCGAGAGAATCTGCCGGTCGATGGCGATGCCGCGCGCTTCCATGCGCGAGAGGCAATCGGGCATGGCGCGTTCAAGGCCCTCATACACCGAGGTCATGCCCTCCGCCGCCAGGCGCGGCTTCAGCGCCAGCCACAGCCGCAGCGTGATATCGGCATCCTCCGCCGCATAGGCCGAAGCCTTGTCGATCGGCACCTGATCGAAGGTGACGGAGGTCTTGCCCTTGCCCGCGACCTCCGAAAACGAAATCGGCTTATGGCCGAGGTGAAGCACCGAGAGCTCGTCCATGCCGTGGCCGTGCACGCCGGCATCGAGCACGTAGGAGATCAGCATGGTGTCATCAACCGGGGTGATGTTCACCCCGTGCTGGCGCATCACGTTGAGGTCGAACTTGATGTTCTGGCCGATCTTGAGAACAGAATCGTCCTCCAGCAGCGGCTTGATCGCCGCCAGCGCCTCGCGCAGCGGGATCTGCCCCGCACTGATACCACTGTCGAACAGCCCCTCGCCGGTGCGGTGCTGGAGCGGCACATACGCGCCCCGGCCCGGCTCGATGCTGAGCGAAAGCCCGACGAGATCGGCCTGCTGGCTGTCGAGCGAATTGGTTTCGGTGTCGAAGGCGACGACGCCCTTCTCGCGCGCCGCCGCAATCCAGCGGTTGAGATCGGCCAGGGTCGAGATCGTCTCGTAATTCTCGAACTTCACCGGCATCGCCCGCAAGGCGGCAAGACGGGCGGCGGCCAGCGTTGCCGGGCCGGTGGCCAGGCTACCCTTTTGGGTTCCGCCGCCTTCGGAGGTCATGATGGCTTCGGCCTGAGAGCCCTGCCCGACCTGCTGGATCGCGGCCTCTGACAGCGCGGCGCCTGCCACGCCCTTGGCATAGGCCGGATCGGGCGCGATTTTATCGATATCGACGCCGTAGAGATCGCCGATGCGCTTGGTCAGCGTCGTGAATTCCATCGCCTTGAGGAAGGCCACCGCCTCGGTCGCGGTCGGTGGATGCGCGACCAGCGTTTCAAGCGGAGCCAGAACCGGCACGTCCCGCACCAGCGTGACCAAGATTTTCGAGACCCGGATTTTCTCGACGATCTCGGGATTGGTGAGCGTCTCCCGGCGCTTCGGCTGCTTGATCTCGCCGGCGCGGGCGAGCAGCGTGTCGAGATCGCCGTATTCCTCGATCAGTTGCGCCGCCGTTTTCACGCCAATGCCGGGTGCGCCGGGGATATTGTCGGTGGAATCGCCGGCCAGCGACTGCACATCGACGACCCGCTCCGGCCCGACGCCAAAATACTCGCGCACCTCGGCCTCGCCGATCAGCCGCTCCTCGCGCTCGCCGGAGGCGGGATCATACATCACGACGCCCGGCTCGATCAGCTGCATCAGGTCCTTGTCGGCGGAGACGATGGTGACTTCCGCGCCTGCGCGCACGGCCTGCCCGGCGTAGGTCGCGATCAGGTCGTCCGCCTCGTATTTAATCATCTCCACCGGCTCGTAACCGAAAGCGCGCACCACCGCGCGCATCAGCGGAAACTGCGGCACAAGGTCTTCCGGTGGCTCGGAGCGATTGGCCTTGTAGGCCGGGTAGAGCGCTTTGCGGAACGAATCCTCCGATTTGTCGAAGATCATCGCGAGATGCGTCGCCTTTCGCCCACGCGCACCATCGCGGATGAACTGCACCAGCTTGGTGGCAAAAATCCGCACCGCACCGGTCGGCAGCCGGTCCGAACGGTAGTTGTAGCGTTGGTCCTGGCGGATCGACTGGAAATAGGCCCGGAAGATGAAGGACGAACCATCGACGAGGATGACATGGTCGCCGGGTCCTGGCGCTCTTGGACCGGGTGGATTCGTGCGGGGCGTGGAATCTGTGCTCATGGGAGGATTATAGGCGGCGGCAAGGGCAGCGTCAGCAGGCAAGCGCGCACGATCCCCGGTTTAAGGCATACAATCTTCGGGCATCCTGCCCTCACCTGTCCTTCCCGGCGACGCGAGACGGCGAACGGGAAGGACATCCTCAAACAAAAAACCGGCGGATTGCTCCGCCGGTTCTGATTTTCGGAACGCTCGAAAAGAAGCTTACTTCTTCTCGCCGGCCTTCTTGAGCGCCGCGCCGAGGATGTCGCCGAGCGAAGCACCCGAATCGGCAGAACCGTACTGCGCCATCGCTTCCTTCTCTTCGGCCATCTCGAGCGCCTTGATCGACACCTGGACCTTGCGGGTCTTCTTGTCGAACAGGATCACGCGGGCGTCGAACTTCTCGCCGGCGGCGAAACGGTCCGGGCGCTGGTCGCCACGATCGCGCGCGAGCTCGGCGCGCTTGATGAAGGTCGTGAAATCGGTGCCAACGATCTTGGCCTCGAGGCCGCCATCCTTCACTTCGATCACTTCGCAGGTGACGACGGCGCCACGCTTGATGGTGTCGCCGGCATCCGCGAACGGATCGCCCTGAACCTGCTTCACGCCGAGGCTGATACGCTCCTTCTCGATATCGACATCGAGAACGACGGCCTTGACCATGTCACCCTTCTTGAACTCGTCGATGACCTGCTCGCCCGGACGGCTCCAGTCGAGATCCGACAGGTGAACCATGCCGTCGACATCGCCTTCGAGGCCGATGAACAGGCCGAACTCGGTCTTGTTCTTGACCTCGCCCTCGACAACCGTGCCGACCGGGTGGCGCTCGATGAAGCTTTCCCAGGGGTTGTTGAGGGTCTGCTTGAGGCCAAGGCTGATGCGACGCTTGGCCGGATCGACCTCGAGAACCTGAACCTCGACTTCCTGCGACGTCGACAGGATCTTGCCGGGGTGGACGTTCTTCTTGGTCCAGCTCATTTCCGAGACGTGGATCAGGCCTTCGATGCCCGGCTCCAGTTCGACGAAGGCTCCGTAATCGGTGATATTGGTGACGCGGCCGGTGAACTTGCCCTCGACCGGGTACTTCGCCTCGATGCCTTCCCAGGGGTTGCCTTGGAGCTGCTTCATGCCGAGCGAGATCCGGTGGGTTTCCTGGTTGATCTTGACAATCTTGACCTTGACGGTCTGGCCCACGGTCAGCACCTCGGTCGGGTGGTTGACGCGGCGCCAGGCGATATCGGTCACGTGCAACAGGCCGTCGATGCCGCCGAGATCGACGAACGCACCGTAATCGGTGATGTTCTTGACCACGCCGTCGATGATCTGGCCTTCCTCAAGGTTGGAAACCAGCTCCTGACGCTGGCCGGCGCGGGTCTCTTCGAGAACCGTACGGCGCGAGACGACGATGTTGCCACGGCGACGATCCATCTTGAGGATCTCGAACGGCTGCAGCACGTTCATCAGCGGGCCGACATCGCGGATCGGGCGGATATCGACCTGGGAGCGCGGCAGGAAGGCCACGGCGCCGTCGAGATCGACGGTGTAGCCGCCCTTGACCTGGTTGAAGATCGTGCCCGAAACCTTTTCCTTGGCTTCATAGGCCTTCTCGAGGCGAACCCAGCTCTCTTCCCGGCGGGCCTTGTCGCGGCTGATAACCGCTTCGCCCAGCGCGTTCTCGACACGCTCGAGGTAAACTTCGACCTTGTCGCCGACCTTGAGGACCTGATCACGATTGGGACCAGCGAATTCCTTCAGGGCAACACGGCCTTCCGTCTTCAGGCCGATATCGATGACGGCGACGTCCTTTTCGATCGCAACCACCGTACCGGTGATCACGGAACCCTCGGCGGTATCCGCGGAGAGGAAGGACTGTTCGAGCAGCGCCGCAAAATCTTCGCGGCTGGGGTTATGGTTCGAGGACATTAAAACTCCGAAAGCGCCCTGGTTGTAGGGCTATGCGCCAGCACGTCTGGTTGGGGTGCGCCTCTTCCTGCCAGCCATCTCCATCACGAGAGATGCCACCCCCGAAAAGGGGCTGCCGGCGCGGGAAACCGACAGGTCAAGACGGATATTCGCCCGGCCATCGGGCCTGCAAGCAGGGCACGACGGGCAAGGCGAGCCCGCAGCTAGCAAAAAAAGCCCCCGTCAGCAAGCAAAACCGGCGAAAATCGTCGCGCGATCGCCGCTTCAGCCGAAACGCGGCTCAGCACTTCGGCATCATCCGGAGCTTCTCGGCGTAGGCCTTCTGCGAGAAGGCGTCGAAATCGAGCAGCACCGGGATATAGCGCTGCGTCTCCGAGGTCGAAAGATAGGTCGTGAACACCAGCGTCTCGCGGGGCGGGGCGACGCGGTAGCAGAACTCGGGCTCGAGCTTGATCGCCAGGCTGCCCTTGCGGCTTGCCGCCCTTGCCTGCCCGATCTCCTCGCGCAGGCGCTCGAAAGACCGGACCGCCGCATCCGGCAGGCGATAGGCCACCAGTTGGGCCCCGGTGCGGTTTTCGGAGGCAAGCGCGGCAAGATCGGCCCCGAGCAAACGCTCCAGGACGAACTCTTGCTGTATCGGCGCCCGTCCCTCGATCGCGATCTCGACCACCATCCGGGTTTCGCGCGCCTCAAACTGTTCCGGCAGGCGCAGGGCGGCACGCAATGCGCGCAGGTCCGTGGTGCCGAAATCGAGCCGCGACAAGGCCAGCAGGGATCGTACCGGCACATGCGAGCAGGCCGAGAGGGCCATTGCCGCAAGTCCCCCAATAAAAAGGCAGGCCAGCGCCGCACGGGACGGCAGCGGGACCGGCCAGCGCGGCATGGAAGGGGCTCGGAAGAGCGTGACGGGCATAGAGCAATCTCCAATTGACATTAATATTTTATCGTTTTACATTAATAACAATGCGAAATGCAATAAGGAAATTTCCGATGCCCTCCATACCTCCCGCCTCCACCTCCTTTAGCCCCCTGCAAGCCGAAACCTCTTCCGACCTCCAGGGGTCCCTGCTCTGGATCTCGCGGCTGGTTTCCGGGACGGTTCTTGTCGCGGCCGTGCTTGTCCTTGGCGGCATGGCCTATTTTCTCTGGGACCCGATCCCCGCGCTCCATCTGCTCGGGCCGCCGGGGCTGCGTCTGGCACCGATCGATGTGCATCCGGGCATGCGTCTCGCGCTGTTTCTCGCGCTGACGCCGGCCCTCGTGCTATTTCTGCTGACGGCTTATTCGATCGACCGGCTCTTCCTGCGCTTCCGCCGCGGCAAGGTGCTCGATCTGGCCAATGCCCGGCGGCTGACCAACATCGGCTGGTTTCTGTTCGCGAGCGCGGAGGTGGCAATTCTGACCCGGACTTTCGTCGCGTTGGCCCTGACCTGGCACAATCCTCCCGGACAACGCCAGCTGCTGATCTCGGTCTCGATCAACGATGTCCTGCTGCTGCTGTTCGGGCTCTTCGTTCTGGCCTTCGGCAAGGTCCTGACGGAGGCGACCCGCATTGCCGACGAAAACCGCCGTTTCGTTTGAGGGGCGACAATGGCCATCATCGTTCTGCTCGACGTCATGCTGGCGCGCCGCAAGATGAAATCACGGGAACTCGCCGAAAATATCGGCATCAGCGAGGTCAATCTCTCGCTGTTGAAATCCGGCAAGGTCAAGGGCATCCGCTTCGAGACGCTCTCGAAGATCTGCGCGGCGCTGGAATGCCAGCCCGGGGATCTCCTGGTCTACGAGCCCGGCGAAACCAGCACGGAGGCGGGCGTGGATGCGCCGGAATAACAGGCCTTGGGGATGATGCGTGGGCGTGCCCGAACCGGCGTGAGAGGCCCGCCCGCTAACTCCGCCTACGCCAGAACGGCGGCATCAGCAGCATCACCAGCGCCATGCCGCCGAGGAACCCGGCAAGATGCGCCTGCCAGTCGATCCCCGGCGCGAACAGCGCGATGGCGATATTCAGCCCGATATTGATGACGAAGAACGCGGCGGGCATCTCGATCCGCCGCAGCAGAAACAGCAGGAACAGCGCGCCGAGCAGCCCGGAGACGCCGCCCGAAGCCCCGGCGCTGACAAACGGCTGCTGATGCAGGAGAATCGAGCCTGCCCCGGCAATCACCACGCTGCCAAGGTACAGTAGCGCGAGCCGGAGGCTACCAAACAGCCGTTCGAGCGGCACGCCCCAAGCAATGAGGCAGATCGCGTTCACCACCAGATGCATCAGCGAGAAATGCAGAAACCCGTAGCTCACGAGCCGCCAGTATTGCGCGCCGATCCGTTCGGCCGGGATCAGCCCGCCGTAGTCGATCATGGTGCGGGCGGAGATATCGATATCGCCTTCCCTGACCGCCAGGGCCAGAAAAATCAGGGTATTGAGCGCCAGCACCACACCGGTGACCGGCGGCATTCCACGCGGTTCCGTCTCGGGTTTCATGATGGGTCCTTCAGAGTTGGCACCTGGGGGGCGGTCATCGCCAGCCGATCACAGAACAGGCGGGGGAGTAAATGGACAGATCGATTGGCCATCACCCTGAAACGGGCCAGGTCAAAAAACTCAGAGAAAAAAACTGGCGATCTCCTCGAGCGGTTTCTTCTCGATCGCATGGCGGGGAATGGTGGCATCCGCCGCCGGATAGCCGGTCACCAGCAGAATATAGGGTTTCTCGTTCGCCGGGCGTGCGCAGATCTCGTTGAGGAACCCCATCGGGCTCGGGGTATGCGTCAGGGCGACAAGCCCCGCCTGATGCAGCGCCGTGATCAGAAACCCGGTGGCGATGGAAACCGATTCCGGCACGTAATAGTTCTTGCGCATCACGCCATCCGCCGAGGGGCTCGAACGGGCACCGAAAATCGCGATCAACCAGGGCGCTTCCTCAAGAAACGGCTTGTTGGGATCGGTTCCGAGCGGCGCCAGCGCCTTGAGCCATTCCTCACCCGCCTTGCCGGCATAGAACGCGCGCTCCTCCTCTTCCGCCGCCGCGCGAATCCGCGTTTTCATCGCGCCATTGCCGATGACGGCGAAATGCCAGGGCTGATGGTTGGCCCCGTTCGGGGCCGTACCCGCAGCGCGCAGGCAGGTCTCGATGATCTCGCGCGGCACCGGGCGCGAGGAAAACTCCCGGACGGTATGGCGTTTTGCGATCATCTCGCGGAAGGCCTGCGCCCGGGCCAGCATTTCCGCCGGCGGATACTCCTGATAATCGGGCAGGGGAATGGGCCGGAAATCTTTTGTCACGCCTGACATGGGGGTCTCTCCAAGCTTGAACCGTCTCAGACCAAGGGTTTATCGCTCCGCTGCGTGGCGGCAACCACGGCCGCCAGCGCCGCCGCAAAGGCCGCCTCGATGTCCATGCCGCTGGTGTCGATACGGATGGCATCGGGCGCAATAGCCATGTTCGGCGCGTCCCGGGCATCGCGGGCAATGAGATCCGCCAGGATATCGGCCTCGGTGACGGCCTCGCCGCGCGCCGCCAATTCCCGAAACCGTCGCCCGGCGCGAACCTCGACATCGGCATCGATCCACAGCTTGGCCTGCGCATGCGGCGCGATCATCGTCCCGATATCGCGGCCATCGAGCACCGCGCCGCCGGGCTGGTTGGCAAAATCCTGCTGGAATTTTCGCAAAGCCTCGCGCACGGGAATGACCTTGGCGACACGGCTGGCGGCCTCGCCGGCGGCGCGTTCGCGCAAGCGCTCATCGTCGAGCCAGCGGGCCTCGAAACGCCGGGCGATCGTGGTTGCGGCCCCGGCATCGTCGAGATCGTACCCGGCGTCCCGCATCCCCTGGCCAACCGCGCGATAGAGCAGCCCGGTATCGAGCACCGGCAGGCCGAAATGCGCGGCGAGGCGCTTGGCCAGCGTGCCTTTTCCGGAAGCCGCCGGGCCATCAACCGCGATGATCAACGCGCGGCTCACGTGAGTGCGCCCCCGAGCCTCGTCATCAGCGGCACGAAATCCGGAAAGCTGGTGGCGATGAAGCGCATGTCATCGACCGCCACCGGCCGGTCGGCAGCCAGCCCCATGACGAGAAAGCTCATGGCAATGCGGTGATCCATATGCGTGGCGACAAGACCGCCGCCGCGCGCCGCCTTAGCTGCACCGGAAACGATGAGATCATCGCCGACAATCGCGTGCTCGACACCATTGACGGCAAGCCCATCGGCCACCGCCTGCAGGCGATCGCTCTCCTTGACCCGCAATTCCTGCAACCCGTTCATCCGGGTTTCACCCGTGGCGAAGGCGGCGGCGACCGCGAGCACGGGGTATTCGTCGATCATCGAGGGCGCGCGCTCGGCCGGCACCGAAACGCCCTTGAGCGTCGAATGGCGCACGCGGAGGTCCGCGACTTCCTCGCCACCCTCGACACGGCGCGCGAGCTCGGTGATATCCGCGCCCATCTCGAGCAGCGTCGTGATCAGCCCGGTCCGCAGCGGGTTCATCATCACCGAGCGGATGATGATCTCCGAGCCCGGCACGATCAGCGCCGCGACCATCGGAAACGCAGCCGACGAGGGATCCGCCGGCACCACGATCGGGCGCGGGCGGAGTTCGGGGCGGCCCTTCAGCGTGATCTTGCGGCCATGCGGGCCATGCGGCACGCTGGTGATCTCGGCCCCGAAATAGGCCAGCATTTTTTCGGTATGGTCGCGGCTGGCCTCGTTCTCGATCACCGTCGTCTCGCCGGGCGCGTTGAGACCGCAAAACAGGATCGCCGACTTGATCTGCGCCGAGGGCACCGGCGTCGTGTACTCAATCGGGATGCAGTCCTTGGCGCCGCGGATCGTCAGCGGGCAACGATTGCCCTCGGCAGCGGCGATCACCTCGACACCCATCCGCTTCAGGGGGTCAAGAATCCGGCCCATCGGGCGCTTCCGGAGCGAGGCATCGCCATCGATCGTCGCGGTGATCGGATGCCCGCCGATCACCCCCATCATCAGCCGCGAACCGGTGCCGGCATTGCCAAAATCAAGCACGCCCTTCGGCTGAAGCAAGGTACCGACGCCCATGCCCAGCACCCGCCAGCGCCCCGGGGCGAGATGCTCGACCGTCGCCCCGAGGGCGCGCGCCGCATCGGCGGTGCGCAGCACATCCTCGCCTTCCAGCAGCCCGGAAACCGGGGTTTCACCGACCGTCAGCAGCCCGAGAATCAGCGCGCGATGCGAAATCGACTTGTCGCCGGGAACCGAAACCGTTCCCTTGAGCGGGCCCAAACGCGCCGCCTGCATCGGCCGCACCGCGCCAGGCAAAACATGGCCAGGCAAAACATGGCCATGGGAACCGCTACCATGGGACATCACGGAAGAACCTCTCGCCAAAAACTGAACCGGCCCGCCTTGATCGGAAGAAAAGGCGGGAAAATTCCCTCTTGCACAATTTGACTTCAACTAGCATTTGACACGAGAGAGCGAGCCCACTAACGGGCTTCATCCCGTCTTTGCAAGCGGAAGTTTTTGCCCCGGCCCGCTTCCCGGGCTTATCAGACAGGAACGCGAAATTGCCCAAGCCAGAACTCGGCACCAAGCGCACTTGCCCCGTTACGGGGAAGAAATTCTATGACCTCGGCCGCGACCCGATCGTCTCGCCCTTTACCGGGCAGAGCTATCCGCGCAGCCATTTCGATCCTCAACCGAAAATCGCCAAGGCGGAGCCGGAGGAAGAGGAAGAACTGGCCGTTGATGATGTCGCAGCGCCCGAGCTGATCCCGCTCGAAGAAGCCGATGTCGCGGACGAGGCGAAAGTCGTTGCCGATGACGACATCGACATCGAGGACGACGACGATGACACCTTCCTCGCCCCCGAAGAGGACGAGGACGACAGCGATGTCGCGGATCTCATCGACGGCGATCTCGAGGAAGACGAGGAAAGCTGAACACGCCGGCGCCGGACGGGAACCGCAGGCCAAGCCGTTTCAAAAGCAGGCGGGAGTGCTCCTGAAGCCCGCAACAGCGGGCGAACCGGGCACCCGACCGGCCATTGGCCTGACAATCCCGCCTGGCGAATGCCAGGACGATAAATCCTCTTGCGGCGCGGTTGGTCTTGTGACATTAACCGCGCCTCCGGACGAAATGACCGGTTCGGCATGTTTCCAGAACATGCCTGGTTTGGGGCCATAGCTCAGCTGGGAGAGCGCCTGCATGGCATGCAGGAGGTCAGCGGTTCGATCCCGCT
>CAZNAT010000033.1:0-34998 GCA_964571245.1 uncultured Methylobacterium sp.
CGCCGGCGCCGCGCGGCGAGGCGATCGCGGATGCCGAAATCGCGGCCGAAATCGCGCCATGTTTTGTTGAAAGCAACGGCCCCAAGGAAGGGATCGGGCGCACTGACGTCATCGTGCTCGCCTGCACGCATTACCCGCTGCTGCTCGAGCGCTTCGAGGCGCTCGCCCCCTGGCCCGTCACCTGGATCGACCCCGCGCCCGCCATCGCGCGCCGGGTGGTGCAGGTTCTGGGCGAGGCGAGGGCCGAAGGCGAGGGGGGCATGCGTATCCAGACGACCGGAAGCGATCCAGCGCGCACCGAACTGATCCTCACGCTTCACGGCGGCTTGCTGGGCTTTAATCAAGCGGATGTCGAGAATACGCTCCGGCGCTATCCACTTCGCAGTCTTGCTGAATCACTCCATGGCATGGAAGTGGGGGGGCGGACTCTCGTGCACGACACCCTGGATGCTCTTAGAAAACACCTCCAATCCCGACCTGTCGGCGATGTTTTCGGGGCCTTGGAACATATCGCGCTCTTGTCGGGCATGCTCGAAAATCGGGATGCGGAGACCTACTGGGCTTTGATCGGACGGGCGCATCTGGAGAGTGATCCACTCGTCTTTCAGAAAGCGTCGGATTGGACGAACTCGGAGACACCAGTGCTTCGGCGCATGGGCATCGATGTCTTGTCGCAACTCGGATGGCCAAACCGACGAAATGACCACGAGCTTCCTTTCCAGGAGCAGACCGGGCCGATCATCGATCGTCTGCTTTCCGACCCGGACGAAGAGGTTGTGGATTCAGCTTTGATCGCAGCCAGTCACCAGCGAACCGGCGATGTTTCCTTGATTGCCCGGCACGCTGTCTCCCCATCGTGGAGGCGGCGGTGGAATGTTGTCTTGGCCCTAACATCCCGCGGCGAACCCCTCGCATGTCAAACCCTGATCGCACTCTCGACCGACGAGGATGCCCGCGTCCGTGATTGGGCGACCTTTGGTCTGGGCACGCAAAGCGATGTTGATACGCCGGAAATCCGGGCGGCGCTGTTTTCGCGGCTCGATGATGGCGATGCCGATACCCGGGCCGAAGCGATCATGGGTCTCGCCCGGCGCAGGGACAGACGAGTTGCTCCAGAAATTGCCAGGGAGCTTGCTCGCCCGGATGTCGGTAGCATCTACTTTGAGGCTGTGGAATTCCTGCCCGAGCCATCTTTCGTGCCGCTGCTGGAAGCTTTCCTCATCAATGAAGCCTATCAGGGACATGAGCGGGAGCGGATTGAGGCTGCCATCAAGGCCTGCAAAAGCGGCATCCCCAAACCTCTGGATTGACCTCGCCCCCATCCTCCTCTATGACCCCGCTTCCGTTGCGGTTCGCCGCGCGGAGCACGCACCCGTGTCGCGTTGCCCATTTGGCCTGGGGTTTCTTGAAATCTCGGGTCTTCGGCAACAGCGTCTGTCGCCTGGCCGCCTCGCGAGAGGTTCTTTTCCGAAAGGATAAGCAGGAGAGGAGGGGCGTTATCAGCCCGGGGCCCTGTCTTCAGGATAGGCCCTTTCAGCCCATTCGGGCCGGCTGGAACGCGATTGTTGCCGCCTTGCTGCCTTTGCAGTGAGCGTGTGATCGCTTTTCCGCTGGCTCGAGAAGCGACACAGAACGCATTTTCTTTCGACCAACCGGTTTCCACTTGGTCGGGAAATGCTTCGCACAAGGAGCCTGCGATGACCAAGCGTCACGAAGCCAAATACAAGATCGATCGCCGCATGGGCGAAAATATCTGGGGCCGTCCGAAGTCCCCGGTCAACAAGCGCGAATACGGCCCGGGCCAGCATGGCCAGCGCCGCAAGGGCAAGATGTCGGATTTCGGCACCCAGCTCCGCGCCAAGCAGAAGCTCAAGGGCTATTACGGCTCGATTTCGGAAAAGCAGTTCCGCCGCTACTACGCCGAAGCCGTGCGCATGAAGGGCGATTCGGGCGAGAACCTGATCGGCCTGCTCGAGCGCCGCCTCGATGCCGTGATCTATCGCGCGAAATACGTCCCGACCGTGTTCGCCGCGCGCCAGTTCGTCAGCCATGGCCATATCAAGGTCAACGGCAAGCGCGTCAACGTGCCGAGCTACCTCGTCAAGGTCGGCGATGTCGTCGAGGTCAAGGAAGCCTCCAAGCAGCTCACGCTGGTGCTGGAAGCCGCCGGCCTCGCCGAGCGCGATGTGCCGGACTTCCTCGAAGTCGATCATGGCAAGATGACCGCGAAGTTCGCCCGCATCCCCGGTCTGGCCGATGTGCCGTATCCGGTGCAGATGGAGCCGAACCTCGTCATCGAATTCTATTCGCGCTGATTTTTCTGCGAAACGAGACGAAAAGGCCGCCTCCGGGCGGCCTTTTTTTGTTTACCGGACGGATGCGCCCCTGCATTCTGCCAGTCATGCCCGAGCCCTCCTTCGCGACCGACAACGACATGCTCTATGCCGCGAGCCGGACGGTTTTTGTCCCCGGCGCGCCGTTCCGTCTCGATGAAGCCTATCGACGGGCGCATCTGCCGCTCGTTGCCCCCGGCCACCGTGATGTGATCGCGGAAGGCCGTGGCTATGTCAGGGGCGTGCATGCGCCGAGCCTGTCGCTGGTGCTGCCGATCGAAGCGGAGGCGCTGGCCTCCAGCGCACCCTACGTCTCGCTGGAGGCGGCCTTGCGGGCCTCCCCCTTCGCCGGCAAGATCGCCTGGGATCTCCTTCCGAAGCGGGCAGAGCGCCTCCACGCCACGGTAGCCGGCGGCGTGAATGCGCCGGCGGGGCGTCTGCCGGATGCGTTGCGCGAACGCATCGGCGCGCTTGGCGGCTTCCGCTACCAGTTGCGCGGGCTGTTTTCCGGCAACCGCAATCTCGGGCGGCTCTACCTTGCGCTCTACCCGCAGATCCGGGGCGGGGAGAACGCGCTCGCGCCGGTGCAGCGCGCGCTGGGGGCCAAGCCCAACGCGATGTTCCTGATGGGGCAGTTCAACCTCGTTGATCACCTCACCGCGGGTGAAGCGCAGGCGCTGGCCGCGCTCCTCGACCAGATGCGGGATGTCGTGTTTCTGACGGCGACGGCGCGCGAACTCTGCGTTCTCGAATCGCGCGACGACCTCGTTCTGGATGCCCGGTTTACGGATCGCATCGCGTTGCGGCCGGGCTGATTTTTTCTGCTGGATCTTGTTCTCAACCGGATCTGATTTCCAGCAGGATTTTGCGCGGGATCAAAGCCCGGGCCGGGTTTTTCGCTGAAGGTTCCAACCGATATTCCCGATGTAGAGGAGGCACTATGGCCAAGGTCGCGATACTCATTCACATGGTTCTGGCAACGGTACTGGCTGGCGCGCTGGTGATCTCGGTCGTCAGCGTCCCCTCGCTGTCCGAGCAGGCGATGAAGCTGATTCCCATTGCGGTTGCCGTCGGGTTTTTTGCGGCCATCCCGCTCAGCATCTGGATCTCGCGCCGGATTCTGGCGCAAACACGCGGCGCCTGATCATCGGCGTGCTTCCGGCTGCGATTTTCGCGCGCGGGGCCGCGAGCCCGAAAACACCGCTATCCTGATATTCATTTTTCGCGATATGATGCGGAGCTCTTGGACAGTGAGGGCCTCTGGACATCATGCGCGAAGGAAGATCGGAATGAGCGATGCGAGTGAGACAGGACGGGGTGTTTCGCGGCGACGCGCGCTGGCGCTGGGGGGCGGGTCTTTGGCGGCGCTCGCCGTTGCCGGGTCCTTTGCCGGCCCCGCCCGGGCGGTCGAGGTCGCGCGGCTTGGCGCGCGTGAGGTTCATGTTCTCTCCGATGGCAGCTTCACCCTGCCGCTGTCGATGCTGGCGCGCGGGGTTCCCGCCGACCAGCTTACCGCGCTTCTCGCCGCCGAGGGGCTGCCGACCGATGCCGGGATCTCCGTGCTCAACGTCACCCTGATCAAGGATGGCGCCGACTGGACCGCCATCGACTGCGGCTCCGGGGCCAATTTCCTGCCCGGTTCCGGCAAGCTGGCGGCGAGCCTTGAAGCCGCCGGCATCGCCCGCGAGGCGGTGAAGCGCGTGCTGTTCACCCATGCCCACCCGGATCATCTCTGGGGCGCGATCGACGAGTTCGATTCCGATCTCTTCCCCAACGCCAGCTACGCGATTTCCGAGGCCGAATGGGCGTTCTGGACTGCGGCGGATGTCTATTCGAAGCTGCCGGAGGATCGCCATGCCTTCGCGGCCGGCGCGCAGCGGATCCTGAAGGCGATCGCCGAGAAGACGACGCGCTTCAAGCCGGGGCAGGAGATCGCGCCGGGCATTCTCGCGCTCGATACCGCAGGGCATACGCCGGGGCATGTCTCGTTCGTGGTTTCGGCGGGGTCGGCGAGCCTCGTGGTGCTCGGCGACGCCTTGACCCATAAGGCGATTTCCTTCCGGCATCCCGAGTGGCAATCCGGCGCGGATACCGATGCCGAGATGGGGGCGGCGACGCGGGCCAAACTCCTGGATCGGCTCACTGCCGACAAGCTGCCGTTCATCGGCTATCACCTGCCGGTTCCGGGGCTCGGGCGGGCGGAAAAGGCCGGCAGTGCCTACCGGTTTGTCGCGGGCTAGAGCGGTTTCCGCTCAGCTGGCCGGCAACCGCTTGAGAAACCCGGCGAAACGCAACAGGCCTTCCGGCCACGGGCCATGACCGGAGTCGGCATTGATATGCCCGGCGTCCCCGGCATCGACAAGCGCCGAACCCCAGGCATTGGCGTGGTCGGCGGCGACCTCAAAATCGCAATAGGGATCGTTGCGGCTGGCGACGAGCAGCGAGGGGAAGGGCAGCGGCTCGCGCGGCAACGGCGCGAAATCATGGGAAACGCCGGGCAGCAGTTCGTGGCGGTTCCAGTCCGAAAGCCCGACCAGGAACGCCCCGGTGACCGGTTTCGAAAAATGCGGTGCGGCATGGGCGACGGCCGCGACGCCGATCGAATGCGCGATCAGCACCACCGGCTTGTCGGCCTCGTCGACGGCTCTGGCGATCCCCTCGATCCAGCGCGCGCGTTCGGCCTTGTTCCAGTCGGGCAGCGCGATGCGGCGCGCGGTGGAGAGTTTGCTCTCCCAGCGCGTCTGCCAATGGTCCGCCCCGGAATTGCCAAAGCCGGGAACGATGAGGATCGAGGCATCTGCCAGTTTCATGGGTTTTTGCTACCGTTCGAATACCCGTTCGAAGATGGTGTCGACATGCTTGAAATGGTAGGCCAGATCGAACATCGCCTCGAGATCGGCGGCGGGAATCTTGCCGGAAACCTCGGCGTCGTTCTTCAGCGAGGTCAGGAAATCCGCGCCGTGCTCCCAGGTCTTCATCGCGTTGCGCTGGACGAGGCGGTAGCTGTCCTCGCGGGAAACGCCGGCCTGCGTCAGCGCCAGCAGCACGCGCTGCGAATTATGCAGGCCCGCGAGCTTGTCGAGGTTCTTTTTCATGTTCTCGGGGTAGACCAGCAGCTTGTCGATCACCCCGGTCAGGCGATGGAGCGCGAAATCGAGCGTGATGGTGGCATCGGGGGCGATATAGCGCTCGACGCTGGAATGCGAGATATCGCGCTCGTGCCAGAGGGCGACGTTCTCCATCGCCGGCATCGCGTAGCTGCGGACCATCCGCGCGAGGCCGGTGAGGTTTTCGGTCAGCACCGGGTTGCGCTTGTGCGGCATCGCCGAGGAGCCTTTCTGGCCGGGCGAGAAGAATTCCTCGGCTTCATAGACCTCGGTGCGCTGCAAATGCCGGATTTCGGTGGCGAGGCGCTCGACCGAGGAGGCGATGACGCCGAGCGTCGCGAAATACATCGCGTGGCGATCGCGCGGGATCACCTGGGTCGAGACCGGCTCCACGGCGAGCCCCATGCGTTCGGCGACATAGGCTTCCACCCGCGGATCGATGTTGGCGAAGGTGCCGACCGCGCCCGAGATGGCGCAGGTGGCGATCTCCTGCCGCGCATTGAGCAGGCGTGCCCGGCCGCGCTCGAATTCCGCATAGGCCTGCGCCAGCTTGAGCCCGAAGGTCACCGGCTCGGCGTGGATGCCGTGGCTGCGGCCGATGGTCGGGGTCAATTTGTGTTCGATCGCGCGCTTCTTGAGCGCGGCGAGCAGCTTGTCCATATCCGCGAGCAGGATATCGCTGGCGCGGGCGAGCTGGACCGAGAGCGTGGTATCGAGCACATCCGAGGAGGTCATGCCCTGGTGGACGAAGCGCGCCTCGGGGCCGACGATTTCCGCAAGATGGGTCAGAAACGCGATGACATCGTGCTTGGTCTCGCGCTCGATCTCGTCGATGCGGGCGATATCGAAGGTGGCGGAACCGCCCTTCTCCCAGATTTTCTTCGCCGCGTCCTTCGGCACGACGCCGAGATCGGCGAGGCAATCGGTGGCATGCGCCTCGATCTCGAACCAGATGCGGAACCTTGTCTCGGGCGACCAGACGGCGACCATGTCGGGGCGGGCGTAGCGGGGGATCATGCGGGGGTCTCGAAGGTTGGCGCGGCCGCGCCGCGTGTCGGCCGTTTCGTTACACCGCAACCGGGGTTGGCTCAACCGCTTTGGCTGGTTTTGCCGGGATTCGCGCCATCCGGGGTCGGCAACAGCCAGCCGGCCGCCAGCATCAGCGCCGGTAGCGGCCAGGGCAAGAGATAGGTCGGGCAGGAAATCAGGAACAGGGCGGAGATTTCGGCGACGATCAAGAAATAGGCCCAGAACGGCCGCCCCTCGCGCGCCTCGATCTGGCCACCGATCAGAACCATGTGGAGCACGAAAGCGAGCGTCATGGCCAGCATGAAGGCGCCGGCAAACAGCATGGCGGCACTCAGGCGCGGGTAGCGCTTGATCCACCCTCCGGTGGCCGGCCAGCGCAGCAGAACACGCCCTGCGATGCGTGTGATGAGGGCGCCCAGCATGCCTGCGAGCGTGGCCAGGCCGACCAGCCAGATGGTCCGGTCGAGCCAGATTTCGTTCCGTTCGATGATGCGCAACGCCATCATGCCACCGGCCAGCAGCCCGAATGCCGGGATGGCGACAAGGCTCGGAACCTTGAATGTCCGGGCTGAAGCAGCGGGAGCGGCTTCCGGCATCCTCACGCGCGGGCGCTGGCCGCCGCGGCCCGAATGGCGGCGATATTGGCGGCATAGGCTTGGCGACCACCCTTGAAGGCGGCGGAGCCGGCAACGAGGGCATTGGCCCCCGCCCGGACGATGGCAGCAGCATTCTCCGGCGTCACCCCGCCATCGACTTCAAGATCGATCGGGCGATCGCCGATGAGCGCGCGAACCTGCGAAATCGTCCCGAGCACCGAGGGGATAAAACTCTGGCCGCCAAAACCGGGGTTGACGCTCATGCAAAGGACGAGATCGACCATATCGATCACCGGCTGGATGGCGCTGGCCGGGGTTCCCGGGCAGATCACCACGCCGGCCTTCTTGCCGAGCGCGCGGATCGCCTGCAGCGAGCGGTGGATATGCGGGCCGGCCTCGACATGCACCGAGATCAGATCCGAGCCGGCTTCGGCGAAATCCTTGAGGTAGGGATCCGCCGGCGCGATCATCAGATGGGTGTCGAACAGCTTCGGCGTCACCTTGCGGATCGCCTTGATGATCGGCGCGCCGAACGAGATGTTGGGGACGAAATGCCCGTCCATCACGTCGATATGCACCCAGTCCGCGCCGGCCTGCATCATGGCGGCGACATCCGCGCCAAGGTCAGCAAAATCCGCCGAAAGGATGGAGGGGGCGATCAGGATCGGGCGCGGAGTTGAAGTGGGCATCGGTAAGCTTTCTTGATCGAGGCTGCCAAGGGGCAGCGCTTCCCGGCATGAGCCTATTCGGCCGCGGCCGGCTTGGGTTCCAGCCAGAGCTTTAGCGCCTTGAGAAGGATGGGCGCGATATAAATCGGAATCTGTGCCAGAGCGAAATAAAGGAAGGTGCTCTGCGGCACCACTGAAAATATCGGCGCCATCAACAGCCCCATGTTGCGGAACCCGGCGATCACCGCCGAGGAGAAGCCGTCGTTGAAGCCAAAGCCGCGGCTCAGGCCGTAGGTCACGAAAAACGCCGCCGCGGTCAGGCCGGTCGAGAGCGCCAGCATGCCGAAGACGAGACCGGGGGCGCTCAGGGTCGCGTCGATCACCCCGTCCATCGCCGCGATCGCGAAGAAGAAATACAGGAATACGCCGCTGCCATCGAGCTCCTGCTTGCGCGCGGTGATCCGCTCTATCCCGGCCAGCCGGCGGATGACCAGCCCGCAGGCCATGCCGCCGCCGATGAAGATCGCCAGCTTTTCCGCCAGCGCCCAGGGCGAGATCGGCACCTCGGAGCCCACCAGCGCCGAGGCGAGCCCGGGCGAGACCAGCGGCGCGATCAGCATGCCGAGCACCAGCATGGCGAGGGCGAAGCTGTTTTCGAGCCCGATCACCAGCACAAAGGCGGAGGAGGCCATCAGCGGCGGGGCGGCGGCCATCAGCGCGATGCCGAGGCGAATGCCCGGATCGAGCGTCGCCGCGAACGGGCTCGCCAGAAACAGCCAGGCGATGGCGGGGGGCACCAGCGTCGACAGAACCAGCCCGGCGCCGATCCGGGCCGGGCGCTTGCCCAGCGCCTGCAACGCCGGCAGGTTGGCCCGCGCGAACGCGAGCACGATGAAGATAAAAATCGAAATCGGGATTGCCGGCCGGAGCGCGCTCGCGAGTTGCGGCAGCGCCAGCCCGAGCAGGATCGAGATCGCGTAGGCCGGCGCGGCGTGCTTGCCGACATAGGCGAGGGAATTGCGCAGGAGGGCGAGCATCAGAGGCCGGGCTTTTTGCTGGAAAGCGTGGGTATTTTGGAATTAATCACTGTCTGGCCTCGAATATGCCTGTTGAACCGCTATCTGTCTTTCGGCAGGATGGTAGAAGTGGCTGGGGAGTTTCCATGCGGTTTGATGTTCTGGTTCTTGGCGGCGGGATCGTCGGTACGGCGCTCGCGCTGGATCTGGCCATGCGTGGTCGCGCGGTTGCGATCATCGAGCGGGGAACCCCGGGGGGCGAGACCTCCTTCGGCAATGCCGGCCTGATCCAGAGCGAAGCGATGATGCCCTATGCATTCCCGCGCGATCCTCTCCTTCTCCTGCAATACGCGCTCAAGCTCAAGCCGGAAGCGCATTATCACCTGAAGGACCTGTTCACGGTCGCGCCGTTCCTCTGGCGCTATTTCCGCGCCTCGAACCGCGAAGGTCAGCTCAAGACCGCCGCGGCGAATTTCCCGTTGTTCAACGCCTGCCTCACCGAGCATCAGCGTCTGGCGCGCGCGGCGGGGGCGGAGGCGATGCTGCGCCCCGGCGGCTGGATCAAGGCCTTCCGCAACCAGAAGCGCTTCGAGGCCGAAATTCGCCAGACCGCGATCGATGTCGGGCCGTTCGGCGTGAAATACGACGTTCTCGACCGCAAGGGGCTGCAAGCGCGCGAGCCGAACCTCTCGGATGTCGTGGTTGGCGGCATCCACTGGTCGACGCCGTTCAGCCTCAACGATCCCGAAGCGCTGACGCTGGCCTATGCGAAACAGTTTGAGGTCCTTGGCGGCAAGATCATCCACGCCGACGCGATGAGCCTCGCCGAAGAGCGCGATGGCTGGTCGGTCAAGGGCGCGGAAGGCCGGATTTCTGCTCCCGATTGCGTGGTCGCGCTCGGCCCCTGGGCGCCCGATCTCTTGCGCACCATGGGTTATCAGGTGCCGATGGGCGTCAAGCGCGGCTACCACGTGCATATGCGCCCCAAGGGCAACGCCAAGCTCGGCGTGCCGGTGCTCGACGCCGATATCGGCTATATGATGGTGCCGATGGCGCGCGGCATCCGCCTGACCTCGGGCGCAGAATTCGCGCACCGCGACAGCCCGCCGACGCCGGTGCAGATCGACATGATCGAGCCCTATGCCCGCGAGATGATTCCCCTGGAGGGCCGGGTGGAAGCCAAGCCCTGGATGGGCTCGCGCCCCTGCATGCCGGATATGCTCTCGGTGATGGGCAGGGCCCCCAAGCACAAGGGCCTCTGGCTCAGCTTCGGCCATGCGCACCACGGGCTGACGCTCGCCGGATCGGCGGCGCGGCTTCTTGGTGAGATGATCACCGGCGAGGCGCCGTTTACCGATCCCGCGCCTTATAGCCTCGCCCGCTTCAACTGAAGCGGTCGCGCCAGCTTGGCAGCGCGCCGAGGAACGGCAACGCGGTAGCCTGGTAAACCCCGATCGCGATCGCCCTGGCGACACAATCGGCCGCCAGCATGCCGAGCCGCGTCAGATCGTAGGCGGGATCGCTCAGCGCGATCTCCCCGGTGGCCGCCGCAAAAATCGTATCGCCATCCATCGGCGCATGCGCGGGACGCAGCGCCCGGGCAAGCCCGTCCTGCGCCATGATCGCGAGGCGTTTGGCCTGCGGCTTTGTCAGCATCGCGTTGGTCACGACAGCGCCGATCGTGGTCGCGGGTTCGCGTGCATGACCTTTTGTGTGCAAGCGCAAGGCTTCGGGCGGCATGGTCGGGGGCATGCCGAGCCCGCCGAACTCTTCGTCCCGTTCGTAAGGCGCGGCCCAGAAATGCGGGCTGTCGCCGATCGTGGCCGAGCCGATGGCGTTGACCGCAACGAAGGCCTGGACCTTGAACCCGCGCGCGTTTTCCATCGAGGCCGTCCCGAACCCGCCCTTCAGGTTCGCGGTGGTGGCACCAAGACCGGCACCCACCGAGCCAAGCGCGAATGCCGGTCCGGCGGCCACGATGGCCTGATGCCCGAGCTGCCAATAGGGCGGCATGGCGGCTTCGCCGGCTGCAAGTCCGTCCCGCGTCAGCCAGGGCTTCTCGCCGCCGTTGAGGAGATCGAACAGGATCGCCTGCGGCACGATCGGCACACGAACGGCGCGGATCAGGAAGCCGCGATCCATGGCCACCAGCGCCGCCATCGCACCGCCCGCGGCATCAAGCCCAAAGCCGGAGCCGCCGGAGAGGATCAGGGCATCGACCTGCTCGATCGTCATTTCGGGTTCGAGCAGCGCGGTATCGCGGCCCGCCGGTGCCCCGCCAAGCGTCGAGATCGAGGCGACGGCAGGGCGTTCGAACAGGATTGCGCTGACGCCGGTCGCCGCCCGCGGATCCTCCGCGTGGCCGATGGTGACGCCGGGAAGGGTGCTCGTCGCAAGGCTCGAAGACACACGCGTGCCGGAAGAAGAGGAGGGAGGGGAAGAGACGGGGGACATCGTGGCACCGGTTGGCATGAAACGCTGGTCTCACGGCAAGGTGTCCGCTCCGGCGCGTTTTCTCAAGGGATTTTGGGTTTTTCTCAACGCGCGATGCGC
This sequence comes from uncultured Methylobacterium sp., assembly GCA_964571245.1. GTDB lineage: Bacteria > Pseudomonadota > Alphaproteobacteria > Rhizobiales > Beijerinckiaceae > Rhabdaerophilum. Next base: position 11,303 of record CAZNAT010000033.1, read on the forward strand.
TATGAAGGAAGGGAAAACATAGGGGAATGTGAATGTCTTCCGAATTGACCCTGCCCGCGATCGCCCTTGCTGGCCTGCTTTCCTTCCTCAGCCCCTGTGTGCTGCCGCTGGTGCCGCCGTATCTTTGCTATCTCGCGGGGACCAGCGTCAATGAGCTGGCGAAGGCCGGCGAGGTCAACGCTGGCTTGCGGCGGCATGCGCTGCTCGCCGCCCTGTTTTTCGTGCTCGGGTTTTCGGTTGTGTTCATCGCACTGGGGGCGGGGGCATCGCTGATCGGGGCGCTGCTCCGGGCGTATTCGCATATCCTCAGCCAGGTCGCCGGCGTGATGATCATTCTTATGGGGCTGCATTTTCTCGGGGTGTTCAGGATCGGGTTTCTGGCCCAGGAGGCCCGGCTGCAGGTCGACAAGCCGGCGGGGCCGTTTGGCGCCTTCCTGATGGGCCTGGCCTTCGCCTTCGGCTGGACGCCATGCATCGGCCCGGTGCTCGCAGGTGTGCTGGCGGTCGCAGGCAGCGAAGGGACGGTTCTGCGCGGGGCCGGGCTGCTTGCCGTTTATTCCGCCGGGCTCGGGGTGCCGTTTCTGCTCGCGGCCTTCGCAATGGGGCCGTTCTTGCGCTTTCTCCAGCGGTTTCGCCAGCATATCGGCAAGATCGAGAAGGGCATGGGCGCGCTGCTGGTCTTGACCGGGATCGCCTTCCTCACCGGCTCGATCAGCCAGATGGGGTTTTATCTGCTCGAAGCCTTCCCGATCCTCGGCAAACTCGGGTAACTTGAAATCGGGTGGCTTTCAGACGCGGGCCGGTGGCATCGTTGCGCCTTTATTGTCGATGGAGGTTCCTGATGAATGCCCATGTTGCCGCTACCCAAGCTTTTGCCGCCGATGTTTCGGCAGTGCCGCTGCCCGTCGTGGTCGAAGCCCTCTCCGAGACGCTGTTCGCAGCCTACTTCGCGCTGGACGACGAGGCGCTTGTTCGGCGCGGCATGCGGCGCGTGGTTGCGCCCGAAAACCCCGGGCCGGGTTATCCATGCCGTGTCAGCCTCGAATTTGCACGGGTCGGCGAGGAGCTCCTGCTCGTCAACTACCGGCACCTCGATACGTCGACAACGCCGTATCGCGCTGAAGGGCCCTTGTTCGTGCGGCGCAACGCGGTTCAGCGCCGGGACGACGGAACGTTTCCTGAAATCATCCTGCACTGGGCGATGGCCGTGCGAGCCTATGATCACCAGGGTATCATGATCGAAGCCGATATCGCCGAGAAGGAGGGGCTTCAGGCGCTGACGCGGGATTGGCTTGCGCGGCCGGACGTGGCCCACGTCGATTTTCATTCGATGCGTCGTGGCTGCTTCTTCTGCCGCATCCGGCGCGGATGAAGACAGGCTTTCGCCCGAAAGGGCGCTGACACCCAATAAAAAGCCCGCCTTTCGGCGGGCTTTCCATTTCAAAGCCGAGGCTTTGGCAGAGTTTCCCCGTCCTTAGTTCTGGACGTAGGTCACCTTGCCGTCGGCACCCTTCTTCCAGGTGTACATGACGTAATCCGGGCGGGTGATGTCGCCCTTCTTGTCGAACTGGAGTTCGCCGATCACGGTCTTGAACTTCATGCCGGAGTGCATCTTCTCGGCAACTTTCTTCGGATCAAGCGACTTGGCCGCTTCCGCCGCCTGCTTGATGACTTCCATCGCCGCGTAGGTGTAGAGCGTGTAGGCTTCGGCGTTGATGCCCTTGGCCTTGTACGCGTCGATGATCTTCTTGGCTTCCGGGCGATTGCGCGGCTCCGGCGGGAAGGTCATCAGCGTGCCTTCGACACCCGGACCGCCGATGGTGGCGAATTCGTCCGAGGTGATGCCGTCGCCGGACATCATGACAGCCTTGACGTTCTGGTCGCGCATCTGGCGGACGATGAGGCCGCCTTCGGTGTGCAGGCCGCCCCAATAGACGACATCGACGCCGGCGTTCTTCATCTTGGTGATGAGGGCCGAGAAGTCCTTCTCACCGGTGTTGACGCCTTCGTACATCACTTCCTTGATGCCGAGCTTGTTCATCGCCTTCTTGGTTTCGTCGGCGAGGCCCTGGCCGTAGGTCGTCTTGTCATGAACGACGGCGACCTTCTTGCCCTTCATGTTCTTCGCCAGATATTCGCCGGCCACCGCGCCCTGCTGGTCATCGCGGCCGCAGGTGCGGAACACGTTCCACAGCTTGCGCTCGGTCACCTTCGGGTTGGTGGCGGAAGGCGAAATCACGAGGACGCCATTTTCCGCATAGACTTCCGACGCCGGAATCGTCACGCCCGAGTTGAAGGGGCCAACCACGAACTTGATGCCATCGCCGACGAACTTGTTCGCCACCGAGACGCCCTGCTTCGGGTCCGACACGTCGTCACCCTTCGAAAGCACGATCTTCTGGCCGAGGATGCCGCCCGCCGCGTTGAAATCCGCAGCAGCCTGTTCAGCACCGTCCGTCAGCTGCTTGCCGAAGGCGGCGTTCGGGCCAGTGATCGGACCGGTAACGCCAAACTTGATCTGCGCATTCGCCGCGCCCGCAAAAGCAAGGCCGGCAACCAGCGCAACGCCGGCCAACAAAGTTTTCTTCATCAGGTCTCTCCCTGTGACTGATAAAACGGGTTCACATCGCAACCCGCGAGCGTTTCAAAACGCACCTGTCTATCTTGACCATGACCATCTCGGAGCGGGGAAATCCCAAATCCGCGAAGGCCATGTTTGAGTACGCCTGAAGCCATCAAAGCCGGTTTTTTAAACTCTGTCACCAGCCAAATTCAGTGTTTTCGGGTTGTTTAGGCGGGTTTCCGCCGCCAGGTGAACAGTCCGGCCTTCTCGAACGCGAACGCGTACTGCCGCGCCATGGCGTTTGTCCGCTCGTGGCGCCAGCCGAGCCAGGCAAAAACCGTGATGACCGCCGTATCGACCAGATAGTAGTGCAGCGACAGCAACGTGGCCTCGAACAGCGCAAAGTGGATGAAGCGTACCGCGAGCCCCAGCATCAGCATATACGGGATCAGCGTCCAGGACGGTTTCCAGGCTTTGGCGATGGCATTGCCCGCGCGCCAGGCGGCCCAGCCGCCCATGATCACGGTGACCAGCAGAAACAGCCAGACCGACGGCTCCTCGTAGAGAATTCCTTGCATCGAGCGCTCCTCAGCCTCTTTTCGAGGCTTTTTTGGGCTGAAACATGTCGCGATAAGGGTAAAACCGTTTATCAAATGCGGCACGCCCAGAGTATGGGTAACGATCCTGTTGTTGCCATCCGGCCCTTCAGCCCGATGGCGGTGTGAGCCTAGTGATGACCACCTTCGAGATAGGCCGCCTTGACTTGCGGATCGGCGAGCAGATCCTTGCCGGTGCCGCTCATCGTGATCAGCCCGTTGACCATGACATAGGCGCGCGTGGCGAGTTTGAGCGCGTGATAGGCGTTCTGCTCGACCAGGAACACGGTCACCTTGTCGGTCTTGTTGACCTCGCGGATCACGTCGAAAATCTGCCGGACGATGATCGGCGCCAGGCCGAGCGAAGGCTCGTCCAGCAACAACAGCTTGGGCCGGCTCATCAGCGCGCGGGCAATCGCCAGCATTTGCTGCTCGCCGCCCGAAAGCGTGCCGGCGCGCTGCTGCAGCCGCTCCTTCAGCCGCGGGAAGATGGCGCAGACTTTTTCGAGATCCTCGTTGAAATACGCGAGGTTGTTGACCGAGGCGCCCATCTGCAGGTTTTCGAACACGCTCATCCGCGGGAAAACCCGCCGCCCCTCGGGCGATTGCGCGATTCCAAGCCGGGCGATCTCGTGCGTCGGCAGCTTGGTGATATCCTGGCCCTGATAGGTGATCGTGCCTTCCTTGGCCTGCGGCTTGCCGAAGATGGTCATCATCAGCGTCGATTTGCCAGCGCCGTTGGCGCCGATCAACGTGACGATCTCGCCCTCATGGACATCCATATCGACGCCCTTGAGCGCGATGATGTTGCCGTAGAAGGTCTTGACGCCGCGAACGGCGAGCAGGGGTGTGGGCGTTTCCATCGTCATAGTCCCACCTCTGCCTCGATCTTCTCCACTTCCGCTTCGTCCTCCGCGCCGAGATAGGCGGCGATGACCTTGGGATCCGATTTCACCTCGTCCGGCGTGCCGTCGGAGATCTTGGTGCCGTAGTCGAGCACCACGACATGGTCCGAAATTTCCATGACCACGGACATGTCGTGCTCGATCAGCAGGATCGAGGTCCCTTTGTCATCGCGGATGGCGCGCAGGAGCGCATTGAGTTCGGCGCTTTCCTTCGGGTTGAGCCCGGCGGCCGGCTCGTCGAGACACAGGAGAACCGGATCGGTGCACATCGCGCGGGCGATCTCGAGCCGGCGCTGGTCGCCATAGGGCAGATCGCCGGCGGGATCATCCGCCCGGTCGATCAGCTTGGCCTTTTCGAGCCAGTACTTGGCGGTCTCGATCGCTTCCTTCTCGCGGTTCCGGAAGCCGGGCAGGCCGATCAACCCGCCAAGCGTCCAGTTCGAAGCCGCCATCAGCGGATTGTGCTGCGCGACCATCAGATTTTCGAGCACGGTCATGCCCGAGAACAGCCGGATGTTCTGGAAGGTGCGGGCGACCTTGGCCCGCGCCGAAACCTGGAAATCCGCCATGCGCTCCAGCAGGAACAGGCTGCCGCCTTGCCCCTTGAGCACGTCCCGCGGCGTATCGGTCAGGGTCTCGATATGCTGTTCGATATCGATGCTGCCGTGCCTGAGCGCCATGCGCCCGACCGTCGGCTTGTAGAAGCCGGTGATGCAGTTGAACACCGTGGTTTTTCCGGCGCCGTTGGGGCCGATCAGCGCGGTGATATCGCCGCGCCCGGCGACAAACGACAGGTCGTTGACCGCGATGAGGCCGCCGAAGCGCATCGTCAGGTTCTCGACCTTCAGGATGGGATCGATTTTCGAACGCATCAGCCGTGTCCTTCCTTGACGAGATCGGCAGAGACGATCTTCTTTTCCTTCAGGAAGACGGTCGGTTCACGGGCCGAAATCAACCCGCGCGGCTTCCAGAGCATCATCAGCACCATGCAGATGCCGAAAATCAGCATGCGGTACTGCGCGGGGTCGAAGCCATCGCCGAAGACCGCCTTGAGGAAGTCAAGTTCACGCAGGAGTTCGACGCCGCCAACCAGCAGGATCGACGCGACCACGACGCCGAGCAGGCTGCCCATGCCGCCGAGCACGACAATCGCCAGGATTTGCGCCGATTCGAGGAAGACGAAGCTCTCCGGCGAGACGAAGCCCTGCCGGGCGGCAAAGAAGGCGCCGGCAAAACCGCCGAACATCGCGCCGATCGCAAAGGCGGTGAGCTTGGTATTGACGGTGTTGATGCCGAGCGAACGGCAGGCAATCTCGTCCTCGCGCAGCGCTTCCCACGCCCGCCCGACCGGCAGCCGCCGGAGCCGCATCGAGACCGCCGCAGTCAGCAGGGCCAGCGCGAGAATGACATAGAACAGGAAGATCGTGCGATAGATCGGGCTGAATTCGAGGCCGAATTTCGCAGAAAAGCCGTTCTCGGTGGCGTTGAACGGAATGCCGAAGAAGCTCGGCCGCGGAATGGAGGAAATCCCGGCGTAGCCCCCCGAAAAATCGACCCAGTTGATCAGAACGAGGCGGATGATCTCGCCGAAGGCCAGTGTCACGATGGCAAGATAGTCGCCGCGCAGGCGCAGGACCGGGAAGCCGAGCAATACGCCCCAGAATGCCGCGAGAATGCCGGCCAACGGCAGGCAGATCCAGAAGGCCCAGGCCTGCCAGAACCCTTCGCCGATCAGCTGGGCGAGGAATTCCTTCAGCGGCTCGGAGGTGGCGAGCAGGGCATAGGAATAGGCCCCGACCGCGTAGAACGCGACGTAGCCGAGATCGAGCAGCCCCGCGAGGCCGACGACGATGTTCAACCCCCAGCCGAGCATGATGTATATCAGGATCTGGATGCCGAAATTGTCGATCCATTTGATCGCGCCTTGCGGCCCCGCCGTCACCAGGACGAAAATCGGGAAGGCGACCAGAAACCCGATCGCGACCGGAAGGCCGTATTTCTCGGCCTTGAGCATCCAGAGCGAGGAGGATTTCTTCTTGATCGCGGCGGCTTCACCCTGGATCGCGTTCCAGTAGCCAAGGCCGAGGCGTGCGAAGAACACCAGCAGCACCACCGACCACAGCAATTCCGGGCGCGGCACCAGCACCATCTGGTTGTTGAGCGACTGGTCGGTCTTGAGGCCGAGCATCAGCGAGAACAGCCCGAAGGCGATCAGGCCGGCGATGGCGGCGTCCTTGAGCAGGGCGGTCCAGTCGACCGCCGGTTTGGAAGGGGTACCCATCATCTCATACCTTCTCGACTTCGGGTTTGCCAAGCAGACCCTGAGGCATGAAAATCAACACGATCGCCAGAATGCAGAAAGCCGCCACATCCTTGTAATCGATCGAGAAATAGGCCGACCAGAAGGTTTCGATCAACCCGATCAGCAACCCGCCGAGCACCGCGCCCGGCAGCGAGCCGATGCCGCCGAGAACCGCTGCGGTGAAGGCTTTGACGCCAGGCGTGAAACCATCCGAGAACACGACGACGCCGTAGTAGGTGAGGAACATCGTGCCCGCGACCGCCGCGAGCGCCGCGCCCATCACGAAGGTGACCGAGATCGTCCGGTCGACGTTGATCCCGAGCAGGGCGGCCATCTTGGCATCCTGTTCGCACGCGCGCTGGGCGCGGCCGAGCGGGGTCTTTTGCACGACGTACCAGAAAACGCCGAGCAGCACGGCGGTGACGACGATGATCATGATTTGCTTGTAGGAGATCGCGACCTGGAAGCCGTTGCGTTCAAACAGGTTGATCGTGTCGCGCATCACCGGGGGAATGGGCTTGTTGCGTGCGCCCTGGGCGACCTGCACGAAATTCATCAGGAGGATCGACATGCCGATCGCGGAGATCAGCGGCGCGAGGCGGAAGGAGCCCCTGAGCTTGCGGTAGGCAATGCGCTCGATTGTCCAGCTGTAGAGCGCTGTGACCACCATCGAGACGATCAGCGCCAGCAGGAGGGCCAGGAAAACCACGCCGCCGGACAAGCCCGCAACCGCCGTGACTGCCATGAATACGATGAGGGCGATGAAGGCGGAGATCATGAAGACATCGCCGTGGGCGAAGTTCACCATCCCGATGATGCCGAAAACCATCGTATAGCCGATGGCAATGAGGCCATAGACGGCGCCAAGTGTCACGCCGTTAATCAGCTGCTGAACAAATACTTCCATCGTGAACCGAACGCCTCCCCATCACTATCCCGTCTGACGCGGGATTTGTGCCCATTTTCGTTGCGGTAGAACTCGTCACGCATGGTTAGCAGCTACGAAGTCATCCGACAATCTGTTGGCGCCGACTAATGAACCAGCGCTAGCCGTGTATCAATCGAAATGAGCGACAAACCGCCGTGAAAAACGCCAAAATTCTGCTTTGAAGCCACACAATCCACCAAAACTTACGTTTTGTCCGCCAGAACGAACCCATGGGCGAAGGGATCATGGCTGTCGACGAAGATCGTGTTGAGCCCGGTCATCACCGCCCAGCCTTCCACCGAAGGGATCACGGCGGGCCTGCCGCCAACGGTGGTTTCGCCTTCGATCCGCCCGGTGAACAGCGAGCCGATGATGCTCTCATGGACAAAATCCTGGCCCGGTTTCAGCTTGCCCTTCGCCGCCCATTGCGCGATGCGCGCCGAGGTGCCGGTTCCGCAGGGGGAGCGATCGATCGCCTTGTCGCCATAGAAAACCGCGTTGCGCGCGGTGGCCTCGGGCCGGGTCGGTTTGCCGGTCCACAACACGTGCCGGCAGCCGCGGATCGTCGGGTTTTCCGGATGGATGAGGTCGATGGTGGCATTGACGGCTTTGCGCACGGCGGGGGACCAGCGCAGGATGTCGGAGGGCTGGATATCGGCGAGATCGCGAAAATTCTCCTGCGGATCGACGATCGCGTAGAAATTGCCGCCATAGGCGATGTCGACCTTCAAGGCACCGAAGCCTTCGACATCGAGCGCGACATCGGTGGCATGCAGGTAGGAGGGGATGTTGACGAGCTTGACGCGGGTGATCCGCCCGGCGTCCTCGGTGTAATAGGCTTCCACGACGCCCGCGGGGGTGTCGAGCCGCAGCTTGCCCGGCGTTTTCGCCTTCACCAGCCCCTGTTCGAGTGCCATGGTCACCGTGCCGATGGTGCCATGACCGCACATCGGCAGGCAGCCGGAGGTCTCGATAAACAGGATGGCGATATCGCAATCGGGCCGCGTTGCGGGATAAAGGATCGAGCCGGACATCATGTCGTGCCCGCGCGGCTCGAACATCAGCGCGGTCCGGACCCAGTCGTACTCGCGCAGAAAATGCTCGCGCTTGTCGCTCATCGTCGCACCGGTGAGGTTAGGACCGCCGCCGGCGACCATGCGCACCGGGTTGCCGCAGGTATGTCCGTCGACGCAGAAGAACGTATGGCGTGTCATGGAGAGGAAGAGGTCCTTACTGGAGGGGGGTGATATGGCCTTCGGGGGAAAGCGTGCAGTCGCCATCGGGCAGGCGGCGCTGGTTAGGCGCCGGGAGCGCGAAGGCCGGCGGGGCCAGCCAGCCCATTTCGCGCGCGATCAGGCAGCCGATCAGCAGGATGGCATCCGGCGTGCCCATGATCAGCGCGGCAGGCGCGTGGCCGCCGCGAATGAGTTCGAGCAGCACGGCGGAGGAGGAGGACGAGCCGATCGTGGCCGGCAGGCACAGGATCGTGCCGCCGATCGTCGTTCCGCATTGCGGATGGCGCACCTGGATGATGGTGCCGGTCTTCGGATCGACCCCGCCCCAGAAGGAGAGCGGCGCTTCGAGTTTGAGCAGCGGGCCGCGCGCCGTGCCTGGCAGCAGAGGGGTCATCTTGAGCGCACCGCGTGTCATGTCCAGAGCCTCTCGTCGCGGACCAGAAACCCGGAGACCGCGCTTTCGACGCATTCCGCCAGCGCGCCGAATTGCACGGCATAACCGGTGTTCCCCGGCGCATAATGGGCGAATTTGCCCGAATTGGTCATCAGCACACCGTTCATCTTGGCCAGGATCGGGGTGACGACGACGCAGGTATCGGCCACCAGCGTCACGCCGGCATCCTCCAGGTTCTTGCGGTGATCGGTGTTTTCCAAGGCTTTCACCGCGTGCCGGCCGGTGCAGGCATAGAACGGGCGGGTGAGCTTGCGCCCGGCGATCAGCCGGTCGAGTTCGATCAATTCATCCGCCGAACAATGCGGCGAGCCGATCGCCACGGCGTCGATGGTGGTTTTTTGCGTGGTCGAAAGCCCGGCCCTGGCGTTGTCGAGCATGGCGGAGGTGACCGGTGTCATCTCCGGGTAGACCACGCCGCCGGTGGCGGTCACGAGATCGGGCGCTTCGGGGGTCACGCCCGCGATATGGAACAGTCCGACCGCGCCAGCTGAAGCCGCCGCCGCGCCAAAAGCCTTGAGCCGATCCTCGGTGGCAAACCCCTCAAGCCCGAGCACGATGCCGATATCGGTCCCGGCGCGCTGGCCGAACAGCGTGCCGATCACCGGCCAGAACACATCCGAGCCGCGCAGCTCCGGCGAGAGCCGCGAGCAATCGAGCGCGAACACCGCCCGGCGGTTCTCCGGGATATGCAGGCCGTAGTAGGGTGCCCGCGCGGTGATCGCGCAGCAGATGTCGAGAAAATCGCCGTAGCGGTTGGTGCGGGCGCCGAGCACGGAATTGCAGAAGGCGACCGCGTTCGATTCGCCCCAGGCGACATCCGATCCCAGCGCCGGGCGGTGCCCGGCCTGATACGGCGCGCAGGTCCAGGTCGGCGCGCAGCCCATGCGCTCGTAGGCATGCATCATCCGCCGCGCCATCGAGCGTTCATGCGAGGGCAGGTGAACCTTGGCCCCGCAGGAGAAGTCGAGAGAGCCGACGTTGAGCGTTGTCGGGATCGCGACCTTGGCGCCGAGCTCGTCGAGCTTTTCCCCGAACAAGGTTCCGGAATCGCCGTGGTAGAGCGCGCCGTCGATATGGGCGGAGGCGACCGGGATCAGTTTTTTCGCGCCCATCAGCCGCGCGGTTTCCGCGATCACCCGCATGGCCAGCGCCAGGGGTTCGCCGCCTTCTCCGGCAAGCCAGCTCTTTTCGAGCGCCGTCAGATGCACGCTCATGCGGAGTGCCTGGCAGGATGTCCCATCGGTTTTCCTGAGGTGTTCTTGTTGTTTCTCATGTGACCAGTTTTCTCATGCGACCAGGGCTATTCCCACCAGGCTGACGATGCCCGTTCCGTCTCGCGATTCATTCCGTCTCGCGCGCATCGTGGCGCGATTTTGGCGAGAAGGCGAGGCGATTTCGCGCATAGATCCATCCTCCCCGGGTGATTTGCAAAACGGCAGCGCCCGGACGTCTTCTGAGGGGCCTATGGATGACCACACGAGGGGCGGCAGTCAATATATATTTTATACAAATCTTAAAACATCATATAATACAATGGGGTGCGATCGATTTTGGCTGTATGCTGCGTGTCTGTCCATGGCCGGGCCAGCAGGTCGGTGCCGGCATCGGCGCCCGACGATATCGGTGGATGCGCGGTTCAGGGGCATCATCCGTGCGCGCCTGTTCGCGGTAAAAACATCCCTGCGCGCCGGAAAACGCTGCTCCGCCCACCATCGGGGGGACTTTCCGTGCCGGGAGCGCGCCTTTCGCGGTCGGTCACAAGGCTTTCCTTGATGGAGACAAGGCTTGCTCTTGCGATTTGCGGCAAATGCCTCACTTGTGCACCTCAGAAAGGGAACCCCCTGCGATGCTCAAGACGTCCGCGCCGAATGGCGAGCCTGCCCCCACCCCGATGGCCGACGGTCAGCGGTTCCGCGAGGCGATGAGCCGCGTCGCCGGCGCGGTGCATCTGATCACCACCGACGGTCAGGCCGGCAAGGCCGGCCTGACCGCGACGGCGGTCGCCTCGGTGTCGGCCGAGCCGCCGACCGTGCTGGTCTGCCTCAACAAGACCAGCCGGACGACGGCGGTGTTGCAGGCGAACGGATTTTTCGCCGTCAACACCCTCGGCGCCGGGCAGCAGGAACTGGCGAATGTGTTTGCCGGCCGCACCCCGGCCAAAGGCGCGGCGCGGTTCGACCATGGAAAATGGGAAACCGGCGCCGCGAACCAGCCGGTGCTGGCCAATGCGCTCGTCAGCTTCACGGCCCGGGTGATCGAGGTCCGCTCGGTGGCGACGCATCTCGTGGTGATCGGCGAGGTGATCGAGATCGGGCTCGGGCAGGCACACGCCGGGCTGGTCTATACCCGGCGGGCTTTTCACGCGGTGTAATCCCGACCTACACCGAGCGGGTGATGCCGCCATCGACGCGGATGTTCTGCCCGGTGATGTAGCCGGCATCCTCGGAGAGCAGGAAAGCGACGGTCTTGGCAATTTCCTCGACCTTGCCATAGCGCCCCATCGGGATGCGGGATTTGAACTGCTCCTTCTCCGGCAGCGAATTGATGAACCCCGGCAGGACATTGTTCATGCGGATGTTCTTCGCCGCATAGCGGTCGGCGTAGAGCTTGGTGAACGACGCCAGCCCGGCGCGCAGCGTGCAGGAGATCGGGAATACCGGATCGGGCTCGAAGGCCGCGAAGGTCGAGATGTTGACGATCGCGCCACCGCCCTGCTTCTCCATGATCGGCGTGACGAGCCGCGCGATCTTGACGACATTGAGGATGATGAGATCGAGGCCTTTCATCCAGTCGGCGTCGGTGAGGTCGAGGAGATCGCCCTTCGGCGGGTGGCCGGTCGAGAGCACGGCCCCGTCGATCCGGCCCCAGGCCGCCATCGCGCCGTCGACGAGGCGCTTCAGGTCCGCCTCCTCGGTCACCGAGCCGGTAACGCCGATGCCGCCAAGCTCCTTCGCCAGCGTCTCGGCATTGCCCGAGGGCGAGAGCAGCGCGACCTTCCAGCCGCGGGCGCTGAGTTCACGCGCCGAAGCGCCGCCCATGCCCTTGCCGGCACCGGTGAGAATGGCAACCTTGGTCATATCAATGTCCTTTTTGGGAGGGGCGTCTTGCCTTCCTGGGGGAGGGCATCTTGCGCCCGGTCATGCCATGAAGGTAGGGGCTGCGGCGCGGCTTGACCAGCGCCGCGCGGCTAGCCTTCCAGAAACGGCGCAATCGCCTGGTTGTACTGGTCGGGGATCTCGCAATTCGAGATATGCGCCGCCGGGATCACCACTTTTTCTGCGCCCGGGATGTTGCGCGCGATGATCTCGCCCATCGCCGGCGAGGTCGCGGGGTCCTCGGCGCCGATCAGCACCAGCACCGGATTGGTGATTGATTTGATGCTTTCGCGCTGGTCCATATCGCGGATGGCGCCGCAGCAGCCGGTATAGCCGGTGAGGCTCGCCTTGCGGACCTGATCGGTGATGCGGGTGACCTCGGCCGGGTTGGTCTCGTTCATCCGGCGGGTGAACCAGCGCGGCTTCATGGCTTCGGCGATCGCGCCCATGCCCTCGGCGTGGGCCATGCGGATGCGGGCGTTCCAGTCGGTCGCCGGCGGGCCCATGAACGGCGAGGTATTGCCGAGCACGCCCTTGCCGATGCGGTCGCGGTGATGCGTCAGCAGCCACATGCCGACCATGCCGCCCATCGAGCAGCCGACCCAATCGGTCTTGTGGATGTGGAGCGCATCGAGGATGCGCAGGGCGTCCTGCGCCAGTGCCGCCATCGAATAGGGGGCGGGCGGGCAGGAACTCATGCCGTGGCCGCGCACGTCATAGCGGATCACGCGGAAACGCTTGGCGAAATACGCGACCTGCGCATCCCACATCTCGAGGCTCGCCCCGAGCGAGTTCGAGAACATCAGCGGCGGCCCGGCGGCGGGGCCATCGAGACAAACGCGGAAGCGGATCCCGGCGGCTTCGATAACGGTGGTTTCGGCGCTCACATGACCCTCGCTCGGCTCGCGGATTCTATTGGCGGTTGCGGAAAGCATCAGCATCCCGGCAAAGCGGGGGAATGACAAGCATAAAGACAATCGGCGCGCGCCGATGTTCGGTGGGCGAGCTTGTGCCGCACCCGCGATGGTCGATGGCGGTTCAAGCGCTGCACTGCGGGAACGAATTTCTGCCTTCCGCGGCAAATGGGTGCTTGACCGCTTCTTTCGAATAGGTCCAGATTACCAAAATCGGGGCAGAAAACGCCATAAATTGGTATGTGCTCGCCCCATGGGGAAACGATTTGGAGCGTTTTTCGCCCTTTTTTCGCTCAAGGAGAACCGCATGCCCAAAGTGAGCATGACTGTGAACGGCAAGCGCGTCAGTGCGAATGTCGATGCGCGAACGCTGCTGGTTCAGTTTCTGCGCGACGAGCTTCGGCTGACCGGCACGCATGTCGGGTGCGACACCAGCCAGTGCGGCGCCTGCGTCGTCCATGTCGATGGCAAGGCGATCAAGTCCTGCACCATGCTCGCACTGTCGTGTGATGGGGCCAATGTTTCCACGATCGAGGGGCTCGCCAACGGCGCCGAGCTGCACCCGATGCAGGCGGCGTTCCGCACCCACCATGGCCTCCAGTGCGGCTTTTGCACGCCGGGCATGATCATGGCGGCGATCGACATCGTCAACCGGCTCGGCTTCGACCTCTCGGAAGAGATTATCCGCCACGAGCTTGAAGGCAACATCTGCCGCTGCACCGGCTATCACAACATCGTCAAGGCCATCCAGGCGGGCGCGGCGGCCATGGGCGGGCTCAAGGTCGCCGCCGAATAACATCCGAATGAGACCTTTCCCCGCAGCGTGATGCTGCAGTCTGCCCGCCATAGGCGCGAGGGGTGGTGAGGGGAAGGGACCAGCGCCTCCAACCGCGAAACAGGGAAATCGCGGATCAAATCAGGAGGAACACCATGGCCGGCACTGGCATCGGGGCGCGCGTCGAGCGCAAGGAAGATTTCCGCTTCATCACGGGCAAGGGCAATTACACGGATGACATCAACCGCGAAGGCCAGGCGCACGCGTTTTTCCTGCGCTCGCCGCATGCCCATGCGGTGATCAAGTCGATCGACACCAGGAAGGCATCCGGAATGCCGGGCGTTGTCGGCATTCTCACCGGCGCGGATATCGAGAAGGACAAGGTCGGCGGGCTGATCTGCGGCTGGATGATTCATTCGAAAGACGGCTCGGCGATGAAGGCGGGCGCGCATCCGGCGCTGGCACAAGGCAAGGTGCGCTACGTCGGCGATCACGTCGCGGTCGTCATCGCGGAAACCCTGGCAGAGGCCCGGGATGCCGCCGAGGCGATCAAGGTCGTCTACGAGCCGCTGCCGGCGGTCGTGGATCTGGCTTCCTGCACCAAAAAGGGCGTGACCACCATCCATGACGTCGCCCCCGACAATCAGGTCTATGACTGGCATATCGGCGACAAGGGCGCGGTCGAGGCGGCATTTAAAAAGGCCAAGCATGTCACCAGGATGGACATCGTCAACAACCGTCTGATCCCCAACGCGATGGAGCCGCGCGCGGCGATCGGCGACTATAATTCGGGCGAGGATGCCTTCACGCTCTACACCACCAGCCAGAACCCGCACGTGGCGCGGCTGGTGCTGTCGGCCTTCATCGGCATCGCGCCGGAGCACAAGCTGCGGGTGATCGCGCCGGATGTTGGCGGCGGGTTCGGCTCGAAAATCTTCATCTACGCCGAGGAGACGGTCTGCGTCTGGGCGGCGAAGAAGGTCGGCCGCCCGGTAAAATGGGTGGCGGACCGCACCGAGGAGTTCCTGTCGATCGCGCATGGCCGCGACCATCTCACCCATGCCGAAATGGCGATGGACGAGAATGGCAAGATCCTGGCGATGCGGGTCAAGACCCGTGCCAACCTCGGCGCCTATCTCTCCACCTTCTCCTCGTCGGTGCCGACCTATCTCTACGCGCCGCTGCTTTCAGGCCAGTACAACATCCCGGCGATCTACGCGGAAGTCGAGGCGGTTTATACCAATACCGCGCCGGTCGATGCCTATCGCGGGGCCGGCCGTCCGGAGGCGACCTTCGTCGTCGAGCGGATTGTCGAAGTGGCGGCGCGCGAACTCGGGGTCGATCCCGCGACCTTCCGCCGGCGGAACTTCATCAAGTCGTTCCCGCACCAGACGCCGGTGATCATGTGCTACGACGTCGGCGACTATAACGCCTCGCTGATCAAGGCGATGGAGATCCACGACGTCAAGGGCTTCGCCAAGCGCAAGCGCGAGAGCGCGAAGAATGGCAAGCTGCGCGGGCTTGGCTACTCTGCCTACATCGAAGCTTGCGGCATCGCGCCCTCGGCGGCGGTCGGTTCGCTCGGGGCCGGCGTCGGGCTCTGGGAATCGGCGGAAGTGCGGGTCAACCCGGTCGGCACAGTGGAGGTGCTGACGGGCTCGCACAGCCACGGCCAGGGGCATGAAACCACCTTCGCCCAGCTTGTCGCGGGGCGCCTCGGTATTCCGATCGAGAATGTCTCGATCGTCCATGGCGATACCGACAAGGTGCAGATGGGCATGGGCACCTACGGCTCGCGCTCCGGCGCGGTCGGCATGAGCGCGATCGTCAAGGCACTCGACAAGGTCGAAGCCAAGGCGAAGAAGGTCGCCTCCTACGTGCTCGAAGCCTCCGAAGCCGATATCGACTTCAAGGACGGCAAGTTCTCGGTCAAGGGCACGGATAAATCGGTCGATTTCGCCTCGGTCGCGCTCCAGGCCTATATCGCGCATAAATTCACCGGCGCCGAACTGGAGCCGGGGCTCAAGGAGGGGGCGTTCTACGATCCCACCAACTTCACCTTCCCCTCGGGCGTGCATATCGCCGAGGTCGAGATCGACCCGGAAACGGGCGTGACGAGGATCGCGAAATGGACGGCGGTGGATGATTTCGGCGTCATCATCAACCCGATGATCGTCGAGGGGCAGGTGCATGGCGGCATCGCGCAGGGCATCGGTCAGGCGCTGCTCGAAGGCGCGGTCTATGACGCCGCCGGCCAGCTGCTGACCGCCAGCTACATGGATTACACCATGCCGCGCGCCGATGATCTGCCCTCGTTTACGGTTGGCCACACGACGACGCCGTGCCCCTCGAACCCCCTGGGGATCAAGGGCTGCGGCGAGGCGGGGGCGATTGCCTCACCGGCGGCGCTGATCAACGCGATCACCGATGCGCTCGGCCACGAGAATATCGCCATGCCGGCGACCCCGCAGGCGGTGTGGAGAGCGGCGCAAGCCAGCCTTTCCAAGGCCGCGGAATGAGATGAAGCGAACGCATTCCGAGGAGCGCTCGAAACCGAGCCCGCAGGGGCGTCCGAGCGTGTCCGAGGGATTTCCTGAAAGGAAAAACGAGCATGTACAATTTTGATTTCCACCGTCCTTCCACGCTCCGGCAGGCCAACGGCCTCGTTGGCAAGCTCGCGGACAACAAGCTCCTCGGTGGCGGCCAGACCCTGCTGCCGACGATGAAGCAGCGGCTCGCCAGCCCGGCGGCGGTGATCGACCTGTCGGGTATCCCCGAACTCGTCGGCATCGAGCAGAAGGGCCGCAACCTCGTGATCGGTGCGATGACCACGCATGCCGAGGTCGCGACCTCGGCACTGGTGAAAGCGGCGCTGCCGGGACTGGCGGCACTGGCCGGCGGCATCGGCGATCCGCATGTGCGCAACAAGGGCACGATCGGTGGCTCGATCGCCAACAACGATCCGGCGGCGGATTATCCCGGCGGGCTTCTTGCACTGGGCGCGACCATCGTCACCAACAAGCGCAAGATTGCCGCAGCGGAGTTCTTCACCGGCATGTTCTCGACCGCGCTCGACGAGGGCGAGATCATCACCCGGGTGATCGTGCCGACGGGCGCGAAATTCGCCTACACAAAATTTCGCAACCCGGCGTCGCGCTACGCGATGGTCGGTGTCGCGGTGGCGAAAAAAGGCGCGAAGGTCGTGGTGGCCATCACCGGCGCAGGCTCGGACGGGGTGTTCCGCTGGGCCGATGCGGAGGCCGCGCTGGCCAAGCGCTTCAACCCCAAGGCGCTCGACGGAGTAAAGACCCCGGCGGCGAAGGGCCTCAACGGCGATATCCATGCTTCCGCCGAGTATCGCAGCCACCTCATCGGCGTGATGACCCGCCGCGCGGTGATGGCGGCGTCGGGGAAATAAAGCGGCAAGCAAAGCGCCGGGTGTCAATTGGACCCGGACGATCAGGCGCGGGCCGCGGCATGCGGCTCGCGTTTTTTGTGCCTTAGCTGGTGTGCGGCAGGCACTTTGCCGGCCCTGCGCGGGTGAAGCGCCCGGAATAGGCGTGCATCCGCCGGGTCATCGCCGGGTCCCTCTGGGCGTAGGCGGCGATGAACAGCGTCCCGTCCTCCAATCGTGCACGGAAATTGGCCGGTTTGTGCTGCCAGGTCAGGATGCCGAAGTAGGTTGTGGCGGGTTTGCCGCCAGCCCCGGCGATCGGTTGGGCTTTATCGTGGATGGTCATGAGGATGGCACCGCAGGTGCCGTCGGTGCCGACTTGAAAGGCGCAGGTTCTGGGCCCGCAGGGGACGAAATCGATCGTCCCGACCGGCAGCGGGCGATCGATGGAGGCCTTCCCGCCGGCCTCGGTCCAGCGCCCCAGAAGCGGCTCCTCGGCGAGGTTCTGCGCGGATAGATGGGTGGCGCTCAGGATGGATATCTGGACCATCGCCAGACCAGCGAGCAGGGCATTCCGGGGCGACATGTGCCATAGATCAAACATCGGGTTGTTCTGCCTTTCAAATCGCCGGGCTTTTTTCGTGGATCGAGCGTGGGCATGATGTCAGGGCGTATATGGCGGATGTTAGGCTTGATCTTCGCGCTGGGGCTGGCCTTTGCGGTGGGGGCAACCGCGATCGGCGAGGCATTCGGCCGGGTGGAGGTTCCTTTCGCGCTGCTGCCGCTCTGGGTGCGGCAACCGCGGATGTTTCCGTTGCACATGGCGGCGGGAGGGCTGACGCTGATCCTGGTGCCGCTCGCCATTCTTCTCCGGTATCGGCCCCGCTGGCACCGCCCGGTCGCGCGCCTTGCCAGCTTCTGCGTCATTGTTGCCGGCCTCTCGGCGTTGCCGGTGGCGCTCGCAAGCCCGGCGACGGCCACGGCGCGCATGGGTTTTTTTGTGCAGGGCTGCGTCTGGCTGGCGCTTCTCGCGGTGGGGATATGGGCCATTCGCCGCAAGGCGATTCGCGTGCACGCCCTCGCCATGATCCTGATGACGGCAGTTGCTGCCGGTGCCATCGTTCTGCGCGGATTGCTGGTGGTTCAGGCCGAACTCTTCCCCGATGCCGATTTCGATACGGCTTACGCGGGAATGGCCTGGGCGAGCTGGCTTTTGCCGCTTGGCTTGATCCTTGCCTGGGGGCTTGCGCGGGCCTTTCGGCAGCCCCTCGCGAGAGCCTGACGTTAACGCGGGGGTGCGGCGTGTTTTGCATTCCCATTTTCCGGTGAAGTCCGCGTTGCTTGCGACGCGCCTTGCTGGCATTGTCGCCTCCTTGTTCAGCATAGCCGAGGCCGCGTGTGACTTCCCTTCCCACCACCATCGATGCCACGCTCGATCTTCTGGCGCGCGAGCACTACGTCGCGGATCGCGGCTTTGCGACCGTGCTGTTCCTGAGCCTGCGCATGGGCCGGCCGCTGTTTCTCGAAGGTGAGGCCGGTACCGGCAAGACCGAGATCGCCAAGGTTCTGGCCAAGGGCCTCGGCCGCAAGCTGATCCGGCTGCAATGCTACGAGGGGCTCGACGCGGCGAGCGCGCTCTACGAATGGAACTACGCCGGGCAGATGATGGCGATCCGGCTCGGCGAAGCTTCCGGCGAGCATGATCGAACCAAGCTGGCGGGGGATGTCTTCTCCGAGAAATACCTCGTCAAGCGGCCGCTGCTCCAGGCACTGGAGCCCGACCCTGCCGGACCGCCGGTGCTGCTGATCGACGAGCTGGATCGCACCGACGAGGCCTTTGAAGCGTTCCTGCTCGAAATTCTTTCGGATTTTCAGGCGACGATCCCCGAGCTTGGCACGATCAAGGCGCCGGCGCCGCCGATCGTCATCATCACCTCGAACCGCACGCGCGAGGTGCATGACGCCCTCAAGCGTCGGTGCCTCTACCATTGGGTCGATTATCCCGATGCGCAGCGCGAACTGGCGATCCTGAAGGAAAAGGCCCCGAAAACCCCGGCGAAGCTGTCAAAACAGATCATCGCCTACGTCCAGGCGATCCGCAAAGAAGACCTGTTCAAGGTGCCGGGCGTCGCCGAAACGCTCGATTGGGCGACGGCGCTCGTCGAACTCGATGCTGTCGCCCTCGATCCGGCGCTGGTGTCCGATACGCTCGGCGTTCTCCTGAAATATCAGGATGATATCCTCAAAATGCAGGGCAGTCGCGCCAAGGAGCTGCTTGACGAAATCAAGGCGGGCGCGTGATGGACGAGGCTGCCCCCGTTCTTCCCGCCCGCAGCTGCGGCACCTGCACGCTGTGCTGCAAGGTGTTTCCGGTGCCCGAACTCGCCAAGCCGGCCGGGCGCTGGTGCCAGCACGTGGCGCAAGGCAAGGGCTGCACGATCTACGCCGACCGCCCGCAAACCTGCCGCGATTTCTACTGCCAGTGGCGCTTCAGCGACGACCTCGGCCCGGAATGGAAGCCGGAGATCGCGCGTTTCGTGCTCTCGATCTATCCGGGCACGAATTCGCTCGTCGCGGCGGTCGATCCCGGCATGCCCGGGGCCTGGCAGCAGGCGCCATATCTCGCCAGCCTGCGCCTTTGGTCCGAGGCCGCGCTGGCGCAGGGCGATCAGGTGCTGGTGTTCATCGGGGCGAAGGTGATCGCGGTGCTGCCCGACCGCGCGATCGATCTTGGCGAGATGAAACCGGGTGACCGCATCGTCACCCTCAAGGGGCCGGAGGGCTATAATGTCCGCCTCCAGCATGCGGCCGCCGGGCATGGCTGAGGCCGAAATCGGGGGGCTCGCCGGGGTTGGCGGCCACCTCGCCGAGAACATCGCCTATTTTGGCCGCGCGCTGCGCACCGCCGGGATGGCGGTGGGGCCGGGGGCGATGCTCGATGCGGTTGCGGCGGTGGAAACCATCGGCATCGGCCATAAAGATGAGTTCCGCGCGGCGCTGGAGGCGGTGTTTGTCAAGCGCCGGCAGGATGCTGAACTGTTCGACCAGGCGTTCCGGCTGTTCTGGCGGCGGCGGGCGCTGCTTGAAAAGATGATGGCGACGATGATGCCGATCGCGCCCGGCGATCCCACCACGAAGCGCGAGGAAGCGTTGCGCCGCATTACCGAGGCCCTGTTTGCCGACCGCCCGCCGGAGGACAAGCCGGAGCGCGAGCGCGTCGATCTCGATAGCCGCCTGACCGTGTCGGATATCGAGATTTTCCGGGCCCGCGATTTTGATGGCATGTCCGCCGCCGAACTCGCGGAAGCCAAGGCCGCGATTGCCCGGCTCGACATGCCGCTCACCTTCGTGAAAACCCGGCGCTATCTCGCCGATCCGCACGGCCGTCGCGCCGATCCGCGCGCGGCGATGCGCGCCAGCCTGCGCGCCGGGGGCGATGCCTTCGAGCTGAAGTTCCGGGCGCGGGCGCTCAAGACGCCGCCGCTGGTGGCGCTCTGCGATATCTCGGGGTCGATGAGCCAGTACTCCCGGATTTTCCTGCATTTCCTGCATGCGCTCGCCCAGACCGGGCGGCGGGTTTCCGCCTTCACCTTCGCCACCGAACTCACCAATGTCACCCGCAGCTTACGCGCGACCAAAGACCCGGATATCGCCATTCGCGGCGCGTCGAAACTCGTGCGCGACTGGGACGGCGGCACGCGCATCGGCCAGACGCTGGAGGCCTTCAACAAGCACTGGGCACGGCGCACGCTGGCGGGCGGGGCGATCGTGCTCTTGATTACCGACGGGCTCGAACGCGACGTGCGGCCCGATCTTGCCCGCGAGCTCGCCCGGCTCAAGCGCTCGTGCCGGCGGCTGATCTGGCTGAACCCGCTGCTCAGGTTCGAGGGCTTCGAGGCCAAGGCGGCGGGCATCCGGGCGATGCTGCCGCATGTTGACGAATTCCGCACCATGCATAACCTGAACTCGATCGCGGATCTTTGCGCCGCGCTCGGCGCTTCCGGCAGTGCGGCGGCCGATCCCCGGCTTTTTCTCAGGAAGGTGGCATGATGAGCCCGACGCTTTCGACCGATACCGATATTCTCGCCGAGGCCGAACGCTGGAAGCGCAAGGGCTACGGCGTCGCCATCGCCACGGTGGTCGAGACCTGGGGTTCGGCGCCGCGCCCGGTCGGTTCGCACCTCATTATCGACAACGAGGGCAATTTTCTCGGCTCGGTCTCCGGCGGCTGCGTCGAGGGCGCGGTGATCTCCGAGGCCCTGGAGGTGATCGAAACCGGCAAGCCCAAAATGCTTGAATTCGGCGTAGCCGACGAAACCGCCTGGCGCGTCGGCCTTTCCTGCGGCGGCAAGATCGCCGTGCGCGTGGAGCCGGTTTCGTGAACCTCGACCAGCTCACGGAGCTCAACCGGCGACGCGCGGCGCGCGAGGCCGTGGCCTTTGTCACCGATCTTCACTCAGGGGAAGCGGTGTTGCTTGGCCCGGAAGACGCCGCCGCGCATCCGCTGGGCGATGCGCTTCTGGAAGCCTTTCGCACGGCAAAGAGCGGCATCGTCGAAGCGGCGGGGACGACATTCTTCGTCAATGTCCATGTACCGCCTGTCAAACTCGTCATCACCGGCGCGGTGCATATCTCCCAGGCGCTGGCGGAGATGGCCCGCGTCGTCGGGCTCGATTGCGTGATCGTCGATCCCAGAACGGCGTTTGCGACGCCGGAGCGCTTCCCCAACACGCGGGTGATCGCGCAATGGCCGGATGTGGCGCTGCCGCCGTTGGGGCTCGATCGCTACACCGCCTTCGTCGCGCTGACGCATGATCCGAAGGTCGACGACCCCGCGATCCTGCACGCGCTTGAGAAGGGCTGTTTTTATCTCGGCACGCTCGGCAGCCGGAAGACCCATGCCAAGCGGCTGGAACGGCTGGCCGCGGCCGGGGCGTCGCCGGCAGGGCTTGCGCGCCTCCACGCGCCGGTGGGCCTCGATATCGGCGCGGTCAGCCCGGCGGAGATCGCGGTCTCGATCCTCGCCGAGATCATCGCGGCGATGCGCGCCAAACGCCGCCTGCCGGAACACGCGCCGTCATGAAATTTGGTTCGGTCCCGGTCGGCGAGGCGATGGGGGGGCTGCTGGCCCATCAGGTTCGCGCCGGCGATCAGGCCTTTCGCAAGAGCCATCAGCTGAGTGCGGCGGATTGCGCCGCGCTCGCGGCGGCCGGCGTGGAGGAAGTAACGATCGCCCGGCTCGAACCGGGGGATCTTGGCGAGGACGAGGCGGCGCGGCAGCTGGCGCAGGCGGCCTGCGGCGCAGGGCTGCGCATTGATCCGGCCTTCACCGGCCGCGCCAATCTCTTTGCCGAGACGGCCGGGCTGTTCGTGCCGGATGTTGCCGCCGTCAACCGCTTTAACGCCATCGATCCCGGGATGACGCTTGCCACCCTGCCGGCCTATCGGCGGGTCGAGCCCGGGGAAATGGTCGCTACCGTCAAGATCATCCCGTTCGCCGTGCCGGGGGCGACGGTGGAGGCGGGCATCGCCGGGCTTGGCCATGGGGCGCTCCAGGTTCGGCCGTTTTCCGCCATGCGGGTGGCGATGCTGTCGCTCCGCCTGCCGGGCCTCAAGGAAAGCGTGATCGACAAGACCGTGAAGGTCACCGGGGCGCGGCTCCAGAGCCTTGGCGGCACGATCGTGATCGAAGCGCGGCTGGCGCATCGCCAGGATGCGCTCGAAGCCGCGCTGGCGGCGCTCGATCCGGCGGCCTTCGATCTCCTGCTGATTTTCGGCGCGGCGGCGATCGCGGATACGCGCGATGTCATCCCGCAGGCGATCGTGGCGCAGGGCGGGCGGATCATCCATCTCGGGATGCCGGTCGATCCGGGCAACCTGCTGTTGCTGGCGGAGTTCTCCGGCAAGCCGGCGCTGGGCGCGCCGGGCTGCGCGCGAAGCCCGCGCGAGAACGGGTTCGACTGGGTTCTGGCGCGGCTCTGCGCGGGCATGCCGGTGGTGGCGGCGGATATTCAGGGCATGGGGGTCGGAGGGCTGTTGATGGAAATCGTCTCGCGGCCGCAGCCGCGCGCGGGCGAGGCGGAGATCCCGGTGGCCGCGTCCGGCACGGCGGCGCTGGTGCTCGCGGCGGGGCGCTCGACGCGGTTCGGGGCCGAGAACAAGCTGCTGGCAAGGATCGATGGCCGGCCAATGCTCGCCCATGTGCTCGCCGGCATCCGCGAAGCCGGAGTCGAGCCGGTGCTGGTCGTCACCGGCCACGAGGCGGATGAGGTCCGTGCGATCGCCGGGGAAGGGCCATGCTTCGTCCATAACCCCGATTTTGCCGCCGGGCTTTCGACCTCGCTACGGGCGGGGCTGGCGGCACTGCCGGCGGCGATCGGTTCGGTGCTCATTCTGCTCGGTGATATGCCGCGCGTTCGGGCCGCGACACTACGCCGGTTGATCGCCGCCGCCGCCGAACATCCGGCGGCAATGGCCTTCGTACCAACCTTCGAGGGCCATTGGGGCAATCCGGTGCTGGTGCGCCGGGCGATGT
>CAZNAT010000034.1:0-9388 GCA_964571245.1 uncultured Methylobacterium sp.
AATCTACCTGCCGCGTCACGAACCGGCCGCCGAGCCCGCCCCCGATCCCGCCCTCGCATCCGCCGCCCCGCAGAGCAACGCGGAGATCGCCGCCGAGAGCGCGGCGGGGCCCGGCAGTTTCGCCGTCCGGCTGATCGACGCGCTGGCCGCGCTTGATGCCGGGGCGATCCAGCGGCACCTGAAGCTGGAGGCGCTGCGCGATGACCTCGCCTGACCCCTTGCAGGGGACGAAAACGCCGATCGCGCTGACCATCGCCGGCTCGGATTCGGGTGGCGGTGCCGGCATTCAGGCCGATCTCAAGAGCTTTTCCGCGCTCGGGGTCTATGCCGCCAGCGTCATCACCGCGCTCACCGCCCAGAACACGCTCGGCGTGCAGGGCATTCACGATATCCCGGCGGAATTCGTCGCGCGGCAAATGGACAGCGTGTTTTCGGACCTGGCGGTCGGCGCCGTCAAGATCGGCATGCTGTCGGTGCCCGAAACCATCGAGGCTGTCGCCGCCGGGCTCGCACGGCACTTTGCCGGGCCGGTCGTGCTCGATCCGGTGATGGTGGCGACGAGCGGCGATACCCTGCTCAGCGAGCGGGCGATCCACACGCTCAAAACCCGGCTTTTACCGCGCGCCGATCTCCTGACGCCCAACCTCGCCGAAGCCGCGCGGCTGCTCGAAACGACGATCGCGCGGGGTGAACCGGCCATGCTCGCACAGGCCAAGGCGCTGCTGGCGATGGGCGCGCGCGCCGTTCTGATGAAGGGCGGGCACGGCGAAGGCCCGGAGGCCGTCGATCTTCTGGTGCGCCCAGGTGAAACGCAGCGCTTTGCCACACCCCGCATCGCGACGCGCAACACCCATGGCACCGGCTGCACATTGTCCTCCGCGATCGCCGCAGGCCTCGCCAAAGGGTTCGCCCTCCCCGAGGCTGTCGGGGCGGCGAAAGCCTATGTCCAGGCCGCGATCGAGGCAGCGGATCGGCTTGAGATCGGCCATGGCCATGGGCCGACCCATCACTTTCACGCCTTTTGGTGACCCATGAGAAAACCGGATCGTCGTACCCTGCTCGCCGGATTGGCCGCCGCTCCGGCCGCCTTCGCCGCGCCAGCCGTGCAGGCCCAGCCCCGCATCCGCTGGCGCATGGCAACCTCCTGGCCCAAGAACCTGCCGGGGCCCGGCGTGGCCGCCGCCTACATCGCCCGCCGCGTCGGCGAGCTATCCGGCGGGCAATTCGAGATCCAGCTTTTCGGCGCCGGCGAGATCGTCCCGGCGCTGCAGGTGCTTGATGCCGTCGGCAACGGCACGATCGAGATCGGGCATTCCGCGGCGTTCTTCTGGCAGGGCAAGAACCCCGCCGCCAATTTCTTCACCACCATCCCCTTCGGGCCCGACCCGATCGAGCATCAGGCCTGGCTGGAACGCGGCGGCGGGCAGGCGCTCTGGGATGAACTCTATCGCCCCTTCGACATCAAGCCGCTGCTGGCGGGCAATACCGGGCCGTCGATGGCGGGCTGGTTCAAGCAGGAAATCGGCGGGCTTGCCGAGATCAAGGGGATGAAGCTGCGGGTGCAGGGGCTTGGCGCCGAACTCTGGCAACGGCTCGGCGCGCTGCCGGTGACGATCGCGCCCGGCGACCTGCTGATCGCGCTCTCAAGCGGGGTGATCGACGCCGCCGAGTTTTTGGCCCCGGTCAATGATCTTCCGCTCGGGCTCCATAAACCCGCGCGGTTCTACTACGCCCCCGGCTTCAACAAGCCGAACGGCGCCGCCGAGGCGCTGGTGCATCGCCCGACCTGGGAGAAATTGCCGCGCGAATTCCAGGCCATGCTCGAAGCCGCCTGCCTTGAGGCGCATGCGCGCGGGCTGACCGAGGCCCAGACCGAAAACGCCGGGGCCCTGCACGAACTCGTCGGCCAGCATCAGGTCCAGCTTCGGCGTTTTGGTGCGGAAATTCTCGCCGCCGCGCGTCAGCATGCCCGCGGCGTCGTCCAGGATCTCGCGGCAAAATCGGAGCTTGGCGGCCGCATTCTGGCCTCGCTCGAGGCGGCGCGGGAAAAATCCCGCAGCTGGCGCCGCATCACGTTTTCGAGCGCGCTGGCGATGCAACCCGAATAACCAACGCCTGCGAAAGAAGACTTCCCGCAGCGCAGAAAACCTCTGAAAATCAGTCTTCGAGCGGCGCAAGCGTGACGGTCAACCCGTCGAGCCGGGTCTTTTCCCAGATCAGCTGGCAGGCAAGCCGCGAGTTCTCCTGCGCCATCAGCAGCCGGTCGAGCTGCCATTCCTCCTCGTCGCGCGCGGCGGCAAGCCTTGGCGCAAACGCCGGATCGACAAGGATATGGCAGGTGCCGCAGGCCGCCGCCCCGCCGCAGGTCGCGGCGATCGGCAGATCAAACCCGCGGATGATCTCCATCAGCGACATGCCCTCGACCCCCGGCAGAAGATGCGGCTTCGCCTGCCGATCGATCACGGTGAAGGTCCCATCGGCGAGGGCCGGGTCGAAAGGCAGCACCTCGGGAACAGGGGCAGTTCGGGAATCGCTCATGGGACTTCCAATACTCATGGGACTTCCAATAATCATGGGACTTCCAATAATCGTTGGATCATCGCCTGGCCATAGTCGAATGCCTTGCCTCGGGCCTTGCGCTGGGGCAAAGTTAAAGTTCGGATGAACGGACGTTTGTCCTTAAAATGGAACGCTGGAATTCGACGCCCGGCAGCGTATCGCCGGTTCGAGCCCGCAGGCAGGATTTGGCAGACGGATGCAGGACAGGGAAAAACCGCGCGAGATGGATGCCGGCGCCGTCGCGCTTTCAGGGCAGCTCGGCAAGACGATCCAGCGCCTGAGGAAGGCGTATAACCTCTCCTTGTCCGAACTGGCGGAACAATCCGGCGTCGCCAAATCGATCATCAGCCAGATCGAGCGCAACGAGACCAACCCGACGCTGGCGACGATCTGGCGGCTGTCGCAGGCGCTCGATGTCTCCATCGAGCGGTTCCTCGTCTCCTCGGACGAGGCGCCGTTCATCGAGAAATCGACGAAGGGCGATACGCCGATCCTCGTCTCCGACGACGGCAAGATCCGGCTGGCGATCTTCGGCGGGCTGAAAACCGTCGAGTGGCTGCAATGGTACGATGTGCAGGCGGAACCGGGCGGCACACTGGATTCCGACGCCCACCAGCGTGGTTCGATCGAGAACCTCTCGGTAATCAAGGGCGCCTTCGAGGTCGAGGTCGGCGGGGTGATCGAAACCGCCCGCGCCGGCGAGAGCCTGCGCTACCGCTGCGACCGGCAGCATATCCTCCGCTGCATCGGTACCGAGCCGGGCCATGCCACGATGGTGGTGATCCTCAAAGCCGCCGTGATGGAATAGCCATTACGGCTTTTTCGCCGGCTCCGGCGCTTTGGCGGGTTTGCCCGCGATCGGCGCCAGCCCGATCAGGTATTGCGCCATTGCCGCGCGATCCGCATCGGTGAGCTGCGACGTATTCCTGATCACCGCCCCCATCGAGCCGCCGGCCGAGTAATAGCTCGGGGTTTCGCCGGTCTTGAGGAAATTGGCCATTTCGCCCTTCGACCAGCCGGCGATCCCGTCCTTGTGCGGGGTGATATTGGCAACGGTGCCCTTGCCCTCCGGGTCCGGGCCGCCGGCGAAGCGCTTTTCCGTGACGATGCCGCCAAGCAGGTTGCGTGGGGAATGACATTCGGCGCAATGCCCCGGGCCCTCCACGAGATAGGCGCCGCGGTTCCAGGCGGCATCCTGCCTGGGGTTGGCCACGAACGGCTTGCCGTCGAGATGCAGCAGTTTCCAGCCACCCACCAGCCGGCGGATGTTGAACGGGAACGGCAGATCGTGCTCGCGCACCCGCCCCTCAATCGGCGCGAGCGTCTTCAGGTAGGCGAAGAGGTCGGCGATGTCCTTGGCGCCCATGCGCTGGTAGGAGGTGTAGGGGAAAGCCGGGAAGTAGTGCCGGCCATCCGGCGAGACCCCTTCGCGCATGGCACGCACGAAGGCATCCACGCTCCACTGGCCAACCCCGTCGCGCGGATGCGGGGAAATATTGGGGGCATAGAAGGTGCCGAACGGCGAATGCAGCGCCAGCCCGCCGCCGAGCTTGAGCTTGTCGTCCTGCCCCGGGGTCGCGTGGCAGGAGGCGCAGCCTCCAGCGTAAAACATCGTCCTGCCGTTGGCGAGGTCCGATGCGCCGCTGCTCGGCACGCCATCCGCCGCGAACAGCGCCCGATGGAACGCCGGGTCCGTGACGACAAATGCCCCGGCAAGCCCGACGAGAACCAGCGCAACACCCCAAAGCAAAAGCTTGCGCATGCCGGAATACTCCATCGTCCTTTGCCGGACCATTCACGCGCGCCGCACGCTCATCAATCCGGCCCGTATTGCAAAAAAGCGCGGCGGCCGGCTTGCCTCGCCGCCACGCTTTGCCGATTGCCTTGCCTGCTCTTATTTGCCCGCGCTTATTTGGCGCGGAAATCGTTGTGGCAGGTGCCGCAATTGCCGAGCACTTTCGGCATCTCGGTTTTCATTGTCGCCTCGTCCTTGATCGCCGCGAGCGCGGCGGTGGCATCGGCCTCAAGCTTGGCGAAGTAACCGTTGAACTTGGCCTTGTCCTCCCAGATGGCGGGCAGCGCCTTGGTGTCGCCAGCCTTGGAATCATCCGGGAACAGGGTGGGAAGCGTCTTGGCGTTGGCCTGGATGACCCGCAGTCCGGCCTGAACCTTGGCAAGATCGAACGCATCCTCGCCGCGCAGCATCTTGCCGATCGGGCCGGCACCGCCGCCCATGGCCTTGAACTGATCCTTGCGCTGGCCAATGGCGGCCGACTGCGCGAATGCAGCCCCCGTGCCGATGGCAAGGAGCGAGGCGATAACAACGGCACGGCGCATGGGCGAAGCAAGAAGCCAGGAAGAAGCACGCTGCATGGAATATCCTTTTCGAACCGGGGCACACATCACGCGCATCGGGGTGGGTCCGATGCGTCAAGCCCCGGCAAGGTCGCCGTCCTCCGCAGCATTGTCCAGATCAAACTTCTTGCACTGACGCAAGAAAGCTTGCGCTTCACGACATCGTTACCCGCAAGTCCGCATTTTCGAACCCGTTAATCCCGCACCATCGACCAGATCGCCTGCGCGTTCGCGGGCATATCGATGTGGCGGATGCCCTTGGCGCGCCGGAGCGCGTCGACGATCGCGTTCATCACCGCCGGCGCCGCACCGATCGTTCCGGCCTCGCCGGCCCCCTTGATGCCGAGCGCATTGGTGGTCGAGGGCACATTGAGCGTTTCGAAATGGAAGGTCGGGATGTCGTCGGCGCGCGGCATGGCGTAGTCGAGGAAGCTCGCGGTGAGGATTTGCCCGCTTTCGTCGTGGACGAAACGCTCGATCATCGCCTGGCCGATGCCCTGTGCCGCACCGCCATGGATCTGCCCGGCGAGCAGCGTCGGGTTCAGCGTCACCCCGAAATCATCGACGATGACGTAATTGACGATGCGGCATTCCCCGGTCTCGGGGTCGATCTCGATCTCGCAGGAATGGGTGCCGTTGGGGTAGGTCGCTTCCGGTGGCTTGAATTCCGCAACGGTCGAGAGCATGCCCTTCTTCGTGCCTGGCAGCGCGGCGATTTCGGCGTAGGAAATCGACCGATCGGTACCGGCAATCCTGACCCGGCCGTCCGCGATCTCGAGATCGCCGGTGCCCGCTTCGAGCGCCTCAGCCGCGAGCGTCTTGAGGTTATTCGCCAGCAGTTCCGCCGCGCGCGCCACACCCGCGCCGCCCACCGGGATCGAGCGCGAGCCGCCGGTGCCGGAGCCGGTCGGGGTGTCGTTGGTGTCGCCCTGCTTGACGCGGATCCTGTCCAGCGGCAGGTCGAGGTGCTGCGAGGCGAGCTGGGCATAGGCGGTCTCGTGCCCCTGCCCGTTCGATTGCGTACCGATTTTCACGGTGACGGTGCCATCCTTTTCAAGGCTGACATAGGCCGGCTCGGGCGAGCCGCCGCCGCAGGCCTCGATATAGACACCAAGGCCGATGCCCCGGAGCTTGCCGGCTTTTTTCGCGGCCTTCAGGCGGGCGGGAAAGCCTTTCCAGTCGGCGATACCGATCGCGCGGTCCATATGGGCGGCGAATTCGCCGGTGTCATAGACGCGCCCGGTCGGCGTCTTGTACGGCATTTTTTTCGGCTTGATGAAGTTGAGTTTCCGCAGCTTCAGACGGTCCATGCCGATGTCGTCGGCAATGAAATCGACGAGGCGCTCGATGGTATAGGCCGCCTCGGGGCGTCCCGCGCCGCGATAGGCATCGAACGGCACCGTGTGGCTGTAAATGCCGCGAATGCGGGTATAGCCGGCCGGGATATCGTAGACCCCGGTCAGCATCGTCGAGCCGATCCAGGGGATATACGGCCCGTATTGCGAGAGATAGGCGCCCATATTCGCATCGAGATTGACGCGGATCGCGAGGAACCTGCCCTTCTCGTCGAGCGCCATTTCGGCCCGGGTCAGGTTGTCGCGGCCATGCGCGCAGGCAAAGAAATGCTCGGAGCGGTCGGAGGCCCAGCGCACCGGCTTGCCGAGTTTCTGGGCCGCGAACACCGCCAGCGGGTATTCGCGGTACATGAAGGTCTTGGTGCCGAAACCGCCGCCGACATCCGGGGTCATGACGCGGATCGTCTCCGGGGGAATCTTGAAGATGAACTTCGCCAGCGTGTTCCTCAGGCCGTGCACGCCCTGACTGCCGAGCGTGATCTTGAGGTGGCCGTTCTTCTCGATCTCGACGACAATCGAGCGCGGCTCCATGTAGTTCGCGATGATGCGGTTGTTGATCACATCGAGCGCAACGACCCGCGCCGCCTTGGCAAAAACCGCGTCGGTCTCGGCTTTGTTGCCGAGGATATGGTCGAAGGCGACGTTGCCGGGCGCCTCGGCATGCACCGCTGGCGCGCCCTTGGCCCGGGCGGCGGCAATATCGGCGGCGACCGGCAAGCCATCCCATTTGACCTCGATCCGCTCGGCGGCATCGCGCGCCTGCTCGAGGGTTTCGGCCACGATGAAGGCAATGGCCTCGCCGACATGGCGCACGCGGTCCTTCGGCAAAACGGGATAGGACGGGGTCGGCGATTGCGTGCCATCGGCGTTCTTGATCGGCGCCTGACACGGCAGATCCCCGAGATGCGCGACATCCTGGTGGGTGATGACCGCAGCGACGCCCGGCATCGCCCGCGCGGCGGCGAGATCGCCGATCCGGAAGCTGGCGCTGGCATAGGAGGAGCGCAGCACGAAGCCCTGCAACTCGCCCTTGGCGTGATAATCGGTCGCGTAGTGGCCTTGTCCGGTGATGAAACGCTGGTCTTCGACGCGGTTGAGCGCCTGGCCCATACCGAATTTCATTGGCTTCATGGTGGGGTCGCCTGATCGGGTTTGGCGGGAAGCGTTCCCGCGCCGTTGCCTTAGAGGATACCCGGCTTGCCCCGGCTTTCAACCCGTTGATTTGGGTTTCCTGCGACTTTTGTCGGCTGGGGCCCCCGGACCGGATCGAAGCCCCGATCGCGCCTTATCCCGGCTCGACCGGCTCGCCGGCCATGATCCAGTCCTTGAAGCCGCCGCGATAATGCGCATCGACCGCGACGCCGCCCGAGCGCGCGAGCAGCGCCGCCTGCATCGAGCGCACGCCCGCCGCGCAGGAAAACACGATGCGCTTGCCCGCCACCCGCGGCAGTTCCGCCGGATCGAAGCTCGACAGCGGCATCGAGATCGCGCCCGGAATATGCCCGGCCTTGAACTCGTGCGGCTCGCGCACATCGACAAGGATGATCGTGCCCGCGCGGAGCCCGGACTTCACGTCGTGGCGTGTCAGATCGTCAATCATCGTCTGAGCCTCAGATTACAGGTCTTCACGTCAGGAGCCGCACCAGCCAGAGCGAGAGCGAGGGAAACAGCACGCATAGCGTCAGCCGGACGATGTCCGCCGCGACGAAGGGAATGACGCCGCGATAGATTTCCGCGATCGGGATCTGCCGGGCGATCGCCGCGATCACGAAGACGTTGAGCCCGATCGGCGGCGCAACCAGCCCGATCCCGACGACGATCAGCACCAGAATGCCAAACCAGATCGCCACCTCCTCGGCCGGCAGGCCGAAATCCAGCGCTGTGACGATCGGAAAGAATACCGGCAGGGTCAGCAGGATCATCGCCAGTTCGTCCATCACCGCCCCGAGCAGGATATAGAACGCCAGCAGCATGGTCAGGACGAGGTAGGGGGAGAGCCCGAGGCCGCTGATCCATTCGGCGGCATTGCCCGGCAGTTGCGTCAGCGCCAGAAAGCCGTTGAACACCTCCGCCCCGAGCAGGATCATGAAGATCATGCCGCAGGTCTCCGCGGTCTGGCGAAGGGCTTCGGTGAACCCGCGCCAGCCGAGCGCGCGGCGCAGCACGCCATCGGCAAGAACCGCCGTCGCGCCGACCGCCGCCGCCTCCGTGGGCGTGAAAATGCCGCCATAAATCCCGCCGACAACCAGCATCGCGATCAGGATCGACGGCCAGACCGCCGCGATCGCCCGCCCCCGCTCCGACCAGGGCAGCGCCGGCTGAACCGGCATCGCCTCGGGGTTTCGCCGCGCCAGCAGCGCGATGACCAGAATATAGAACCCCGCCGCCATCAGCCCCGGAACCAGCGCCGCCATGAACAGCTTGACGATGTTCTGCTCGGTCGAGATCGCGTAGACGACGAGGATCACCGAGGGCGGAATGAGAATGCCGAGGGTGCCGCCAACCGCGATGGTGCCGGCCGCGATCCCCGGCGCGTAGTTATCGCGCAGCAGTTCCGGCAGTGCCGCCCGCCCGAAGGTGGCGGTGGTGGCGACCGAGGAACCGCAAATCGCGCCGAAGGCGGTACAGGCCCCGATCACCGCCATGCCCATGCCGCCGCGCCGATGCCCGACCAGCGACGCCATGGCGCGGAACAGCCCGGTGGAAAGCCCGGATTTTTCGGCAAAGGCCCCCATCAGCACGAACAGCGGGATCACCGAGAGCGTGTAGTTGGAGAAAAGATAATAGGGGGTCGTCTTGAGGTAATTGAGAAAAATCGGCGCACCGACAAAACTGGTGTAGCCGAGGCCGCCAACCACCAGCATGGCCAGCCCTACCGGCATCCTGAGGCCGATCAGCAGGAGCATCCCGGCAAAGCCCAGGATCGCGATCAAATTGCCATCCATGGGTCAGTTTCCTGCCTGAGCCGTTTTGCGGCGTTTGCCAAAGCCCGGGGGAGGAAAGCCAAGGTTTTCAAGGCCCCTGACGAAGGCCACCCCGGCCAGAATTCCGCACATGATCGCGCAGGCCCAGACCGCCGGCGACAGCGACAGCCCGAGCACCATGGTGCGGGTGCTCGA
>CAZNAT010000034.1:9398-31927 GCA_964571245.1 uncultured Methylobacterium sp.
GCCTTGCGCCAGTTGCCAGGCGATGAGCGCGAAAACCAGCGCCGCGACGATCTCCCAGAGGCCGTCGACGCGGCGACGCCAGGTTTCACGCCAGCCGAGCGAAAGCGCATCGACGATCACGTGCCCGCGCTTGTACTGGCACAGCGGCAGAAAACAGAACACCGATACCGCCGTCAGCATCTGCGCCAGTTCGAAATCGCCGGGAACGCCGGAAAGCTGGATCAGCGGCGAGCGCAGGACCACGCTGGTCACCACCATCAGCCCGATGCCAACCGAGATCGCCCCGCCGAGCAAGGCCAGCCCGCGGACAAAGCGCTTGAAGCGGGAGATCGGTTCCCCCGCCTCGATGCCGCCTTCCGGCGCCTCGTCGCTCATGATGCGCTGGCGGCCGACAGCAGCGCTTGCGCGGAGCCGAGAAGCTTGCCGCCGTCCAGCCCCTTTTCCTTCACGCCCTTGATCCAGGCTTCGACCACCGGCTCGGTGGCCTTGCGCCAGCGCAGGTTTTCCTCGACCGACAGGACCGTGACGGTGTTGCCGCGCTTTTTGACCATATCGGACACTGCCAGCGCAGCCTCGTCCCAGACCTTGCCGGCCATTTCGGCCGCCGCAAGCCCGGAGTTCTTGTCGAGAACCGCCTTCAGATCCGCCGGGAGCGCGGCGTAGCGCGCCTTGTTCATCGCCAGCACGAAGGTGGCGGTATAGAAGGTCGGCGAGCCCGGGATCTCCAGGTGGTTCTTGACGAGTTCGTGCACCTTGATCGCCGGCACGACTTCCCACGGCACAACGCAGCCGTCGATCACCTTCTGCGCCAGGCTTTCCGGCACCTGCGGGATCGGCATGCCGATCGCGGTCGCGCCAAGCGCCTTGAGCGCCTCGCCGGCGAGCCGGGTGGGAAAGCGGATCTTCATGCCCGCCAAATCTTCCATCCGGGCGATCGGCTTGTTGGAATGGATCAGGCCATGATCATGCGCCCAGAAGCAGATCGGGTGCACGTCCTTGAACTCGTCCTTGAGGTGCTGATCGGCGAATTGCTGCAGCGCCTTGGAGTTCGCCAGGGCCTTCTTGGCCGGCACGAACGGCAGTTCAAAGGTCTCGATGCCCGGAAAGCGGCCCGGCGTATTGCCCGGCAGGGTCCAGACGAGATCGGCGACACCGTCGCGCGCCTGGTCGAAGAGCTGCGGCGGCGCGCCGCCAAGCTGCATCGAGGGATAAATGTCGATCTTGATCCGCCCGCCCGATTCGGCCGCGACCTTGTCCGCCCAGGGCTTGAGGAATTTTGCATGGCCGTTCGAGACCGGCGGCAGGAAGTGATGCAGCTTCAGCGTCACGTCGGCGGCATTCGCCCGCGTGACACGAAGAACCGCCGGCGCGGCAACGGCCGCTGCGGCAAGGCGCAGGATCTGGCGACGCATCATCATCATGGATTCTCTCCCCGAAAAATGGTTTCAAACAGGACTAAGCCACCTGATTGCCCCAACAAGAACCCGGACTTGCAGCTTTTCGCAAGTCCCTTTTGCGCGCGCAAGGCCGGTTTTGCGGCGTAAGGGCCGATTTGTTCGCAGAAGCGCCAAATGACGAGCTGAAATTACCTTCGGACTAAAGGCAGATCATCTGCCCCTCGCGCAGCATGCAGGCGCCGGGAAACCGGGAGGTGAGTTCGGCCTCGCGGGCACCGAGTTTGGCGTCATCATGGGCCGGGTTGTGATGAAAGCCCGCCAGCTGCCGGGCGCCGGCGGCGCTCGCCAGGGCCATCGCCGCCTCGATGGTCGCATGCCCCCAGCCGCGCCGGGACAGGATTTCCTCGGCGGTGAACATGGTATCATGGATCAGCAGATCCGCCCCTTGCGCCAGCGCGACCATCGCCGCGGCGGGCCTGGGGGCATCCTCGACATCGCTCGCGTAGACAACGGATCGGCCGCCGCGTTCGAGGCGAAAGGCACTCGCCCCGCCCGGATGCTCCAGCGGCGCCGTCCGGATCGCAAAACCGCCCGCCGTGAAGGTGCCGCCAACCGGATGGCTGGTAAAAGCAATGCGGGCAAACAGCCCCTCCGCCGCGCACGGGAAATAGGGTGCCGAAAACAGCCGCAAGACGATCTCCCGCAGCGGATGACCGATACCGAAGGCCGCGTGAACGGCAATGCTCGTGTTTTCTTCCGCGCCGCCCACCAGAAACGGCAGCCCCAGGATGTGGTCGTGATGGAAGTGACTGAGCAGGATATGGATGCGCCGCACCGGGTTCTGGCCGAGATATGCCCCCAGGGCCGCCGCCCCGGAGCCGACATCCAGGACGATGAGATCATCGCCTTCGCGAACCGTCACGCAGGCCGTGTGGTGGCCGAATTCCGAAAAACGCGCCGCCGTTGCCGGGTAGCTGCCGCGAGCACCCCAGACTCGGACTTCCATGAAACACTCCATCGCAGGCCTTGCAGGAAAGGCACTATGCGTGGCGGGTGACGAAGGGAAGGTGCGGCATCGCACAGATCGCGATCTTCTGGCCGGGCACCCCGGGCCGCAAAAGCTCACCCTCGATCTGACCCGTTACATACCGTGACGGAGCGCCCGGGACGAAAACGCATCAACCGTTGGCGGGTTTTCGCCCTAGTAGGCGTTTTTGGTGTTGAGCAGCGAAAGCGGCGTCAGCGCGAGAATGTAGAGATCGAGCGGCAGCGACCAGTTCTCGATGTAATAGAGATCATGCTCGACCCGGCGCTCGATCTTCGCGATGGTATCGGTTTCGCCGCGCCAGCCATTGATCTGCGCCCAGCCGGTAATCCCGGGCTTCATCCGGTGGCGTGCATAATACCCGTCGACAACCTCCTGGTAGAGCCGGTTGTCGGCCTTCGATTGCGTGGCATGCGGGCGTGGTCCGACAAGGCTGAGCTGGCCGCGCAAGACGTTGATCAGTTGCGGCAATTCGTCGAGCGAGGTCTTGCGGATGAAGCGGCCGACCCGGGTGACACGGGGATCATGCTTCGTCACCTGCCTGGCGCCGTGCTGATCGGCAAGATCGGTATACATCGAGCGAAACTTCAACACCCCGATCAGATCGTTGTTGAAGCCGTATCGCGGCTGGCGGAACAGCACCGGGCCTTTCGATTCAAGCTTGATGGCTGCGGCGATCAGCAGCATTACCGGCGCGAGCACGACCAGCGCCAGCGCGGCGACAATCCGGTCGAACACCGCCTTGACCGCGGAGTTCCAGTCCGAAAGCGGGCGGTCGAACACCGCCAGAAACGGCACCTCGCCGATATAGGCATAGGCGCGCTTGGAAAGCTTGAGCTTGGAGGCATGCGCCGCGATCCGCACGTCGATCGGCAGTTCCCACAGCTTGCGCATGAGGTGGAGGATTCGCTCCTCGGCGGTCGCCGGCAGGGCGATGATCAGCAGATCGACCGCGTTCTCGCGGCAATAGTGCTGAAGCTCGGAAAAGGTCCCGATCTTGCGGAACAGCCCGATGGTATCCGGCGAACGCTCGTCACCCCGATCGTCGAACACGCCGAGAATACGGATCGCCTTGTTGTTCGATTTCGCCAGCCGCAGGATCAGGTCCTCGCAGGCCTTGCCGCCGCCCACGATCACCGCCCGACGCGCGAGTTCGCCACGCGCCTCGGCCCGCGAGATCGCCGAGGCGACGACGAGCCGGAAAGCCGGCAAGACCAGCAGCGCGGACAGCAGCCAGGCGAGCAGCCAGAGCCGGAACGCCATCACATCGACGCCGATGAGGAACAAAAAGCCCGTCACCAGCACGAAAGCGCCGATGAGCCCGGCCAGCAGCGAGCGGATCTGCCGCGCGATCACGCCCAGCGCCGGCACGGTGTAAGCCCAGAGCCGCTGCAGGATGTACACGGTGAGGCAGGCAATCGAAGCCACGATCAGCGCGATCATGACGTCGCCGGCATGCCGCTCGGGAAGAAAGGCCAGGGCGGTGGCAAGGCCGCCGCCCAGCAGCGCCATCAAATCGAACAGGAGGACGATGCCGATGATCTTCGTCTTCGACGTGCGCCGCAGAAAGGCGGAAACCCGTTCCGAAAATGAGGGCCGCCGACCAACGGACCCCATGACCTCCATCGACATCGCGATATGCTCCGAAACGCTGAACTCACCTACCGGCGGCCACGCTAACGGCGAACCTTCGCTTTTCCGTTAATTACCAAGGGGAAGTTGGAGGTTTTGTGATTCCTCCCGCCCCGGAGGGCGGGCGACGCGGGGGCGGTGTATTCAAGAAGGAAGGACTGTTGCAGTACTGCAATAGGCGATTTCGACAGAATAGGATAAAAAAGGGGCGGTAATTTGATGGGTTACGCTCATTTCACCCATGAATCTCAGGAGAATATCGATGAAAAAAATCCTTTTGGCCGCGACATTCCTTGCCGGCGCCCTGGCTTCGGCCAACGCTGCGGATCTCGGCACCCGGAAGCCTTCGCCGGTGCTCCCCATCATGGCGACCTACAACTGGACCGGCTTTTACGTCGGTATTCAGGGCGGCTATGGCTTCGGCGACAACACCCACACCAACGGGGTCGTCACCTCCGGCAAGATCAACAACAACGGCGGCATGATCGGCGGGACGATCGGCTACAATCATCAGATCAACTCGATGGTGCTCGGTCTCGAGGCTGACATCGCCTATGCCAGCTTCAAGGACTCGACGCTCACCAATTGCGCCGCGCCGGGCTGCAAGACCGAGGTTCGCTGGTTCGGCACCGGTCGCGCCCGCCTCGGCTACGCCATCGATCGGTTCATGCCCTATATCACCGGTGGTGTGGCGTTCGGTGACGTTCGTGCATCGGCAGGTGCGTTTGTGGGTACCAGCACCCGCACGGGCTGGACGATCGGCGGCGGTGTTGAAGCAGCCGTACTTCAGAACGTCACTCTGAAGGCCGAATACCTCTATTACGATCTCGGCCGCTTCACC
The DNA here is from genome assembly GCA_964571245.1 of uncultured Methylobacterium sp. GTDB lineage: Bacteria > Pseudomonadota > Alphaproteobacteria > Rhizobiales > Beijerinckiaceae > Rhabdaerophilum. Next base: position 14,314 of record CAZNAT010000034.1, read on the forward strand.
TACAGCTCGGCCGCCAACCTCTCGACCACGACCAAGGGCCACATCGTTCGCGCGGGTGTGAACTACAAGTTCTGATCGGCCATCACCCGAACCTCAGCACCCCCCGGGCTTTCCCGGGGGTTTTTTGTTGTCTTGACCGCGGGAGTTTTATCCACCGTGGATGCATGAGGGAAGCCGCGGCCTCAGGAAGGCGGAAATCGTTCGTTCCGGGCGAAAGGTGAGAGCGCAGCAGCGGGATTTCCGCAAGTACCAAGCTGCTCGCGCGGATCGGTTACCTGACATCGCGCTTCAAGGCGTCGATGATCTATACTCCTGTTTCGCCAGCGCCGGCATTGATGCGGTCGCGGCGCGATCGAAGCGAAGTGGTGATGAGCCCCGAGAAAACCGGCCTTCCGCGGAGGCCCGTGGCTGGACGGCCCGGGGCGGTATCGACATGAAGTTCGGGGTGACCCCGGCCCAGGATCCAGACCCACTGATCGTCCTGGCCCATTGATCGGCCAAGCCCTTGGCGGGGCTGGGGATAGACCCCCCGGAGCGGGAAAGCGTAGTTCTGAAAGGAAAAATGGTGGGTGATGTAGGGCTCGAACCTACGACCCGCTGATTAAGAGTCAGCTGCTCTACCAACTGAGCTAATCACCCACGCTTTTCGAACAGTGGTCTTCCGAAAAAGCAACGCGCGGAAGTTCCGCGCGAGGCCGGTTCGATAGCGCATCGCCGGAGGGTTGTCCAGCGGCAAAGCGGAAAAAACCGGCTTAGCCGAATTTCGGCCTGCGCTCCCCGGGCTTCGGCTAGCCGACTTTCGGCGCGGGCTCGGCCTTTGCCTTGGGCGGGGCCTTCCGGACGGGCGCTTTCTGGCGGCGTCTGGGTCCGTCGGGCCCAACCTTGGGCGGCGGCCCCAGCCGTTTCATCACCGCAATCACCGGGTTGGGCACATGCTCGAGCGTGGCGCCGCTAAACGCATCCACACCAATCCCGACGACCCCGCCGATCAGCACATTGCCGGCAAGGCCGGCGGCCCCCGCCCCGGCCATCTGCGTCGTGACCGGGATCGTCTGATCCTCATAGCCGTTCAGCTGGAAGGTAACCTGAAACTCTTCCTTGCGGCCAACCTTGATCGTGCAGGGCGCCGTGCACTGGTGGTTGAGCGAGGTGGTGACCGCCGCGCCCGCCGGTTCCGACTGGATCTGGATGTCGTTGGTCGTCCCCCGCGTGACGGTCGCGCAGCCCCCCACGGCGACCGTTGCCAGCACGACAACGGCGCTCGCCGCCTTCAAAACGATACGCATCAAACTACCCCCCATAAAACAAGGGTAAACCCTACGTACGTGGGCAGACGCGAGCAATGGCAGAAATACCACACCTGGTGCGCAAATCTGCGCTGAAGCGCGAGCCCCCTCCTTGCGCCGGACTCACCTGCCCCAGAGCCAGGCTGCGCCGCGCACACCGGAGCTGTCGCCGTGCAACGCCGGCCGGATCGGGGTGATGAAGCGATCCGAGAATACATATCCCGCCATCGCCGGGGGCAGCCGGGCATACAGCGCGCCGACATTGCTCATCCCGCCGCCGAGCACGATCGCATCGGGGTCGAGGAGGTTGACGACCTGCGCCAGCGAGCGCGCCAGCCGGTCGATATAACGGTCCAAGGCACCGGCTGCCTCGGGTTCGCCCGCTTCCGCCGCGGCGATGATCGCCGCCCCGTGCAGCGCCCGCCCGGTGGCGCGCTCGAAATCGCGGCAAAAGCCGGTACCCGACACCCAAGTTTCGATGCAGCCGCGCTTGCCGCAGAAGCACGGTTCCGCGCTGGTGATTTCCTCGACGCTGGGCCAGGGCAACGGATTATGCCCCCATTCCCCGGCGATCCGGTGCGGGCCGTCCCAGCTTCGCCCGTCGATCGCCAGCCCCGCCCCGGTTCCGGTGCCGAGGATCGCGGCGAACACCACCCGCGCCCCCGCCGCCGCGCCATCGACGGCCTCGGAAACCGCGAGGCAATTGGCGTCGTTGGCAAGACGCACCTCGCGCCCGAGGATCGCTTCAAGATCCGCCTTGAACGGCTGGCCGTTGATCTCGGTCGAATTGGCATTCATCGCGAGCCCGGAGAAGGGCGAGATCGCCCCGGGCATGCCGATCCCCAGCGAATGCGGGCCGGCATGGCCCTGGCCGGCAAGCTCGGCCTCCGCGGCGCGAACGAGCCCGGCCAGCGCCTCGACGATGCCGCGATAGCTGCCGCGCGGCGTCACGATCCGGCGGCGGAGGATTTCCCCCCCGTCGCCGGCCAAAGCGATGATCTCGATCTTGGTGCCGCCGAGATCGACGCCGAGCCTCATCGCCACCACCTCGACGAGACGGCGGCCCTAGCCTTGCCCTGACGCCTTTTCTTCACGCGCATCGATCGCCACTTCGCCCGGTAATGCTGCCGCTCACGCCGCGCCGTGATGGGCGTGAACCCGGCTCGCCTCGGTGCCGCCACGCTGCCGCGTGAGCTTGTTGAGCGCGACGATATAGGCTTTCGCCGAGGCCACCATCGTATCCGGGTCCGCCGCGCGGCCCGTCACCAACCGGCCGTCCTCCCCGACAAGCCGGACCGAGACCTCCGCCTGCGCATCGGTGCCCTCGGTGACGGCATGCACCTGATAGAGCTCCAGCTTCGCCGTATGCGGGATCATCAGCTGGATCGCGTTGAAGGTCGCATCCACCGGGCCGTTGCCGGTGGCCTGGCGGGTGTGGTGCTGGCCGTCGACATCGAGCGTCAGCACCGCCGATTGCGGGCCGTTGGTGCCGGCGACGACGAGCAGGTTGAGCACCTTGACCCGGTCCTGCGCGGTAGCGATATTCTCGTCGACCAGCGCCTCGATATCCTCGTCGTAGATATGCTTCTTTCGGTCCGCGAGCGCCTTGAAGCGCACGAAGGCATCCTCGAGCTGGTTGTCGGAAATCTCGTAGCCGAGCTGCTTGAGCTTGTCGCGGAAGGCGTTGCGGCCGGAATGCTTGCCCATGACGAGGCTGGTCTTGGAAACGCCAACGGTTTCCGGCGTCATGATCTCGTAGGTCTGGGTGTTCTTGAGCATGCCGTCCTGATGGATGCCGCTCTCATGCGCAAACGCGTTGCGGCCGACGATCGCCTTGTTGAACTGCACCGGGAACGAGGTCGCCGCGGAAACCAGCTTCGAGGCGCGGTTGAGCATCGTGGTCTCGATCCCGGTTTGGAACGGGAAGGCGTCGTTGCGGGTCTTGATCGCCATCACGACCTCTTCCAGCGCGGCGTTGCCCGCGCGCTCGCCAATGCCGTTGATGGTGCATTCGACCTGCCGCGCGCCGCCCAGCAGGCCCGCGACGGTGTTGGCGACCGCGAGACCGAGATCATTGTGGCAATGCACCGAGAAGATCGCCTTGTCGGCGTTGGGCACGCGATTGCGCACCATCTCGAACAGCGCGCGATATTCATCGGGGGTCGAATAGCCCACGGTATCCGGGATGTTGATCGTGCCGGCGCCCGCCTTGATCGCCGCCTCGACGCAGCGGCAGAGAAAATCGTGCTCGGTACGGGTGCCGTCTTCGGCGGACCATTCGACATCGGGCACGAGATTGCGCGCCCGCGTCACCGAGGCGACGATCATCGCCAGAACCTCGTCCGGCTCCTTCTGGAGCTTGTATTTCATATGCACGGGCGAGGTGGAGAGGAAGGTGTGGATGCGCGGATTGACCGCCTGGCGCACGGCCTCGCCGGCGCGGTCGATATCCTTCATCCCGGCCCGGGCGAGACCCGCGACCGTCGCGCGTTTCACGCGTTTTGAAATCGCGGAAACCGCCTCGAAATCACCCTCCGAGGCGATCGGGAACCCGGCCTCGATGATATCGACGCCCATCGCATCGAGGAAATCGGCGATCTCGAGCTTTTCCTCGAAGGTCATCGTGGCGCCCGGGCATTGCTCGCCATCGCGCAGGGTGGTGTCGAAAATCAGGACGCGGTTCTTGTCCGAGGCAGCGGAAGCGACGGAAGATATGGTATTGGGAGGCGTGATTTTGGAAGACCTGGTGGTGATCCTTCACGGGCTCGCCCGCATGCCGCCTGAACAAAGCGGGTCTAGCTGCTGGGCAAATATCGCGGAAACGGGTGTGGGGGTCGTTGACGACACTCCCCTGAGAGCCCAGGCATGCCCGGACGGCCCTCAGGGGCTGATAAGAAGGAGCGCAAGGAGGAGCGACAGGCCAAGGCAAGCCATCAGCGCCGCAGCGGCAACGCGTGCCGGCAGCGCTTCAAGGTGACCGAGAGTGGCTTGGACTGGAGTCACGAGGGCTCGACTTTCAAATCAGACGCGTGAAACTGTACCGGAGCCCGGGGGCTTGCGCAAGCCGGCGATGGCGGCGAACATGGCTTTGGCGCGGGAAGGCGGTTGCTTTTTTGCCGATTTCCGTCTGCCCTCCCTCTTGCCGGGGCGGCGTTGCTGGCCTTCACTGTGTTCTCGATCATCGCGATCCCGGGGGCAGGCTCGCCGGATCGCCCACCTCGCCACGGAGGGTAGAATGCCGATCAATGCCAAAACCGATCCCGCCTGTTCCACACCCCGAAATCCCTTGCCCGCAATTCCCTCGCCGATACGACGCGCGCCCTCAACCGTCACCGCTTCGTTGGCCGGGGCCGTGCTGCTGGCGGCGGCGAACCCGGCACGGGCCGATGCGATCGACGGCAGCTGGTGCTCGGAGACCGGACGTCGGATCGCCATCGAGGGATCGGCCGGCATGCTCGGCAAAGGCATTCGCATCGAGGGCCAATACACCCGCCACAGCTACGCCTTCACCATGCCCCCCGCCGAAGCCGATGCCGGCGCGGCGGTCGAGATGGTGCTGCAGGGCGAGACGCGGGTGCGGATCAGGATCGGCGCGCTGGAGCCGCAGATCTGGCGGCGCTGCCCCGCCGATATCAGTTGAAACCCGCTTGGCGTTGGACAAGCGCGGCGACCGTACTAGACTTGCTCAAGGCACCCCTTGGCGTGCCAACACTCGCCCCCGATGGATAAGGTCCTGACATGCTGCCGCGCGCTTTTCTCCGCACCCCGCTTCTTGCCGCCCTTCTGGCCGCCCCCCTCCTCGCCCTCGGCGCCTGCCAGACGACCTCCGAAGCGCCGGCGGCCGCGCCAAAACCCGAGCCGCGCGGCGTTTCGGTAACGCCGGCCACATTCCGGCTGCCGGAAGGCACGGGCTGCTCCGGCGATGTCGCCCGCTTCCGCGCGATCATGGCCAATGATCTCGAGACCGGCCACACGACCAGGAAGGTCTATGACGAGATCGAGGGCGAAATGAAGAAGGCGGAGGCCCTGTGCGCGGCCGGCAATTCGGGCGGCGCCAGCGCCCATGTTCGGGCCACCAAGAGCCGGTTCGGCTACCCTTGATCGGGATACCCTGATCGGGGCGGCAACCCTGACGGGACGGCTCCGATCAGCGCGCGCGAAACATCGCCTCAAGGTATGCCGCCTGGAACGGCGGCATCCGCCGGGGGTCGATATCCCCTGGCCCGCGGGCGATATAGATGTCCGCGAGTTCTTCCTCGGGCAGCGTCTTCATCCGCTCGAGGATCAGCGCCCGCGCCGCCTCCGCCGACAGATCGATCGTCACCGGGCGCATGAAGGCCGCGCGCGGGCCGTGGATCACGCCGTGCCATTCCGGCTCAACGCGAACCTCATCGAGGCCGAGGCCGGTCTCCTCGGTCATCTCGCGCAACACCGAACCCGCGAGATCGATGGTGCCATCGGGCTTGAGATCGTCACGATCGGGGGTGCCCGCCGCAAAATAGATCTTGCCGGCATTGGCCGTTCCCGCCCCCATCACACCAAGCAGGTAGGCACCATCGCGCGCCTGCAGGGCGGCCATCGAAAACCCGTTGCGCATCGGCGCGCCCGGATAGCCGAAATCCCGCCAGGCGATGAAATTCGAATAGCTGGTTTCGAGATATTCCGCCCGGTAGACGCCGTGCTCCAGCGTCCAGCGATGCTGCAGGAACACCTTGCCGTCGAAACTCCGGGGCTTGTCGGCGATGAATTTCCGCCAGTTGGCGGCGATGGCCTCGCGGTTTTCCTCGGCGAAGCCCCAGGATTTGGGTTCAAAGCGGCAGTCCAGCGCGGCAATCGCGACGACTTCCGGCGCCCCGCCTGACACATGCCCCTCAGACATGCAGCCTGCCTTCGCTGATCCGCACCGCCGAGCCACCGATCGAGGCTGAAACCAGCCGCCCGCCGCGGATATCGAGATCGAGCGCGATCAGGCTTGGCCGCCCCATTTCGAACCCCTGTTCGATCACGAGTTGATGCTGGCCGTCCTCCGGCAATTCGCAGGTGGCCGCGACGCCCGAGAACGCCGCGACCGCCCCCCCGGTCGCCGGATCTTCGGGAATGCCGCCCATCGGATGAAACATGCGGGCGTGAACGTGATGCGCCGGGCTGACGGTCTCGCGCGTATACAGAAAAGCCGCGCCCTTGCCGGTGACCCCGAACGCCTGACGCCAGACCGGCAGATCGGCCACCGAAGCCCGGCCGATCGCCTCCAGGCTCCTGACCGGCACCATCGCGAACGGCACGCCCGCCGACCAGACCGAAAGCCCGTGCGCGCCAAACCCCAGATCGAGCGGATCGAGCCCCAGCGCCCTGGCCGCCAGAACCGGGTCAATGTCGAGGTTGAGGTTTTCCGAGGGTCTGGGCAACACGAACACCGCGCGCGGCACCCCGCCGGAGCGGCGCGTCACCTCGACCTTGACGACGCCGATCTTTTCCTCCAGCGCGATCACCACGCCATGCGCCATATGCGCGCCCGCGCGCAGTTCCGCGAGCAGGATCGCCGTGCCCACCGTCGGGTGCCCGGCAAACGGCAATTCCCCGCCCGGCGTGAAAATGCGGATCCTCGCGGAATTGACGGGGTCGTCCGGCGGCGCGACGAAAACCGTTTCCGAGAGATTGAACTCCCGGGTGATTCGCAGCATCGCGGCATCATCGAGCCCGTGCGAATCAAGCACGACCGCAAGCGGATTGCCCTCGAAGGGCGTATCGGTGAAGACATCAAGCACATGAAAATTGCGGGACACGGGCGCTTATCCTTGTTGAGGCCGGCTGCTTCTGTTTCGCTGAAGGCGCGCGCGGGAGCAACCCACAAGATGAACGGCATCCAAATACGCCGTTGCGAGACAATTCAGTTCCGATCGCTTAGAAATCTCCCATGAGAGTACGGAAGGCCAGACGCGATCTATCGCCCGCGCCAAATTCCACTCTCCGCACTCGACGCCGCCACCCCGGAAGCGTCGAAGCGTGGGCACCAGGGGCGCACTCAAAAGGAGTGTTTTACAATGTCTAGGAACCTCATTCTCCGTACCGCCGCGATCCTGCTGATCGGCACCGGCGCGGCATTTGCGCAGACCACCACGGCTCCCGCGCCGACGGCGCCAAAGGCCGGCGCTCCGACCACCGCGCCAGCTCCGGCGGCCCAGCCCCCGAAGGCGGCCACCCCGACCGCCGCTCCGGCCCCGGCGGCTCCGAAAGCCGCCGCACCGGCTCCCGCCGCTGCCGCGACCGCGGTCAACCTTAACACCGCCAACGAAGCCGAACTCGACAAGCTCGACCAGATCGGCCCGGCCCGCGCCAAGGCGATCATCGAGGCCCGCACCAAGGGCGGCAAGTTCAAGAACTGGGAAGACTTCGTGGCCCGCAATGTCGTGCCGAAGAACGCCGAAGACGCCATCAAGGGCAAGGTCCGGTTCTGATTTTCAGAGCCGTCCTAGAGCGGTCGATCTGCCTCGATCAGATCGACCGCTCTATCTTCTTGCTTTGACGCATTTTCTTACGAGCAACCGGCATCCACTTGATCGGAAAATGCTCTAAAGAAATGACCATCCGGCCGGGCGCAAGCCCGGCCTTTTTTATGGCTCAAAGCGCCTCGACCTCGAACACCCGGCTCGGGCGCACGAATTCATCCTGCGCCGCGATGATGAGAATTTCGCGGCTGCCGGCCGCCACCGTCCGCTTCAATAGGCCATGGATCGACGATCCCGCCTGCTGGAGGGCGAAACCCGCATCGTTGCTGCGCAGGCAATGGACGAGAAACAGCGCGGCAATCGCATCGCCCGCGCCGTTCACGTCACAGTCGAGCCGGGGCGTGCGCAGGCGATAAAGCGCCCCCGCCGTCGAGGCCACCATATCGATATGCCCCGGGGGCGTATCCTCGGTGATCAGCGAGGTCACGAGCACGACCCTTGGCCCGAGGGCGTGAAGGCTGGCCAGCGCCTTGCGCAGCGTCGCCGTATTGGTGATGACCTCACCGGCCAGGAACTCCAGCTCGAACTGGTTTTGGGGTGATGATCTCGGCCGCCGGCACCGCCTGCTCGCGCATGAACTCGGGAATGCCGGGTGCCACGAAAATCCCGCGTCCGGTATCGCCGATCACGGGATCACAGGCGTAGACGGCCTTGGGGTTCGCGGCCTTGACGCGCGCGACGGCATCGAGGATCGCCTCGCCGGTCTCGCGCGATCCCATATAGCCGGAGAGCACCGCGTCGCAGGTCGCCAGCACGCCGCGCCCGGCGATGCCTTCGACGAGCTCGGAGATCAGCCCGGCATCGAAGACCCGGCCGCGCCAGGCACCATACCCGGGATGGTTCGAGAACTGCACGGTATGGATCGGCCAGACCTCGACGCCAAGCCGCTGCATCGGGAAAATCGCGGCGGCATTGCCGACATGCCCGTAGGCCACATGGCTCTGGATCGAGAGAATGTTCACGAAGGCCTCACGAAAAAAGGGCGGCTGCACCGCCGCCCCCGTTCTTGCACAAGGTGGCCCGAACGCCCGCCTCAGGTCACGAGGCTCGCCGCTTTTGCGGCAAAACTCGGGTTGAAGGTCTTGGAGAGATCGACGCTGGCGGTCGCCAGTTCCTTGTCGAGCGCCTTGAGCATGTCATAGACCGATTGCATGCCGGCCTGCGCCATGATCCCGGTTTCCGAATAGGCCGCCTGCGAGGCCTTCACCGCCCGCATGTACAGCGCCTTGTCGCCGAGGTGATAGGCTTCCGGCACAGCGGCGGCGATATCCTCGACGGAGGCCTTGTTGATCCAGCGCAGTGCCTTGTAGAGCCCGTTGACCGCCGCCTGCACGGTGGCGGGGTTCTTCTCGATCATCTCCTGCTTCACATAGAAGCACGAGGCCGGGTTGGTGCCGCCGAAGAGATCAAAGGTGCCTTTTTCGGTCCGGGTATCGATCAGGGTGACGATATCCTGATCCGCTTCGAGCTTGGCGATCACCGGATCGAGATGCGAGATCACGTCGATCTCGCCCTTCTTCATCGCCGCGACCGCGCTCGCGCCGCCACCGACGCCGATAAAGCTCGCGTCCTCGGCCTTGAGCCCGGCTTTGACCATGGCATGCACGCAGGTGATATAGGTCGAGGAGCCCGGCGCGGTCACCCCGATCTTCAGCCCCTTGAAATCCTTCGGGCCCTTGATCTTGTCGGCGAGCGATTTCCGGACGCCGATCACGATCGTCGGATAGCGCAGCATCTCGATCACAGCCCGGACATCCTGCCCCTTGGCCTGCATGCGGATCGTATGCTCGTAGGCGCCGGCGACAATGTCCACCGAGCCCCCGACCAGCGCCTGCAGCGACTTCGCCCCACCAGCAAAATCGTTGATTTCGGCATCAAGGCCGAAATCCTTGAAGAAGCCCTTCCGCTCCGCGATCGTCAACGGGAGGTAGTAGAGCAGCGATTTGCCGCCGACGCCCATGCTGATCTTGGTCTGGGCGAAGGCCCGGCCAACCAGCGCGGGCGACGCCAGCGCGGCGCCGCCCAGCGCCATGATCTGGCGGCGATTGAATTTTCCCATTTTCCGTCCTCCCGCTCTTGTTCTTATGCTCTCAGGTCAGGGCACCCAAGCGGGTTTGCCCTGCTCATTTACCCCAACCTTTTGTTGTTTAACGCATGCCCCGCGATCCACCGGCAGCCAGCGGATCAAAACAGGCTATTCCAGCGTCGCGCCGGCGGCCTTGGCGATCGGCCCCCATTTGGCCAGTTCCTTCTTGACGTGTTCGCCGAGTTCCTCCGGGGTCGAGCCGACCGTATCGGCGCTGAGGTCGTTGAGCTTCTTCTTGACCACCGGGTCCTTGATGGCTGCGTTGGCGGCCTCATTCAGCTTGGCGATCACGTCTTTCGGGGTGTTGGCGGGCGCGAAAAGCGCGTTCCAGGAATAATTGATGAAACCCGGCAGGCCGCTCTCGTCGAGCGTCGGCATATCCGGGAAGGCGGGCGAGCGCTTGAGCACGGTGATGCCGATGGCGCGCACCTTGCCGGCACGGATCATCTCCGCCGAGGACGGCAGATTGTCAAAGATCATCGCGACCTTGCCCGAAACCACATCCTGCAGGGCCGGGCCGCCGCCGCGATAGGGGATGTGCTGCATCTTGGTGCCGGTCATCGTCTTGAACAACTCGCCCCCGAGGTGCTGCGGCGTCGCCACGCCCGAGGAGGCATAGGAATATTTCTCCGGGTTGGCCTTGAGGGCCTCGATCAGTTCCTTGACGTTCTTTGCCGGAAAATCGTTGGTGACGACGAGCACGCTCGGCACATCGACCAGCAGCGAGATCGGCGCATAGTCCTTGACCGGGTCGATCTGGTTGTTCTTCAGCACCGCCGGGTTGATGGCATGGGTCGAGATCGTGCCCATGAGGATCGTGTAGCCATCGGGCGTCGCCTTCGCGACGGCGGCACCGCCGATGCTGCCGCCGGCACCGGCACGGTTTTCGATGATGACGTTCTGCCCGAGGATTTCGCTCATCTTCTGGCCGACGATGCGCGCGACGATATCGGTCGAGCCACCGGCGGCGAAAGGCACCACGAGGGTGATGGGGCGCGCGGGGAAACTTTGTGCCAGCGCCTGCCCGGCGAGAAGCGCGGCGGAGAGGCCAACGGAAGCAGCGAGCAGGGCGCGGCGCGAAGGAGAGTGCTTGATCATCGTGTTTTCCTCTTGATCATGGCTTTTTTCTTCTTGGTAACGGTCAATCCGGTGCTGATCACACCGTCTTTGTCTCTCCGGGACGCCAGACAAGCAAGGGCTTCTCGACCATCGTGACGACGAAATCGATCACCATCACGAAAATCATCAGGATGACCATGCCGGCAAAGACGCCGGTGACATCGAAAACGCCCTCGGCCTGATGAATGAGATAGCCAAGCCCCGCCGAGGAACCGAGGTATTCGCCGACCACCGCCCCGACCACCGCAAACCCCACCGAGGTGTGCAGCGACGAAAATACCCAGGACAGTGCCGAGGGCCAATAGACATGGCGCAGCAACTGGCGCTCGTTCATCCCCAGCATCCGCGCGTTGGATAGCACGACCTGCGGCACCTCCCGCACGCCCTGATAGACGTTGAAGAACACGATGAAGAACACCAACGTGACGCCCAGCCAGACCTTCGACCAGATGCCGAGCCCGAACCACAGCGCGAAGATCGGCGCCAGCACCACGCGCGGGAGCGCGTTCATCATCTTGAGATAGGGGTCAAAAACCGCCGCGACCAACGGCTTTCTCGCGAACCAGAAGCCGATCAGAACGCCGGAAAACGCACCGATCCCGAAGGCCAGCACCGCCTCGGTCAGGGTGATCATCAGATGCCGGTAGACCGAGCCTTCGACGAACATCGTGAAGACGCGGGTGATGACATCCCACGGCGTCGAGAAGAAGAATGGCGGCAGGAGATGAACCGGCTTGCCGTTGCTGGCCACCCCGATCGGCACGGAGGTGCCGAGGTGCCAGAGCGTCAGGCCGACGACCGCGACCATCGCCTGCAGGAACAGCAGCTTTGTCCGACTCATGGTGAGCCCGCTCGGGTTCGCTCGGCTCATGATGCGCGCCCCGCCTGGGCATCGCTGAGCCCATAGGTCTTGCGGACTTCGTCGCGCAGGCAATTCCAGATCATCGCATGCAGCCGGTGAAACTCCGGCAGCGAGCGCACCTCCGCGATATCGCGCGGGCGCGCCAGACCGATCGGAAAATCGCCGATGATCGTCGAGCGCGGCCCGGCGGACATCACCAGCACCCGGTCCGACAGGGCGATCGCCTCGTCGAGGTCATGCGTGACGAACATCACCGCCTTGCGATCGGCCTGCCAGAGATCGAGCAGCAATTCGCTCATGATCAGCCGTGTCTGCGCATCGAGCGGGCCGAAGGGCTCGTCCATCAGCAGGATTTTGGGCCCGCGCACCAGCACCTGCGCCAGCGCCACGCGCTTCTTCTGCCCGCCCGAAAGCTGATGCGGATAGCGATCGCCAAAACTGGCAAGTCCGACCTTTTTCAGGAAGCCATCGGCCAGCGCGAGCGCTTCGCTCCTCGGCGTGCCGCGTACTTCGAGCCCGATCGCGACGTTGTCGCGGCTGGTTTTCCACGGCATCAGCGCGTCCTGCTGGAAAAGATAGCCCGCGACGGTATTGAGCCCGGCCAGGGGTTCGCCAAAGATCAGGCTTTCGCCGGAGGATGGCGGCATCAGCCCGGCGGCGATGTTGAGCAGGGTCGATTTCCCGCAGCCCGTCGGCCCGAGAAGCGCGACGAATTCGCCGTCCGCCACCGAAACATCCACCGGCTGCACCGCCTCGTAGCGGCTGCCATCGGCCAGGCCATAGGCGACCGAAACGCTTCTCAGCATGACCGCCGTGCCAGAATGGGCCGCCGCCGTCAACGACCCCTCCCGCATCGCCCGATACCCATGGCGTCCTCTCCCCAAGATGGTGCTCTCGCCCGGGACTTGCTGCCCGCTTTTTGCCGACGATAGGTCAGGACATCTGCCCGAACAAGAGGGACGCAGGCGCACGCCGGTGCGGCGCCCTAGGGCAGCCGCAACTCCACCACCACCGGGCAATGGTCGGATGATTTCGGCCGGTCCCAGCCGATGCGCGGGAAGCGTGGCCCCTCGTGGCGCTGCGCCCGGTAGGGCTGGCCGGCGCGGATGATCTCGGGCACGGCATCCGGATTGGCGGCGGCAAGGCGCGGCGAAACCAGCACGTAATCGAGCTGGGTATAGGCATCGTCGGGTGCGTGATACGTCGTCCAGCGATCCGCCGGCGCGCGACGTGCCATCAGGTTGACCGCAAAGCCGTCGTCCAGCAACACGCCCAACGCGGAAGGGCAATCCTCGCCGGTGAGGCTGTCGCGCAAGTCGCGATCCCCGTCGATCTCAAAAAAATCGTTGAAATCCCCGCAAATGGCCCAGTTCGCCGCCTCCGGCCCGCCATTGTGGCTCTGGAACCGGCGTTCGATCAGCGCCCGGATCGCCATGGCCTCCGCCATCCGCATCACCCGCGTCACGCCCCGCCCGCCGGTCATCGATTTGAGATGACAGCAGAACAGCGTGAAGCCCCGCCCGTCGATCACGAATTCCACTTCGACCACATCGCGCTTGAAGATGCGATCCTGCCGCGTTACCGGCCGGAGGTTGTCGGGCGGGCCCTCGCGATAGGCCTCCATGCCCTCGGGCCAGATGCCGAAATCGGCGAAGGTCAGTGCCGCGTGGCTGCGGATCTCCTGCCAGCCGATCCGGCTGAGGAGCCCGATGTCGATCCCGCGCCGGTCGTTGCCATCGAGCACGCTGAGGTAGCGGTAGTTGACCGCTCCGATCGCCACTTCCCGCGCCCGCCGGATGGCCTCGGGGGCAGGACGCGGGTTCGCGTAAATCACCTTGCGCATCATCTCGGCGACACGCGGGCCTTCAAGCTTCTTGAGGTAGTTCTCGCGGAAGCTCTTCAGCGCCTCGGCGCTATCGACCTCCTGCAGCGCGATGATATCGGCGTTGGCAGCCAGCAGCGCCAGAGCCGTTAGCTGGCATTTCTCGTCGGAGAGGGTGGCCTCGGCGATGCGTTTGGCGCGGGTAGCCTCTTCCCTGTCCTCGAAAAAGACATTGCCGACGCTCTGATCCATCCGCCGCTGCGGATCCCAGAAATCCGGCCGCGAATAAAGGTTCTCGACGTTGAAGGTGGCGAGGCGGAAGGGGCGGGATGTCATCCCCGCAGCAAAGACAAAAAAAGAGGCCGGCGCAAGCCGGTCGGGGGGGCTACATCGCCAGGCCGGCAACCCGCACGATCGTGAAGGTATCCGAGTAGCATCGGATCTTGGCGATCTTGCCGTCGCGGAATTCGAGGACGTCGCAGCTTGTGGTGTCGAACCGCTGGCCGGATACGCAATGCAGGAAACTTCCGTCGCTCTCGACGACGGCGAAGCCCGCCGTGATGATCACATTGGTGATACGGAGATCATTCCAATCCCAGCGATGAAGAAAGCCGGAGAGAAAACCGCGTAGCGCCGTCTTGCCGTGAATGACCGGCACGATCGGTCGGCCGGCAACGGCGCCCTGGATCGCATATTCGATGTCATCGGTAAAAGCATCGAGCATCGCATCGATATCGCGCCGGTTACGGGCGGCAAATGCCCCATGAACAACATCCGCGAGCGCAAGCGCCGACCGGCTTGGGGTAGTTAGTCCATCACGCATTCAGCGAGCCTCGAAGCATCCGTAGGAAGCGAGTTCGACCCGGTTCTCGAGTCAAGCCACTAGAGGCTATTCAACCCTGCATTGGCAAGAGGGGGGGGCTGCCAAAATAGGTATACAAAACCCCGAAAATGATCGAATTTCTGGCAAAACCTGTAAGAATTCACACAAATAACGCAAGAAAATACCCGTTTCTTGCAGCAGCGCCCGTCTGGACAATGCAATCTCTGATAAAGCCGCACCATGCCAATAGCCCCGACCGAGGCGTACAGGCTCCTGGCCGGCACTCCTGCCGGTGCCTGCCACGCCTATTCGATGCCCGAAACACGCCGATTGTCCGCACGCAGGGGGAACGCCTCCAAAGAAAGAAGGCGGCAGGTTGCCCCGCCGCCCTTGTCAACAGGCCCGAACGCCGGTTGGCGCGGCGCCCACCGAATGGGAAAATGCCGTAGAATCGATCAGTTGCGCGCCTTGTCAACGAGCTGGTTCTTGGCGATCCACGGCATCATGCCACGCAGCTTGGCGCCGACCTCCTCGATCGGGTGCGCGTCGTTCATGCGGCGGATGCCCTTGAAGCGGGCCCCGCCGGCACGGTATTCCTGCATCCACTCGCTCGTGAACTTGCCGGTCTGGATGTCTTTCAGTACGCGCTTCATCTCGGCCTTGGTCTCGGCGGTGATGATGCGCGGGCCGGAGACGTATTCACCCCATTCGGCCGTGTTCGAGATCGAGTAGTTCATATTGGCGATGCCGCCTTCGTAAATCAGGTCGACGATCAGCTTCACCTCGTGCAGGCATTCGAAATAGGCCATTTCCGGGGCGTAGCCGGCTTCCGTCAGCGTCTCGTAACCGGCGCGGATCAGTTCGACGAGGCCGCCGCAGAGCACGACCTGCTCGCCGAAGAGATCGGTCTCGCACTCTTCCTTGAAGTTGGTCTCGATGATGCCCGAACGACCGCCGCCAACGCCGCAGGCGTAGGAGAGCGCGAGTTCGAGCGCATTGCCGGAGGCGTTCTGGTGCACGGCCACCAGGCAGGGCACGCCGCCGCCCTTCTGGTATTCACCGCGCACGGTGTGGCCAGGGCCCTTCGGCGCGATCATCACGACATCGACCGTCTTCTTCGGCTCGATGAGGTTGAAATGGACGTTGAGGCCATGCGCGAACGCGATCGCGGCGCCGTCGCGGATGTTCGGTGCGATCTCGTCGCGATAGATATCGGCCTGGAGTTCATCCGGGGCGGCCATCATCATCAGATCGGCCCATTTGGCGGCCTCGGCGACGCTCATCACCTTCAGGCCATCGGCCTCGACCTTTTTCGCGGTCGGCGAGCCGGCCTTGAGGGCGACGCGGATGTCCTTGGCGCCGGAATCCTTGAGGTTGAGCGCATGGGCCCGGCCCTGGCTGCCGTAGCCGACGATGACGACCTTCTTGGCCTTGATCAGATTGAGATCAGCATCCCGATCATAATAAACGCGCATGGGGCTTTCCTTTCTTGGTTGGCAGATTTGCCTTGGGTGAAATCAGGCGCCGGGTTGGCCGGCGCCGGGCTGGGCTCCGTAAAGAGTAAGAAACTGGCGAGCAGCACGCTGTGCATCCTCGCGGAGGATGGCCGGCGTGAGAACAAGCGCATCGCCGAGCAGCAGGCGGATCTGCACATCCCGCGCAAAAAGTCCGAAGAAGGTGCGAAACGCGGTCTCGCTGTCATCAAAGGCGAGAAGCCCGGCGTCGCGTCCCGCTTCCAGCACCGGCTTCAGGCGTTTGCCGAGCGCGAAGCGGCCGTTTTCGAGCACGATCATGCCGATCTGGGTGTTCGAGGACCCCGCCTGCCCGATGGCGACCCGGTTGAGGGCAATGGAGGTTTGCGAGGAAATCACGCTCAGCCAGTTGGCGGCGAATTCCTCCAGGCAGCGCCGGAGCGAGGCCAGATCGAGCCGGGCGAGATCCACCGGGGTAAAACCGACGCGCAAGGCCTGCCAGCGCACGGTGGCGTTGAGCATGCCATCGCGGTCGCCAAACCATTTGTAGAGCGTTTCCTTGGAGCAGCTCGCGCGCTTGGCGACGGCCCCCATCGTCACCCGGTCGCCCTCTTCGACGAACAACGCCAGCACCGCATCCAGCACCGCTTGCTGGCGGGCGGTCGGCTCGGTCTCGCTCGGATGCGTCACACCGGTCACGGCAGGGATTCCACGGGGCGGCGAACCAGGCCAAAGAGTAACGAACGTTACGGTTCGGCGATTTTCTAGCGCGCGCCGAACCCGCCGTCAACGGATCATCGCACGAGAAATTCAGCGACGATCGGCCAGAGCGAGGCCACCAGCAGCAACGCCATGGCGATATTGAACCACCGCACGGTTTTGGGATCGCGCAGCACCTTGCGCATGGCCGCGCCGAAAGCCGCCCAGAGGATGGAACAGGGCATGCCGACGATCACGTAGAGCACCGTCGTCAGCACGAGCGAAAACACGAAATTGGTCGGCACGGTATAGGCGGCGATGGCGCTGACCACCATCACCCAGGCCTTCGGGTTGACCCATTGGAAGGCGGCCGCCTGCCAGAACCCCATCGGATCGCCACCGGTCTCGCCCTCGGCGATCGGGCCGGAATTCGCGACCTTCCACGCCAGCCAGAGCATGTAGAGCACGCCGACGACCTTCATCGCCGAATAAACCGCCGGATAGCGCTCGAAGATCTCGCCGAACCCCAGCCCGACCAGCAACTGCATCACCGGAAATCCGATGTTGATCCCGATGATATGCGGCCAGGTCCGATTTAAGCCGAAATTCACGCCGGAGGTCATCAGCATCAGGTTGTTCGGCCCGGGGGTGATCGAACTGACGAAGGCAAACCCGATGAAGGCGAGGATGAGATCAAGGGGCATGGGGGTCTTTCTGCGCGCCGGAGGCTGACAGCCCTAGCACTCGACTTCCGGCGCGAACCAACGAATCCGGGTGATGGGTTGATCACCCGCCCTGATGGGTCAGAGCCCCTCGAACCCGCGCGCGATCGCCGCCGCGCCGGTGCGCGACACCTCGACAAGGCCGATCGCCGTCATCAGATTGATGAAGCGCTCGACATCCTCGTAAGGCCCGGCAAGCTCGAAAATGAACGAATTG
>CAZNAT010000034.1:31937-34775 GCA_964571245.1 uncultured Methylobacterium sp.
TTTCGCGCCGAACGCCGTCGCCAGCCGCAAGGCCTCCATGCGATGCTCCGAACGCTCCGGCCCGAACTGCGCCACCTTGACCAGCGCCAATTCGCGCTCGATCGCGGATTTGGCGGAAAGGTTGACCACCTTGTGCACCGGCACCAGCCGGTCGAGCTGCGCCTCGATCTGGTTGAGAACGCTCGGCGTGCCCGAGGTCACCACCGTGATGCGTGAGAGGTGCTTCTCGTGCTCGGTTTCGGAGACCGTGAGGCTCTCGATGTTGTAGCCGCGTCCCGAGAACATGCCGGAAATGCGGGCCAGAACCCCCGGTTCGTTGTCGACAAGGACGCACAGGGTCCGGCGCTCGACGATCTGCGAACCGGTGGGGTCGGAGTAATGCGATTTCATGGGGTCTTCCTCATCAGGCCGGGGCGTCGGGTGTGTCGAGCACCCAGCGCCGGAATAGGTCGAGATCGATGTTGCCGCCACAGAGAATGACGCCGACGCGGGCACCCGCGTTATCCGCCTTCTCCTGCAGGGCCGCGGCCAGCGGCGCGGCGCCCGCGCCTTCGGCAAGGTTGTGGGTATCGGTCCAGTAGGCGCGGATCGCGGCGCCGATTTCGGCATCGCTGACCTCGACGATATGGCTCGCGCCCTGCCGGATGATCGCCAGCGCCGCCGCATCCGGCACGCGGGTCGCCATGCCGTCGGCGAGGGTGTCGGCCGAAGCGGTCGAGATCACATAGCCTGCCGCGAAGGAACGGGCATAGGCCGGCGCTTCGGTGGATTGCACGCCGATGATCCGCGTTTTCAGCCCGAGAAGGTCGCGCGCCAGAATGCAACCGCAGATGCCGGAGCCCTGCCCGATCGGCACGTAGAGCACGTCGAGATCGGCGTGTTCGCGCAAAAACTCCAGCGCGTAGGTAGCGACCCCGAGAACGAGATCGCGGTGGAACGACGGCACCATTTCGAGCCCGCGCGCCAGCGAGAGCCGTTCCGCTTCCTCACGCGCAGCCTGGAAATCCGCGCCGTGTTCGATCAATTCGGCGCCGAACGCGCGCATGGCGGCGTTCTTTTCGGTCGAATTGCCGCGCGGCACGAGGATCGTTACCGGCACGCCATGCCTGCGCCCGGCGAACGCGAGGCTTTGGCCGTGGTTGCCGCGCGTCGCGGAAATGATGCCGCGCACGTGCCCCCGCTCGCGTTTGAGTCGGTCGAGATAGACCAGCCCGCCGCGCACCTTGAACGCGCCGGTCGGCGTGTGGTTCTCGTGCTTGACGAAAACCTCCGCACCGAGCCGCGCCGACACCAGCGGCCAGGCATAGGACGGCGTCGGGCGCATCGCGGCCTGAACCACCTCATGCGCGGCTTCCAGTTCGGATAGAGTGAACATATCGCCCCCCAAGGCCTGAGCCCCAACCTGAATTACACCAGTTGCTTGCCCTTGGCGTCGATCACATCGCCGATCACGCCGGCAAAATCGGGCAGGATCATCTCGTTATGCGCCTTGCCCGAGGGGATCATCGGCAGGCAGTTTTCCTCTTTCGCCACGAGGCAATCGAAGATCACCGGGCCGGGATAATCGATCATCTCCTGGATCGCATCGTCGAGCGCGGCCGGGTCGGCGCAGCGGATGCCATGCGCGTGATAGGCCTCGGCCAGCTTCACGAAATCCGGCAGCGCTTGCGAATAGCTCTCCGAATAGCGCCCGCCATGCAGCAGCTCCTGCCACTGGCGCACCATACCCATGTATTCGTTGTTGAGGATGAAGATCTTGACCGGCAGCCGGTATTGCGCCGCGGTCGACATCTCCTGCATGTTCATCAAGATCGAGGCTTCGCCGGCGATATCGATCACCAGCGCGTCCGGGTGCGCCTTCTGCACGCCGATCGCCGCCGGCAGGCCATAGCCCATCGTGCCAAGCCCGCCCGAGGTCATCCAGCGGTTGGGTTCGTCGAAATGGAAATGCTGCGCCGCCCACATCTGGTGCTGGCCGACCTCGGTGGTGATATAGGTATTGCGGTCCTTGGTGAGCGCGTAGAGCCGCTCGACCGCGTATTGCGGCTTGATGATCTCTTTCGAATTGAGATAGCCGAGCGAATTCTTGGCCCGCCATTTGTTGATCTCGCCCCACCAGCCCTTGAGCGCCTCGGCATCGACCTTGTAGGCCTTCTCCTTCCAGAGCCGGATCATCTCGGCGAGCACGCGGGCGCAATCCCCGACAATGCCGATATCGACCTTCACGGTCTTGTTGATCGAGGAGGGATCGATATCGACATGGATCTTCTTCGAGCCCGGCGAGAAAGCGTCGAGCCGCCCGGTAATCCGGTCGTCGAAACGGGCGCCAAGGTTGATCATGACGTCGCAGCCGTGCATCGCGAGATTGGCTTCATAGGTGCCGTGCATGCCGAGCATGCCGAGCCACTGCGGGCTGTTGGCCGGGAAAGCCCCCAGCCCCATCAGCGTCGAGGTGACCGGGAAGCCGGTAAGCCGGGCGAATTCGCGCAACAGGCGGCTCGCTTCCGGGCCGGCGTTGATGATACCGCCACCGGTGTAAAACACCGGGCGCCGGGCCTTGGCCATCATCGCCAGCGCCGCCTCGATGCGGGCGGTGTCGCCGTCGACCTTCGGGCGGTAGGACTTATGCGCGACCTGATCGGGGCCGGTATAGGTGCCGGTCGCGAATTGCACGTCCTTCGGGATATCGATCACCACCGGGCCGGGCCGCCCCGACCGCGCGACGTAGAACGCCTCGTGGATGATGCGCGGCAGGTCCTCGACGCGTTTGACGAGGTAATTGTGCTTGGTGCAGTGGCGGGTGATGCCGACGGTATCGCATTCCTGGAACGCATCGGA
>CAZNAT010000035.1:0-32981 GCA_964571245.1 uncultured Methylobacterium sp.
CGGGTTTTTGCAGCGGCACCGAGGCGATCGGACCGTCGATCGTCACCGGGCCGAGCGCGGCGCAGGAGCGGCGGGTGATGGCTTCGGCGAAAGCCTCGCGGGAAAGGGCCAGCATGGCCTCGGCTTTTTCCGGCTGCATGATCCAGACCAGCGCCGAGATACCTTCGCCGACCGGAACGAAGGTGAACGGCCCCTCGCGGGTGTGGAATTCGAGGCTGGTATCCTGGTGATCGCGCGGGTGGGTCAGCCGGCAGGTGATCGCGGCCTGCGGATAGGGCTTGATCCGGTGGGAGATGCCCGCGCCCTCGCGCACGCGCGACTTCTGGCCGTCCGCCCCCACCAGCACGCGGGTCCGCAGGGTTTCCCCGCCCTGAAGGGTGAGGCGGATATGGTCCCCGAGCTCCGCGAAACTTTCGAGAAACGCCGGGGAAACCTCCAGTCCCGGCGTCTTGCGGGCAGCTTCGCTGAGAACGGCGACGATCCTGGCGTTCGGAATGTTCCAGCCGAAGGCCGCCTGGCCGATTTCCGCCGCCTTGAACGTGGTCGTGGGTGCCCGCACCAATGCGCCGGTGATATCGATCAGCCGGATGGCGCGCAGCGGCGCGCCCTCCGCCTTGAGGGCGTCCTCGACGCCCAGCGTCCCGAGAAAATCGAGGCTCGACTGGAACAGCGCCGCCGATCGCCCGTCGTCGAACGGGGTTTCGGGAACACCGAGGATGCGGACACTCAGGCCTTGGCGGGCAAGCCCGATGGCGCTCGCGAGCCCCGCCGCGCCGCCGCCGACCACGACCGCATCCAGAACCGTCGTTGCACCAGGTTTTGCCGCCATCTGCCAGCCTCCGGAATTGCTTGATTGCTTGAAGGCGAGTCCGGGCGATTTGGCAAGGGCATGGATCAAGGGCGAGGATCAGGGGCAAGGAATTCATCCGGCTCATATTCGACGCTTGAAATCGCCCCCGATTGGTGCACCACTGCGCGGGAAATCCACCATTTGCCCGCAGGCTCCTGGCCAGCCGGCATCCATCGAGAGGAAACACTATGGTTCAGGTTGTTCGGGTCGCGGTCCACGGCGGCCCCGAAGTTCTCACGGTTCAGGATGTCGCGCTGGCACCGCCGGGAGCGGGCGAGGTCCAGATCGAGCAGAAGGCGATCGGCCTCAACTACATCGACACCTATTTCCGCAGCGGGCTTTATCCCGCGCCGGCGATGCCGTTTACGCCGGGCGGTGAGGCGGCGGGGATCGTGCGGGCCATCGGTGCCGGCGTCACCGGGTTCAAGCCCGGCGACCGTGTTGCCTATGTCGGCGGTCTCGGGGCTTACGCCGCCGCGCGCAATATCGCGGCATCCCAGCTCGTCCGGCTTCCCGCCAAGGTCAGCTTCGAGGCGGCGGCGGCGATGATGCTCAAGGGGCTGACGGCGGAATACCTGCTGTTTCACTCGTTCAAGGTCAGGAAGGGGCACGTGGTGTTGATCCATGCCGCCGCGGGCGGCACCGGATCGATCCTGGTGCAATGGGCGAAATCGCTGGGTGCGAGCGTGATCGGCACGGTCGGCTCGGAGGAAAAGGCCAAGCTCGCCAAGAAGCACGGCTGCGACCACCTCATCAACTACGCGAAAGAGGATTTCGCGGTGCGGGTTGGCGAGATCACCAAGGGCGCCAAATGCGACGTCGTCTATGACGGCGTCGGCAAGGCGACCTTTCCGGCCTCGCTCGATTGTCTCAAGCCTTTCGGCACCTTCGTCAGCTTCGGCAATGCCTCGGGCGCGATCGAGGCGTTCAATATCGGGGTTCTGGCCAGCAAGGGCAGCCTCTACGCGACCCGGCCGACGCTCAACACCCATGTCGCCAACCCGAAAACCTACGCCGCGATGGCCCGGCGGCTGTTCGGCGCGGTGATCCCGGTCAGCAACCGGTTTCCGCTCGCAAAAGCGGCCGATGCGCATCGCGCGCTCGAAGGACGGCAGACGACCGGCTCCACCGTGCTCATTCCGTGACCCCGGGGGTATCCGGGCCGCGTGAAGGCTGAACAGCGCAAAAGGGGCGATGCGACGAGGATGCAGGAATTCGTCAAACTCACCGCGATCAGCAAATATTTCGGTGCGCTGCTGGCCAATTCAGGCGTCGATCTCAGCCTCTGCGCCGGTGAAATCCATGCCTTGCTCGGGGAGAATGGCGCCGGAAAATCGACGCTGGTGAAAATCCTCTACGGCTTGCTTACCCCCGATTCCGGCGAAATCCGGATCAACGGCGTGCCCGTGCGGCTATCCTCGCCCAAAGACGCCCGGGCGCATGGCATCGGCATGGTGTTCCAGCATTTCTCGCTGTTCGACGAGTTCACGGCGCTGGAGAATATCGCGGTGACGCTCGATGGTGCGGTCGCCGATCAGGCCTTGCGCGAGCGGGTCAGCGCCAAGGCGGCGCATTTCGGCCTGGCGATCGATCTGGACCGCCCGGTCCATACGCTTTCGGCCGGGCAGCGCCAGCGCATCGAAATCCTGCGGGCGCTGATGCAGGATCCCAAGCTGCTGATCCTCGACGAACCGACTTCGGTGCTCACGCCCGAGGAAAGCGAGGCGCTGTTCAAGACCCTCGACACGCTTGCCGCCGAAGGCGCCGGGATCTTGTTCATCAGCCACAAGCTGGAGGAGGTGCGGCGGCTATGCTCGAAGGCGACGGTGTTGCGCGCCGGGCGGGTGGTCGCCCATGCCGACCCGCGCAAGACCTCGGCGCAGCAGCTGGCGACGCTGATGGTCGGCGATGCCGTCGCCGAACTCCGGGCCGGGCCGGCCAAGGATTTCGGCCGTCCGGCGCTGGTTCTCGACCGGCTCGATGTCGCGCCCGATGGCATCCACGGCACGCGGCTGGCCGGGGCCAACCTCGTCGTTCGGGCGGGCGAGATTGTCGCCATCGCCGGGGTGGCCGGCAATGGGCAAAGCGAACTCTACGCGGCGATTTCGGGCGAGGGCGGCACCATTACCGGCGGCTCGATCCAGATCGCGGGGGTCGATGTCACCCGCCTCGACATCAATGCGCGCCGCCATGCCGGGGCCGCCTTCGTGCCCGAGGCGCGGCTCGGGCAGGCCACGCTGCCGCAGACGGCGCTGTCCGAGAATATCGTCCTTTCCTGGCATGCCACCGAAGGCCTGGGCGGCAAGACCCTTGGCGGGCTGTTCATCGACCGCACCCGGCTTGCCGGCATCGCCGGCGAGATCATCCGCCGCTTCGATGTCCGGACGCCGTCCCTGGATCCGCTTGCGGCACAGCTCTCGGGCGGAAACCTGCAGAAATATATCGTCGGACGCGAGATCCTGCGCGCGCCCAAGCTGATCGTCGTCGATCAGCCGAGCTGGGGCGTCGATGCCCGCGCCGCGACGCATATCCGGCAATCGCTGATCGATCTGGCGGCGGGCGGGGCGGCGGTTCTCGTCATCACCCAGGATCTCGACGAGGCGCTCGATCTTGCGGATGTGGTGGTGGTGATGCGCGAGGGCGAGCTGAGCCCGCCCCTGCCGGTGGCTTCGGTCACGCGCGAGCAGATCGGCCTGCTGATGACCCAGCGCGGCGCGGCGA
Organism: uncultured Methylobacterium sp.; assembly: GCA_964571245.1. GTDB lineage: Bacteria > Pseudomonadota > Alphaproteobacteria > Rhizobiales > Beijerinckiaceae > Rhabdaerophilum. Next base: position 3,572 of record CAZNAT010000035.1, read on the forward strand.
CGGATGCGGGGGCGGAACGATGAGCTTTCGGCTGGCTTTCGTCCCGCGCCGCACGATCTCGACCCGGCGGCGGCTGCTGACCCCGGTCGTCGCGCTGCTGGCGGCGCTGGCGACCGGCGGTATTATCGTCGCGCTGATGGGCAAGTCGCCGGCGGCGGCTTTGCGCGTCTTCCTCCTTGAACCGCTGACCGACCCCTGGGCGATGCAGGAGGTGCTGCTGAAGGCCACCCCGCTGATGCTGATCGCCATCGGGCTGTTGTTCTGCTTTCGCGCCAGCCGCTGGAACATCGGTGCCGAGGGGCAGTTCCTGCTCGGGGGGATTTGCGGCGGCGGCGTCGCCATCCTCGCCCATGGCATGACCGGGATCTGGATCTTGCCGGCGATGCTGCTGGCCGGGGCGATCGGCGGACTCGCCTATGCCTTCATTCCGGCGATCCTGCGCGTCCGGTTCGGGATCAGCGAAATCCTCACCAGCCTGATGCTGGTCTATGTCGCCGATCTCCTGCTCGACTATCTGGTGCGCGGGCCATGGCGCGACCCGAAGGGCTTCAATTTTCCGCAGAGCGTCAGTTTTTCGGAGGCGGCGGTGCTGCAGCCGCTGTTCGAGGGCGGGCGGTTGCACGCCGGGCTGCTGCTGGCGCTGATCGTGGTCGGCCTCGCCTATGTGCTGTTTCGCCGCACGTTGTTCGGCTTTGCCGTGAGCGCGAGCGGGGACGCACCGCGCGCGGCGAATTTCGCCGGGTTCAACGAAAGCCGGATCACCTTGCTGGTGTTCATGATTTCCGGCGCGTTGGCCGGGCTTGCCGGGGTGGTCGAGGTGTCCGGGCAGGTCGGGCAGCTCCGCCCGGGGTTTGGTCTCGGCCTAGGCTTCACCGCGATCATCGTCGCGTTTCTCGGCCGGCTGACGCCGATCGGCGCGGCCCTGTCGGCGATTGTCATCGCGGTATTGCTGATCGGGGCGGAAAGCGCCCAGATCACGCTTAAACTTCCGTTCGATCTCACGCGGTTCTTCATGGGCATGCTGCTGCTGTTTGTGCTGGTCGGGGAAAGCCTGAACCGCTACCAGCTCGAAATTCGCCGGGGGCAGGCATGATGCCCAACGGCAAGGCCGGGGAGCCAATCGCATGATGGAGACCTTCCCGCTGGTGGTCGCGACCATCCTGACCGCTGCGACGCCGCTGCTGATAGCGGCGCTCGGCGAATACGTCGTCGAGCGCGCCGGGGTGCTCAATCTCGGCGTCGAGGGCATGATGATCGTCGGCGCGGCGACCGGGTTCGCGGCGGCGGTCCTGACCGATTCCAGCCTGCTGGGGCTCATGTTCGGCGCGCTCGCGGGGCTGGTGCTGGCGAGCCTCTTTGGCGTTCTGGTGATTGTCTTCGCCACCAACCAGGTCGCGACCGGGCTGGCCCTGACGATCCTCGGGCTCGGGCTTGCCGGGCTGATCGGGCAGGGCTTCGTCGGCCAGCCGCGCGCGGCGCTGCCGCCGGTCGAAATTCCGCTGCTCAAGGATATCCCGGTGCTCGGCAAGGCGCTCTTCACCGGCGATATCGTGTTTTACCTCTCGCTGGGGCTGACCGCGCTGGTATCCTACGTGCTGATCCGCAGCCGGGCCGGGCTGTTGCTGCGGGCCGTGGGCGAGAACCACACCTCCGCGCATGCGCTGGGCCTGCCGGTCAGGCGGCTGCGGTTCTACGCCATCCTGTTCGGCGGGCTGATGGCCGGGCTCGCCGGGGCTTATCTCTCGCTGATCTACACCCGGTTCTGGTCGCCGGGGATGAGCGCGGGGCGCGGCTGGATCGCGCTGGCGCTGGTGGTGTTTGCCGCCGGGCACGTCTGGCGGCTGGTGCTGGGGTCCTATCTTTTCGGCGCCATCACCGTTGCACAGCTTCATGCGCAGGCCGGTGCGATCGCGCTTCCCTCGCAGCTGCTTTCGGCGCTACCTTACCTGATGACGATCGCGGCGCTGCTGTTCCTGTCGCTCTCCGGGCGCAAGGGGGCGGGGGCGGCCGGCTCGCTTGGACAACCCTTCGTGCCGGAACGATAGCCGGACCCCAGTTTCAGCCCCGGATGGCGCGGCGTCCGGGCAACCTTGCCACCCGCGCGGATACGGGGAAAACACCATGTCACGTCGTTCGTTTCAGGCTGGCGCGTTGGCCTTGGCAACAGGCGTTGCCGCAACCCTTGGGTTTCTCGGGCTTGCCAACCCGCTTGCCGCCCAGGAAAAGCTCAAGATCGGCTTCATCTACGTCGGCCCGGTCGGCGATTTCGGCTGGTCCTACCAGCATGATGTCGGCCGGAAAGCGATCGAGGCCGCCTTCCCGGGCAGGGTCGAGACGACCTTCATCGAAAGCGTGCCGGAGGCCGATTCCGAGCGCTCGATCGAGCAGCTGGCGCGCACCGGCCACAAGCTGATCTTCACGACCTCGTTCGGCTATATGGAGCCGACGCTCAAGGTTGCGAAGAAATACCCCAATGTGATGTTCGAGCACGCGACCGGCTTCAAGCGTGACAAGAACGTCGCGACCTATTCGGCGAAATTCCACGAAGGCCGCTACGTCATCGGCAAGATCGCCGGCAAGATGACCAAATCGAACACCATCGGTTACGTCGGCGCGGTGCCGATCCCCGAAGTCATCGCCGGCATCAACGCCTTCTATCTCGGCGCGAAATCGGTCAACCCGAACGTCAAGATCAAGATCGCCTGGGTCAACGAATGGTTCAACCCCGGCAAGGAGGGCGATGCGGCGAAAGCCCTGATGGATCAGGGGGCCGATATCATCACCCAGCACACCGATAGTCCGGCCCCGCTCCAGCAGGCGGCGGCACGCGGCCATCTCGCCTTCGGTCAGGCCTCCGACATGACGGCTTTTGCGCCGAAGAACATCCTGACCTCGATCATCGACGATTGGGCGCCCTATTACGTCGAGCGCACCCGGGCGGCGCTCGAGGGCAAGTGGCAGAGCCAGGATGTGTTCGACGGGCTCGCCAAGGGCAAGGTCAAGATGGGCCCCTATGTCAACATGCCCGATGACGTGAAGAAGCTCGCGCTGGACACCGAAGCGGCGATTGTCGCCGGCACCGCCGATCCTTTCATGTGCCCGGTAGTGGCGCAGGACGGCAAAACGGTCGACTGCAAGGGCGGCAAGAAGCTCGATGACGGCCAGATCAACAGCATGAACTATTACGTTCAGGGTATCGAAGGCACGATTCCCAAATAATCGGCGCGTGCCAGAGCTCAAACACGGGAGCGGCGGCCGGAAGGTCGCCGTTTTCGGTTTGAAAACCGGCTGTTTGCTTCCGAGGCCGCGATGAAATCAGAGAAATCCTCCTCAAAATCTTGATGCAGGTCATATCGCCTGCCTGATATCAGGCGGAATATTTTCCTTCGAACGAGGCCCTGGCATCGTGCAGGCCGGTTTCGCGGTCGGAGGAAAAAGAATGAAGACCCGTTTTAGCCGGATGGCGGCGCTGCTCTTGCTCTCAAGCCTGATCCCGGCGCCGGCGGCGTTCGGGGCCAACACCCCGTTTGGTGAGCCGCCGCCGAGATCCGCCGCCACCTCCGCCAAACGCGCGCAATGCCAGTCGGCCTATAACTACCGGATGGGGTTGGTGGAGAAGCACTATGCCCCGGCCATGCAAAAGCTGAAGCAGAAGATCGAGACGTTGCATTCCCAGGTTATCTTTCTCATGCGCAAGCCGACGATCAGTGTGGCGGAGCAGGGGCTGATGAACATCAAGAAGAGCCAGATGGCGGAAGCCAGCAAGGAGTTCGATCGCCTGCGCCGCGAGAGAATTGCGCGGGAAAACACGATCAAATCCGATCTGGCGGAGTGCCTGCGGCGTGCGGGGCCATAAGAGCGGGCTGAATCCGGCGCGAATTCCGGGATCATGGACAAATGGTCATTTGACCGGGTGGTGTCGCGATGCTCTTTTTTCCGGCAGGTGCAACCTGCTGGAAAATCGCCGATGAAACCGCTGCTGCTTCGCCTCCATCGCTGGACAACGCTGGTGTTCGCGGTTCCGCTGGCGCTGGTGATCGTCACCGGGCTGATCCTTTCGGTCGAGCCGATCGTTCAGGATGTTTCAAGCCGCAGCATCGCGCTCTCGGCGGAGCGCGTCGTGTCGTACCTCGAAAAACACGATCCCGAGGGCAAGGCGCGCGGGATCGCGGTTCGCGCCTATGAAAACCGGATCGCATTGCAGGGCATCGGCCCGGATGGCACCCTTGAGCTTGATCTTGCGACCGGCGCGGTGGTGGACGACGATGACCGCACCATGCTCTCCGATCTCTTCGGGGGCGCCAAGTCGCTCCACGAGCATTTCATCCTTGACCTCCGGTGGATGGTCACGGCTTCGACGATCGCGATGCTGGTTCTGATCGTGCTCGGCGTTTTCATGGGGCTGCCGCGCATCCGCAACAGCATTTCGGGGTGGCATCAGGGGATGGCCTGGTTCGGGCTGCCGATCCTGGCGCTCTCGCCGATCACCGGCTTGATGCTCGTCTATGGCATCAGCTTTGCCCGCAGGATCGGACGGCGCTGCCGCCGCTCAAGGAGGCGGTGCAGTTGCTGGGGCAGGAAATGGCGGCGCGCAACCGCGATCTCGGTGGGCTGATCTGGCTGCGCACCCGCGGTGGCCGGCTGCTGGCGCGGGTCAACGAGGGCGGCGCGTTCAACGTCTATCAGGTGGCGCGTTCCGGCGTTACGCTGACGCCGACGAACTGGCCGCGCGGCCTGCACGAGGGCAATGCCTATGGGCTCTGGACCGGGATCATGGTGCTGGTGACCTCGCTGGCCTTCGTCGGGCTGATGGTCACCGGGCTGACACTGTGGTTCCGCCACACCTTCAGGAAGCGGAACCGCGCGCGGAAGCTCGCGCCCGTGTGACGATATAGACCCCGACCAGCACGATCGCGCCGGCGATCAGCCCGCGCAGGCCGATGGTTTCTCCCAGAACCATGGCGGAAATCACCACCGCCCAGGCCGGCACCAGATAGCCGGTGAGCGATGCCCGCGTCGGTCCGGCGGCCCGCAGGATATACATGAAGACCACGATCGGCAGGGCGGTCGAGAATACTCCGAGCGCCAAGAGCAGCACGATGTTGTCCGGCACCGCCGTGAAACTCGCGGTCCCGACCGTTCCAAGCGCGATCAGGGTCGCGGCGAGGCCCGAGGTCAACTGCTGGCCCAGCGCAAGGCGGCGCGGGTCCGCCACCGGCATCATCCGCACGTAGATATTCCCGGCGGCGTAGCAGAACGCGACCCCGAGCATGGCGAGGGCGGCGCCGGGGGTGGCATTCTGCCCGACCATGCGCGGCCCGATCAGCAGGGCCACCCCGACAAACCCGATCAGAATGCCGAAGAGCCGCGCGCGGGTCAGCTTTTCGTCGGAAAACAGCCGATGCGCCATCTGCGCCGTCAGGAGAGGGCCGCAGGCCTGGATCATCGCTGCTTGCCCGGCGGGCAGCGTCTGGGTTGCATAGGCGACCAGCGTATTGGCGATCCAGCCGTTGAGTGCGCCGAGCACGAGCCAGTCGATGATTTCGCGGGCGCTGCGCGGCGGGAAATTCTGGCGGATCACGATAAAGAAAACGATCAGCATGGCCGCGCCGGTCAGCCCGCGCAACGCCGCCAGCGTGATGGCAGGGAAGGCCCCGGTCATCATCTTGGTAAGCGGAAAACTCCAGCCCCAGAAAAACGCCGCGAGAATCAGGCTCGCAAAAACCAGTTTGGGGTTGAGCGTGCTGCTGTCCGGGCTGTTGGCAGGCGGCAGGCTCACACCGCGACGCCGTGCAGATCATAGGCATCGGCGCGTTCGATCTTGACCGAGACGATGTCGCCGGCACGCAAGGGGCGGCGGGAGGCCACGAAGACGCTGCCGTCGATATCCGGCGCGTCCCAGATCGAGCGGGCTCTATACATCGAGGCCGCGCCTTGCGGAACACTGGTGCCCACTTTTCCGGGCGCAGCCTCATCGATGATGACCTTGATCCGCTGGCCGACCCGGCGCTGGAGCAGCCTGGCCGAAATCGGCTGCTGATGCGCCATGAAGCGGTCGTAGCGCTTCTGCTGGACATCCGGCGGCACGGCCGCAAGGCCGAGATCATTGGCGCTGGCGCCGCGCACCGGCTCGTATTTGAACGCGCCGACGCGTTCGAGCTTCGCCTGCGACAGAAACCCGAGCAGCTCCTCGAAATCCTCCTCGGTTTCGCCGGGAAAGCCGACGATGAAGGTCGAGCGGATGGCGAGGTCCGGGCGGATTTCGCGCCATTTCTGGATGCGCGCCAGGGTCTTTTCCTGATGCGCGGGCCGGCGCATCGCCTTGAGGACATTGGGCGAGGCGTGCTGGAACGGGATGTCGAGATAGGGCAGCACCATGCCGCCGCTCTCGGAGAGTTCGCCCATCAGCGGGATGACGTCGTCGACATGCGGGTAGGGGTAGACGTAGTGCATCCGGACCCAGACCCCGAGCGTCGACAGCGCCCTGGCGAGGTCGAGGAATCGGGTGCGGTATTCGATGTCGCCCCAGGTGCTGGCGGCATACTTGAGATCGACGCCATAAGCCGAAGTGTCCTGGGAGATGACGAGCAGCTCCCTGACACCGGCTTTCACCAGCTTTTCGGCCTCGCGCATCACCTCGGCGAGCGGACGCGAGACGAGATCGCCGCGCAGCTTGGGGATGATGCAGAAGGTGCAGCGATTGTTGCAACCCTCTGAAATCTTGAGATAAGCATAGTGACGCGGGGTGAGTTTGATGCCCTGTTCCGGCACCAGATCGAGGAACGGATTGTGCAAGGGCGGCGCGACCGCATGCACCGCGTTCATCACGCTCTCATAGGCCTGCGGCCCGGTGATCGCGGCGATGCCGGGGTAGGCCTCGCGGATCTGCTCGGGTTCAGCGCCCATGCAGCCGGTGACGATCACCTTGCCGTTTTCCGCCATGCCCTTGCCGATGGCCTCCAGGCTTTCGGCCTTGGCGCTGTCGAGAAAGCCGCAGGTGTTGACGATGACGAGATCGGCCCCGGCATGGGTTTTCGTCAGCTCGTAGCCTTCGGCCCGGAGCTTGGTGATGATGCGTTCCGAATCCACCAGCGCTTTCGGGCAGCCGAGCGAGACGAAGGAGATTTTCGGCGCTGCCGTGGCATCGGCGGCAACCGCGGGGCTATCGGAAACGAGATCGGTCATGTTGGCCTGTGATCCATTCACGCCGCTGCCGTCACCTCGACCTCCACCTTGAATTCGGGGCGGGTAAATCCGGAGACGATCAGCAGCGTCGAGGCAAATGCGTTGGTGCTCACATACCGGCTTCTGACCGCGCCATAAACGGGAAAATACGCCCGGTCGGTCACGAAGCCAGAAAATCGTACGACATGGGAAAAATCCATGCCAGCTTCGGCGAGGATCGCGGCGATATTCTCAAAGCAGATCACCGCCTGCGCCTCGGCATCCTCGGGGATCAGATCGTCCGGCCCGACGCCGAGCTGGCCCGAGGCGAACAAGAAGCGCCGGGGGCGATCGACCATCAAGCCATGGCTATAGGCGGCAAACGGCGCGCGGATCGCGTGCGGGGTGATGATTGTGCGTTTCATCGTCGTTCACCTGTTGTCGTTCACGCGCGGTTCGCTACGCTCCAGACGAGAATGGAATCGCGAGCGCCCGCTGGCAAGTTTTCGGGCGTTGCCGGTTCCCCGGACGTCAGCCCCATTGGAGACGAATGTGCGTTTTGATCTTCCGCTGCGCTTGGTGCGCTATTGGCTCGACGGCGTTTCGCTGAACCCATCGATTACCGCTTTCGAGGCGGCGGAGGCCGCGCCGGCGACTGCCGACGGGCTCCGGCAGGGCTCGATCCTGATCGAGGCGGGGCGGATCGCGCGGATCGTGCCGGGGCCGGCGCCGCAGGATGGCGTCCCGCGCCTTGCCGGCAACCGGCGGATCGTGCTGCCGCGCTTCGTCGATATCCACACCCATCTCGACAAGGGCCATATTTTCGCGCGCGCGCCCAACCCCGACGGCACCTTCATGGGCGCGCTGAATACGGTGATGGCCGATCGCGAGGCCAACTGGCAAGAGGGCGACGTGCGGGCGCGGATGGAATTCGCGCTGCGCTCGGCGCTCCATCACGGCACCGGCACGATCCGCACGCATCTTGATTCCCGCAAGGCGCAGACGGCGATTTCCTGGGCGGTTTTCGACGAGATCCGCGCCGAATGGAAAAGCCGGATCACGCTTCAGGCCGCGGCGATCTTCCCGACGATGACGGCGGTGGAGGATGAGGCGGAGTTTCGTGATGTGGTCCGGCACGTCGCGCGCTACGGCGGCGTCCTCGGCGGCGTGACCTTCCGCGGCGAAGCGCCGGATTCGGCGTTCGAAACGGCGCTCGACCGAACCATCGAGGCGGCCAAGGCGGAGGGGTTCGATCTCGATTTCCATGTCGACGAGAGCGATTCCGCCGATGCCCGGACGCTCGAACGGGTGGCGGATGCGCTGATCCGGCACAAGTTCGCCGGCAAGGCGCTGGCCGGGCATTGCTGCTCGCTCGCGCTGATGGCGGATGCGGATCGCGCCCGGGTGATCGGCAAGCTCGGGGAAGCCGGCCTCAACGTCGTATCGCTGCCGATGTGCAATCTCTATCTTCAGGACCGCAAGGCCGGCATCACCCCGCGCTGGCGCGGCGTCGCGCCGCTGCACGAACTCGATGCGGGCGGGGTTTCCACGATGGTTTCCTCCGACAATACCCGCGACCCGTTTTATGCCTACGGCGATCTCGACGCGGTCGAGGTGTACCGCGAGGCGACGCGCATCCTGCATTTCGACCATTCCGAGCGGCCCTGGCTCGAAACCCTGACCACCCGGCCGGCGCGGCAGATGCGGCTTGACGGCAAGGGCCGGCTCGCGCCGGGGCTTGCGGCCGATCTCGTGGTCTTCTCCGCCCGGACGATGAACGAATTTCTCTCCCGTCCCCAATCCGATCGTCTGGTTTTGATCGACGGCAAGGCGATCCATGCGCCGCTCCCCGATTATGCCGAACTCGACACGCTCTGAGGTCAAACCGATGCGCTACGATCTTGCGACCCTGAAAGCCCGTCTTGGTGGCATCAAGACCGACGACAACCCGGCGATTCTCAAGCAGAAAAGCCGGGATTTCTATTGGTATTCGCCCACGCTCAAGCGCCAGCTTGACGCCGTGATCGGCGATCTCATCGTCATTCCCGCGCATGAGGATGAGCTGGCCAGCGTGCTTGGCGAATGCCACCGATTGGGCATTCCCGTCACGCCGCGCGGCACGGGCACCGGCAATTACGGCCAGGCGATGCCGCTCTCGGGCGGGGTGGTGCTCGATCTCTCGGCGATGAACGCGGTGAAATCCATCGCGCCGGGCAGGGTGGTGACCGGGCCGGGGGCGATCCTCGCCGAGATCGACCACGAAACCCGCGCCAAATCCGGGCAGGAGCTGCGCCTGCACCCCTCGACCTATCATACCGCAACGCTCGGCGGCTTCATCGCCGGCGGCTCGGGCGGGGTCGGCTCGATCCGCTGGGGCGGCCTGCGCGATTACGGCAACATCATCCGCATGAAGGTGATGACGATGGAGGCGAGCCCGCGCGTGCTCGAACTCTCCGGTGATGACCTGCTCAAGGTCGCGCATGCCTATGGCACCAACGGCATCATCACCGAATGCGAGGTGCCGCTGGCCACCGCCTACCCCTGGGTCGATGTGCTGATCGGCTTCGACGATCTTCGCCGCGCCACCGAATTCGCCAATGCGCTCGGCGAGCAGGACGGCTTGCTGCTTAAGGAGCTTGGCGTGGTCGCGGCGCCGGTGCCGCACGATACGTTTCTGCGCCACAAGAAATTCCTGCCGCGTGAAAAGCACCTCGTGATGGCCATGGTGGCGGATTTCGCGCTCCAGCCGATGCTGGCGTTTACCGCGCGCTGGAAGGGCGCGGAGGTGCTGATGCGCTCGGACACCCTGAGCGAGGCCGACAGGAAGGGCCTGCCGCCGGTGTTCGAGCTGGCGTGGAACCACACGACGCTGCGCGCGCTGCGCGTCGATCCGGCGATCACCTATCTCCAGGTGCTCTATCCCTTCCCGAACCAGATCGACCTCGTGGAGAAGATCCATGCCCGTTTCGGCGATGAAGTGGCCTGCCATCTCGAGTTCGTGCGCTTCGACGGCAAGGTGACGTGTTTCGGGTTGCCGATGGTGAAATTCACCACCGAGATCAGGCTTGAAGAGATCATGGCGATCCACGAGGCGATGGGCGCGCCGATCTTCAATCCGCACCGCTACACGCTCGAAGAGGGCGGCATGAAGCAGACCGACGAGGCGCAACTGGCCTTCAAGCGCGAGGCCGACCCGCAAGGGCTGCTCAACCCCGGCAAGATGATCGCCTGGGAAGACCCCGCCTATGATTTCAAGAGCGGGAAAAACTTCCTGTTCAAGGGGTTGGGCAGCGCACTTTCATGAGAGGCCGGCTCGCATGAAGGTTCTGCTCGTCTATTGCCATCCGCGCGCTGATAGTTTCACCGCGGCGGCAAAGGCCGTGGCGCTGGAGAGCCTGCTCGCCAATGGCCACCAGGTCGATGTGCTCGATCTCTACGCCGAGGGCTTCGACCCCGTGATGTCCGCGGATGAGCGCGGGCGTTACCATGAGTCCGGAACCAACCGGGAGCCGGTGGCGGAACATCTGGCGCGGGTGAAGGCGGCGGAGGGGCTGATCTTCGTCTACCCGACCTGGTGGTACGCCCAGCCGGCGATGCTCAAGGGTTGGCTCGAACGCGTATTCCTGCCGCACGAGACGTTTTCGATGCCGGAGGGCAACCAGCCGATCCGGGGCCTGCTGCCGAACATCCGGCTGATTGGCGCGATCACCAGCCTCGGTTCGCCCAAATGGTGGTGGTGGTTGATGGGGCGGCCCGGTCAGCGGATTTTGCTCACCGGGATCCGCGCGCTCTGCGCCCCTGCCTGCAAGACGCTGTGGATCGCACTGCACCGGATCGATGTTGTCGGCGAGGAGGCTCGTAAGGCGCATCTTCAGCGCGTGCGGCAGGCGTTGGCGGCGATCCGCTAGAGCCTGTTCGGGTTTCTTTACGAAAACCGGTTAGCTCTGGCATCCTGAAGCCATAACAGGAGGGCCGTGTGCGGATCGTCATTCTGGCCGATCAGGCGATCGCGGAAGGTGGCGCGCCGCAGGTGGCGATCGCCTCCGCGCTCGGCCTCGCCGCACTCGGGCATGCCGTGACCTACGTGCACGGCATTGGCGAAGCCGGCGATCCCGCGCTCGATGCGCACCCCAACATCACCCGGATCGGGCTCGGCGGGGCGGAGATCTGGACGAAACCCGCGCTGATCGCCGGAAAGGACGGGATCTGGAATACTGGCTATACCGCGCGGCTTTCGGCCATTCTCGCCGGTTTCTCGCCGGCGGATAGCGTGGTGCATGTCCACCAATGGACGAAGTATTTCTCCGCGAGCCTGTTTTCCGTGCTGCGCAAATCCGGCCTGCCGCTGGCGATCTCGTTTCACGATTATTTCCTGACCTGCCCGACCGGGCTGAAATACCGCTTCGACACGGCCGAGCCGTGCTCGCTGGCACCGCTTTCGGCGGCCTGCCTCGTCGCGCCCTGCGATCCGCGCTCGATGGCGCACAAGCTCATTCGCATCGCCCGAACGGTTGCGGCGGAGAGGGCGCTGAAAGCCCTGCCGTTCTCGGTCATTCATGTTTCCGAACAGGGGCGGCGCACCATCGGGCAGTATCTGGGACCGGAGATCGCGCAGCACGTGATCGAGAACCCGATCGAGGTGATCCGGCCAGTCGCACCGCGCGAAACTGCCGGGACGAAGGTCGTCTATTGCGGGCGGCTGACGGCGGAAAAGGGCGCGCTGCTCGTCGCCGAAGCCGCATTGGCGGCGGGGATGACGAGCCTGTTTATCGGCGAAGGCCCGTTGCGGCCGGCCATTCAGGCGCTGGACCCGACGGCGGAAATCACCGGTTGGCTCGACAAGGGCGCGGTGCGGGCGCGGATCGCGGCGGAAGCGCGCGTCGTCGCCGCGCCCTCGCTCTGGCCTGAAACCGGGCCGATGGTCACCCCGGAAGCAATGGCGGCGGGGGTGCCGGTGATCATCTCCGAGCGGGCAGGGGCCTCCGCGCGGGTGAGCGACGGCGTGACCGGGTTTGTCGTGCCGCCGGAAATCGAACCGCTCAAGGCGGCGCTGCTGGCGCTGAAGGACGAGGCGCTGGCGCAGGCCATGGGCCAAGCGGCACAGGACGCCTATTGGGCGGATCCGCTCTCGATCGAGAGCCATGCCGGAAGGCTGGTGGCGGTTTATCAGGGCATGATCGCGGCGGCAGGCTGGTCAGCGCCGTAAAAACGGCCCGGCTTTTCGCTCCAGCAGGGCGACAAGTTCCGGCTGCATATAGGAAAAGTTGTCCGGGATATCGAGGCAAACGATCCGCTTGCCGTTCAGATGCCGCCGGAAATTCCTCGACAGTTTGGCGCGATGCCGTTTCTCCATGACGAAGATGACATCGGCCCATTCGATCTGTTCGGGGGAAAGCACCACCTCCGCGGTAGCGAGAATTCCGGCGGAATCGGTTTCAATGCCCGGCCATCGCGCAAAGATCTGCTCCGCCGTGGGGCTGCGCAAGCGGTTGGCGGAGCAGACAAACAGCGCGTTGGTCACGCAAGGTCACCCAGCGGAAATTTTGCTACGTCCTGCAAAAGCTCGATGAAGCGCAGGGCCTGAAATTCGGCGGCCTTCGCGCCTTTTTCGGCGGTGGCGAGATGGGCTTCGCCGGCGACGCCTTCGGGGTGATTGTCCTCGGCGATCCAGGCCATCGAGGTGAAACCGGTCATCCGCAATTGCGTGTAATCCCTGGTCATCTCGATCGATTTCGGCACGAAATTGGCCATTTTATCCTTGCGGACGCGGCCGCGCGCGAAATGCAGCATCACCGAGGTCTCGAAATCGCCGCCGTGGATGCCGAAATTGTTTTCGGTGTCCGAGAACAGGCCCTGCGGCACGCCGAGCCGGCGCCATGCCGTCTGCGCCACCAGCATCTGGCAGCGCACCCGCAATTCGCGGGCGACGATGCCCTGAATCTCGACATTGCCGCCGTGGGAATTGACGATGACCAGCTTCCGGATGCCGGCCCGCGCGACGCTCTCGCCGATCTCGGTCCAGGCGCGGATCAGCGTTTCCGCGGAAAGCGTCAGCGTGCCGGGGGAGCGTAGGTGTTCGTTCGATTTCCCGATCATCTGGATGGGCAAAAACAGCACCGAAAGCTCCGCCGGCAGGCGCTTCGTCACCTCCTCGATCATGCCTTCCGCGATGATCGAATCGGTGCCGACCGAGAGATGCGGGCCGTGCTGCTCGGTCGCGGCGATCGGGAGCACCGCGATGGTCTTTTCCCGGTCGAGATCGGCGAAATCGCGGGCAGTGAGGTCAAACCAGTGGGTTTTGCGCATGAAATCCTCAGCGAAGGGTGGAGAGTTCGGCAGCAACGCGGGTGATGAACCGTTTTCGCTGCGGCTCGGTTGCGATGTTCATGTGGTAGAGCGCGAGATAGCGGATGCGGGCGCCGCGTGCGACAAACCAGCGCAGATAGCGCGTGATCATCTTGCGCGGGGGATCGCCGACGAGAAATGCCCTGAGCCGGTCGCGGCCATAGGTCGAAATTCCGATGACGTGGCGGATATGCGTCAGCATCGGCCGGACGTTGGCGGGGTCGGAGAGATCAAACGTGATGCCGGGGCCAAAGATGCGGTCGAAAAACCCCTTCAGCATCGCCGGAAAGCCGAAACACCAGGTCGGGAACTGCACCACCAGCGCTTCGGCGGCGTGGAGCCGGGCGATGTAGGCTTCGAGGCCCGCCCGGTTTTTGGTGAGATCATGGTAGTCGCGCCGCATTTCGGCGGTCAGCACCGGCTGAAACCCCTCCGCGTAGAGGTCGCAGAGGTCGACCTCGTGGCCGGCCTTGCGCAGGGCGGCGAGCGCGGCATCGCGGATGGCGGCGTGGAAGCTCTCCTCCAGCGGGTGGCAATAGAGATACAGGATTTTCATGGCGCAACCGGCACATAGGTCCGCATCTTGCCGGGGTTGAGCAACCCGTGCGGGTCGACCAGCGCCTTGAACCCGATCTGGTCGGCTTCGGCGCGCTTGTGGCGCGAGCCATCTTCCAGCGTGATGACATGCGGGTTGGCGATGAAAACGCCGCGCGCTTCATGCGCTGCAATGATCTCGTAAAGCCGGTCCTTGGTGGAATACCGGATCACGGGCAGCGCGGAACAGGTGATGTTGCCGCCAAAGCGGATGAATTCGCAATGCGGGATCAACTCCTCCGGGAACAGCGCCGCCATATCGAGGATGCTCCCGATCGTTCGATCATAGGGGAAAAGGCACTGGAGATAGGTCACCGAGCGATCGACCTTCAGCATCTGCAGCGTGGTGTGGTTCCAGGTGTATTCGTAGAGCGGCACCGAGCCGGATTCCTCCCGCGTCGGGGTCTGGAGCGTGATGGTGCCGCGCCCGGCGATGAGATCCGCGAAGGTTTCGAACGAGGCTTGCGAGATCATGCAGGCGAGGATCGCCTTGCCATCCGGGCAGAACGGCCGGAGCTGGCCGAAAAATTCGGGCAGCGGGCTGGCGATCGGCGAGAGCAGCTTCTTGATCACGCCGTCGGCGCGGGCGACGTCCATGCCGAATTCGAGACAGGTCTTGAAGCTGTCAAACGCCACGAGGACATCGAGCCAGGGATAGGCCGGCGCCAGCGGCATTTCGAGTGCGGTGATGATGCCCGTCGTGCCATAGGCGCGGTTGATCTTCTGCGCCGCATCGCCGCGCAGCTCGATCACGCGCGGGGTTTCCTCCAGCGTGATGACCCGCGCCGCCAGAATATTGCCTGGTTCGCGCAAGCCGCCGTACATCACCGAGCCGACCCCGCCCGAGCCGCCGGCGACAAAGCCGCCGATGGTCGCGGTGCGCTTGGTGGAAGGGTGCATCCTGAGTTCCCAGCCCTGTGGGCGCAGCTCGGCGTCGAGCTTGCCCATGTTGGCGCCGGCGCCGACGCGGCACGCCCCCGGGCGCACCCATTCCACCGCATCGAGCGCGTTCATATCGAGCAGCACGCCGCGATGGATCGGCACCGCCTGGCCGTAGTTTCCGGTCGCGCCGCCGCGCGGGGTCAGCGGAATCCGGTGTTTCGCGCAGGCCGCCGCGACGCGGATGACATCGGCCTCATCGCGGGCCACGGCGATGATATCCGCGCTTTTCTTCGCCAGTTCCTCGTTGAGAACCGGGGAATACCAGAAGAAATCGCGGCTGCGCTTGCGCACCACCTTCTCTTCGGTGATCACCGGGACATCGCCGAGATCGGCGATCAGCGCCGCGAGCCGGGCAGGATCGGTCGCGATCTCGGGGATCGGGGCGGTGGCAAGGGCATCGGCGGCGAGGGGCATGGTCTGGTCCGGAAGCTGGATTTCGGAGGTTATTTCATTGGTTCGTCGCAGGGAGCTACGCAAAACCGGTTTGCCATCCCCGCCTTCGCGAGGACAGGCGTTGTCGCCCCAGTGGTAGCAAGCGCGGTGCCGGGCCGCAACGCGGCAGAACGATGTGTATGAGAGAAAACAAGAACGCCTTGCCTCTGGGCAACTTGGCCCTAAAACAGCATTGTGCCAAAGAGATAAACAACCTCCTTGTCACGCAAGGGTGGGCTTTCAGGCATAGCCGTTGCTAGGGCTCATTGGCCCCTGCATGCACAAGGCGCAGACAACTGGCGGAGATGGGTTTCATGATGACGAAGTTTCGGATTGATCGCAGGGTGGCTCTCGGCCTCATCGGCGGCTCGATGCTCGCGCCGGTCGCGGGCGGGCGTGCGCAAGCGCAGGCGCTCGACAAGGTCAGCTATCTCACCAACTGGCGTGCGCAGGCCGAGCACGGCGGCTTCTATTTCGCCGTTGCCAACGGCATCTACAAGAAATACGGCATCGACGCCGATATCCGCATGGGCGGCCCGCAGCAGAACCCCTCGCAGCTGCTGCTCGGCGGCGCGGTCGACATGATCATGTCGAATTCCTTCGAGGCGATCCGCTACGTCGAACAGAATTTGCCGTTCCTGTGCATCGCCTCGATTTTCCAGAAAGACCCGCAGGTGATTATCTGCCACCCCGGCGTGGGCAACGATGAATTCGCCAAGCTCAAGGGCAAGCCCATTCTGGTCGGCGGCGCCGGACGGACCTCGTTCTGGCCGTTCCTGAAGGCGAAGTTCGGCTATTCCGACGAGCAGATCCGGCCCTATACCTTCAATATGGCGCCGTTTCTCGCCGACAAGGGCATCTGCCAGCAAGGCTTTCTCTCCTCGGAACCCTTCGCGATCCAGAAGGAAGGCGGCGTCACGCCGCTGGTGCATCTCATCGCCGATGCCGGCTTCGACAACTACAACACCACCATCAACATCAGCCGCAAGATGGCGAGCGAGAAGAAGGACGTGGTGCAGCGCTTCGTCACCGCGACGCTGGAAGGCTGGGCCGCCTATATGAAGAACGGCCCGGAGAATGCCGCCGCCAATGCGCTGATCAAGGCCGCCAACCCCGACATGACCGACGACAAGATCGCCTATGCGATCAAGGTGATGACCGAGCGCGGCATCGTGCTGTCGGGCGATGCGCTCAAGCTCGGCATTGGCGCCATGACCGACGCCCGCTGGAAGAATTTCTACGACCAGATGGCGGCGACCGGGGTGTTCCCGAACAACATCGACGTTTCCAGGGCCTACAGCCTCGAGTTCATCAACAAGGGTGTCGGCATTTGAGCTCAACCGCGATTGCCGGCGCGGCGGCACGGCAGGCGGGCATCCGCCCGCTGGTGTCCATCCGTTCGCTCTCCAAGAAATTCTCCAACGGCACGCTGGCGTTGCGGGATGTCGATCTCGACCTCTATCCCGGCGAGTTCGTCAGCTTGCTCGGCCCGTCCGGCTGCGGGAAATCGACGCTGCTGCGGATCGTTTCCGGGCTCAGCGAACCCTCGGCCGGGACGATGGACTGGCCGACCGCCATGCATGACGCGGCAGGCAATCCTGATCGCGGGCTGGGGTTCGTCTTCCAGGAGCCGACATTGATGCCCTGGGCGCCGACGCTCGAGAACGTCATCCTGCCGCTGCGGCTCAAGGGGATGGCGACGGGGGAGGCGCGCGAGCGTGCCGCCGACATGCTGGCGCTCGTCGGCCTCAAAGGCTTCGAGACATCCTATCCGCGTGAACTCTCCGGCGGCATGAAGATGCGCGTTTCGATCGCCCGCGCGCTGGTGACCGAGCCGAAGGTGCTGTTGATGGACGAGCCTTTCGCCGCGCTCGACGAAATCACCCGCCACAAGCTGAATGACGATCTGCTCGGCCTCTGGGAGCGTAACCGCTTCACTGCGGTGTTTGTGACGCATTCGGTGTTCGAGAGCGTCTATCTCAGCCAGCGCATCGTCGTCATGGCGGCGCGTCCCGGCCGGGTGATGAGCGAGGTGATGGTCGATGCGCCGTTCCCGCGTGATGACCTGTTCCGGACTTCGGCGGATTATGCCCATCTCTGCCGGCTGGGCTCGCAGGCGCTCAAACAGGCCATTGATGCCTGATCGCATGTGCGATACCCCCCAAAAAAAGCCCCCGAATGAGTGCCCCCAATGAGCGAAGCCCCCAACAATCCGGCCACGACCAAAGGCACCGACCAGGAGGCCGCACCGGTTTTCGCGGTGGAGGACAGGATTCTCGGTATTCCCCGCAGCCGCTGGCCGGGGATCATCGCGCCGCTGGTGATGGGCGTGATTTTTCTCGGGGCCTGGGAGGGCATTGTCCGCGCCAAGGGCATTCCGTCCTACATCCTGCCCGGGCCGGTGATCATCTTCCAGACCCTGCTGACCGACTGGCCGACGCTGTCGATCGCGCTCTGGGTGACGCTGCGGATCACGTTCGCGGCGCTGATCGCGGCAGTCAGCGTCGGCGTGGCGCTGGCGATCCTGTTCACGCAATCCAAATGGCTGGAGCGCTCGCTGCTGCCCTATGCGATTATCCTGCAGGTGACGCCGGTGGTGGCGATTGCGCCGCTGATCATCATCTGGGTGGGGGATGTCAATCTCTCGCTGCTGATCTGCGCCTGGATCGTGGCGTTCTTTCCCATTCTGTCGAACACGATCATGGGGCTGAATTCGGCGGACCATAACCTCGTCTCGCTGTTCCAGCTCTATCGCGCCAACCGCTGGCAGACCCTGCGTTACCTGCGCCTGCCGGCGGCCCTACCGTTCTTTCTCAGCGGGTTGAAGATTTCCGGCGGGCTGGCGCTGATCGGCGCGGTGGTGGCGGAATTCGTCGCCGGCACCGGCGGTTCGGCCTCGGGGCTGGCGTATCGCATTCTGGAATCGGGCTACCAGCTCAAGATCCCGCGGATGTTCGCCGCGCTGCTGCTGATCTCGATGTCCGGCATCGCGATCTTCCTCGCCACCTCGTATATCGCGCATCGCCTGCTGCACCGCTGGCACGAGAGCGCGGTCAAGCGCGAGAGCTGAGCAGGCTGGAATGGCCCAGGAAACAGGTTCGGAACCGGGCCTGTTTTGCCTTGTCTTCGGCGGCACCCGCAATGCTCCGAGGGGGAATTGTTGCAGGTCAAACCGCTTTCCTTCCCATGCGGTAGAGTTCTTGCATGAACATCATGCAGCGCATTCGGTTCTATCATGCGACCCTCGCGGTTTTATCCGCGCTCGCCTACATTACCGGCGAGTGGGGTGTCATCCATGCCTGGCTCGGATATGGCGTGGCGGGGGTCATCCTCTTGCGGCTGCTTTGGGTGTTGAGCGGCGAGCGCCAGGTTGGCCTGATGCGCTTCTATCCCTCGTTCGAGGGGCTGAAGCTCGACAATGCTCTGCGCCACCCCGCCATCAGCAAGAGCCTGATGCTCGGGATCGCGGTCAGCTTGCTGGTGGTGACGGGCACCGGCATTGCGATGGATCAGGGCAAGGCATTTGGTCTGGACAAGGCATTTGGTCTGGGCAAGGCATTTGGTCTGGGCAAAGCGGTTGGCATTGAAACGGCGCCCGGTGTCGGAACGGTATCCAGCCCGGCGAAGGCCGCAGCGGTTGGCACCGCCCAAGCCGACAGCCGCGAGCGGCAAAAGGACGACGATGAGGACGAGGATGACGGCATCCTGTCCGATCTGCACGAGTTCTTCGCCAACCTGCTGCTGCTTTTCGTCGGCATGCACGTGGCCTATCTCGTGATGTTCAAGCGGCCTTTGGCCAAGTTCATGCTGTTTTTCCCCAAACAGGTGAAATAGTTCCCCGACGGGCGTTCGCTCCAGTGCGGGATCCCGGGCAGCCGGCCTGTCTCGGCGGCAATGCTCTGTCCTGCGGCGATGGCGCGTGTACACTCGCGACGGGACGCAAGAATCACTATCAAGAATCACCATGGGGCGCAGGTTTGGCGGGTATCATCAACATCCATGCCTATAGCGATGCGCTGGTTGTTCTGGGCACGGCGGGGGTCGTGGTGCCACTGTTCCGCCGCTGGGGGGTGTCGCCGATTCTCGGTTATCTCGGCGCCGGGGCGGTGCTGGGCCCGCTCGGGCTCGGGTCCTTCATCCGAGATGTGCCGGTTCTCTATTGGCTGACGGTCGTCGATGCCAGGAACGTCGCCAGCATCGCCGAGCTTGGCATCGTGTTTCTGTTCTTCCTGATCGGGATGGAACTCTCGCTGGCCCGCCTCAAGGCCATGCGCCGGATGGTTTTCGGCCTCGGGATGTTGCAGGTGGTGGTCACGGCCTGCCTGATCGCGGCGATCGCGCGCGCCTCCGGCCAGAGCGCGACAACGGCCATCGTGGTCGGGGCGTCGCTGGCGCTGTCCTCCACGGCGATCGTCATCGAAATCCTGTCCAAGCAGGGGCGTGTCAAAACCCATGCCGGTCGCGCGACCTTCTCGGTTCTCCTCGCGCAGGATATCGCGGTGGTGCCGATCCTGTTTTTCGTCGCGGTGCTCGCTGCCGGGGCCGGGGCAGGAGCGGGAGGGGCAACCGGCTCGGGGACGCATCTGATCGCCAGCCTCGGGATCGCGCTGACCCAGACCGCGGTTGCCCTGATCGGGATCGTCGTGCTGGGGCGGCTGTTCCTGCGGCCGTTGTTCCGCCTCGTCGCCCAGGCCCAGTCGACGGAGCTGTTCGTCGCGGCGATCCTGTTCGTGATCGTCGGCACCGGGGTTGCCGCGGCCACTGCCGGGCTGTCGATGGCGCTGGGTGCCTTCGTCGCCGGGCTGCTGCTGTCGGAAACCGAATATCGCAAGGCGATCGAAGCCATCGTCGAGCCGTTCAAGGGGCTGCTGCTCGGGATTTTCTTCTTTACGGTCGGGATGAGCATCGATTTCCGGGAAATCCAGCGCGAGCCGGTCGTGCTCCTCGGCTGCGTCGCCGGGCTGATCGTGCTCAAGGCGACGGTGCTGCTGGCTTTGGGGCGCCTGTTCCAGCTGTCATGGCCGATCACCATCGAGACGGCGCTGCTGCTCGGCCCGGGCGGCGAGTTCGCCTTCGTCGGCATTGGCGCGGCGCTCGCTGCCGGGGTCGTGCCCGAAAAGACCGCCAGCTTCGTGCTCGCCGTCACCTCGATCACCATGGTGCTGATCCCGCTGCTGGCGCTTCTCGCCCGCCGGATCGATCGCTGGTTCAGCGCGCGAAAGCCGGCCGAGCCAGAGCTGGCGGTGCCGCCGGTCGCGGTGCGCGGCCAGGTGATCGTCGTCGGCCACGGCCGTGTCGGGCAGGTGGTCTGCGCATTGCTGCGCGAGCACAAGGTGCCGTTCATCGTCACCGACAGCGATGCCGGCGCGGTTGCGCGCGAGCGGCGGCGCGGCAGCAATGTCTATTACGGCGACGCGACCAACCCGGCGTTTCTCCAGGCCTGCGGTTTGCGGGATGCATCGGGCGTGATCATCACCATCCATACCCAGGCGGCGATTGACGAGGTGGTCCGGCTGGTGCGCCTCGAACGGCCGGAGGTGCCGATCGTCGCCCGGGCGCGCGATGCCGCGCACGCGAGCCATCTCTATGCGATCGGCGTCAGCGACGCGGTGCCGGAAACCATCGAGGCCAGCCTGCAGCTTTCCGAGGCGGCGCTGGTCGGGATCGGCGTGCCGATGGGGTTGGTGATCGCCTCCATCCACGCCAAGCGCGACGAGTTCCGTCATGAATTGCAGCAGCTGGCGCACTCCGCCGGGCAAGGCCAGACGCTGGCGGTCAAGGCCAAAACCACGCCGTGATGGCCTCGACCATCACGATGCGGCAAGACCGTTTTTCACCCAAGACCGTTTCTCACCCAAGACCGCGTTGAGGCGATGCCGCCGGAATGCCGGTGCGATCAGATCGCTTCGACCATCTGGACCACGAAGGTGTGCAGCACCTCGTCGTCATCGCGGATCGAGACGTAGTCGCCGATGTTGAAGGAATGCGCGCCGAAGCGATACCCGGCTTCATCGTCCTCGTCGCCGGCGATGTCGTAGGTGAAGGCCCAGCTGCCGCCCTTGTTCGCCCCGCCGCGATGGACGAGATGGCCAAGATCGAGCTCCTCATCACCCCAGAAGCGGCGCACGCGGCACTCGGCCTTGGCCTTTTTCCAGCCTTCAGCGTCGAGATGGCCCGAGGAATCCAGCGGCGCGACGAATTCATAGCCATGCGCGGCCGATCCTCCCGGGAATTCCTTCGAACGGGCAAGATGCAGGGTGATGCGCTTCAGGCTCATAATCGGCTCTCCAGATGAACGTTGGGTGGCGGCACTGTGGGGCGGCAGCATAGGCTGGGCGTTGATCGGGATCAATCTGGCGCGGACATTCGGAACTTTAGCATCTTTCGCTAACAGAGGACGCTTTCCAAGTCCCCACCTCCACGTCTAGAGTGGTTTCGGGGAGGAACGGTATTGAATGTCCGATCGTGATCGGCATGCGCCCAAGTTGCGCCATGAGCGGACCGAGCGACCGATTGCGTCGACCGAACCCCTTCACGCGATGACGGCAGCGCAGCCGAAATCCCCCTCCGAGCCCGTATCAGGCGGAGCCATTCCTGCTGGTAGCGCGCCCGTCCGCGCGATCCCCGGCGGCATGGCGGCGCCCTGCCTGCGCGATGTGCCGGCCGCACGGGATTTTCGAGCCGCGCGGCGCTATGCCGCGCTGGATCTTGGCACCAACAACTGCCGTCTCCTGATCGCGCGGCCAGAGGGCACGTCGTTTCGCGTCGTCGATGCGTTTTCGCGCATTGTCCGGCTGGGCGAGGGCATCTCGAAAAGCGGCGTGCTCAGCGATGCCGCGATGGAGCGCACGCTTGAAGCCCTGCATATCTGCCGGCGCAAGCTCGATGAGCGTGGCGTCGCCCGTGTCCGGCTGGTGTCAACAGAGGCGTGCCGCTCTGCCCGCAACGGCGTCGAGTTTCTGGCGCGGATCGAGCGCGAAACCGGATTGCGGCTGGAACTTCTCGACCGGCAGGGGGAGGCGCATCTGGCGGCCGCCGGCTGCGCGGCGCTCGCGGATGAACAGGCCTCGAGCGTCGTCCTGTTCGATATCGGCGGCGGCTCGACCGAACTGGTCTGGCTTTCGGTCAAGAATTGCGGCGATCGGGATATTCGCTCGCGCATCCGTGCCTGGACCTCGATGCCGCTCGGTGTCGTCACCCTGGCCGAGCGGCACGGCGGCATCCATGTCTGCGGCGAAACCTTTGAAGCCATGGTGCGGGAAACCGGCGAACTGCTCGCCCCCTTCGCGGCGGGGGCGGGGGACGCCAATGCCGAGCCGGGATTTCATCTGCTCGGCACCTCCGGTACGGTGACGACGTTGGGCGGGATTTTCCTCGGGCTTGAGCGCTACGACCGCCGCCGCGTCGACGGCCTCTGGATGCAGGCCGGCGAGATCGACAGCGTCTTGCACGAACTGCTGGCGATGAGCTATCGCGAGCGCGCGGAGAACGGCTGCATCGGCCGTGAGCGCGCCGACCTTGTGCTCGCCGGCTGCGCGATTTTCGAGGCCATCCGCCGGGCCTTCCCGGCCGAGCGCGTGCGGATCGGCGATCGCGGCCTGCGCGAAGGCATGCTGATGGAGATGATGCGCGAAGACAAGGTCTTGCGGCATCAGGCTTCCTGAAGGGCCAACCCCATTTTAATCCGGCGGGGTGCATTCCGGGCTCCCTTTTGCGCAAAAATGCGTTAAACGGGCTGCATGGCAGACAAAAGCAAATCCTCCGGCTCCCGCGAAATGGCCGTGCGGCTCAAAACCGCGCGCAAACGCACGACCAGCCAGCAGAAATGGCTCCAGCGCCAGCTCAATGACCCCTATGTCGCCAAGGCCAAGGAGGCCGGCTACAAAAGCCGGGCCGCGTTCAAGCTCGCCGAGATCGACGACAAATACAAACTGCTCAAGCCGGGGATGCGGATCGTCGATCTTGGCGCCGCGCCGGGCGGCTGGTGCCAGGTCGCGGCGCAGCGCATCAGATCGAGCCCCGAGGACGTGCGCATCGTCGCCATCGATCTCCTCGACATCGATCCCTTGCCCGGCGTGAATTTCATGGTGATGGATTTTACCGCGCCAGAGGCCGACGAGATCCTGAAGGAAAAGCTGGGCGGGCTCGCCAATGGCGTGCTCTCGGATATGGCGGCCAATACCACCGGTCATAAACCGACCGACCACCTCAAGATCGTCGCACTCGCGGAAATGGCGGCGGCTTTCGCGCGCGAGGTGCTGGCGCCGGGCGGGTTCTTCCTGTGCAAACTGTTTCAGGGCGGGGAGACGGTGACCCTGCTCAACGATCTCAAGCGCGATTTCGCGCTGGTGCGGCACGTCAAACCCGCCGCCAGCCGCGCCGGCTCCTCGGAGCTCTACGTGCTGGCGACCGGGTTTCGCGGCGCCCCGCTCGAACGGAACGACGCGGCTGGCGCGGCCGGAGAGGACGCATAATGGTGCAGGTGCGCACGCCGTTTCATGCCCAGAAGCCCTTTCATGCCCTTGTCGATCTTGATGGCACGATCACCGATCCCAGGCCGGGGATCATCGGCTCGTTCCGGCATGCCCTGATGGAAATGGGGTTCGAGGCGCCGCCGGCCGATGATCTCCTCTGGGTGATCGGCCCGCCGTTGCGGCAATCGTTCCCTGAACTTGGCGTGCCGCCGGGCCGGATCGAGGAGGCTTTGGCGCATTACCGCCGCTACTACAGCGCCGGGGCGATGTTCAATGCGCCGGTCTATGCCGGCATCCCCGCCGCCTTCGAGGCGATGCGGGCGGCGGGCGTCACCCTGATCGTCGCCACCTCCAAACCGCATGTGATGGCCCGGCCCATTCTCGAGCATTTCGGGCTCGACGGCCATTTTCACGCCATTCATGGCGCGGAACTCGATGGCCGCAACGACGACAAGGGCGACCTTCTCGCGCATATCCTGGCGGAGGAGGGCATTGATCCCGCCCGCGCGGTGATGATCGGCGACCGGAAATTCGATATCCTGGCCGCGCGCCGCCATGCCATCGCCAATATCGGTGTGCTCTGGGGCTATGGCGGGGCGGCGGAACTGAACGAAGCCGGCGCGGGATCGCTCTGCGCCGCGCCGCAGGATCTGGCGGCGATGGTGGAGGCCGCGAGGTTTCGCTAGAGCGGAATTCGGCCGGATTGAACGAGATCCGCCGCTCCAAGGCGCGTGCCTGGAAGCCCTCACACCGAACTGAGCAGGATGCTGGTTTCGGAATTGAGCACGCCGTCGGTCTCGCGGACATCCCGCAACACGCGATCGAAATCCTGCAGGCTGGCGGCACGAATCTCCGCGATCAGATCCCAGGCCCCGTTGGTGGTGTGCAGCGCGTGGATTTCCGGCAGTCCGCGCAGGCTGCGAATGACGGAGGAGGTCGATTTCCCGGTGACCTCGATCGACATGATCGCGCGGACCACCGGCCCTTCCTGATCCTGCCGGACCCGGACCGTGAACCCGAGCACCGCGCCGGATTCCAGCAGCCGGTCGAGGCGGGACTGCACGGTGGCGCGGGATACCGAAAGAACATCGGCGATTTTGGATAAGGGTGCCCGTCCATCCTTGCGGAGGATGCCCAGCAACGCGCGGTCGAGGTCATCAAACGAATGCATTCGAAAACATGTACATCAATTATGTACAATTTGCACATTAAATATGAAATTTTCGAGCAATAATGCCATTTTTATAAGCGTGGTGACCGGCTATCCTGCGCCATCTCCTTGAGTGACGCCTCTTTGAAGCCTCGCGCCCGCCAAAACGGTACAGACAGATGGTCCAGTTCGTCGACGTCAGGAATATCGTCGATCTCGTCGCCGATCTCGGCATCGAGACGGTTTTCGCCGGTCTGACGCGCTATATCGAGGATGATTTCCGGCGCTGGCCCGCGTTCGAGAAGGTGGCGCGCATCGCCAGCCATTCCGGGGCAGGGGTGATCGAGCTGATGCCGGCCAGCGACGGCGAGCACTACGGCTTCAAATACGTCAACGGCCATCCGAGCAACACGCGCGAGGGGCTGCAGACGGTCACCGCCTTCGGCGTCCTCTCGGACGTGCGCACCGGATACCCGCTGTTTTTCTCGGAGATGACCATCACCACCGCGCTGCGCACGGCGGCGACCTCGGCGCTGGCGGCGAAATACCTCGCGCGGCCCGATGCGCGGACCATGGCGATCATCGGGCTCGGGGCGCAATCGGAATTCCAGGCGCTGGCATTTCGGGCGCTGACCGGCATCCGCGCCCTGCGGGTTTTCGACCTCGATCCGGCGACGGAGGTCAAGTTCCTGGCCAACCTCGCGCCGTTCGATCTCGAGGTCACCTGCTGCGCCAGCGCGGCCGAGGCGGTGCTGGGTGCTGATATCATCACCACGGTGACGGCGGACAAGCTCAAGGCGACGATCCTCTCCGACAATATGGTCGGCGCCGGCGTGCATATCAACGCGGTCGGCGGCGATTGCCCCGGCAAGACCGAGCTGCAGCGCGAGATCCTCCACCGCGCCAGCGTCTTCGTCGAATACACCCCGCAAACGCGGATCGAGGGCGAGATCCAGCAGATGGGGCCCGATTTTCCGGTCACCGAACTATGGGAGGTGATCACCGGCGCGCGGCAGGGACGGCGTTTTGCCGATGAAATCACGCTGTTCGATTCCGTCGGCTTTGCCACCGAGGATTTTTCGGCGCTGCGCTACCTTCGCGATCAGGTGCAGGGCACCCGGCATTTTTCGGTGCTCAATCTCCTCGCCGAGCCGCAAGACCCGAGAAACCTCTTCGGCGTTCTGAACGCCAACGTCCGTGGTCCCGCCTTTGCTCGCCACGCCGGCGCGGCGTGATCGGGGGCCTCTCCGCCGGCCTGACTTTTTTGTGAATTGCCGGTTTTCGATCTTCGTTTCCGGGGGCTTCCGCATTATGGGTAAACGTGCATTCTACAGTCATGATTTTTCGTGGAGAGTTCCTATGAAGTTTGTTGGCGTCCTGCCCCTGATCGCTCTCGCCACCGCCTCTGCCGCGCAGGCCGATTGCGTGCAGAATTTCAATCAGGAAGGCGTTCCATTGGTGAGCGGGATTACCTATCGCTCCTGGACGCTCTACCCCAAGCTCGACGCCAAGGTTGCGCTGAAGAACCTGACGAGCGCGGTGGCGGCCGAGGGCTTTTCCGGGATCCGGGTTGAGGCGGGGATCGGCGCGATTTCGGCACTGCAGGAGACCTCGGGTTCGGGCCGCCCGCAAACCCTGCGCATCGTCGCCCGCAAGACCAGCAAGGGCACGCGCGTGGACGGCACGTTCTTCATTCAGCCCGGACAGCTTGCTTCGGCCGATGCCGTCCGCAACGGCCTGTGCCGCATTCTGGAAGGCGCCGACTGAACCGAGCGGGCCACTGGTTTCAGACGTCGCGCTCGACGAGGAACGCTTCGACCTCGTCGAGATCGGCGGAGAACAGGTATTCCTTGTCACCGAAGAGGATGGCCATCGTCTTGGCATCGCGCAGCATGTAACCGCCATGCGCCAGCACGCGCTTGTCCGGCTTCTGACAGGTCATCAGGTGAATGCCGAGCCGCGTCGCGAGGCGACGGACGCGGCGTTCTACCGAATTGAGGGCATCGCGGCGGCTCATGATTATTGCGTTACCTTTTTGCGTCAATATGTTGAATAAAAACGGTGAAGATACCCATTCTTAAATAGAAATTTGTATATATGCTTCATTAGCAAAAGTTTTATATTGAATATATTGTGTAATTCAGAAATTTTAATCATATTTTGTTCTACGTTTATTCGCAATGAATTGGACGTATTATTTAGCACTGACAAGGCTAGATCGAAGCGGTTGTATAGTAGACAAATTTTAAGATAGGCCAAACTCTGGCTTTCCGTTGCGTTTTCGATGACCCACTCAGGCGATCTCATGAACAGCGCATCGCAGAATATCACCTGCCCCATGCCGTTGTGGGAGGTGCGCTCCCAGCGAACAATGTCAACGAAATCAATAAAATCAAACCCAATCTCTGTCAGCTCCTGCGAAACGCGCCCGAAAAGCGGTTGGCCAGTGTACATTTCGACAAATTCGATTTCCAATTCCAAGCCAAGGCACTGCGCCAGTGTCGTTTTTGCCCCTTGCAGAACCTTCAGCGCGCCGCCTTGAACATCGATCTTGATGAAATCGACAGGTTCCTCCAGTGATTGATCGAGCGTTTGCGCCTTGACGCTTTCGACGGCAACAATATCGAAACGTGCGGCAGCAGGAAATCGATCCAAGACTTGGCGATTGGGAGCGAAAGTGGAGGAAACTTGCGCTTTTCGACATAGATTGATCTCAACCTCTCCGTCGCGATCCCAGACGGCGTGATTGAAAATAACGTGCGAATCCGTGCCATTCGCATGAGCTGCTTCCACTTGGGATCGGCAGTCTGGCTCAAAGCTGATATAGCGGAGGTCCCGCTTAACGCGCTGCCAGCGCGGCTCTATGTCACCTGCAGCTCCGACATCAACCAGAGTCAAGCGATGCTTGGGCTCTAAGCTGAAGTACAAGTTCAGTGTCGTGGCTTCAATATTGAAAAAAAGAGCCTTGATGCCGTAATTCAGACGTCGGAAAACATCAGGCATGAAACCTTTCATCTGGCTCTCCTTGAGCATGCAATTGCCTGCCAACGAGGAAATTCGAATGTCGGATCAGGTATTTTTAAACACCGCGCGCCATTCAGACAGTCTTTTGCGGGTCCCAAGGACTACTCCCACTCGATCGTGCCGGGCGGTTTTGACGTCACATCATAGACCACGCGGTTGATGCCCTTGACCTCGTTGATGATCCGCGTCGCGGTGCGACCGAGGAAGGCCATGTCGTAGGGATAGAAATCCGCGGTCATGCCGTCAACCGAGGTCACGGCGCGGAGCGCGCAGACGTGATCGTAGGTGCGCCCGTCGCCCATCACGCCGACGGTGCGGACCGGGAGCAGCACCGCGAACGCCTGCCAGATCACATCGTAGAGCCCCGCTTTACGGATTTCGTCGAGGTAGATCGCATCCGCCTCGCGCAGGATATCGGCCTTTTCGCGCGTGACTTCGCCAGGAATGCGGATCGCCAGACCCGGACCGGGGAAGGGGTGCCGCCCGACGAAGGTTTCCGGCAGGCCAAGCTCGCGGCCGAGCGCCCGGACCTCGTCCTTGAACAGCTCGCGCAGGGGTTCGACGAGCTTCATGTTCATGCGTTCGGGCAGGCCGCCGACATTGTGGTGGCTCTTGATCGTGACCGAAGGCCCGCCCGAGAACGAGACGCTCTCGATCACGTCCGGGTAGAGCGTGCCCTGCGCGAGGAATTCGGGCGAGCCCTTGCCATCGGCGGCGACTTTTCTGGCTTCGGCGTCAAAAACCTCGATGAACAGCCGGCCGATGGTCTTGCGCTTGACCTCCGGGTCGGAAATCCCCGCGAGCGCACCGAGAAAGGTCTCGGAGGCATCGACATGGACGAGCGGGATATTGTAGTGGCCGCGGAAGAGATCGACCACCTGGCGGCTCTCGCCCTTGCGCATCAAGCCGTGGTCGACATAGACGCAGGTGAGCTGATCGCCGATGGCTTCATGGATCAGCACGGCGGCGACGGAACTGTCCACCCCGCCCGAAAGCCCGCAGATGACGCGGCCCATGCCGACCTGCGCCCGGATCTTGGCGATCATCTCGGCGCGATACGCCCCCATCGACCAATCGGATTTCAGCCCCGCGATCGTGTGGACGAAATTCGCCAGCAGCTTGCCGCCATCGGGCGTATGCACGACCTCCGGGTGGAACATCGTGGTGTAGATCCGGCGCTTTTCATCCGAGGCGATCGCGAAAGGCGCGTTCTCCGAGGTTGCCTTGACGGTGAACCCCTCGGGTAGCCTCGTCACGCGGTCGCCATGGCTCATCCATACCGGAT
>CAZNAT010000036.1:0-32498 GCA_964571245.1 uncultured Methylobacterium sp.
AGTTCGTCCGCAACATCCCGCTGCTGTTCTTCGTGCTGTTCTGGTATTTCGGCGTTATCGCCGCCCTGCCGCAACCTCGCGACAGCATCAGCCTTTTTGCGATCGCGTTCCTGAACAATCGCGGGTTGACGGTGCCGGCATCCGAGAACCTTTCCGCCTTCAGTTGGGCGATGCTCGCGATCCTTGGCGCTGCCATCCTCCAATGGGCCTATGCCCGCGCCGCCAGACGCCGCAAGGAAGCCACCGGCAAGGATGCGCCCGTGCTGATGGTGGGGCTGGTTCTGCTCGTCGTCGTGCCCTTGATCGCGCTAACCATCGCCACCCTGATGACGACCTGGAGCATCCCGGCGCTGCGCGGGTTCAACTATCGCGGCGGGTTTGTGATCATTCCCGAATTCGTGGCGCTGCTCGCCGCGCTCGTCACCTATACCGCCGGGTTCATCGCCGAAATCGTCCGCGGCGGCATTCAGGCCATCGTCAAAGGCCAGCGCGAGGCGGCCTATGCGCTCGGCCTCACGCGCGGGCAGACGCTGCGCCTCGTCATCATTCCGCAGGCGATGCGGGTGATGATCCCGCCGATGACGAGCCAGTATCTCAACGTCCTGAAAAACTCATCCTTCGGTGCCGCCATCGCCTACCCGGATGTGGTGAGCCTGTTCATGGGCTCGGCCCTCAACAACGTCGGTCAGGCGATCGAGATCATCGCCATGACGCTTGCGGTCTATCTGGTGATCGGGCTCGCGGTTTCGGCGTTCATGAACTGGTACAACGCGAAGACCAGGCTGGTGACGCGATGAACCTCCCGACATCCCCCCCTCCCTCGACATCCGGCACCGGTCAGATCTGGCGCGCGCGGCTGTTCTCTACGCCGCAGCAAAGCGCGATCACGCTGGTGATCATCGCCGCGCTGATCTGGGTCAGTGTCCCCATCGTCCGCTGGGCGCTGATCAACGCGACATGGCAGGGCACGACGCGGGCTGACTGCGTGCCGGGCGGCGCCTGCTGGGTGTTCATCAAGGCGCGTTTCCTGCAATTCATGGTCGGCTTTTACCCGGAGGCCGAGCGCTGGCGGGTGGCGGTCTGGGCGGTGCTCACGGCCCTCTCGCTGCTCGCGCTTCTGAAGGCCCCTGTGCGGCATCGGGGCAGCGTCGCCATGGCTGTCGTCACGCTGCTGCCACCGGTTGGCATCTGGCTGCTGGCCGGCGGCTTTGGCCTCGCCCGGGTCGAAACCCGCGACTGGGGCGGGCTGATGCTGACGATCTTCATCTCGGTTCATGCCGCCTTCATCGCCATTCCACTCGGCATCCTGCTGGCATTGGGGCGACAATCGCGGCTGCCGTTGATCCGGCTGATCGCGATCATCTTTATCGAATTCTGGCGCGGCGTGCCGATCATCGCGGTGATTTTCCTCGCGTCGCTGCTGCTGCCGCTCATCATGCCCTCGGGTGTGGGCGTGGACCGGCTGGCGCGGGCGATCATCGGTCTCGGGCTGGTGATTGCGGCCTATATGGCCGAAGCCGTGCGCGGCGGCCTGCAGGCGCTCCCTTCGGGACAGACAGAAGCCGCAACCGCGCTCGGGCTCGGTTACTGGCGCGCGACGCGGCTGATCGTGCTGCCGCAGGCGCTGCGCATCTCGCTGCCGGCGATGACCAACGAATTCATCGCGCTCGTGAAAAACACGACGCTGGTGCTGGTGGTGTCGATCCTCGACCTCCTCGGCGTCGCGCAGGCCTCCATCGCCGACCCCAACTGGGTTGGGATGAACATGGAAGCCTTCGTCTTTGCCGGGGCGATCTACTGGCTGATGTGCTTTGCCATCTCGCGCTGGAGCCTCAACACCGAGATCCGCCTCGCCCGTGCGACCGAACGATAAGCGCCTGAGCTTTCGGCAGAACAATCGTACAGGAGAGAGTGGCGCGCCCTACGGGAATCGAACCCGTCTTTACAACGTGAAAGGCTGTCGTCCTAACCGATAGACGAAGGGCGCCCTTGCGAAGCACGCTCATAGCGAGCTTCGCCCGGGGGGGCAAGCACCCATCGGGGGAAATTCGCGAAACGGCACGGGAATTTTTCCACCCGTTTCCGGCAGGCCTTGCGGACCAGGCGGGTTCGTGCTCTCCGGGGTGGCGAAAGCTCATTCCAAAGGCGTGTTTCGTGGCACCTTCTTCCAACCCCCAGGACCGCACCCTCGCGGGGATCGGCCTCATGCTGGCGGCCATGTTCGCCTTTTCGCTCAACGATGTGATGGGCAAATGGCTGGTCGCGACCTACGGCGTGGCGCAACTGCTGCTGATCCGTTCCTTTGCCGCCGCGCTGATGCTCGCGCCGGCTATTCGAAGCGCCGGCTGGCGCGAGATCCTTGCGCCCGAGCGGCCCTGGCTTCATGCGCTGCGGGCCTTTTGCTCGACGGCCGAGGTCGCGCTGTTCTACTGGGCGGTGATCTATCTGCCGTTGGCGGATGCGGTGGCGTTCTATCTCGCCAGCCCGATTTTCATGACGCTGTTTGCTGTTGTTCTCCTCAAGGAAAAAGTCGGCTGGCGGCGCTGGCTGGCGGTTCTCATCGGGTTCATCGGCGTGCTGATCGCGGTCAATCCGACCGGACAGGGCGTCGGCTGGCCCGCGCTGATCGCCATCACCGGCACGATCCTGTTCGCGGCGCTGAATATCCTGACCCGCAAGCTCGCCGGTACCAACGAGGTCACGCTGGTCTCCTGGCAGGTGGCGAGCGCGCTGTTGTTCGGGCTGGCGGTGGCCCCGTTTCGCTGGGTCGAGACCTCGTGGCGCGATCTGGCGGCGCTGATGCTGCTCGGCATCGTCGCCAACCTCGCGCATATGGGGGTGAACCGCTCGCTGAAATACGCCCCGGCGGCGGTTGTGGCGCCGTATCAGTATTCGATCATCGTCTGGGCGGTGGTGCTGGGGTTCCTGTTCTTCGGCGATTGGCCGGCAAGCCACGTGTTTATCGGCTCGGGCATCATCGTTGGCGCCGGGCTTTACATTTTTGTTCGCGAGCAGATCCGGGCACGGGAGAAGGCGAAAGCGCTTTCGAGCGCAACGGACGCGGGTTCGCCTGAGAACGCGCGGAAAAGCCGGGAATGAACGCGGAAGACCTGACCGCATCAGATCGGAAACCGCTCTAGGGTCCAGACCCATTAATTTCGGTGAAACGGCATGATTTTGATGAGCGGAATGGCAGGAAAAACTCGAAAAGCGGGCCTTTTGCCCGGTTGAGAGTTTTGACGTACCAGATCGTCATCAAAATCTTGTCCTTTGGATTGGATGAAAATGCACAATCTTCATGTCGCAAACCTTTGAAAGTCAGACGACTTCCGGCAGGCTTGCTCCTCAATCTCGTGCATTTTGATCCAACCGCCTTCAGCTAAATTAATGGGTCTGGACCCTAGCGTACCGCAGCGATGTCCAGCACCCGCAGCGAAACGCGCGGCCGGCCGCCCCAGCTGTCGCGCCCGGCCGTGGCGGCGACATGGATCGACGTACCGCGCGCCCGGACGAGCGCCTCGCCGAGCGGCCGCCCGACGGCCCGAAAGGCCATCGCCTCGATGCGCGCGCCGCCAGGGCTGAGGAAGGTCAGCTTGAGATGCGCGCCCTTCAACTCGCGAACATCCATCAGCTTATGCGCCGGCAGCACGATCACCGGCTCGGGGTTGCCTTGCCCGAACGGCCCGGCGCGGGCGAGATCGGCAACGAAATCCGGGGTCAGGCTTTCGGCGGTCAGCGCGGCGTCGATCATCAGGGCATCGGCTTCGCGCGAGGCGGCGATGGCGTGGCTCAACCGGTGCTCCAGGAAGGCCGCGAAATCGTCGATCCGCTCGGCGAGCAGCGTCACGCCTGCCGCCATCGCGTGGCCGCCGCCCTTGATCAGAATGCCGGCATCGACCGCCGCGCGCACCGCCGCCCCGAGATCGACCCCGGCGATCGAGCGGCCGGAGCCGGTGGCGAACCCGTCCTCCCCGGATTTACTCTCCCCGCGCGCGATGGCGAACGCCGGGCGCTGGAATCGCTCCTTGATGCGCCCGGCAACAATGCCGACGATACCCGGGTGCCAGCGCTCCCCGGCAACCACCAGAACCGCGCGGCCGGCATCATCCAGCCCTGCCAAGGCCAGAGCCTCCTCCTCCGCCTCGGCGAGCATGGCCTCCTCCACCGCCTGGCGCTCGCGATTGAGGTGATCGAGCCTGGCGGCGATCTCGCGCGCCTCGTCGGGGTTGTGCGACATCAATAGCCGCGCGCCCAGCGCCGCATCGCCGATGCGCCCGCCGGCATTGATGCGCGGGCCGAGCAGAAACCCCAGATGCCAGGCCTCGGGTTCAGCATCGAGCCGGGAAACATCGGCGAGCGCGACCAGCCCGACCCGCTCGCGCGCGCGCATCACCTTGAGGCCCTGCGCGACGAAGGCGCGGTTGAGCCCGGTCAGTGGCACGACATCGGCGACGCTCGCCAGCGCGACGAGATCGAGCGCGGCCATCAGATCGGGAACGGCAAGACCCTGGCTCCTGAGCACGCGGTTCAGCCCGACCAGCGTGAGGAACACCACCCCGGCGGCGCAGAGATGGCCAAGACCCGAAAGATCATCCTGCCGGTTGGGGTTGACCAGC
The DNA here is from genome assembly GCA_964571245.1 of uncultured Methylobacterium sp. Lineage (GTDB taxonomy): Bacteria > Pseudomonadota > Alphaproteobacteria > Rhizobiales > Beijerinckiaceae > Rhabdaerophilum. The sequence continues at coordinate 4,617 of CAZNAT010000036.1, forward strand.
GCGTGCACCGCCGGCAGCGCTTCCGGCGCCTGATGATGATCGAGCACGATCACATCCATGCCGAGCCGCGCGGCTTGCGCCAGCGGGGCATGGCCGGAGGTGCCGCAATCGACGCAGACGAGCAGGCTTGCGCCCCGCTCGCGCAGCGCGGTGATCGCCTCGATGTTCGGGCCATAGCCCTCGGTCAGCCGGTCCGGGATATGGATGATCGGGTCCAGCCCGAAATGCCGGAGGTATTCCCCCAGCAAGGCGGCCGAACAGGCGCCATCGACGTCGTAATCCCCGAAGATCGCGACACGCTCGCCGGCGCCGATCGCCTTGGCCAGCCGCGCGACCGCCTTGTCCATCTCCACCAGAACCGAGGGGTCCGGCAGGGCTTCGCGCAGGCGCGGCGCGAGGAACGCCGGGGCCGAATGCACATCCGCCCCCCGGCCGGCGACAATGCGGGCGAGAACCTCGGAGAGGCCATGCGTGGCGGCGATCGCCTGCGCCTCGCGCGCGCTGCGGTCATCGAGCCGGTCCTGCCAGCGTCGCCCCAGCGCCGAGCGCGCGATGCCAAGATACGCCTCGTCGCTCATCGCGCTACAGGTTCTTGCGGTAGACGATGAAGCCGGAACGCTCGGCGACCTTGTTGTAGAGCACCTGCGCCTCGGCGTTGCTCTCGTGCGTCTGCCAGTAAACCCGGAAACAGCCGAGCTTCTCCGCCTCGCGGTACGCATGTTCGATGAGCGCGCGGCCAACGCCCTTGCCCCGCGCCGCCGGCACGGTGAACAGGTCCTGCAGATAGCAGTTCCACTGCTCGCTCCAGGTCGTGCGATGCGTGATGCACTGGACGATGCCGAGCAGCGCCTCGCCCTCGAACGCCCCCCAGACATGCATCGGCTCGGCCGGGTCCATCAGCCGCGCCCAGGTCGTGCGGGTGATGTTATTGGAGAGCACGGTCTTATAGAACGTGAGATAGCCCTGCCAGAGCGGTTCCCACGCCGGATAATCGGCGGGGACGAGCGGGCGGATGTGGAGTGTCATATCGGCACTTTCGATTGGAGAAGTCCCCTCGATGGCGAAAGTGCGACGGCACGCGCGCTTAGTCCAGATGGAACTTCTCGAGCTGGCGATGTTCGCCCTGAATGCGCCGGACCGTGCCGGTAAGCGAGCGGTAGACGATGGTTTCGGTCTCGATGACATCGCCGCGGAATTTTACCCCCGACAACAGCCCGCCGTCGGTGACCCCGGTGGCGGCAACGACGACATCGCCCGAAGCGAGTTCATTGAGATCGTATTTCTTCTGGGGGTCCTTGATCCCCATGGTCGCGGCGCGCGCGACCTTCTCGGGCGTATCGAGGATGAGGCGGCCCTGCATCTGGCCACCGACGCAGCGCAACGCGCCCGCCGCGAGCACGCCTTCGGGCGCACCGCCGATGCCGAGGTAGATATCGATCCCGGTCTTGGCGGTTTCCGCGCATTGGATGACGCCGACGACATCGCCATCGGTGATCAGGCGGATCGAGCAGCCGATGGCCCTGAGGCGCGAGATCAGTTCGGCGTGGCGCGGACGGTCCATCACCAGCGCGGTGATTTCGCCGGGCTTGACGCCCTTGGCCTTGGCCAGCGCCATGATGTTATCCTCGGGCGAGGCATCGAGATCGACGATACCCTTCTTGTAGCCCGGGCCGATGGCGATCTTGTCCATATAGACATCCGGCGCGTAGAGCAGGGTTCCGGCCTGCGCCATCGCCATGACGGCGATCGAACCCGGCATGTCCTTGGCGCAGAGCGTCGTGCCCTCCAGCGGATCGACCGCGATATCGACCTTCGGCCCCTTGGTGGTGCCGACCTTCTCGCCGATGAACAGCATCGGCGCCTCGTCACGCTCGCCCTCGCCGATGACGACCGTGCCGTCGATCGGGAGCTTGTTCAATTCGCGCCGCATCGCATCGACCGCGGCCTGATCCGCCGCCTTCTCGTTGCCGCGCCCGCGCAGCATGGCGGAAGCCACCGCCGCGCGCTCGGTCACGCGGACGAGTTCCATCGTCAGGATGCGTTCGATGATCTTGTCTTCGGTGACGATGAGGTCGGTCATGGGTCTGCCTGTCGGTTTGTTCTGTGCCGTATTGCGCCTTGCGCGGCTTCTAGCAGGGCTTTGCGGCGACGTCACGTATCGCGATGCCGTCCGCCTTGATCCTAGTTGAGATCACCTTTCAATCCTTATCACCTGCGGCGGCCCGTCGAGCACGCCGTCCTCGGCGATGGCCGCGACAGCATTGCGGATCAGCAGCTCGGTCGTCGCGTAGGTGATCAGGATCACCGGCACCGAGCCATTGGCGTTGCGGCGGGCATCACGCCCCTTCTGCAGAATGGATTCGAGGCTGATGCCGCGCTCCGCCATCCGAGTGGCGATGATCGCCGCCGCGCCGGGGCGGTCCATCACCTGGAGACGGATGTAGTAGCCGCCCTCGTGCCGCTGCATCGGCGCGCGGATCGGCTTTTCGAGTTCCCCCGAGGGCCGGCCGAAGGTCGCGACGAGATTGCCGCGCGCGATATCGACGATATCCCCCACCACCGCCGAAGCCGTCGCGCCGCCGCCGGCGCCGGGGCCGACGAGCGTGATCGTCCCCACGGGCTCGGCCTCGATCGCCACCGCGTTCGTGACCCCCATCACACTCGCCAGCTGGCTGGTGCGCGCAACAAACGTCGGGTGGACGCGCTGCTCGATGCCCGCCGCCGTCCGTTCGGCGACCCCCAGCAGCTTGATGCGGAAGCCGAGTTCCTCGGCCATTTCAAGATCGAGCGGGGTGACGCCGGAAATCCCTTCAACATAAACCGCATCGCCATCGACCTCGGTGCCGAAGGCCAGCGCTGTCAGCAGCGCGAGCTTGTGGGCGGTATCATAGCCCTCGATATCGAAGGTCGGATCAGCCTCGGCATAGCCCAGCGCCTGCGCCGCCTTGAGGCAGGCGGAAAACTCCAGCCCCTCGGCCTCCATCCGGCTGAGGATGTAGTTGCAGGTGCCGTTGAGAATGCCGGAAACGCGGGAGATCTTGTTGCCGACGAGCGCCTCGCGCAGCGCCTTGATGACGGGAATGCCGCCCGCCGCCGCCGCCTCGAAGGCGATGGTGGTGCCCTGCTTTTCCGCCAGTGCCGCCAGTGCCGGGCCGTGCGAGGCCAGCAACGCCTTGTTCGCGGTGACAACCGGTTTTCCGAGCGCCAGCGCGGCTTCGATCGCGGCCTTGGCCGGGCCTTCCGAGCCGCCCATCAGCTCGACGACGAGCTGGACCTCGGGGTCGCGCGCCATATCGGCGGGATCATCGTACCAGCGGTAGGCGCCGAGATCGACGCCCCGGTCCTTGCCTTTGGAACGGGCGGAGACGGCGACGATCTCGATGGTTCGGCCGGCACGGGCCGCCAACTCGTTATGCGCTCCGGTGAGAATCTTGATCGTCGCCGCGCCGACGGTCCCCAGCCCGGCAATGCCGATCTTGAGTGCTTCTGCCATGGCGCCGCTCCTTTGCCGATTCCCTCGCGAATTACGCATGGGTTCTAGCCATGTGCAGGACGAAGGGAAAGCGGCTTTACATCACCCCCACCAGCACAGTGCGGCGACGAGGAGAAATACAATCCATGCCGGATGACGCCCTCGTGTGCCAACACCCCAGTAGAGCGCGCATATCAGCGTGGTGATGGCGATGATCCGGGCCGTACTGGCGACGTTTCCAAATGCGGGAATCGCGACAGCCAGCAGCACCGCACCGAGGCCAACCCCAAGCAGGGTGACAAGGTGCCAGGCGCTCCGCAACACCCTCACCTTGTGTGCCGAAAGCACCGGTCTTTCCGGCTGCATCAGCCGAGACAAGAGGCCACGAAAAATCAATCTCTCGCCAAGAAAAGAATGGATAATTCCGAGCAATATCAACATTATAGAAGAAACAACAAGCGGCACACTCATGCGGCCACCCTCCATGCAATCGTGAAAGGCCGGGGCAAAGCCCGGCCATGGCGCGGGGTGGTTACGAGGAAGGCAGCGCCGTGAGCTGCTTCTTCAGTTCCGTTGTCATCTCGCCCATCTTGCGCTCGATCTCGGCGCGCTTGGCGCGGCCCTCGTTCTGCACCTTGAGCACGCCGGAGATGGTGTCGATGAGGTCGCGGTTGGTCTTTTCCAGCGTCGCGATATCGATGATGCCGCGCTGGGACTGACGCTCGATCTCGATCGCCTGCGTCTTCATCATTTCGGAGGCCTGTTTGAGCATCTCGTTGGTGGCATCCGTCACCGTCTTCTGCATTTCGAGCGCGGAATTCTGGCGGCTGAGGCCGAGCAGCAGGATCATCTTCTGCTTCCAGACCGGAATCGTCAGCTGCGTCGTCGCCTGCAGGTTCTCGATCAGGGTCTCGTCGCCGGCCTGGACGATGCGGATCTGCGGCAATTGCTGGATGCCGATCTGCCGCGCCTGCATCAGGTACATCACCCGCTTTTCGAGCCGGTCGAGCGCCTGCAGCGCATCCTGATAGCCTTGCGCCGACATGAGACCATCGGAAGTACCGGCTTTGGCATCGGCTTCCAACTTCAGCGCCGCGAGCCGGCCTTTCTTGAAGTCCTCGCCGTAGGATTTGCCAGCCTCGATATAAACGTCGAGTTCGGCGATCGCTTCCTTGGTCTGGTCGTGGAGTTCATCGAGCATCGCGATATCGCGGCGCAAGCCCTCTTTATGCTTGTCGAGTTCGATGGTGACGCGGTCCACCTGCCCGGCCACATCCTCAAACCGCTCCTTGAAGCGGCGCACGCGCGCTTCCATCGAGGAGAACAGTTTCTGGAACCAGCTGAGCTTGCCGATGGAGGCCGGGTCGAGCCCCTTGGCCTTCGCCAGAACATCCGAGAGCAACTCCCCGGTCTTGCCCATCTCCTTGTTGCGGGTTTGCGCGAGGATGCGATCCGCGAAATCCGACACCTGCCGCTGCGCGGTATCGCCATAGGTCACGAGGCTGCCGCGATCCTCGATATCGATCTGTTTCGCGGCGCGTTCGACAGCGGCCTTGTCAAGCTGGATGGAGGGCAGATGCGCCTGCGCGCGCAGGGTGTCGGTATCGGATCGGGTGGTTTCGGACATGGACGGCCCCTGCAATCGGAAAGGCGCGCAGCCCGCGCCGGGATTGAAATAAGCATCCTGCCGCCCGATGTCACGGCTTTCAGCGAAAAAATGCCAGCCGTCACCGGGGCACACGGAAATGTGCGCCAACGCACCGCTGGATCGGGTATTGCGGGCCACAACGGCACACGCATTCAGGGGGACATCATGTCACAATCGAGCTTTGGCAAACAGGTTCCGGTATTCTCCGCCCTCGCCGGGATTTTTCTGCTGTTGCGGGCCGTAGCCCCGGCGAGCGCCGGCCCTGCGGAGTGCGAGGCGATCAGCAATTCCTTCAACGCCATCGCCGGCGTGCCCGCCTACCGGCAGGTCATCGACATGGCCAATCCACCGATGAAGATGGAAGGCGTCGTGATCGGCGAGACCGTCTACATGAATATTAATGGCAAGTGGAACAAGGTGCAGCTGAAGCAGGGCGGACGTAAGGGCATGCTCGATTCCATGATGGCGATGTCGTCGATCTTTGACTGCAAGGAGCTTCGCAGCGAAGCCATCCCCGCAGGACGGACCAAGGTCTACGAATATATGATGACCCCGCCGAAAAGCATGCCGGGGGTGAGCGACAAGCCGACCAAGCAGCTGATCTGGGTCGGCGTCAGCGATGGGCTCGTGCACCGCATGATCTCCGAGGGCATGAAGATCGAACTCAGCTTCGACAAGCAGGTGCCACCGATCCCATGAGAGTACACGGGCCTCGACCTCACTCAAGCTTGAGCCTCGCCTTTATCCTTTCAAGGGCGGCAAGTCGCACAGAAAAGCCGGGGTTTTCGCGATCCGCGATCTCGAAAAAGCGTAGTGCTTCCCGGAGGTCGCCCTTTGCTTCATAGCAGAGGCCAAGCTCATAGGCATAAACACCGCATTCATAGGTCTCATCACCCCAACTGAGTGCGTTCAGGACTTCGATGGCTTCATCGACATGTCCGTGTTCCCGTAAAAAGGGAGCCACACCATTGAGGATCGAAATAATCCGACTCATCTGACGGTTCGGCGTCGGCTCCATCTCTTCCCAGCGGACATCGTTTTCCAGTGTCATGGCTACTTGACCCAAATATGGCGACGCCCCGGCTCAATATTGATGTGCGGTCACCGCCCGTGGCTCGTACCGCCAGTAATGTCAAATCTTATAAGGCGCGACCGGTCGGCAGAAAAGAACTGAATGGCACCATTCGGTGAGTTCTGCTGAAAGGAACCTGGTCCCAACCAATCGAGAATGGAATCGGTCAAGTTTGGAATATCGGCTGCCGCAACCTGGAACAGCAATCCCCCATCAAACGCTGCGAACCCCCAATCATCAAGCAGCGAAGCAATATTGTCGGGGGTCGCGCCCATGCCCCCGCTCGTCCATTGCCCGCCTGTCGGATTGCCCGCCGGCACGCGCGGCTGATCCGGTCGGTACTTGAACCCGGTCAACGCCCGCGCGTGGCGCGCCTTGCGCCGGAGCAATTCCAGCCTGATCAGCCCCAGCTCACGACGCAGCGCGAGAATTTTCGCGTCGAAATCCTGCGCGGCTTTGATCTGGATGCCCGCTTCAAAGCGTGGGTCGAAATTATTCTGACGATATGGGGATAGTGGCATCGGGCGGCTCCTTTGGGCAGCGCCAGAATACCTCCGCGACAGGGGCGGGGATAAACGCAAGAAAAAAGGCGGGATTTCCCCGCCTCCCCCGTTGCAAATGCACGCGCCGTCCAAATCGACGGGGCGGAAAAGTCACACCGCGCGCTTGATGCCGATCACGTTATGCAGCGTGCCATCCGCGCTATCGAAGAACTTCTTGATGCTGCGCGCGGCCTGGCGGATGCGCTGCTCGTTCTCGACCACCGCGAGGCGCACGTAATCGTCGCCGTGCTCGCCGAAACCGAGACCGGGCGCGACCGCGACATCGGCCTTTTCGACCAGGAGCTTGGCGAATTCCACCGAGCCCATCGCGCGGAATTTCTCGGGGATCTGCACCCAGGCGAACATCGTCGCCTGCGGCACCGGGATTTCCCAGCCGGCCTTGCCGAAGCTCTCGATCAGCGCATCGCGGCGACCGCGATAGGTCGCGCGCATTTCCTTGATGCACTCATCCGGGCCGTTGAGCGCGGCGGTGGCCGCAACCTGGATCGGCGTATAGGCGCCGTAATCGAGGTAGGACTTCACCCGCGCCAGCGCGCCGATCAGCCGCTCGTTGCCCACCGCGAACCCCATGCGCCAGCCGGCCATCGAGAAGGTCTTGGACATCGATGTGAATTCGACCGTGCACTCCATCGCGCCCGGCACCTGCAGCACCGAGGGCGGCGGATTGTTATCGTCGAAATAGACCTCGGCATAGGCAAGATCCGAAAGCAGGATCAGCTCGTGCTTCCTCGCAAATGCCACCAGGTCCTTGTAGAAATCGAGATCGGCGGTGAAGGCGGTCGGGTTCGACGGATAGCAGACGACGAGGGCGATCGGTTTTGGCACCGAATGCATCACCGCACGCTCGAGCGCCGGGAACATCGCCGGCGTCGGCTCGGCGGGTACGGAGCGGATGACACCGCCCGCCATCAGAAAACCGAAGGCATGGATCGGGTAGCTCGGGTTCGGCACCAGCACGACATCGCCGGGGCCGCAGATCGCCTGCGCCATATTCGCGAAGCCCTCTTTCGAGCCCAGCGTCGCCACCACCTCGCGTTCGGGGTTGAGCTTCACGCCGAAGCGGCGCTCGTAGTAATTCGCCTGCGCGCGGCGCAACCCCCCGATGCCCTTGGAGGCGGAATAGCGGTCGGTGCGCGGCTTGCCGACGGTTTCGATCAGCTTCTCGGTGACGTGCCTGGGTGCCGGGAGATCCGGGTTCCCCATCCCCAGATCGATGATATCTGCCCCGTTCGCTCGCGCCTGCGCCTTGATCTTGTTGACCTGTTCGAAAACATAGGGCGGCAGTCGGCGGATGCGGTGGAACTCGTTCATCGGTTTGGCTTTCGTTTCGTTTCTTCCTGAGGTTGAACAAGGCATCCGTTCGGAATGCCCGGCGGTATCCGGTTGGGGAACCGGAACCCTGCCGATGAAGCAGGGGTAAAACAAAGTCTAGCACGAAATCCCGATTCGGGCGCGGACATCCTGTGCGGAGCGACGTTCCGGGGGCTTTTCGTCTACTTACGGCACGAAAACGGAAAGAACGTGCCGGGCATTCCATGGTTCATCCCGAGCAGGATCAGCGTATCCGCCATTTTGAACTCTTCCGGCGAGATCGGACAGACCTCGGCGCGCGCCGTACAGTTGCTGTCGAGAAAACGCTGATGGCTTTCGAGAAATTCCTGCCCCAGCCCCTTGGTGCCCAGCCTGGCCACGACTTCGGAATAGGCCTTTCGATACCGGGTGCATTTGATGGTTGGCCAATCCTCCGGCGGCGTATCCGGGGTGATCGTGGACGCATTCTGCGCGCGGAGCGGGCCGGCGGGCATGGCTGCCACCAGGAATGCACCCAAGAACAGCGATAGTTGAATACTCCGGCTTCCCGTCATGATGCCGGGGCCTATTCGGTGGCGAGTGGCGAGAGCTTCGGGCGCGGGGGAATTTTCCCGTCATAGCCTGAAGGCGGTTTCGGCCGGGCGGCGTAATTGCGGCTGCGCGCACGCTGGGCATCGAGCTCTTCTTCGAGTTTTTTCTGGGCTTCGGCGCTCCGTTTCGGCTCCGCACGGGCGGGCGGGGTGACGCCGACGGGGATGTAATCCGGCGCGGTTGCCGGGCGGGATGCTTTGACAAATTCCGCGGGCTCGGTGTCCGGCGTGGCCACCCCGATCGCGCGCGCCGCGCCCAGCAGCGGCGATGGCGCGGAAACGCCGGCGCCCGTGCTCGCCGTGCCCGCGCCATCGGTGACGCAGGCTGTCAGACCGAGCAGGCCGATCAGCGCGAGCACCGCAGCGCCGGACCGGGCAAACGGGGTGAATGGCAACGACATGAGATCCCTCCGGGACAAAAGGCGAGATTCGACGGCGCCCCTTTATCCTTTGCTAATGCGGCAGAAAAAGGCACACTCCAAGCGCGTAGACAACCTGAGGTCACGAAAAACCTGCCGCCGCCGGACGATGCCTTCATTCGCCCGGAAATTCGCTTTCGTACAAAATTTCGTCAACAAGACTTCGGAAAATCAACAAGACTTCGGAAAACCCGAGCGCTTTCGGGGATTCGAAAGTCGCGGTAGCCTTGCGCGCCGGGATGGGTCAAAAAAGATCATCGGAACCACGATGGGGGGTCCCGGTGTGGTGGGAGGAGGCGCGGCAACGCGCGACAGCAATGACCGAGAACTCTGATCGCACATCTGGAAAAAAAGCGGCCGCCCTCGCGATCGCGCCGGTCGACAAGCCCTCGAAAGCTCCCGCCAAAACGATCAAACCGGCGAGCGGCCAGCCAAACCCATCGATTGGGAAACCAGTGGCTACGCGGGGTAAGTCCAGGATCATGGCCGGCAAGACAGCAACGGGCAAGACAGCAGCGGGCAAGATCGCGCCCGGCAAGGCTGCACCCGGAGAACCCAAACCGGGCACGCCGAAAGCGCGCAAATCGAAATCAGACACGTCACGATCGGGGATCGCCAAGGCCGCGCCGGCGATAACAGAGGCCGCGCCGGCGACAAGAGAGGCCGCGCCAACGCAGGCAAAACCCGCGCCGAAATCGATAGCAAGCCCCCCCTCGTCCCCAGCCTCTCAAAAACCCGCGACAGAACCGCCCGCCGCGCAGGCGACACCCTCCTCCGACGGCCGCGGGCAAATGCCGAAAACCCCTGCCCCACCGCAGCCCGAATCCGCACCGGCCGAGGCCGCGAGCCCGACCGATCTATTGCCGCTGCCGATCGATGTCGAGAAGCTCGCCAGCGTCTCGACCGAAATCCTGACCGAAGGCGGCAAGGCCGGGGCAGCAGTCCTGCGCGGGCTCGAAACCGGTGAGGCCTCCTCCCGCGTGAAGGATGAAAGCGCGGATATCGCCAAGACGCTGGGCGCGGTCGCGGAATTCTGGCTCAAGGACCCCAAGCGGCTGGTTGAGGCGCAAAAGGATATTTCGCTCGACGTGATCAACCTGTGGAGCGCGATGATGAAGCAGGCCGGCGGCGAAAAAGCCGAGCCTGTCGCCCCGATGCCGGCGCGCGATTCCCGCTTTACCGATGCGGACTGGACCGAAAACCCCTATTTCAACTTTCTCAAGCAGGCCTATTTCCTCGGCACCCATTGGGCGCAGGACCTTGTCGACCGGGCCGAAGGCCTCGACGATCACACCAAGCGCAAGGCCTCGTTCTACGTTCGCCAGCTTTCGGGGGCGCTGTCGCCCTCGAATTTCCTGATGACCAACCCCGAGCTTCTCCGCACCACCATCGAGGAAAAAGGCGAAAACATCGCACGCGGCATGAAAATGCTGGCGGAAGACGTCGAGGCCGGCAAGGGCGAGCTGAAAATCCGCCAGACCGATGGCACGGCCTTCGAGGTCGGCGTCAATCTCGCGGTGACCCCGGGCAAGGTGGTGTTCCGCAATGATCTGTTCGAGCTGATCCAATACGCGCCGGCGACCGCGACGGTGTTCCAGACCCCATTGCTGATCATCCCGCCCTGGATCAACAAGTTCTACATTCTCGATCTCAACCCGGAAAAAAGCTTCATCCGTTGGGCGGTGAGCCAGGGGCAGACCGTTTTCGTCATTGCCTGGGTCAACCCGGATGCCCGCCACCGGACCTATGATTTCACCACCTACATGAAAAAGGGCGTGCTGACGGCCATCGAGAAAATCGAGGAAGCCACGGGAGAAAAATCCGTCAACGCGATCGGTTATTGCGTCGGTGGCACGCTGCTGGCGGTTACCCTCGCCTATATCACGCAGGGCAAGCGGCCGGAGCGAATCCGGTCCGCGACCTTCTTCACGACGCAGGTCGATTTCACCTATGCCGGCGAATTGCTGGCTTTCGTCGACGAAGAGCAGATCAGGTCCGTCGAGGAGCTGATGGCCAAGGTTGGCTACCTGCCGGGCGAGAAGATGGCGGGGGCCTTCAACATGCTCCGGCCGAACGACCTGATCTGGTCGTACATGGTCAACAACTACCTCAAGGGCAAGAAGCCGCCGCCCTTCGATCTCCTGTTCTGGAACGCCGATTCAACCCGCATGGCCGAAGCCAATCACAGCTTTTACCTGCGCAATTGCTATCTCCACAACCGGCTGGCCAAGGGCGAGATGGTGATCGGCAAGCGCAAGCTCGATCTCGCTCAGGTCACGGTCCCGATCTACAATCTCGCCGCCAAGGAAGATCACATCGCCCCGGCGAAATCGGTCTTCGTCGGGTCAAAACTGTTTGGCGGGCCGGTGACCTACGTTCTCGCCGGCAGCGGCCATATCGCCGGGGTGATCAACCCCGTCGCCAAGCCGAAATACCAGTATTGGACCGGAGGGCCGGTGCAAGGCGAATTCGAGGACTGGGTGAAAACCGCGCATGAAACGCCGGGAACCTGGTGGCCGCACTGGATGGCCTGGCTCACGAAGGGCGAAAAGCAGGTCCCGGCGCGCAAGCCGGGCGGCACCAGGCTCGCGCCGATTTGCGATGCCCCGGGCACCTACGTCAAAATGAAGTCCTGACCAGGCCAGATGAGCGCCTGGCCGGCGTCACCTCCGGCGGGTGCCACAGCTCAACAGGTGCCACAGCTCAGCAAACGATCGGCCGCCCGCAGGGGCGGGTGATTTCATTTCGCAGAATGAGATCCGCCACATTTGACGAGGGGCACAAAAGGAAAGGGCCGGTTTCCCGGCCCTCTACCCTGCCCCCCACAGGGCAAATCATGGCGTGAGCGGAAATCAGAACTTCTTGACCAGCGGGTCTTCGCGCTTCGGAGCACCGCCCCACTTGGAGGTGAGGCCAATCGAGAGCAGATGCGCATGCGCTTTGGATTCGCCGGTGAAGACGATGCCGCCGCCAAACGCCTGGGTGATCGGCGCTTTCTTGATGTGCAGGAAGGAATAGGAGGCGTTGATCGTGAAGCGGTCGGTTGCCTCGTAGCTCAGGCCGGTCGAGAGCCAGAGCCGATCGTTGTCCGGCAGCGAGACGCGGCGGATCGCGTCCTTGACCGCCGAAATCTCGTAGGCCGCACCGGCGCGGAGCGTCAGTCGGTCATTGTATTTGTATTCGCCGCCGAGCGCGAACATCCAGCCATCGCTATAGCCGAAGGGCAGCACGGCGAGCGCCGGATGAGCCGGGTTCTTCAAGGCACCGTTGCCGATGCGGCCAAAATTCTGCCACTCGACGGAGGCCAGAAGGTCGAACTTGGGCGAAAGGGTCTGACGCAGCGAAAGATTGAGACGATTGGGAAGGTTCAGCGTGCCCTTGGAATTGTTCGAAACCAACGGGCCGAACACCGTCGTGCCCTCAACCTCGTGGTCCACCCACGAACGCCAGCCGAGGCCGATCTGCGTCGTCTTGGTCGGGGTAAAGGCCAGGCCGGCCGTGAAGCCGACTCCCCAGCCGTCCGCCTTGGCGATACCGGCAGCCGCAACCCCCGCGGGCGGGAGAAAGGCGTATTGGCGCGCGCTGGCATACTGGACCTGAACACCGACGCCAACCGAGAACATCTCGTTGATCTTGTAGGCGACCGAGGGCGTGGCGGTCGTGATGCGGAGCTTGGAGGTCGCGGCGCCGAAGCTGCCGACCCAGAAGGACGGAGGCTTCGTCGTATTTCCATAGGTCGTGTTGATTGACAGACCGAAGAACAGCCGGTCATTGACGGGATAGATCAGATAGGTGGCCGGGACGAAGTAATCCATGCCGACATCGCCCGAGGTTCCGGAACGGCCGAGCAGACCCAGGTTGGTGGTGCCGGTCATCTTCGTCACCGGCACACCGAAGGTATAGTTGGTGTCGAAGGTGATGCGGCTGAAGCTCGTCATCGTCGCGGGGTTCATGAACATCGTCGCGGCGGAGGACGAGCCCGGAGCGGCAAAGCCGGCATAGGCCATGCCGTTGAAGACCGAACTCTGCGAGGAATTGATGATCCCGCCGGCATGAGCACTGGTGACCAGGCCGCCAAGCGCGACCAGCGAGGTCGTGACTGCCAGTGCCGTGCGAAGAACAGTCTTCATTGAATTTTCCCCTATCGATTAACCCGGTGCTCTCTTTGAATCAGGCACCGTACTTCCCGCTGACGCCTATTTTGCAGAGGGACCCGGGCCATGCAACTGCCACACTTTCGCCATGAGCCTCTCTCGGCGAAGGCAGAACACTATAAAAATTGGCAAATCCCTGGGCATTCCGGCAACGGTTCTGATTTGCGGGCGCCAATTTTCGTTCACACCTGAACTTTGAACGGATATTTGACCGGAAGCGGCGCGCCCGGCATCACCTTGACGGCGCCTGCTTGGTTAAGATTTTGTGACAGGTGTTGCGTTTTAAGCACAGACTGAATGCTGAATACACGCGATCACCGCCGCAGACGCCCCACCTTGCCTTGCATTGGGGCCACGAAAGGCGTTCTATGCTGAAGGAAGAACGGGCTGGAAAAGCCCGGGTGCTGCGAGACGGGGGACACGATGAAACTGGTTCGGTTCGGCCATGCCGGAAAAGAGAAGCCTGGGCTGATCGATGCACAGGGCAAGATCCGCGATCTCTCGGAGTACGTTCCAGATTTTGCCGGCGCTGCGCTGTCGAAAAAATCCCTCGCCCGCATTGCCAAGCTGAAACCGGAGAAGCTGCCGCTGGTGCGGGGTCGCCCCCGGTTCGGTCCCTGCGTTGGCAAGGTCGGCAACTTCATCGCGGTCGGCCTCAACTTCGCCGATCACGCCGCCGAAACCGGGGCCGCCATTCCAGCCGAGCCGATCCTGTTCAACAAGGCCCCCTCCTGCATCGTCGGCCCCAATGACGAGGTGATGATCCCGAAGGGCTCGCTGAAAACCGATTGGGAGGTCGAGCTGGCGATCGTCATCGGCGAGCGCTGCACGCATGTCGCGGAAAAGGACGCGATGAGCGTCATCGCCGGCTTTTGCGTTTGCAACGACGTATCCGAGCGCGCCTACCAGACCGAGGGCACCGGCCAGTGGATGAAAGGCAAGGGCTGCCCGACCTTCGGCCCGCTCGGCCCCTGGCTGGTGACGCCGGATGAAATTCCGGATGTGCAGAAGCTCGGCATGTGGCTCGAGGTGAACGGCAAGCGGATGCAGAATGGCTCGACGGCCACGATGATTTTCGGGGCCGCTTTCGTCGTGTCCTATATCTCGAAATTCCTGATGCTGGAGCCGGGTGACGTCATCACCACCGGCACGCCGCCTGGCGTCGGCATGGGCAAGAAACCGCCGGTCTACCTCAAGCCGGGCGACATCATGCGCCTCGGCATCGACGGGCTGGGCGAGCAGAAGCAACTCGTCTCCGCCTGGCACCCTTGAGCGTTGCGGGTACTTTAAAAGCGTTGCGGGTACTTTAAAGCAAAAAGGCGGGAGAAAATCCCGCCTTTTTTGTTTTCAAAGGCCCCTTTCCTCAAGGGTACGCTTCGTTTTGACGGCATCAAACCGCGCTCCAGCTCTTTGTTTCGTCGCATGTTGTGACGCAAAACTGGCCCCATCCCCGCCTTCGCGGGGACGGGCTTTTGCGCATATGCTCAAGCGCCCATCTTGCGGCTTTGGGGGCAAACCTGCGCTACGCGCCCACCATCAGTTTCAGGTTCTGCACCGCCGCGCCGGATGCACCCTTGCCGAGGTTGTCGAGCCGCGCAACCAGCACCGCCTGCCCGCGCGCATCATTCCAGAACACGAAAAGTTCCATTCTGTTGGTGCCGTTGAGCGCCTGCGGCTCGATCCTGCCCTTGAGGGCCGCGGTTTCCGCCGCACTGGCGACATGGACAAACTCGCTGCCGGCGTAATACGCGGCGAGGCAGTCGCGCAGCATACCAGCGCTCGAGACGTGGCTGAGCGTATCGAGGTGCAACGGCACCGAAACCAGCATACCCTGACGGAAATTACCGACCGATGGCACGAAAATCGGTGTGCGGGTCAGCCCGGAATAATGCGTCAACTCCGGCAGGTGCTTGTGCGAGAGCATCAAGCCGTAAAGCTCGAAAGCCGGCGCGGAAGTCTGGCCGCTTAACGCGGTTTTTTCGGATGAAGCCGTTTTGGGGCCCTCATAGGCCTCGATCATCGATCTTCCGCCGCCCGAGTAACCGGAGACGGCATTCACGGTGACCGGAAAATTCGACGCCATCAGGCCAGCCTGCACCAGCGGCCGGATGAGCGCGATGCCGCCCGTGGGGTAGCAGCCGGGGTTGGCGACGTTCATCGCCGCGCGGATCCGCGCCGGCTGCTCCGGTTCAAGTTCCGGCACGCCATAAACCCAGCCTGGCGTGACCCGGTGGGCCGTGGAGGCATCGATAAACCGCGGCCGGTCCGCGCCGAGGCTCTCGCCCAGCTCGACGGCCTCCTTGGCCGCCTCATCCGGCAGACAGAGGATGACGACATCGACCGCGGCCATCAGATCGCGCTTGGCGTTGATGTCCTTGCGCGCTTCGGGGGCAATCGAGCGAACCTCGATCCCCGCCTCCCGGGCGAGAAGATCACGGATCTGCAGGCCGGTGGTGCCCGCTTCGCCATCGATGAAGACGGCGGGCTTCGAGCCCTTGAGCCGGGGGGCAGCGGAATGGGTCATGGGGGGCACTCCAGAAAGCTGGCGAGGATGAGCAGCAGGGATCATCGGGCAAAACAACGACGAAAGGATGAAATCCGTCTACCGGATTATCCTCGTCGTCGAGCGGCCAGCGCCAGGCAGGAGCGTTGCGATTTCATGGCGCTTTTCATGCCGCTTCGGGCCTGCTTTCGCAAGTATTTTTGCAGGCTGATCATCTGTTTTTGCTCGAAGACCTGAGCCCCTCGCGACGGAAGCATGGCCAGTAAACGCTACTTCGCAGCCCCGGATCCGCGCCGGTGCAGAAAGATCGCAAAAATCATCCACGGCAGCACGAAGCCGCTTCCCGTCAGCAGCAGCCCGAAAAACCGTTCCCATTGCGTGGAATCGGCCGAATTGTTCGTCATCCGCGGCATGAGATGCGTGATGGCGATGGTCGTGAGCGGCGACAGAAACGAGGCCAGCCCCCAGACAATACGGGATCGGAGCGGCTTCTGCGACGCCAGCAGGATCAGCAGCGTCGGCAGCAGCACAAACGAAAACGTCAGGGCGAGGACAAAGATGCGCATGAGCTTGATTCCATCATGGATTGGGCCTTCTCATATCCAGGGCACTCCCGCAACGACAAACCGCGATGAACAGGAGATGGGGCATGATCAGGCTCTTCCAGGGGATTTTCCGAATTCTCGGGCTTCCGGTCCTGTTGTTTGGATGTATTTTCGGACTTGCGGTTTCGGTGACAGCCGAACCGCTGCGCATCACCGGTATCGGCCCACAGGCCAAAACACTCTCGGGCGCCGAGTTTGCAGCCCTCGGCCTCATCGAGGTGAAGGACGGGCGGGACATCACCCTCAATGGCGAAACCAGGCGGCTTGAGATCCGCTACGGCGGCGTTTCACTGCCGACGCTGCTCCGAAAGCTCGGAATCGAGACCCTCGATCGCTATGGATTACGCTCGGCAACCGTCGTGGTGGTCGCGCGGGACGGCTATCGGGCCAGCTTCAGCTGGGGCGAGTTGTTCAACCACCCGTCCGGTGAAAGCGTGGTGCTGATCACGCAAGAGAACGGTGCCCCAAATCCGGCGCGCGAAGGGGAATTCAGCCTCAGGGCCTTCGGTGACTTGCGCCCCGGCCCCCGGCATGTGCGCGAGGTGGCCGAGATCCGCGTCGAATTGTTGCCGAAGTGACGGCTCCAGCGCTGGGGCGAAAACCATAGGCCCAGGAAGGAATAGTATGCATTTTCGCCCTGAACCAACAAGGCCTAGCCGGGCCGCCGAGTTTGCCCTAGAGAGAGCCACCCTCAGTTTCGGAAAGCATCATGATCCTTCCCACCGGCAATCCCCGCCTCGATCACTACCTCAGGACAGGCTACGATCAGGTTCGCGGCATGTCCTCGGCATTCGCCGCCTCGATTTCGGGTCATCTCATCCGGCGGCAGCGCGAGATCGGCGTCACCGGGCATATCGCGGAGATCGGCACCTTCGAGGGTCGGTTCTTCATTGCGCTGGCGATGGGGCTGGCGCCCGGCGAACACGCGGTCGGGATCGATATTTTCTCCTGGCCGAGTGAGAAGGTGCTCGATCACCTGCACGAGAATTGCGCCAAAAACGGCCTCGCCCGCGCGGATTACACCGCGATCAAGGGCAATACCGCCGATATGAAGCCCGCCGATGTCGTGGCGCCGGCCAAAACCGTTCCGGGATCGACGGGGGGCCTCGTCCGGTTTTTCCATATCGATGGCCAGCACGACGACGCGAATGTCACCAACGATCTCAACCTCGCCGCGCCGCTGATGCACCCGCACGGGCTGATGGTGCTCGACGATATGCTCCACCCCGCCTACCCCGAGCTGGTCGAGAGCGTGCACCGCTGGCTGCGCGAACACCCGGAATGGCGCGTGCTCGCCATCATCGACCGCGAGGATATCGTCGCGGCGGCGAAATACGTGCTGTGCCGGGTCGAGACGGCGGCGCTCTACGAAAAAGACCTGCTGGAAGCCTTCGCACCGCAGGTTTTCCCGATGGGCTGCGACCTCGTCGGGCATTTCACGATGGTTCTGACCCCGCAGCCGCGGCTCGCCATCATCGACTGACGGCCAGACATCTTCTGGCACCACGAAGACCTGTGACAACAGGACTGCCAGACCAAACTTCCATTGGATTTGCCCCCGGCGATTGCGCATGATCGGCAAAATGGCCCCCGCCCGAACGAGGCGAGGCCGCCATGCCCCTCCATTGGAAGGCCGATCATGCCGCGTATTTCCGTCCATTCACCGTCGTTTTCCCGCCGCCGCCGCGTTGAAAAACCGGCACTTCGCTCGAAGGGCGGCGTCGTCGTCAGCCAGAACCGCGTCGCGGCCACCATCGGCGCGGAGGTGCTCAAGGCCGGCGGCAATGCCGTCGATGCGGCGGTCGCGACCGGGCTCGCGATGGGCATCGTCGAACCCTGGATGAGCGGCATCGGCGGGGTCGGCGTGGCGCTGGTTGCGCTTCCGGGCGGGGCGGTGGAAGCCTTCGATTTCGGTGGCGTTTCGCCCTTTGGCCTTGATCCGGCGGATTACCCTCTCATCGAAGGCAAGGCCTCCGACATGTTCGGCTGGCCAGCGGTCAAGGAGGACCGCAACCTCAAGGGTGCGAAATCGGTCGCGGTGCCGAGCCATCTTGCCGGGCTTTTCGCCCTCCATGCCGCGCATGGCACCATGCCCTGGGCCGATCTCGTCGCGCCTGCGCAAAAACTGGCGGCGGAAGGCCTTGTCGTTGACTGGTACGCGACGGTGATGATCGCCAACGCCTTTGCCGATCTTCTCGCCGACGCCGGCTCGCGCGGCTGGTTCCTGCCGAACGGCGTGCCGCCGGGCCAGCCGATGCAGACATCCGGCACCCTCGCCCGCCTGCCCAATGCCAGACTGGCCGCCACGCTCGCCCAGATCGGCAAGGAGGGCATCGCGCCGTTCTACCGCGGCGAGATCGCGGAAAGCCTGGTGCGCGATGTGCAGGCGGCCGGCGGCTGCCTCGCCCGCGAGGATTTCGAGCGCTATAGCGTGCGCCGCGTGGCCCCGCAGGCAATCGCCTATGCCGGACGGCGGATTCATGTGCTGCCCGAACTCAACGGCGGCCCGACGCTGGCTGCCGCCTTCTCCCGCCTGCCGGTGACGCCGCCGAGCGAGGATGCCGCGCTCTTCCTGGGCTATGCCGATGCGCTCGATTTTGCGTGGAAAGACCGCTTCGCAAAACTTGGACACAAGGGAGATCTCGGTCACAAGGGAGATCTCGGCCATAAGGGAGATCTTGGTCATAAGGGAGATCTTGGTCATCGCAGCGATGCCGGCTTTGCGCCGGAACGGGCGCCGACCTCGACGACGCATCTCTCTGTCGTTGACCGGAACGGCATGGCGATCACACTGACGCAGACGCTGCTCACCGCGTTCGGCGCGCGCTTTGTCGCCCCGACGAGCGGCATCGCCCTGAACAACGGCATCAACTGGTTTGATCCGCGCCCGGGGTCGGTCAATGCGATCGCGCCAGGCGTACGGGTGCTCGCCAATTTCTGCCCGGCGATCATGACCGGCCGGAACCGGGCCGGGGTTGACGAAACCGTCGCGATCGGCGGTGCCGGCGGGCGCAAGATCATCCCGGCGGTGTTCCAGCTGCTGGCGCTGATGGTCGATCGCGGGCTCGATCTCGAAGCGGCATTCGCCGCGCCGCGGCTCGATCATTCGGCAGGCAGCAAGATCGTGGCCGACGAACGGCTCGGCGAGGCGGTGCTGGCGGCGCTCGAAGCGCATCACCCCCTCGTCACCGCGCTGCCGAACCCGGCGCCCTACCCGTTCACGATCGCGAGCGCGGTTTCGCGGACATCCGGCGTCAACTGCGGCATGACCGATATCGAGCACCCCTGGAGCGAAGCGGTGGGCGAAGACGAGGTGTGAGGCTTGCCTTTCAAGCAACAAAAAAGGCCCGGTTTCCCGGGCCTTTTCGTATTTCTGACAGTCCGAAGCGCCTTAGCGCTTCGAGAACTGGAACGAACGACGGGCCTTCGCCTTGCCGTACTTCTTGCGCTCGACGGTACGGCTGTCACGCGTCAGGAAGCCGCCCTTCTTGAGGACGCCCCGCAGTTCCGGCTCGAAATAGGTCAGCGCCCGCGAGATGCCGTGGCGCACCGCGCCGGCCTGCCCGGAAAGACCACCGCCGTTGCAGGTGATCATGATGTCGTACTGATCGACACGCTGGGCCGCAACCAAAGGCTGGTTGAGGATCATCCGCAGCACCGGGCGCGCGAAATAGACCTCGAGCGAGCGGCTGTTGACGGTGATCTTGCCGGTGCCCGGCTTGATCCAGACGCGGGCGACCGCATCCTTGCGCTTGCCGGTGGCATAGGCGCGACCGAACTTGTCGAGCTTCTGGACATGGACCGGAGCGGCCGGCTGGGTCGAAACCGCTGAACCGCCGAGATCGCTAAGTGAAGAGAGAACCTCAGCCATGATCAACCAAGCCTCGTATTCTTGGAATTGAGAGAAGCGACGTCGAGCGCCACCGGCTGCTGGGCTTCATGCGGGTGCGTGGCACCCTTGTAGACGCGCAGGTTGCCGAACTGCTGCTTGCCGAGCGGACCGCGCGGCAGCATGCGCTCAACCGCCTTCTCGACGATCCGCTCCGGAAAGCGACCTTCGAGAATGAACTTGGCCGAACGTTCCTTGATGCCGCCGATGAAGCCGGTGTGGTGATAGTAGTTCTTCTGCTCGCGCTTGCGGCCAGTGAACAGCACCTTCTCGGCATTGACGACGATGACATTGTCACCGGTGTCCACGTGCGGGGTGAAATCGGGTTTGTGCTTGCCGCGAAGCCGAAGGGCAATGATCGAGGCAAGGCGGCCAACAACGAGGCCGGTTGCATCAATCACGATCCACTTTTTCTCGACTTCGGCCGGCTTCGCCACGAACGATCGCGTGGCTGAGGTCAGGGCCTTCATGGTCATCCTCGAAAAAAGGAGCAAAACGAAACGAAGAGGCGACGCCATCCTTATGCATGTCCTGATCCGGAAACCCGTCTCGGGAGCACGCGGGGAGCGCCGCCGCTGGGGAGGCTATAAGCGACCGCAGGCCCAAGGTCAATGATTTATCTGCGGGGAAAAACGTCTAAAAATGATCAAAATCAATACTATGACGACTGGGGTATTATTTTACCTCTTTTACTTCTTTTTTTATTTCGCCGGCGGCACCGAATAGGTCCCGGTCACATGGGCAACCGGCTCCGCCTCGTCGAGCGCACCCGCACCCGGATCGGAATAGATCGAGACCTCGCCGACGCAGAGCCGCTTGCCGGCCTTGAGCAACCGGCATTCCGCGACGAGATCGGCCTTGTCAGGTTTTTTGAGAAAATTGATCGAGAGATGCGTCGTCACCGCCAGCTCGACCTTCCCCACCACCGAGAGCACGGCGATGTAGAGCGCGAGATCGGCCAGCATCATCATCGACGGGCCGGAAAGGGTGCCGCCGGGCCTGAGGTGCTTGGGATGATACGCCAGCCGGACCCGGCAGGTGCCCGCCCCGACCGCCTCGATCGAGACCGTGCGGCCACCATGGTGGATTTCGGGGAACACCTCGTCGATGAAGGCTTCCATCGCCTCGCGGTCGAGGGCGGGAGGGGCGGTGTTCCGGCCGGGCAGGTCAGCGGGGGGCATCCTGGTTCTTGCACTCCTGGAGGATAGGGCTCGCGAAATCGGGCAAAGCGCGATACCCTGTTTGTTCAATTCAGAACGAACAGGCTCGCCAATGTCAAATGCTTGTGTCGACGAAGAAGCGCCCGCCAGCCGCTGGCCAACCGAAAACCCGCCCGCGCTGGTGCGGGTCGAGGATGACGCGGCGGTCCGGGTCATCACCCTGGCACACCCGGCGCGGCGCAACGCGCTCTCGCTGGCGATGATCGGCGCGCTGCACGCGGCCTTGCGCGAGGCCGCGGCGAACGCGGCCATCCGCGTCGTCATTCTGGCGGGGGATGGTCCGGCGTTCTCGGCCGGGCATGACCTCAAGGAAATCCAGGCCGCGCGCGCCGGTGCGGACAAGGGCCGGGCGTTCTTCGGCGAACTGATGGCCGCCTGCACGGCGATGATGCTGGAGATCCGGGCGATGCCGCAGCCGGTGATCGCGGCGGTCGAAGGGGTTGCGACGGCCGCCGGCTGCCAGCTCGTGGCCACCTGCGATCTGGCGATCGCGGGGGAAGTCGCGCGCTTTGCGACGCCCGGCGTCAACATCGGGCTCTTCTGCTCGACGCCGATGGTCGCGCTCTCGCGCAATCTCGGCAACAAGCACGCGATGGAAATGCTGCTGACCGGCGAGATGATCTCGGCGGATACGGCGTTGACCTTCGGGCTGATCAACCGGGTGGTGGAGGAAGGCGAAGCTGTCGCCGCCGCGCGTGAGCTGGCGGACCAGATCGCCGCCAAACCGGCGGCGATCGTGAAAATCGGCAAGGAAGCCTTCTACCGGCAGAAGGAAATGCTACTCGACGAGGCCTATGCCTATACCGGCAGCGTGATGGTCGAAAACATGCTGATGCGCGAGGCCGAGGCCGGCATCGACGCGTTTGTCACGCGCCGCCCACCCACCGCCGAGGGCTCGGACTAGGGGCCTGCCCCTTGAGTTAACATCGCTTCCAATGATGCGTTTTCACGCTAGGCGACCCGGATCTCCGAGAGAAAACCATCGACCTCGTGTTTGATCTGCGCGGCCTGCTCCGCCAGCTTCCCGGCGGATTCCAGCACCTGCATCGCCGAGGTGCCGGTGTCGTCGGCGGCCTTGGAGACCCCCATGATATTATCCGAAACCTGCTGGGTACCAGCCGAAGCGCGCTGCACGTTCTGGGCAATTTCGGTGGTGGCGATGCGCTGCTGATCCACGGCCGCGGTCACTTCGGAGGCAATCCGGCGCATTTCCTCGATGGTTGTCGAGATCGCCCGGACGGCCGTGAGGGACTCGTCCGTCACCGTCTGGACATGGGTGACACTGGCCGCGATCTCGGCGGTCGCATGCGTGGTTTGCGTCGCCAGCTGCTTGACCTCCGCCGCCACCACGGCAAAGCCCCTGCCGGCATCGCCTGCCCTTGCCGCCTCGATGGTGGCGTTCAGCGCCAGGAGATTGGTCTGGGCGGCGATCGAGTTGATCAGTCCCACCACCTGCCCGATGGTGGAAACGGCATGGGCGAGTTCCGAGAATTTCTCGGCGGTCTCGTGGCCCATCTGCGATGCCCGCTCCGAAACATCGCTCGCCCGCCCGATACCTTCGGCGATCTCTCCGATCGCGCCCGCCAGCTGATGCCCGGCGTGCGCCAGCACATCGATGCTGGAATTCATCGCCCCGGAGGCCTCGGTCACGATTTCGGCCTGACGCGCGGTTTCCTCGGCCCCGGTCGAGAGCGAGGACGCCGCGCCGTGGAGGCTGCTCGAGGTATCCGCGAGGGAGGCCACGCGCGTGGACGCCGCCACCTCGAAGCGCCGGATCGCCGCCTCGAAATGTTGCTGGCGCTCGAGGCGTCCGCGGTGCTCCTCGGCTTCCATCTGTTGCTGACACTCGTTCTTCAGGATCGAGCCGCGAAACGACTCGATCGCCCGCGCCACGGCGCCGACCTCGCCCGGTTTATCCAGCGACAAAATCTCGAAATCGGTCTCATGCCGGGCAAGGCGATCGAGATTGCCGCTGATGTCCGCGAAGGGCCGGGCGATCACCCGCTCGATCCAGAGCAGCACCCCGGCAATGCCCAGAAGAATGACGCAGACGATCGAAATTTCGCCGATGGAGGAGATCCGGGTAATCTGGTCGCGCTGTTCGGCCAGTTCGGCGATCCGTCCCCGATAGGATTTGGCGAGCCCGTCAAGCGTGGCGTTGAAGGCCGTGCGGGCGCTCCGGTTGGCGTCATTGTCGCCAAGGGTGCGCGCGGCAGCGGAGCCGCCCCGCTTGGCCTCGGCAAAAAGCTCGGTCCGCAGCTTGACGAAGGCTTCATTCTGCCGCTTTAAAGCAGCGAATTCGGTCGCCTCGCTGGGCTCAATCAGCTTTTCCCATTGCTCGACGGTTTCGGTCAGGGTCTTCAAATGGTTGATCAACCCCTTGCCGAACTGCTCGATCCTTTGCGGGGTCTCGGCGATGTAGAGCCCGCGCGATTCCATCACGATCGCATACACCAGCCCATTCGAACGCTCGACCAGACCAAGCTTGGCGATGGTGCTCGCGTGCAGGGCATTGAGCGCATCGGTCTTCTGGTTCCAGTGCCAGAGGAAGACCGAAAGCATCAGACACAAGGCGCCGATGCCGGCAATGGCGAGCTGCAATCGGAGAAACAGCTTTCCGCGAAGTCCAAACATCACCAATTCCTTATCGAGGATGCTCAAATGACCACACAATCGTAAATTGAATATTGACGGGCGTTCAGGCATTTCGCGTTTGTGCCAACGCCCCCCGTACCGGTGGTGTACCGGCGGCCTCGCGGGCATTTTTCTTGGAGGGCAATGCGGCCGGCGATGCCATCCCTGCCCGACCCGCCTGACGGGCTGCCCGAGCCTCAAAATGCCGGCCACGAGAGGGCGCCTTGCCAGCCAGGGCAAGACCGTTCATGTTCGCCTCGAGCCGGCGTGCCTCCATGCAGGTTTCGCAAAGGCGAGCGCGGCCTCCAAATGCCGCTTTCCAAAAAGCCGCTCTCTTGCCACCCCAACCGGCACAGGTCCGATGAACCACGACTCCTATCCCGACGATCTCATCCGCTCGGTCCTGACATCGGTGAAGCGCATCGCGATGGTCGGCGCGAGCGATAACCCGGCCCGACCCAGCTATTTCGTATTCAAATACCTCTCCGAACGCGACTACGAGGTTGTTCCGGTCAACCCCGCCCGGGTTGGATCCGAGCTGCTCGGCACGCCGTTTGTGGCCGGGTTGCGGGATATCGACGGCCCGATTGACATGGTCGAGATCTTCCGCAACTCGGAAGCGGCAATGGGCGTGGTCGAAGAAGCGCTCGCGCTCACCCCTTTGCCCAAAGTCATCTGGATGCAGCTCGGGGTGCGCAACGACGCGGCAGCAGCCCTGGCCGAGGCCCGGGGCATCACCGTCATCATGGATCGCTGCCCCAAAATCGAATACGGCCGGATTTCCGGCGAGATCTCCTGGCAAGGGATCAATTCACGGCGGATTTCGGCCAAGCGCCCGACGCTCTCGACGAAAGGCTTCCAGAAGCTGACGCTGGACCGGCGGGAGTGACGGCGCTGCCGAACCGCGTCACCGAAATGTCATCCATGCGCCTTAGGCAGTCTTTCTTCTTGGAGGCTGCCATGACCGCGACCCGAATGAATGTCCTGTTTCTGTGCACCGGCAACACCGCGCGCTCCATTCTGGCCGAAGCCATTCTCCGCACCCTCGGTGGTGACCGGTTCAATGCCTATTCCGCCGGCAGCCAGCCCAAAGGCGTCGTCAATCCCTTGGCGATCCGGGCCCTCAAGGCTGCCGGATTTTCGACCGATGGACTGCGCTCGAAAAGCTGGGATGAGTTCGCTACGCCCGACGCTCCCCCGATGGATTTCATCTTGACGGTCTGTGACAACGCCGCGGGCGAAGCCTGCCCATTCTGGCCGGGCAGACCCGCCAGCGCGCATTGGGGGATTGCCGACCCTGCCGCCATCGAGGGCACCGAAACCGAACGGCAGGCTGCCTTCCAGCTCGCGTTCGAGCACATGAAGGCGCGGATTGCGGCCTTCGTCGCCCTCCCCCTCGCCGCAATGCCCCCGGAAGCGGTAAAGGCCGAACTCGGTCGCATCGGTGAGATCGCCGGAGCGAGCTGCGGATGAGCGCGCCCGGCTTGAACGCGGATCTCGCCCGCCGCAGCGCCACAGAAGCGCTCGGAGCGTTGTTGCTGGTCGCGACCGTCGTCGGCTCCGGCATCATGGCTGAAAGGCTGGCCGGCGGGAATATCGCCATCGCGCTCCTCGGTAACACGATCCCGACCGGAGCCATCCTTGTGGTGCTGATCACGATCCTTGGCCCGGCGTCCGGTGCGCACTTCAACCCTGCCGTCAGCGTCTTCCTGGCGGTTCGCGGCGAATTTCCGTGGCGCGACGTATTGCCTTACGCCTTTGCCCAGATCGGTGGCGGCATTCTGGGCACGCTGCTGGCGCACGCCATGTTCGAGATGCCGATCCTGGCGGCGGGCACCACCTTGCGTGGCGGCATCGGACAGTGGGTCGGCGAGGTCATCGCAACCGTGACGCTGCTCCTCGTGATCGCCGGCGGCATCCGCCATGCGCCGGACAAGGTCCCCATGCTGGTTGGCCTCACGATTATGGCGGCCTATTGGTTTACCTCCTCCACCGCTTTCGCCAACCCGGCGGTGACGATCGCACGCGCCTTTACCCCCAGCTTCGCCGGTATCGCGCCTGGCGGTGTGATCGCTTTCATTGTCGCGCAGAGCGCCGGGCTTGCCATCGCGCTCGGGCTGGTCGCGCTGCTGTTCCCGAAGCGCATGATGCAGCCCTCAAGGAGAAGCGACGCCGGTTGAACCGGCGTCGCGCGCGTTCACTTGGACCCAACCGCAATTTTGCGCGTCTTCTTCTCGGCCTTGGCCGAACGGGGCACGAAGACCCTGAGCACGCCTTTCTCGAAGTTCGCCTCGACCTTGTCTTCGTCGGCCTCGAACGGGAGCGCGAACTGGCGCAGGAAGGTGCCGTGCGACCGCTCGATCAGGTGATAGTGCTTCTTCTCGTCCTTCTCCTCCTTCTCGGCCTTGTGCTCGGCCTTGAGCGTGAGCACGCCCTCGGAGATATCCAGCTCAATGTCTTTCTGGTTGATGCCGGGCAATTCCGCGGTCATCTCGAGCCCCTTTTCGGTCTCGGCGACATTGACCTTCGGCGTCAGGAAGCCGCTCGCCTCGAATACCGAGGGCAAGGACCAGTCCCGCGTGAACCCGTCGAAAAGACGGTCCATCTCGCGGCGCAAGCTCATGAATGGGTCGGCCTCGCCACGCTTGAGCGAGACGGAACGGCCAAACGGAATGATCGATTTGATATCCATAACACCACCTCTGGGTTTGCTCAGCCCGATCCGATGTCCAAGATAACCCTTCCGACGACAGGATCGTCTGAGTGGTGCATAAGTAGCGTCCCTCCCCCGAACCGCTTTGCGCTGGATCAAAGGCCTCGAATACCCGGATCAAAGGCCTCGAATGCCCGGATAAAAGGCCTCGAATGCCCGGATAAAAGGCTTGGCGCGCCGCAATAGAGGCCTGCACACCCCGTTCTTCATACCGGACAATCCTGATTGACGAACGAAAATCCGTTGTATAGAACGATTGCGATCACGGAGGATTTTGCAATGACCGACCGCGCCCCTGGCTTTTCAACCCTGGCTGTTCACGCGGGCGCGCAGCCCGACCCCACGACCGGCGCCCGGGTGACGCCGATCTACCAGACGACGGCCTTCGTGTTCGATGATGTCGATCACGCGGCGTCGCTGTTCGGGCTTCAGGCCTTCGGAAACATCTATTCCCGGCTCGGCAACCCGACCTGCTCGGTGCTCGAAGAGCGCGTCGCGGCGCTGGAAGGCGGCACGGCGGCGCTGGCGGTGGCCTCGGGCCATGCTGCCGAACACCTCGTGTTCCACACGCTGTTGGAGCCGGGCGACGAGTTCGTCGCCGCGAAAAAGCTCTATGGCGGTTCGATCAACCAGTTCAACCACGCCTACAAGAAATTCGGCTGGAACGTGGTCTGGGCCGATGAGGATGCCGCCTCGTTCGAGCGCGCGATCACGCCGAAAACCAAGGCGATCTTCATCGAGAGCATCGCCAATCCGGGTGGCGCGATCTTCGACATCGCCGGCATCGCCGCGGTCGCGAAGAAGGCCGGCATCCCGCTGATCGTCGACAACACGCTGGCCTCGCCCTATCTCATCCGCCCGTTCGAGCATGGCGCGGATATCGTCGTGCATTCGGCCACCAAATTCCTCGGCGGCCACGGCAATTCCATCGGCGGCGTGATCGTCGACGGCGGCACCTTCGACTGGATCAAGGCCGGCAAGCGCTATCCCTCGCTGACCGCGCCGCGCCCGGAATACGCCGGGATGGTGCTGGGCGAGACCTTCGGCAATTTCGCCTTCGCCATCGCCTGCCGCGTGCTCGGCCTGCGC
>CAZNAT010000037.1:0-32284 GCA_964571245.1 uncultured Methylobacterium sp.
GCCGATTCCCACTGTCACATAGTCCCGCCTTTCCGAGAAGTGACGGGGCACAATGATGCTATAATCATCGGAATGTGGAGCAAATACGAAACGATGAGGGGTACTGGCTCCCTTGTTCGCCTGCGAGCCTTTGCTATTGGTCCTCAGCTCCCGAACCTTCGAAATCCTCTCGATAACCTCGGCACAATCGGACAGTTGAGGCAGATAGTGATCTTCGATCCAAAGACACATTCTGTCTGTGCCTTGAATGAATTCCTGTGATCCAACGTATCTTTTTACAATGGGACTAGCCTTCGGCTCGCGTGCGACTAGCGATGCTGCCTCATCACGACTAAGGATTAGGTTGCCGCCATCAGTTGGCTTGTTGCCGTAGTCCATCCTCGATAATTGGTGGATTGGCGACGTCCGCTTGCTCACCACCTGATCCGAACCTGCTATCAGGTATGGACCAATTAGGCCCACTTGCCGCACAGTCTCGTCGTCAAACAGCAATCGTTGCCCGGTTTCAGAAGACGACAACCCGATGACGACACAAGTGACAGCAGCTTTATTGCTCGCTAGATTCGCCCAAATAAATGATTTATGCGCGAAATGAATGAAGTTGTTTTCCTGAAAAATGAGAGGCCAAAGCATTGCGACTTGCTCGCCCTGAGTGACAGAATTAGTTGTCACAAGAGCGCTTGAGGATTTTGCAAGGCGATTGTACTCTGCTGCTTTAAACAGAAATGCTGCGACATAGTCTAAATCTTTATATTTATTGAATCGACTAGCGAAGACCATAGCCATGTCCTCTTTTTGGCTAGAGGTCTGATTCATGCTGCCTTGATAGGGTGGGTTGCCACAAAGATAAATTTCGCCGCCTGCATTCTCGAAATCAATCTCGGACTGCTTTAGCGGCGTGCCGAACAGGTCATCGGCCTGCACTTTCACACCCGTGCCGGTGGGCGGGCAGATGCTGAGCCAATCGAGCCTCAGCGCATTGCCGCAGGTGATCCAGTTCTGCGCATCGAGAGGCAGGAACTCGGCTAGAGCCTCTTTCTGGCCGCGATAGACCACGTCGCACTGGTATTCCGCGATGATGAGGGCGAGGCGCGCGATCTCGGCGGGGAAGTCCCGCAACTCGATACCGCGAAAATTGGTGAGCGGGATATCCGAGCGTCGGTCGGGCTCGCCACGACGCCGGTTGATCTCCGCTTCGATGGCCCGCATTTCCTTGTAGGCAATCACCAGAAAATTGCCGGACCCGCAGGCTGGATCAAACACCCGGATGCGCGCCATACGGTTTCGCAGATTGAGGAGCTTGCGGGCGTTGTCGCCAGCCTCGTCCAGCTTGGCCCGCAGGTCATCCAGAAACAGCGGGTTCAGCACCTTCAGGATGTTTGGCACCGATGTGTAGTGCATGCCGAGCGAGCCGCGCTCCTCGTCATCCGCCACGGCCTGAATCATCGACCCGAAGATGTCCGGGTTGATCTTGCGCCAATCGAGCTTGCCGATGTGGAGCAGGTAGGCGCGCGCTGTCTTGCTGAAGACGGGCACCTCCGCACAGCCGGAGAATAGCCCGCCATTCACATAGGGAAACACGTCCGCCCAAGCGGGCGTGCCCTCCGCCTTGCGCCGCTCCATCCGCACATTCATCGCCCGGAAGATCGCGCTGATCACATCATGGGTGTTGGACGAATCCCGCGCACTGAACTGCTCGATGGTCTGGGTGAACATGCCCTCGCCGTTGAAGATGTCCGTACTCTCGGCGAAGAAGC
Source organism: uncultured Methylobacterium sp. (assembly GCA_964571245.1). Lineage (GTDB taxonomy): Bacteria > Pseudomonadota > Alphaproteobacteria > Rhizobiales > Beijerinckiaceae > Rhabdaerophilum. Next base: position 1,758 of record CAZNAT010000037.1, read on the forward strand.
AGAAGATCAGCCGCGCCATGAAGTGGTTCATGTCCGGGCGGCGTGCGTTCGTGGCCCAATCCGGGTTCGTCTTCAACAGCTCGACATAGAGATTGTTCAGCCGCCCCGTGGCGCGAATATCGAACGGGTTTTCGCTGATCTGCTTGTTGGTCGTGATGCCCGCCAGCGGCAGGAAATAGCCGAAATGGTTCGGCAGGTCGGCAAAGTCACAGACGCGGGTCGGCGCATCCGAGGTGAGGTCTTCGGCCTCGACCGTTTCGCCATCGGTCGCGAGGATGAACTTGACCTTGTTGCGGACATTGGCCGTGGCCGCGCTCGCCTTCAGCGCGGCGAAGATTTCGCTGACCCGGGCCTTTTCGCAGGTGGCGATGTGGATGTTGTTGCGTTGAAGTATGGCGACCGCGACGCCCGGCACGTCGGCAAGGTCTGACAGGTTGGCATTGCCGCTGCGCAGCCGCTTGAGTCTTTGCAGGCTTCCTTGGTGTTCGGGTCGGTTTTTGGTGGGCGCTCGTTTTGGCCGGAATCACAGAGTCGCAAGCTGTCGTAATCCGTTGCATTTCCGCTGGGTGATCGAGCTTGGTTGAAGGCTGTACATTTGCCGTACTCGGGCCCGGTGGCCAAAGGTCGGGGCGTGCCAGCAGGGCCACGGATGCGGCCTTCGACCAGGGGCGATACATTGCCGTGTTGCAGATCTGGCAACGCGCCTTGAGCTCCAAACCCGGCTTGTCAGCGTGGATGCCCACAATGCTGCCTGCGGAAGGTTCACGCGGTGCGTGGCAGCGCAAGCAATAGAATTCAGTAGTAGCAAGCGGTTGCTTTGCTTGCGCATTGCGTGCCGTATGGAAGGCATTGAGTTCATCCCCGCGCACGAGGAACCTAGAGGTTCCTTCGACACGTTTCAGGCCAGCCTTGCACCAGTTGCGAACGGTCTGTTCGTCAACGGCATAGAGGCGCATGATTTCCGGCATGGAATAGACATAGTTGATCAGCGCTTTGGTTGAGCTGTGAAGCCGCTTGAAAGGGCGGCGCTTGCGTTGCGGTTTGGCGAGGGAAGAGGGAAACGGCGCGGCCACGAGGATTACCTCATTGCTCGATCATAGGCTTCGAGATCGGCAACGGCCCACCGAGTGATCCTGCTGGCAATTTTTCGAGGTTTGGGGAACTCGCCCGCTTTGACCCAGCGCCATATCGTGGAGATCGACACGTCATAGCGGCGCGCCACTTTCTCAACACTGAGATAGAGCGGCGCATCGGCGGGAACGGACTTTTGCGCGCGGTCAACAATTGCCTGGCGGGGAGATCCAGCAGGCTTTGTGCTCGCGGCGATGATCGTTCCAAACTTGCTATCCGTCGGTCGCTTGCGGTGCGATGTCTTGACCCGTGCCGGCATATCGGTACGCGCGCGCAGTTGAATAGCGTTTGTACGGAGGACGCTCTGCTTAGGCTTGCCCTCTTGATGCGGGGCCGCTGCTTCGGTTTCTCCCAGATCCGTATGCTCGTCCGTGCCGGCAAGCCAGTCGTTGATGAGGTCCAGTTGGGTTTCAGCTTGCGTCGGAGCGTTGGAAGCGCCGCGAGCTTCGGCGTCACCCGAATCCTTGCGCAGAGCCGGATCCCGAGTTTTTTCAGGAAACTCAGGCATAGGGGCCGACCCCTTCTTCGATGAGACGGCGGATGTCCTCAATGCGCCAGACAGTCAGTTTCGGACCGAGCTTCACAGGCTTGGGAAAGCGGCCATCTTTGACGCCGGCCCACCAGGTCGATTTGCTAACGGGGATCGGGCCGAAAGGTTTGATGATATCGCGAAGCCGAACATAGCCGGTGCTCGGCCATTCGTCGAAAGGGCGTCCAAGGGAATACAGCATGACCCTGCTCCGTGTGTTTGCGAACGGAGCAGGGCTAAGACGTTTGAATTGGGTTGTGGGCGATTAGCTTTTTTTGAAACCTAATTAGGTTTGTGAGACCTAATTAGGTTTCGCTAATTCGGCTTAGAGGGTGGCAAGAGTGCGCGTCCCTCGCCGATGAATTTGCGGATTGTCTCATCGTCGACTGGGACGCCTGCAAGTTCCAGATCATGTTTGATGTCCGGAATCGTGCTGCTGCGGTAGTTGGCAGGATCATAATGATATGCCACCACAGCCATTCCTATTATCATGCGGAGCAGGGTTTTGCGCTCGCGCTTTTCACCCGGCTTCTCGGTTTTTTCGGGTGCATCCATTACTCGCTGTAGGTCGGCTATTTTTTGCTCCAGCTCCACGATCCGCTCGCGAAGCAACACGGCTTCGGCTTGAAGTGCTTGTTCCTTCTCCAGCAGTCCATCGTGATGCGTTTTCCAGTCGGTACTTTCAACGCAATTTTCTTTAATTGCGTTTACGAGTGCTGCCGGCAATTCGAGCCTTGTCCTTTCGGCCCATGCTAGGAACATTCGCGGGCTCATTGCTTCACTCAAGGCCTTGGCCATTGCCGCTCTGCGAAATATGCGGGACCGGACCTTGAATTGCTTCGTGAACTCTGACGCCGTTTCGATGCCTTGAACAGTTTCCCAGTTGACTATGTCAGGGTCCTTGCCAAACGAAAGGGCCACTGCCTCAGTAATCGACCATATCGGCGTTCTTGCCCAAGCCTCGAAGTCTGCATCCGCCTCCGGCTGATTGTAGAATTGTGAAGCTTCTTCGGCCTCGCGCATTGCTTCAATCCGTCGAGACTCCGTCTGTCCGAGTTCTTCTGTTATTTCTCGTTCGACCTCTTCGGCTAGTACGTAGAGCTCACGCTCCGAGATGGTGTTAAGCGCCTTTCGGTACTCCGCTGCTTGAGCTGCATAGTCTTCCGGTAATACGGTCTGACGAGATGGATCCAGACCTGGCATTTTTGCGAGTTCAGGATCTTCGTAAGGAAATCTGTTCCGCATAATAAATTCGAGCGGTGTGCATTCCCATATTTCCCACATTTTTGGCATTTGTACTCATCTCCGTCCAACGCATGCTGATTGTGCCTGCTCTTGGGTGCCGGACAAGGGGGAGATCTGCGTTTACAACGATTGCTTGCGAGATTGCTGAACCTGAATTGCCCGCGGATAGTAAGCAGCTACTTCTGTGACGCCGGTTGCCCGCCCTTCCGCAGCGTGTCGAGATGATCCGCCCACCATTGCGCCATGGTAACGCGCTCGTTCCAATACGCACCACGATTGTAGGCGCGCCGGACTTCGTCATTGTCCTGATGTGCCAAGGCGCGCTCGATGGCGTCGGGTGAGAACTTGCCGCTTTCGTTGAGCAGGGTTGAGGCGGTCGAACGGAAGCCGTGCGCGGTCATCTCCTCCTTGGTGTAACCGAGGCGGCGAAGCGCGGCGTTGAGCGTGTTTTCGGAAATCGGCTGAAGCACGGAACGATTGCCGGGGAAGAGGTATTTGCCTTCGCCAGTCAGTTTGCGAAGCTCGGTGAGAATTTCGACGGCTTGATGCGCAAGTGGCACGTGGTGTTCGCGCCGCATTTTCATTCGCCTTTTCGGGATGATCCAGCGCGCATCGGCAAAGTCGAATTCGGCCCATTCAGCATTTCGCAATTCGCCGGGGCGGGTGAAGACGAGCGGCAGGAGGCGCAAGGCGGCTTTGGTCGTGAACTGGCCGTCAAAATCTTCAATGGCGCGCAGGAGCTTTCCGAAATCGGCAGGATCAAGGATGGCTGCACGGTGGGTAACGCGATGGCTGGTAAGCGCGCCTTTGAGCGCTTGGGTTGGATCATCGCGTCGCATGCCGTTGGCCATCGCGAAGCGGAACACCGCGCCGCAAAGTTCCTTGGTACGTGTCGCGGTTTCATAGGTGCCCTTGGCTTCGATCTTCTTGAGCGGGGCGAGGACTTCGGGCGTGGTGATCTCGCTGATCGGGCGGTTGCCGAAAGCGTTGGTGATCTTGCTCAACTGGGAGCGAAGGCGTTTCAGCGTGCTCGCGGCCATGCCCTCGCGCGTTTTCTTTTCGAGGTATTGCTCAGCGACAGAATCGAAAGTGGTGGAATCGCTCAGCGCCTTGGTGATCTTGTCGAGCTTCTTCTGTTGGCCGGGATCAATGCCCGATACCAACACGGCGCGCGCCTCGTCTCGTTTCTTGCGCGCATCGGCTAGGCCAATTTCGGGATATTGGCCAAACGCGAGCGTTTTTTGAGCGCCGTTGAACCGATAGGCGTAGCGCCAAAGCTTCGATCCATGCGGCATAACCCACAATTGAAGCCCGTCACCGTCCGAAATTTTTTGCAGTTTGCCGTTCGCTTTCATGGCTCGAATGGCCACGTCCGTCAGTGCCATGTTGGTATCCTGTTGGTATCGAGGTGTTGGTATCTGGGGCGAGACCAACAACAATACCAACATTTCTGTTGGTTTCCAGCACACCACAACGGACGCCATCGGACGAATTTAAGGCAAAATATCGCCAAAAGCGCCGATATTTCAGATGTTTACGGACATGATTGGACGAATTTGGATGGTAAGATGGTGCCCCTGGCCGGAATCGAACCAGCACTCCTTGCGGAATCCGATTTTGAGTCGGACGCGTCTACCAATTCCGCCACAGGGGCGTCGCGACCGCGTAAAGCAGGTCCGACAGGGGCTTCGCGTACCATGCGGGGATGAGACCGGTCAACGGGTGGCGTTCTGCGATGAGGGCATGAAGGCCAGAAATTCATCAGATCCCAAAATCCATCGGATCTCAGCACGTGTGGGATCGCCGAAGCGATCCATGGGATGGGGCGAGGAATGTCGATTGGACCAGGGCAGCACCAGTCTGATCAATCAGATTGCCGGCTCGATCTTCTTGTCCAGACGCATTTTCTTTCGACCAGCCGGCGTCGCTTGATCGAAAAAGCGCTCTAGGGTCTGATCGCGCCGGGCGCTTTGGGGGCAGCGGGGGGCTGGGCCGCACTCGGTGCCGGGGCTTGCGTCACCACCGTCACCGCGTTCGTGGCTTTGCCTTGCAGGCGCAGCGCGAGCGCCAGATTGGCGGCAACCCTCGGATCGCTCCCCGGTTGGGCCACCGCCTTGCGCAGCGTCTCTTCGGCAAGTTTGAGATCCTTGCTCAGGACATAGGACAGGCCGAGGTTGTTGAGAATGCTCGCCTCGTTCGGCGCGATCTGGAGGGCGCGGTGATACAATTCCCGTGCCCGGGCATGCTGCCCCTGCTGATCCGCGATGGTGCCGAGCGTCGACAGCACGCGCCAGTTCGGCCGATCCTCGGAATGGGCTTGCGCGAGCACTGAATTTGCCTGTTCAAACTGACCGATATCCGCGAGGGCCTTGCCATAGGCTGCGGCCACATCGCGATCGCCGACATTGTCGATGGAGGCGCGCTGCAACACGGCGACAGCCTGGGGGTGCTGGCCATTTGCACGCAGCGCGGCGGCATAGTCGAGCGAGGTGCGTTTTTCGCCCGGCTTTGCATCATAGCGCCGGGCAAGATCGGTGATGGAATCACTCGCACGCTCACTGGCCGGGCGCTGGCCTAATTCGCTGATCGAGCCGGTGAAGTTCGCCAGCTTGCCCGAGCACCCTGCCAGCATCATGCCGCCGGCCAGTGCCATAAATACGGCGCGCGATCGGTGCCGCCACGAAGGAGGCCTGATCAGGCTCGAGCGATCATCAAGGGGGGTGTGCGTGCTGCGCATTGTCATGTCCTGCAGGAAACGGCCTCCATGCCGATGGCCAACCGTGCTTCGGAAGGCCTTCAGCCATCAGAGGCGGGATTTCGCTCCATACCCGCTTCCCCAGACAGGAATAACTCGTTAACCCTAATCAGGCGTTAATTGCTGGTGAATTCGACTTCGCCACCCATTCCGTAAGCCGGATGCCGGGCATCCGAGGGGACTGCTCTATGCCAATCAATGAATATGTGCCGCTTTCCTCGATCGCGGTCATGCTGACCAGCGACGAAAACTGGGCTGGCGTACAGGAAAGCCTGTCACCGGCCGCGTGGGCGTTTGCCAGGGCGCATGGGTATCAGCCAAAATCGGGGCGTCTCCTGGTGCTTCCCGATGATCAGGGCGCGATCAGCGCGGTGCTGTTCGGGATCGGCGCGGACAAAGGTCTTCAGGAAACGCCGTTTCTTACCGGCAAGCTCGCAACCGATCTGCCGGATGGTCGCTACCATCTGGTCGGGGACATGGCCGATCCGGATGCGGTTTACCTTGGTTTTCTGCTCGGGCAGTACCGGTTTTCCCGCTACAAGACGGCCGATGCGCGCCATGTCGAACTGGTGGCGCCGGATGGGTGCGACGCTGCGCAGGCCCGTGAGATCGCCCGGGCTGTTGCCGCCGGGCGTGACCTCATCAACACGCCGGCCAATGACCTTTCGACCGCCGATCTCGCCCGTGCCGCCCGCGTGCTTGGCGAGCGCTTCGGCGCTTCGGTCCGCGAAATCATCGGCGATGATCTCCTCAAGGAGAATTTCCCGCTGATCCATGCCGTGGGCCGCGCTTCCGCGGTGCCACCGCGTCTGGTGGAGTTTCGCTGGGGCGAGCCCGGGGCGCCCAAGGTGACCCTCGTCGGCAAGGGGGTGGTCTTCGATACCGGCGGGCTCAATCTCAAGCCGGACAGCTCGATGCTGTTGATGAAAAAGGATATGGGCGGGGCGGCGGCGGCGCTGACAGCGGCCGATATCCTGATGAGCCTGGGGGCGCGGATCGACCTGCGCGTCATCACCCCCATCGTCGAGAACTCGGTGGCGGGAGCCGCCTTCCGGCCGGGCGATATCTATCCCTCGCGCAAGGGGATTTCGGTCGAGATCGACAATACCGACGCCGAAGGCCGGCTCATTCTGGCCGATGCGCTGACGCTCGCGGATGAAGACAAGCCGGAGCTGCTGTTCGATTTCGCCACCTTGACCGGCGCGGCGCGGGTGGCGCTCGGCCCGGATCTGCCGCCGTTCTTTACCGATGACGAGACGCTGGCGACCGAGATTTCCAGCTCAGGCCAGAAGGTGCGTGACCCCGTGTGGCGATTGCCGCTGTGGAAGCCTTATCAGGCGATGCTCGATTCGAAAATCGCGGATATGAACAACGTCGGCTCGGGCGGCTTTGCCGGTTCGATCACTGCGGCGCTGTTCCTCAAGCGGTTCGTGACGCAAACGACCGGGCATGCCCATTTTGACATCTACGGCTGGGTACCTTCCGCGAAGCCGGGACGTCCGGAGGGCGGCGAGCCTCACGCGGCGCGGCTGGTTGCCGCACTGGTGCTGAAGCGGTTTGGCAAGATTACTCAAAGATAACATCGCTAAAATCTTACACGCATAGCTGTTTCATGATACCGATGTGAAACATTTGACGCGTGCATGTACAAATCGACTGGCAACACTGGTCGAGGTCAAGGAAGAAGCGCCTGAATGAGTGTGCGATTGAGGCCAATCCAGGCCCTCAAGCTCTGGCATGAAGTTGGGCTTACGAGCGTACGCCGGCATGGCGTCGATCTGACATCGCGCCAACTTGTCGTGCTTCTCACTATCTATCTGGAGCCGCCGCCCCATACTGTCCGCGGGCTCGCGCAAAAGCTCGGCGTGACCAAGCCGGTCATCACGCGTGCGCTCGATGCGATGGGTGAGATCGATCTCGTCTCGCGTCGCCGCGACCCCAGCGATCGTCGAAATGTCATCATCCAGCGCACCGTAAGAGGTGCGTTGTTCCTCGAGGAGTTCGGCGATCTCATCGTCGAGAGCGCGACCGCCTTGGCCCCCTGATCCCGGATACTCCTTCGCATGACCCCGCCGTTGACCCCGCCGCCCGACCACGCCTTTGATCTGCGCATCACGCCGCTGCGCGAGGATATCGCGGCGGCGGCGCTGCGCGGGCAGGTTGAAGGCCGGCGTTTTGTCGAGCCGCTGCGTCGCCGTGTCGTTGCATCCAGTGTCCCCCTGCGCAAAGGGCGCGATGCCGGTCTCGGTTATGAAACCGAGCTTTTGCACGGCGAACTGGTCGATCTCTATGAAATCCTCGACGGCTGGGCCTGGGGGCAGGCCGTGCGCGATGGTTATGTCGGCTATCTGCCAGCGGAGGCGCTTGGCGTTCCGGCGTTGGAGCCCACCCACCGCCTGGCCGCGCTCAGAAGCTTTCTCTACCCCGGCCCCTCGATCAAGGTGACGCCGCTCGGATTTCTCCCCTATGGCGCAACCGTTGAGGTCGAGGCCATTGAGGATCGGTTTGCCCGCACCGCGGAAGGATATCTCTTTGCCGGCCATCTGGCGCCCATCGCCGATCAGGCTGCCGATCCGGTCGCCGAGGCCGAGCGTTTCCTGGGCATCCCCTATCTCTGGGGCGGCAAGACTAGCCTCGGGATCGATTGTTCCGGGCTTGTGCAAAGCGCGAGCCTCGCGTGCGGGATTGCGGCGCCGCGCGATAGCGACATGCAGGAGCACGCCCTGGGCGAGGCGCTGGCGATCCCCAATGACCCCCACCATTTCCAGCGAGGCGACCTGTTGTTCTGGCCGGGGCACGTCGCGCTCAGCCAGGGCGGCGGGCGGATGATCCACGCCACGGCGTTTTCGATGTCGGTGATTTCCGAAGACATTGGCCCGGCGATCGCGCGCATTGCCGGGCAGGGCCATCCGCTACGCACCGTTCGCCGGCTGGGAAAAGCTTGTTGAAGAACGCCCGTTCTCGCCGATAGCGGGCCGCTTTCGGCGCCCGAGCCTCTTTACGGGCGGGAGAATCCTGCCAAACTGCGGGTTCCCGGAGGGGCTTCGCATGCTGGCTTTACGGCGCAGATGGTTTCCCACGTCTCTTGCGCTGGCCATGGCGTTTGCCGCGCCGTTCCTCGCCCGATCATCCCTGGCCCAACCGTCCCTGGCCCAATCGTCACCCCCCGCGCAATCGTCGCCGCACGAGGCATGGCCGGAGACCGGCACGGAGGTGGATGTCGCGCTCGTTTTGGCGGTGGATATTTCCTACTCGATGGATATGGAGGAGCTGGCGCTCCAGCGCGACGGCTATATCGCCGCGCTGACCTCCCCTGTCGTGCTGGATGCCATCCGCAAGGGCATGATCGGCAAGATCGCCGTCACCTATATCGAATGGGCGGGGGTTTCGACCCGGCACGTGATCGCGGATTGGGGCATCATTGACACCGAAGCCTCCGCGCGGGCCTTCGCGGAAGAACTGCGGGCAGCGCCGATCCGGCGTGCGCGCCGGACGTCGATCACCGGGGCGATCGATTTCTCGATGGACCAGTTGCGCGCGGCAAAACTCCGCCCGCTGCGCCGGGTGATCGATATTTCCGGCGACGGCCCCAACAACGAAGGCGGCATCGTGACCATCGCGCGGGACCGGGCGCTCCGGGCCGGCGTGGTCATCAATGGCCTGCCAATCATCCTCAAGCGCGGCTTCAACTCCGCCTATGACATCGAGACCCTCGACGAATACTACGCCGATTGCGTGATCGGCGGGCCGGGATCGTTCATGAACGTCATCACCGAGCGCGACCAGTTTCGCGATGCGATCCGCAACAAGATCCTGCGCGAGGTCGCGCAATCGACGCTCTCGGATGCGCCCTCCGGCCAATCGCGGCCGGGCCGCTCGGATTGCACGCTCGGCGAACGGCAATGGCGCCAGAATTGGGAGCGGAACTAGAGCATTTTTACGATGAAGCGGACACCGGTTCATCGAAAGAAAATGCTAAAAAAACAATAAGATAGAGCGGCTGATCTGATCGAGGCAGATCGGCCGCTCTAGGGGCTTCTTAGAGCAATTTCGGTGAATTCACATTCACCTCTCATGCTCTATCTTCTTGTTTTGTCGCATTTTCTTTACGCGAACCGGAATCCACTTCGCTCGAAAATGCTCTAGCTCCCCCTTGGAGCGGCGATAACCCGAACCACCCCGCCGCTCAGGCCCGTACCGGGAAATCCGCCACCGAATAGAGATTATCCTCGCCGAGCCGCATTTCGATCCGGCGATCGTGATTGTCGATCAGGCTGGAGCGATGACCGATCGACACAATGGTCGTCCCCGGCAAAACCTCGCGGATGGCCTCGTAAACCGCCTCCTCCAGCGGTTCATCGAGCGCGGCGGTGGCCTCGTCGAGAAACAGCCATTCGGGTTTGGCGAGCAGGGCGCGCGCCACGGCGAGGCGCTGCTGTTCGCCGCCGGAGAGGATTTGCGACCAGTTCGCCTCCTCGTCGAGCCGGCCCTTGAGCACGGGCAGATGCACGGCATCGAGCGCCCGCGCGATGGCGTCATCCGAATGCACGCCCTCGATCGCGGGATAGCTGATCGCGCCGCGCAGCGAGCCGATCGGGATATACGGGCGCTGCGGCAGTAACATCACCGATTGCGCCTCGGGCTGCTCGATGGTGCCTTCGCCGAACGGCCAGATGCCGGCGATGGCGCGGAACAGCGTGGATTTGCCGGAACCGGAGGGGCCGACGAGCAGCGTCCGCTCGCCCTTGCGCAGGACGACATTCTTCAGGTTGGCGATCACCCGGCCATCCGGCAGCGCCAGTGCCAGCGCGGGGATTTGGATATCGGTCCCCATCCCCGGCTTGCGGATGATGTTTGTCGCCTCGCGACGGGCGATGGCGCTGTCGATCGAGGTGTCGAAGCCGGAAAGACGATCGACGACGGCCTTGTAGTCCGCCAGCGTGGCGTATCGATCGATGAAGAACGAGAGCGCGGCGTCAACGCGGGAAAACGCGCCGGCCGTCTGGTTGAGCACGCCGAACGAGATCTGGCCGACGAAGTAGAACGGCGCCGCCACGATATAGGGGATGACGCTGTTCGATGAGCCATAGAGCTGGGTGAACGCCGTCAGCCATTTCTGGACCCCGACCATGCGGAAGAAGTTCGAGATGACTGCTCCGAAGCGCTGGCTGAGCTTGTCCTTTTCGGCGGCCTCGCCCGCGAGCAGCGCGACGGGTTCGGCGTATTCGCGAAGCCTCGCGAGGCTGAAGCGGAAATTCGCCTCGTATTGTTCCTGCTGGAAATTGAGCGCGATCAGCCGTCGGCCGATCTTGTGCGCGATCAGCGTGCCGATGGCGGCGTAGAGCAGCGCGATCCAGAACAGCAGGCCAGGAACCCTGGTTTCCGTCCCCGGAATGGTCAGCGCAGCGGAGAGCCCCCAGAGGATGACCGAGAACGAAATCAGCGTTGAAATCTGCGAGATCATGCTGATGGTCAGCGAATACGTGGTGTCGATGTATTTCCGCACGTCTTCCTGAATGCGCTGATCGGGGTTGTCGACCGCGCCGCCGTTGAATTGCAGCCGGTAGTGCGTGCCCTTGTCGAGCCACCGCCCGATGAGCCGTAGGGTGGTCCATTCGCGCCAGCGGATCTTGAACACCGAGAGCAGCAGAAACTCAATGACGTTCGAGGCGATCAACACCGCCACCCACGGCACCCAGACCTGAAACAGCAGCCGCCAGAATTCCGGCGCGTTCTTGTCCTGGATCGAATTGAGCCAGTCGCGGCCCCAGAAGCTCAGCCGGACCGAAATCCCGACCTGCGCGAGATTGATCAGGATGATGATCCCGAGAAGGAGATAGGCAACCCATTTTTCCGGCGCGACGATGCTGCCAAAAAACGGCAGGTTGATCGGGCGGCGGTCCTCGGTCTCGAAATAGGGGTCGGCGATGGCAAAGATCGTGCCGATCACCGGGATGCGGGTCAGCGCCAGCACCAGAATGCCGAAGGCCGCAGCGGTAAAGCCGGTCAGTGCCGGCGGCGAGATGGCCTGGAGCACCGCCGGCAGAATCGGCTGGATGAGGAACAGCCCGGTGAGGACGAAATATCCCAACGCGTAGAAGACCACGAAAAACCGGGCGAAGGCGCCGATCTGGAACGGCATCAACATCCCGCCCGCCAGCACCAGCCCGGCTGCGGCGACATAGATCGGCACCTGGCCGTTCAGCCCGGAGAACGACAACGCGAGCGCGGCCAGCGACAGGCCACCGATGGCAAGCGCCAGCAGGCGCAAGGACGAGGGTGAACGCATGAGCGGGGATTCCTCCAGGAGCGCGAAGCCGTCGCGAAGCAGATTGCCCGACTATCTAACCGCAAAAACGGCGAAAGAAAGCAGGTGCTTGGCAATCAATCCCGGCGGATCGCAAAATGCCGGGGGCAACCCCCGAAATGGCCGGAAGGCGTGGATCTTTGCCGGCGGCGGCACGGGTGCCCTTGACAGCGGGGGGCTCCGGCCGCGACCTTTGGTTCAAGCCCCCGGGGAGAAGACCATGGCACTTACGCTTTATACCTATTACCGCTCGTCGGCGGCGTACCGTGTTCGGATCGCGCTGCATCTGAAGGGCGTCGCCGCTGCCCAGGCTTTCGTCCATCTGGTGAAGGATGGCGGGCAGCAGAAGGCCGAGGCCTTTCGCCGCATCAACCCGAACGCGACGGTTCCGGCGCTCGATCTCGGGGATGGCAGCCAAGCCATCGTGCAATCGCTGGCGATCATCGAATATCTCGAGGAAACCGTGCCGGAACCGAGCCTGCTGCCGGGGGATGCGGCGCATCGCGCCCGGATCCGCGCGGCGGCGCAGGTGATTGCCTGCGACATTCACCCGGTCAACAACAGCCGCGTCGGGGCCTATCTCAAGGGGGAACTCGGCCATACCCAGGACGAGGTGATCGCCTGGATGCACCATTGGATGCGCGGCGGGCTCGAGGCCTATCAGGCCTTGCTGCCGGCGGGCGGGCGGTTTTCCTTCGGCGACACCCCGACGCTGGCGGATCTGTGCCTCGTCCCCCAGCTCTATAACCTCCGGCGCTGGGGCGCCCCCAGGGCGGGGCTCGAGCGGCTCTTCGAGATCGAGGCCGCCTGCCTCGCGCTCACCGCCTTCGATGCCGCCCGGCCGGAAACCCAGCCCGACTTCGAGCCGGGCTGAGGGGGGATCGCGTTTTTTTACGATCAACCGATATCCACTTGATCGGAAAATGCGCTAGAGCATGGCGCGCTTGTCGGTTCTGGCGAGGCGCGCCAGGAGGTAGTCGACCTCGGATTTGGCGATCGCCGACAACCCGCCGCCGGGCTTGCGCAGCGCATCGGAGGCGATCAACCCGCGCCGCATCATCACGTATTTCCGGACCGAAAGCCCGAGCACCGGCTGCTGCTCGTAGCGTAACAACGGCAGATGCGCGTCGAAGAGATCATGCGCGCCGTCGCGGTCGCCGGCCTTGGCAAGGCGTACGACATCGATCAGCATTTCCGGGAAGGCGTAGCCGGTATTCGAGCCGTCCGCGCCGCGATCCATCTCGAAATCGAGAAACAATCCGCCGTTCGCGACCATGATCGCGAGGGGACGCAGGCTGCCCTCGGCCTGCCATTTGCGCAGCAGCGAGATCTTTTCCAGCCCCGGCCAGTCCTCGGCCTTCAGCATCACGCAGGAGGGATTGTCCATCACGATCCGCCGGATCACGCCGGGGGTCATCACCACCGAGGTGATCAGCGGGTAATCCTGGATCACGAAGGGCACGTCGGTGCCGATGGCTTCCACCGCCTGCGCGTAATAGCCGGTGATCTGGTCGTCGGTGCGCAGGGTGTTCGGCGGCGCGATCATCACCGCCGCGGCCCCGGCCTCCATCGCCTCGCGCGAAAGCGAACGCATGGCGGCAAAGCCGGGCGCGGAGACGCCGACGATGATTGGTTTTTTGCCAAGCGCTTTCACGCTGCGCTTGAGCAGTTCGAGCGATTCGGCCGGTTCGAGCTTGGGGGCCTCGCCCATGATGCCGAGCACGGTCGCGCCATCCGAGCCGATCTCGTCGTAATAGGCAAAGAGGCGATCGGCGCTTTTCCAGTCGATCGAGCCGTCCGGGTTGAACGGCGTCGGCGCGATCGGGAAGACGCCGGTGAATTTGGCGATCAGCGGGTTCGTGCTCATGCCTTGGAGGCCTCGTAGCGCGCCTTGGTTTCGGCGTTCATCGGGTACAGCCCCGGCAGCGGCACGCCGTTTTCGACCTCCCGCATGATCCAGGCCTCCATCCGTTCCTGCTCGACCGCGAGCCCGACAACCGCCTCGAGCAGCGCCTGCGGGATGACGACCGCGCCGTCGTCATCGGCGACAATGACGTCGTTGGGAAAAATCGCGACGCCGCCGCAGCCGACCGGCAATTGCCAATCGACGAAGGTCAATCCGGTCACCGAGGCCGGCGCGGCAATCCCCGAGCACCAGACCGGCAGGCCGGTGCCCAGAACGCCGGCGGCATCGCGGATGACGCCATCGGAGACGAGCGCGGTCACGTTGCGTTTGGCCATGCGGGCGCAGAGAATATCGCCGAAAATCCCGGCATCCTGCACGCCCATGGCGTCCACCACCGCGATCACGCCTTCGGGCATGGCTTCAATGGCACCGCGCGTCGAGATCGGCGAGGACCAGCTCTCGGGCGTCGCGAGGTCTTCGCGCCCGGGCACGAAGCGCAACGTGAACGCGCGGCCGACAAGCCGTGGTTGACCGGCGCGGATCGGCCTTGCGCCGCGGATCCAGACGTTGCGCAGGCCTTTCTTGAGCAAAATCGTCGTCAGTGTCGCGGTGGTCACGCCTTGAAGCGCGGCGAGCGTCCCGGCGGCGAGCGGGAGGACGGCAGGGGTCTTGAATTCGATGGTCATGCAGGGTCTCGCGTATCTTGAAGAGTTAGACGTTCGGGATCACGCCGCCATCGACGCGGATCGTCGATCCCGTGACGTAGGAGGCGCGGGCGCTGGCAAGGAAGGCGGCGACATCGGCGAACTCCTGTGGGTCGCCGTAGCGCCCCATCGGGATCGTCGCGGCGCTGGCGGCGGCGACCTCCTCGACCGATCTGCCTTCGCGCTTGGCCGCGCCGGCATCGATCGAGCGGACACGGTCGGTATTGATCCGCCCGGGCGCCAGCACATTGACGGTAATGCCGTCTTTCGCCACTTCGCGCGACAGGGTTTTGGACCAGCCGACGAGCGAGGCGCGCAGGGTATTCGACATCCCGAGGTTGGGGATCGGCGCAATCACACCCATCGAGGTCGAGGTGATGATCCGGCCCCATTGGCGGGCCTTCATGCCCGGCAAGACGCGGTCCGTCATCGCGATCACCGAGAGGACCATCGAATTGAAATGCTTGAGCCAGATGTCCTGCGGCTGGCCACCCGCCGGCGAGGGCGGTGGGCCGCCGGTGTTGTTGACGAGAATATCGATCGGGCCCAACTCGGCCTCGACGCGGGCGATCGAGGGTTCGATCCGCGCGAGATCGCCGAGATCCCAGACGAGGGTGATGACCTTGCCGCCTTTGGCGCGGATGGCGCTGGCGGTTTTTTCAAGCTTTTCGGCGTTGGTGCCGGTAATCGCGACGGCGACACCTTCCGCCGCAAGCGTTTGCGCGATCGCCGCGCCGAGGCCGCCGCTGGACGCTGTGACCAGCGCGACCTTGCCGTTGATACCGAGATCCATGTCGAAGCCTTCATGCAAAAGAGGATGTTGGCGAATATCTCGCTCGCCTGACGACAAAAGAAAAGCGCGAGTTTGGCCCGCGCTGAATTTTGCATCCAGTTCACCGTAAAAATGCTCTACATCCGCGGTGTCGCGAGGTCCTTCACCAGCAGCTCCGGCACGGCGATGACCCGCAGGGCCAGAAGACCCGCAAAGACCGGCAAAGACCGGCGAGTGCGCGAGTTTGGCCGATTGTTGGAGCGAATTGACGTTGCCCCGGTTGCGTTCGATACGATCCCTGCCATGCTGCCGGGCACCACGCTCCACCACCGAGGAAATGATGCTCACCATTTACGGCGTTTACCGCTCGCGCGCCACGCGCATTATCTGGCTTTGCAATGAACTGGGTATTCCGTTCAAGCATGTGCCGGTCATCCAGTTCAACCGCCTCAAGGGCGCCCTTCCGGCGGGAATGCTGCATACGCGCTCGCCGGAGTTTCTTGCCGTCAACCCCAACGGGAAGGTCCCGTCGATCGACGACGACGGCTTGGTGCTGCACGAATCGCTGGCCATCAACCTTTATCTTGCCCGCAAGCACGGCGGTCCGCTGGCGCCGGCCAACGTGCAGGAAGAGGGCCTCGCCGCGATGTGGACGCTGTGGGCTGCGACCGAGGTCGAGCCGCATTCGATCCAGGTGCTCTATAACATGGCCGCCAAACCGCCCGAGGAGCGCGATGCCAAGCTGGCCGCCGCCTCGGTCGAGGCCCTCAGAGCGCCCTTCGCGGTGCTCGACAAGGCGTTGGCCAAAACCGGCACCTTGATGGGCGGGCGGTTCACGGTGGTCGATATCAACGTCGCCGAGGTCATGCGCTATGCCTTGCCGGCCAAGGCGTTGTGGGAGGCTTCCCCCCATGTCAGCGCCTGGCTGAAGGCCTGCCATGCCCGTCCCGGTTTTCAGGCGATGATGGCCGCGCGCAACGCCGAACCGGAATAGCCGCCAATCGCCTTCAGGCGAGTTCGGCCCGATACGGCATTGAACTCGCCGCCCCCCGGCGGGTGACGCTGATGCTGGCCGCCTGGTTGGCACGGGTGAGGGCAGCGCGCAAACCAAGCCCCTCCGCAAGCGAGGCGGCAAAAACGCCGACGAAGCAATCGCCGGCGCCGGTGGTATCCAGCACGTCGGCTTTTTCGCCGGCAATGCGGAGCGAGCCACCGGGATGCACGGCAAGGCAGCCTCTTTTCCCCAGTGTCACGATCACGGTCCGGCTTTGGCCGCCTGCCAGCCGGCGCGCAGCGGCTTCGATCGCCGCGATCTCACCGAGATCGCTCACCCCGCTGGCGATTTCCAGCTCGGTCTCGTTGAGAATCAGGATATCGCAGAGCGCCATCACCTCTTCGGTCAGGGGTTTGTCATTCGCCAAGGTTTTCATGGGCGCCGGATTGAGGATCGTCACCGCGCCGGCGGCTTTGGCCTTCTCGAACCCGGCGACTACGAAGGCCTCCGGCACCTCGAATTGCGCGACGACGTGATCGTCGGACCAAAAACCGATGGCCTGCGCATCTTCTGCGGTCAATGCCGCGTTGGCCCCCGCGGCAACGGCGATGGCATTTTCGCCGCGCGCGTCAACGGTGATGATCGCAACCCCGGTTGGGCGGCCCGGAATACGCCGGAGATGGCCAAGATCGAGCCCTTCGCCTTCGAGGAAGGCGCGCATGCTGCTGCCGAACCCGTCATCGCCGGTGGCGCCGACGAGCAGGGTTTTCGCCCCGGCGCGGCTGGCGGCGACGGCCTGATTGGCGCCCTTGCCGCCCGGATATTGCTGGAGATCGGCGGCCGCCACGGTTTCCCCGGGGCGCGGGTGTTCCCTGACCTCCAGCACGAGGTCGCGGTTGACGCTGCCGAGAACGATAACCCTGCTCATTTTTGCTTTCCGAAGTCTGGAGCCGATCGGGGATTATCCAGCACGCTCCGGGGCATGATGCGCAAAAGCGGAGCGCGGTTTTGCGTAGCACCCTGGGGCAAAGCCAAGCGTGCCCGGACCCCTAGGACGGGCGACGCACTCCGGGATGCGCCGCGTCCTATGCCGGAAAAACGGGCAGTGGTATCGCCCGTGGAAGGTGGAGATCCCGGCAGGCCGGGATCCCGGTTCTTTCCGCCACGCGCTGGATCAGCGCCGCTTGGGCGGCTGGCCCTTCTGCGGCGGGCGCGAACCACCAGGCGTGAAGCCGGAGCGCTCGTCCTTGTGACGGAACACCAGGCGACCCTTTTCCAGGTCGTAGGGCGACATCTCGACCGTCACCCGGTCCCCGGCGAGGGTCTTGATCCGGTTTTTCTTCATCTTGCCTGCGGTATAGGCGATGATTTCGTGTCCGCTGTCGAGCTTGATCCGGAACCGCGCATCGGGCAACAATTCGAGTACCAGACCTTCGAACTGGATCACTTCTTCTTTCGCCATCCGTCATACCTTTGGTTGTCTTGCGTCCCTGACGCAGGAAGTTCGCGCACTCAGCGCAGGAAGCCCGCGCATCATGCGCCGGAATAGGAAGAAGCCGCTCCGAGGCCGGAACGGCTCCTAAGCCAGATTGAAACGAAGGGGCTGGAACACCCCTCCGCCGGAACCTTCGAGCTCAGATGGCCTGAAGGTTGACCGCCGCCATCTTGCCGGTGCGACGATCGGCCTGAAGTTCGTAGCTGACCTTCTGACCATCACGCAGACCCTGAAGGCCCGAGCGCTGGACAGCGCTGATATGCACGAAAATATCCTTGCCGCCATCATCGGGTTGAATAAATCCGTAACCTTTTTGTTCGTTGAACCACTTCACAGTTCCAGTGCTCATGGGTCTATCCTCAGGACTATCAGGTCTCGTTCCTGCGGGGCCCGTAGGCCCGCGCTGTTTCACGTGTCGGGCCTGGCAGCTCCAAACCCATAGCTCGATCTTTGGAGAAGCAGTCTGAACGTGCGCCCGGTAGTCCCAAAGCGGCCCAGTCGTCCGGCCAAGTCGATGGCGGATACATAGCGCCAAATACGCAAAATCACAAGTTCCTGCATCGATATGCACGGGCAGGGAAGGCGCTGGCGCAACCTGTTCCGGGGCGTTGGGCGACCAAGCTTACGCCAGCAGCCCCGCCGCGATGAAAAGATCGGCGCTTCGGCGGCTCAGGGCAATCGGCACATCATAGACCACGGCCAGCCGCAACAGCGCCTTGATATCGACGTCATGCGGCATCGGCGAGAGCGGGTCGATGAAGAAAATCACCGCATCGATCCGCTTCTCGACAATCAGCGCGCCGATTTGCTGGTCGCCGCCGAGCGGGCCGGATGCCAGCCGGGTGATATCGAGCTGCCAGCAACGCTCCTTGAGCACGGTCCCGGTCGTTCCGGTGCAGAAAAAGCGGTGCGGCGCGAGGCTGGCGATGTTTTCCGCCGCCCAATCGGCCAGCGCCGGTTTCATCCGGTCATGCGCGACCAGCGCGAGGGTGAGAGGGGCGCGCGGTTTCGCCATGGCCTACCAATCCAGCGCGAAGGTGGCGACGAGGTCGGCAATCTCCGCCGCGGTGAGAAGCCGCAGCTTGTCCTTGCCGAGCATCAGAAAGATTTTCGCGGTTTCCTCGAGTTCCTCGGCGGAGCTGATGGCATCCTGCAGGCTGGCGCCGGCATTGACCGGGCCATGGTTCGCCAGCAGCACCGAGCGGAACCTGCCGTCGAGGCCCCGGATCGCCGTGCCGATCTCCGCCGAACCCGGTCGGAAATACGGCAATACCGGCAAATGGCCGACCCGCATCACGAAATAGGGCGAGAAGACCGGGATCGGGTCGATCTCCGGCAGATCGTTGCGGAAGGAGAGCGCGGCGGCATGGGTGGAATGAAGATGCACCACCGCCTCGGTGCCGGGCCGGGTTTCATAGAAAGCCCGGTGCATCGAGACCTCCTTGGTCGGCGCGTCGCCGCCGATAGGCCGGAACGCGGGGTCGAGTTTGGCGATACGCGCGGCATCGAGCCGGCCGAGCGCGGCATTGGTCGGCGTGACCAGATAGCCGTCGTCGAGCCGGACGCTGAGGTTTCCCGCCGTGCCGATGGCGAGCCCGCGCGCCTCAAACGAGCGACCGGCCTCCACAAGCGCCGCGCGCAGCTCCGCCTCGTTGCGCGCCCCCATCAGGATGTTCCCGCCCGAGGCATGGCGTCGATGGTCGCAAGCGCCTTGGCAAAGAAATCCGGGGCGCCGAAATTGCCGCTCTTGAGCGCCAGCGCCAACCGGGCGGTGCCTTCGCTGACGACCACCGGCACCCCCGGGTCGATCTCCGGTCCGATGGCCATCGCGGTGATGCCGAGGGCGGAAACGATGGCGCTCGAGGTCTCTCCGCCGGCAGTGATGATCCGGCGATAACCCTGCGCCACCAGCTCTTGCGCCAGGATTGAGAAAAACGCTTCGATGGCATGGGCGAGTTTGCCGCCGCCGTGCCTGGCTTGCAAAGCCGCCACCGCGCCGGCGTCCGCGGTCGAATACACCAGCGGCAGACGGGCCTTACCGGCTTCTCCGCCGAGCCAGGCGAGAACATCCGCCGGCTTCTGCGTGCCCGCGAGGATGGCCTCGACATCGAGCTGGAAGGCGGGCGCCATTGCCGCGTGGCGCGCGACCTGTCCCGCTGTCGCCGTCGAGCACGAGCCGGAGAGCGCAATGGCGGGGCCGGACGGTGCAGTCAGCGGTGCGGCGGCGCTGGCTTCGTGCGCTTCGATGAAGTTGCCGGGCAGGCCAAGCGCGATGCCCGAACCGCCGGTCACCAGTGCCATTCCCTTGGCCGCGGCCCCGAGCGTCAGCAGATCCTCGTCCGAGGTCGCGTCGCAAACGACCAGCTTTTCATTACGTAAGGCCGCTTCGGCCAGCGCCTGACGCACGGCCTCGACACCTTCCCGGACGGTTTCGAGCGCAATGAGGCCAATTCGGTTCTGCGACTGGTAGGAGAGCCAGCGGGCGATATTGGCATCGACCATCGGCGTCAGCGGGTGGTTTTCCATCCCGCTTTCGTTGAGGAGCTCGTCCCCGACGAAGAGGTGCCCGCGATAGATTGTGCGCTTGTTGGTGGGGAAGGCCGGGCAGACGATCGCCGTCGGGGCCTTGAGCGCGGCCAGCAGCGCATCCGCCACCGGGCCGATATTGCCCTTTTTCGTCGAATCGAAGGTCGAACAATATTTGAAGATGATCTGCTGTGCGCCGGCCGCTTTCAGCGCCTGAAGCGCGCCAAGGGAATGCTGGACGGCCTCATCGACCGGATTGGAACGCGATTTCAGCGCGATGACCCCGGCTTCACACGGCGGGAGCCCGCCAGCGGGAACGCCGACGAACAGCGTCGTCCTGAGCCCGCGTTTGGCGAGCGTATTCGCAAGGTCGCTCGCGCCGGTGAAATCATCCGCGATAGCGCCGATCAACATGGGTCCAACTGCAACATGGGTCCCCCCGATTGACATGCCGCGCCCGGTTGGCGCGGCATCTGGTTGCGGCCTGTCGCCGATCCTACTTCTGCTGGGTCACTTCGCGGGCAAGGCTCGCCCAGTACTGGATGCCGGCAGGGATGATCTCGTCGTTGAAATCATAGGCGGGATGGTGCAGCCCCGCCGTGTCACCGTTGCCGATGTTGATCATCGCGCCCGGTCGCGCTTCGAGCATATAGGAGAAATCCTCCGCGCCCATCACCGGCGGGGCATTGTCGTTGACGTTTCCGGCACCGGAGACGGAGCGGGCGATGTCGGCGGCCAGCACGGTTTCGCGCGGATGGTTGACGGTCGGGGGATAGCCGCGCTCGTATTTCACTTCGGCGGTGGCGCCGAACATCTTTGCCGTGGTTTCGGCGATGGTCTTGAGCCGGGCCTCGGTCAGATCGCGCACGCCGGCGTCGAGCGTGCGCACGGTGCCGCAAAGCTCGGCGCGCGTCGGGATGACGTTGGTGGCCGTGCCGGCATGGAACATCGTTGTCGAGACCACCACCGATTTCAGCGGATCGACGGTCCGCGAGGCGATCGACTGCAGTGCGGTGACCAGATGTGCGCCGATCAGGACCGGGTCGATGCCCATATGCGGGGCGGCGGCATGCGCGCCCTTGCCCTCGATCGCGATGAAGAACTGGTCCGCCGCTGCAAGCGCCGCGCCGGGCCGCAGGGCGAAATGCCCCGGCGGGAGCCCGGGCTTGTTGTGCATGCCGTAGACCTCGCTGATGTTCCAGCGGTCCATCATCCCGTCATCGACCATCGCCTTGCCGCCCGCACCACCTTCTTCGGCCGGCTGGAAGATCACCACCACCGTGCCGTAAAAATCGCGGGCTGTCGCCAGGTGCTTGGCCGCGCCGAGCAGCATCGCGGTATGGCCGTCGTGGCCGCAGGCGTGCATCTTGCCTGAAGTCTTCGAACGATGCGGCAGGTTGGTTTCTTCCTCGATCGGCAGCGCATCCATATCCGCGCGCAGGCCGACAACCTTGCCACCCGCGCCGTTGCGGCCATGGATGACGCCGACAACGCCGGTCTTGCCGATGCCCGGCACCACCTCGTCGCAGCCGAACTCCCGGAGCTTGTCGGCGACGACCCCCGCCGTGCGGTGCACATCGTAGAGGGTTTCCGGATGGGCGTGGAAGTCCCGGCGCCAGCGCGTCACTTCATCCTTGAGGGCGAGAATGCTTGGATCGATCTTCATCATGAAACCTATTGTTGCACGCGGTCCGGCCAATCGGATGCCGCGATTTTCGGCGGACAATCTAGCCCATTCGATCGCGGGCGCTAGCCGTCCCGAAGGAATTATCCAGAGCGGTCCGTGATGGCCAGAACCCGGGCAGCGCAGGCGTTCAAGCTTGCTGGGCGCCGCCTGCCGGGCGAGGGGGGCTTGCTTGCACGATATTGCCGGGTTCTGGTTCGCTCTCGTCACTTTCGCCTGAGGCGACGCGCCGCTTCAACGTGGCCCGGGGACGCACGGTCCGGTATCGCCCGCGTTCGACCGAGAGCAGAACGATGGCGAACACCACCATGCCGTTCATCCACCAGGTCTGCGTGGCACCCCGCTCGATGATGGCATAGGTGAAGGCGGATGCGAGCCCCGCGAGGGCAAGCGGCGCGACCTCCAGCCCGAATCGTCCCGCGGCCCGGAAGGCGTGAAACACCAGAATGCCGACGCCCAATGCACCCAGAAGTCCAAGGTCGAACCAGAGATCGGACAGGAAAGACGCCGAAGCCTCCTGCGGGATGGCGCGGACATCGCGTGCCGCGAACACCGAATCGTACCCGCGCCCGGTCATGAACTGGGTGGGGTTGGCGACCGCAATGTCCCACCAGACCCCGTAGCCGGCGATCGCACTCCTGGGCGGGAGTGAAAACAGTCGTGCTGCCATGCTCGAGAAGAAAGCCAGCACGGGCGCAAAAACAACCAGTCCGGCCGCCAGCCCGGCGAGAAGAGTGCCTGCCCGTTCGGGAACCGCCCAGGCCAGCGCAAAAACCAGGAGGCCGATGCCCACCGGAACGATGGCCTCGCCCGTCGGCCCGAACAGCGCCACCAGAAAGATCAACCCGACGAGAACAGCAGCAATCGCCCGGCGGTTCTTGATCAGCATCCAGGCCGCGGCAGCCCAGCCTAGGCAGATCAGCAGCACCGCCGAGCGCCCCGGCGTCCCCGAGGGAAATCGGAGCCAGGGGAACGAAAAAATCTCGGCGGCCACCGAGGCCAGGATGAGAACGGCTCCGATCGCGACGCCAATGGTGATGAGATGAAGGTTCGAAGCGCGCATCTTCTGCGGCAGCGCATGGATCGCCAGCAGACCAAGCGCGATCACGCCGAGCGTCTTGAAGATCTTGGCGCCTGCTGGGCCCGCATGCGGCGCCCAGGCGAGCGATGCGAGCGTCCAGAGGGCCAGAAACAGCGCGGTCAAGCCGGGAATGGTCCGCAGCGAGTCGCCAAGCGAGGTGAGAACGCGGAACGGGTCGCCGCGCAGGATCGAGGAAAGGATGATCAGCACGGCGCCAATCGGCACCAGCACCACGATTACCCAGCGCGACATCACGGTCGCGCTCGGGATCACGACCGCAAAGATCGCAAAGCCCAGTCGAAGCAACATCGCCGCCGCATCCGCCGCCGGATCGAGCGTGGCCTTCGAGATCGAGTGGTCGGCACGGTCCATGCGCTGGAAAGTCCTGCTGTTCGTCCGGACGATACGCGAAAACCCTTGCAAGGAGATGTATGCCAAGCGCAACACTTGTGACAAATCCGGCACGCGGGTTGGTTTGTCCTTAAAAAATCTTCACCTTGCCCGCGCGGCTTTCCGGCACTAGATCAAGAATGGTAATGGGAGCGCGTGCATCGCCATCCAACCCACCGAGAAGCACCCAGGAAATTTCCAGAAAACAGCAGGAATACGATGCCCGATACCCCGAACCCCGCCTATGCCGCCCTGCTTTCGCGCCGTTCGGGGAATGCCCGCGCGCTTGCCGCTCCCGGGCCGGATCGCGCGACCATGGAGGCGATCGTGCTGGCGGCCGCCCGGGCGCCGGACCATGGCCGCCTCGTGCCGTTCCGGTTTCTGGAGATCGCGGAGGACGCGCGCGGTCGCCTTGCCGATCTGCTGGAGGCCTCCAGCCGCGCCCTGACGCCAGACCTGCCGCAGCCCGAGATCGAGCGGGCACGCGAGAAGGCGTTTCAGGGGCCGCTGATCCTGGCCGTCATCGCCCGGATTGACGTTGCCCACCCCAAGATCGTCGCCTCCGATCAATGGCTCGCCGTCGGTTGCGCGCTCGAAAATCTGTTGCTGGCCACCCAGAGCTTCGGGTTTGCCGCGGCGGTGCGTTCGGGCAGGTTCCTGGAGACCGCCCCGGTTCGCAGCGGCTTTCACCTCGGGGAAACCGAGCATCTTGTCGCGCTGGTCGCGATCGGCACGCCGACCGATTGGCCGCCGGAAAAGCCCAAACCGGCGCTCGAAAAAGTTCTGGCGCGCTGGAACGGCTGACCGGGGATTTGATATTGAACAACGACGGCGCCAATCGGGCATCATAGCCTCGATCTTCTGTCATACCCGCGCGTCCGTGCGGGCCGATCGATGGGAGGCGATATGACCGTCAACTTCAGCCCGGCGGAAATCGCGCGGCTCTCGACACCGGTGCCACGGTATACGAGCTACCCGACCGCGGCACATTTCACCGGTGATATCACCAATCTCACCTACCGCGAGTGGCTGCACGCGATGCCGCCCGGCTCGCGGCTGTCGCTTTACCTGCACATTCCCTTTTGCGACACGCTGTGCTGGTTTTGCGGGTGTCACACCCGCATGGTTCGCAAATACACGCCGATCCGGAGCTATCTCTTGGCGCTGGAAAAAGAAATCGCCGCGGTTGCCCAGCATCTGCCGGCGAACTGCCAGGTGACGCATATCCATTGGGGCGGCGGCTCGCCGACCATTCTGGCCCCGGAGGATATCATCCGGCTCAATGCGGCGACCCACGCGGCCTTTCCGCTGGCGCGCAACTGCGATTTTGCCGTCGAGATCGATCCGCGCGGCATGGACGATGCCCGGCTGGATGCTCTTGCCGAGGCCGGCATGACCCGCGCCAGCATCGGTGTGCAGGATTTCGATCCTGATGTGCAGCGCGCGATCAACCGCTTCCAGAGTTTCGAGGAAACCCGCGCGGTCGCGGAGGGGTTGCGGCAGCGTGGCGTGAGTTCTCTGAATGTCGATCTGCTCTACGGCCTGCCGCACCAGCACACCAATGCCATGCTGGCCTCGCTGGAACAGGTGCTGACGCTCAAGCCGGACCGGATCGCCCTGTTCGGCTACGCGCATGTGCCGTGGATGAAGAAGCATCAGGAGATGATCCCGACCGAAGCCCTGCCCGGGATGCCCGAGCGGATAGAATGCGCCGAGCGCGCGGCCGAGCGGCTGATGGCGGCCGGCTATCGCCGTATCGGCATCGATCATTTCGCGCTTCCCACCGATTCGCTGGCCATCGCCGCCTCCAACGGAACCCTGCGCCGGAATTTCCAGGGCTATACGACCGACGATTCCGATTGCATGATCGGGTTGGGAGCCTCGTCGATCGGCCAGTTCCCGCAAGGCTTCATCCAGAACGAGACCGGCGGACAGGCCTACGAACGCCGCGTTCACGAGCAAGGGCTCGCCGTTGCCCGGGGCTTTGCCACCAGCGCGGAAGACCGGCTGCGCAGCGAGGCCATCGAGGGGTTGATGTGCCATCTGCGGCTGGATATCGCGCAGCTGCGCGTTAAGCATGGCGCGCTGGCGGATCAGCTCCTCCCAGAGGTCGGCGAGTTGCTGAGCCGGGAAGAGGCAAGCTGGTTCGTGCCCGAGCCCAACGGCTTTGCCGTCACGGAAGCCGGACGCCCGTTCCTGCGGCTGATCGCGGCACAGTTCGATTCGTACCTGCGCGGTGGTGCTGGCCGGCATTCCACGGCGATGTAGGCGCGGGAAGCTGGGCAAGACCGGGCGACCGATCCCCCGGTCAACGCGGGCGCATGCCGGCACCGGGTTGCGGGCTTTAACTGGTCGCTGGTTTCAACTGGGCGGGATATGGGCTCGCCGGATCTGGACAACCCAGTTCAACCGGGTCTTTTCGGCCAGGCCGGAGGGGTCGTCGATAGTTTCCGAGCCCTCGAGCAGGGCTTGGTGGACCGCAGCCGGCGCGGCGAGACGATCGAGGCGCTCGAAATGCACCACCAGTGGCGGGGCTCCGCGCAGGGTGATCTGATGGCGCAATCCGTCAGCATGGTCTTCGATGGCGTGGTCGATCACCGGGTGTCCGCGCGCGGGATAAGCCCATCGCGCCATCCAGCCCGCATCCGCATAGTGGCGCGGCTCCTCGCACAGCGCGATCAGGGTGACCTTCGAGCGCGCCGACGCGGCTTTTGCCGCGAAGGGGCCGGCAAGGATCAGCCCGCGGATCCCCGGTTCGCCGACCGCGAACTTGCGGGCTTCCTCGATTAGGGTCGTGAGCGCTTCCTTGCCGATGCCATCGCGCGGCGAGGCTTTTTCCCGGGTGAACATCTGGCGAAGGCTGGGTGCGCCGCGCCGGGGACCGATGACAAACCGGGCGGCAAACCACAGCCCCGCAACCGCCGCCAGCAATAAAAAGGCATTTTGAATCGAAAGACCGGCCATCACGTCTGACATCCATAGCGAGGGGTTCGGCGGGGCTCCGGGGCAGGATGATTCGCGCCGTGAGCCTGATTTGGCCCCTTATATGGCCGATTGCCGGTTATAAAACAACGATGCCCTGGTGTTTTGCCTTGTTCTCGGGCTCGACGTGGATCGTGATCGAGGCGCCCTCGACCTCGCTGCGCAAGGCGGCCTCGATCCGGTCGCAGATGTCATGCGCGGTATCGACCCGCATCTCCGCGGGAACCACCAGATGGAACTCGACGAAGGTCAGCCGGCCGGAGTGGCGCGTCCGGAGGTCATGAGCCTCGATCGCGCCGTCGGCCTGGCTGGAGATGACGGCCCGGATGCGTTCCAGCTCCTCGGGCGCGGCGGCTTCGTCCATCAGGCCGGAAAACGAGCTCTGCATCAGGCTCCAGCCGGACCAGAGGATGTTCAGCGCCACCAGGCAGGCGAGCAGCGGGTCGAGCCAGGACAATCCGGTGACAACCGCCAGCAGCAAGGCAATCAGCACGCCGATCGACGAGACGACATCGGACAGAAGATGCTTGCCATCCGCGACCAGCGCCGGCGAGCGAAGCTTCCGGCCACGCCGAAGCAGCACGTAACACCAGGCGGCATTGATCACGCTGGCCAGGATGTTGAGGCCGATACCGGTCGGGTCGAGCGTGATCGCGCGCGGTGCGAGATAGGCGTTATAGGCGGCGTGGAACACGGCCACCGCCGCAAGCAGAATCAGCGCACCCTCGAAAACCGCCGCGATGTATTCGATTTTCTGATGGCCATAGGGGTGGTTGGCATCCGCAGGCTTGGCGCTCAGGCGCAGCGCGCCGAAGGCCACCAGCGCCGCGACCACGTTGATCGTGCTTTCGAGCGCATCCGAATAGAGCGCCACCGAGCCCGTATACCAGTAGGCACCGAACTTGAGCGCGAGGACGGTGACGCCCACGCCGATCGAACCAAGCGCTAGACGTGAGGCGTGATCCGACTGCAAGGCTATGGCTCCCGGAGTGCGACGCGCGTCATGCCGTCGCATGGCCGCATCCCTCGCGCAGCCGCCTCTTCAGGTCAAGCGGGCAAGTGGGAGCATCTCCAGGTTGGCAAGCCGCTAGACGCCGCCCGGCACATCGAGGCGGCGGATGTTGTGGCGAACGCGGGCATGAGAAGGCTCGGCCGCCGCCTCGGCAACGCGCTGCGGGCCTGCCTGTGAAAGCTGGATCATGCCGAAGAAATCGCCGCGCAGGGCCATGAAGCCCAGCTCCATGTGAACGCGGGCGAATTCGACGGAGGCCTGGAGCAGGCCTTCGTGCACGGCGACGATTTTTTCCGTCACCATCCGTTCGGATTCCTGCCGTCCCGGTGCGGCGATCTGGCCGCGCGCCATCCGTTCGGCTTCCCGGGCGAGAAGCGGCATCCGCAAGGCAACCACGCGGGGTGCCAGCTGGTAATCACTCATTTCAGGGGGTCCATTCTGGCAGCACTCGGATCGAGGTGCCAACAATTTGAAACTACTTCTCTTTTTTCACGATCGGCGGGCCAATGTCAACCTTCGCTAAACCTTTCGGGCGCGCAATTGGTTCCACGCAATCGGCATGACGGAGGGTGCCATGACCAAAAATGCCAACACCAAAAATACCGTGATCAAGGAATTGTCTGGCGCCGGCGCCGTTTCGCCCGGCCGGATCGCCCCAGTCGACAGCCAGTTTCGCCGGCAGATCGAGGGATACGGGTTGACCACCGCCAGCATTCTCTACCGGATGCCGGATCACCCGCGGCTGCTGCAGGAGTTCGTCTGGCAGGAGTACGATCTCTTCCCGGAATTTCCAACGCTGCACCGCTTCATCGACTTCTGGAAACGGGAAATCGAGGGCGCGCTGCATTCGATTCGCATCGCGCATAACCGGTTGATCACCCCGGCGGAGATCCGCACCATCGGCGTGGAATTCCGACTCAATTGACGCCGGACCGCAATTCCCGACGCCGGGCGCGCGCGGCGCGGTCTTCGTTTGGCAGACAAAAAAGCCGGGCATTGCGCCCGGCCGGTCTTCCATGGTACGAATTCTTCGCTTGCACGATGTGCCTTGCGGCGCGGTGACGCCCGATCAGGCCGCGCTCTGCTGGCGGGCGGGGTTGGCGGAATTCGAGACGATCGAATAGCGGGTTGTCGCCGAGGAACGGCTGGCGAGCGAACGTTCGCGCCAGACCTGATTGGCTTCCTCGTAGGTTTGGTAGGGGCCGAAAACGCGCGCCGTGCCGGGAAGAACCTCCTGGAATTCCACGCAGTTGTATTCGCCGCCAATCACCCAGAACTGCTTCGACATCGTGGTTTTCCTTTCTTCAGTTTAGATCTAGCCAATCAGCATGGGCTTAATGGTGTTGCCGGGGATCCGGATCGCGGGGGAGACCGCGATCCGGAAGCTGTCTGTTTATTCTGCCGCGACGGCCTTCGGCTTGTCGTGGAACTGCTCGGTCTCGGTCGAGCCGGCCATGGCGGTCGTCGAGGACTTGCCGGCCGAGATCGCCACGGCGACGGCGTCGAAATAGCCGGTGCCGACCTCGCGCTGGTGGCGAACGGCGGTGAAGCCCTTCTCGGTCGCGGCGAATTCGCGCTGCTGCATCTCGGAATAGGCGCCCATGCCGCGGGTCGAGTAGCCCTTGGCGAGTTCGAACATCGACAGATTGAGCGAGTGGAAGCCGGCCAGCGTCACGAACTGGTAGCGGTAGCCCATCTCGGCGATCGCTTCCTGGTACTTGGCGGCATCCGCATCGCTCATCTTGGCCTTCCAGTTGAAGGACGGCGAGCAGTTGTAGGCGAGGTACTTGTCCGGGTACTTCTTCTTGAACTCCTGCGCAAATTCACGGGCTTCGCCGAGATCGGGCTCGGAGGTTTCCCACCAGACGAGATCGGCATAGGCGCCGTAGGCGAGACCGCGGGCGATCGCGTGCTCGACCGAATGCTTGCTGCCCTGCTTCAAGCGGAAGAAGCCCTCGTCGGTGCGGTTGTCGCGGTCGATCCACGGGTGATCGTAGTCATCGACATCCGAGGTGATGAGGTTGGCTGCATGCGCATCGGTGCGGGCGAGGAGAACCGTATCCACACCGCAGACATCCGCCGCCAGACGCGCCGCGTTCAGCGTGCGGATGAAGGTCTTGGTCGGCACCAGCACCTTGCCGCCGAGATGGCCGCACTTCTTCTCCGAGGCGAGCTGGTCCTCGAAGTGGACGCCGGAGGCGCCGGCCTCGATCATCGCCTTCATCAATTCGAACGCGTTGAGCGGGCCTCCGAAACCGGCTTCCGCGTCGGCGATGATCGGCGCCATGTAGTGGATGGATTTGTCGCCTTCCATATGCGCGATCTGATCGGCGCGGCGCAGGGTGTTGTTGATCTTCTTCACCACATCCGGCACCGAGGAGGCCGGGTAGAGCGACTGATCCGGGTACATCTGGCCGGCGTTGTTGGCGTCCGCCGCGACTTGCCAGCCGGAGAGATAGATGGCTTCGAGGCCGGCCTTGACCTGCTGCATCGCCTGGTTGCCGGTCAGCGCGCCCAGCGTGCGGACGAAGGGCCGATTGGCGAGCAGCTCGCGCAGGCGGGCGGCGCCCATCTTGGCGAGCGTGTATTCGATCTTGAACGAGCCGGCGAGCTTGGCGACATCGGCCGGGGTGTAATCGCGCTTGTTGTTCGGCTTGTACGGTGCGTTCGACATGGTCGACTCCTTTCGAGGCGGCAATTGATCCGGGCTCCCGGCGCGTTTCCAGATTGCTGGCTTTGTCGTTGTTGTTTACAAGCCTTCACATAAGTTCAACCTGTCAGAACTCCTTCGCAGTTGCAATAAGCATATGATAATACGCTGGAAACGAAGAAAATGATTGACATCATTACAATTGTAATATTGTAAATTGTAAATCAATTGACGGAGAATTCCGGATGAAAGCCCTTCGAATTGGCGGCAAACTGCGGCGTCTCCGGCAGGAGCGCCGTCTCTCCCAGGCGCAGATGGCGGCGGAGCTGGCGATTTCGCCGAGCTATCTCAATCTGATCGAGAG
>CAZNAT010000038.1:0-31992 GCA_964571245.1 uncultured Methylobacterium sp.
CATCGAAAGAAAATGCGACAAAGCAAGAGGATAGAGCGGTCGATCTGATCGAGGCCGATCGGACACCGCTCTAGTACCGCAGGTACGCGCTCAGGCCGAGATAGCCGCCGGGCTTGCGGGCGGCGCGGGCTTCCACCCCGGCGGAGACACCGAGCACCGCCCGCCACAACGGCACCTCGCCAAGGTGCGCGCCGAGTCTTGCCTTGCGCCAGCCGCTTTGCAGCCGCACACCGCGCCGGAACAGGCTCTCCCCGGTGGCGATCGAGGCTTCCGGGCCGAAGCGCACGGGGTTTCCGCCAAGGCCAAAGCCGTGCCGCAGCCGGAGGTAGGATGAGCGGCTGGCCTGATCCGCCATCGCGAACAGCGAGGTAAACCGCGAACCGGGCGCTGCGCCAGCCCCCCAATCCTGCCAGAGTTCGAGCATCACGACCGGGCCAAGGCGGCCGAGACGGCGGCTTTGCTGGGCGATATCGGCGCTGTGGAGGACAAAGCTGCCACCGGCCAGAACCGTGACATTGAGCGTGGCGAATTTCCATTCATGCCCGGCGACAAGCCGGCCCGAATGCAGCCGGGATTGATGCGTCCCCAAAACCGGGTCGAATTCACGGATCTTCGCGCCGAAGGTCGCCATGATGCGAAAGCCGGGCTCATCGAGGTGGCCGCGAAGCGCGCGCTTGACCCCGTTGCCGAAATAAAGCTCGCGCTCGGTGGCATCAAGGGCCGCGAAGACGACCTGCTTCGCGGGCGGTTCCTCGAACCAGAAATCACGGCTGCGGGCGGGGCCAAAAACCCGCGCCATGTGCCAGCCCGAAGCCGGCGGGGCAATATCCCGGCCTTCAAGCAAGCCCAGGGTGGCCCGCGCCTGCGGCGAGGTTTCGCTTGGTGCAAAGGTGGCCGCGTGCAGGCTCGGGCTGATCAGGCGGATAAGCTGACTTGCGCGGGCACGGGAGAAAAACGGCGAGGCCGCGAGGGCGTCCTCTTCGGCGCGCTGTTCGAGCTCCTGGGTGTTTGGTTCTTGGGTGTTCGGCTCCTGGGCGTTTGGCCCGGGTGCCTGCGTTTGGGCGGGCGCGGGAAAAGCTGTTGAAAACAAGAGAAGCAACAGCAAAACCGGCCGGAGAGACGATGCCGCTCCGCGTGTGGAATACGCGCATCGACCGGTCTCGAACACGCTGACGCCCCCGCGCGGCAACCCCGGGTCGTGGATCGACCGCTCTTGACTGCCACCCGTCAAGGAAACGCTTCGAATACCCCGAAAGCTAGCAACGCCCGGTTGCGTGCCTCAAAATCTCCGGCCGGAAACAATTCCGGCTTCCTTTCGGGCCGGGTTCGCTCTATTCAAACACAACCGTGCCGGAGAGGGTCGTGTGGTTTGATGAAGCCTTTTTCGGCTCGAATTGCGGATATTCTCGCGGAATCCGTTCGTGGTAATGGTCTTGCCGACGACCCGTTCCCGACCCTCGGCGAGATCGTGGCCTTGCTGGGCAAACGGTCTTTCGGGATCGTGCTGGTGCTGTTCGGGTTGCCCAACCTGCTGCCGATCCCGGGATTGCCGATCCTGTGCGGGGTCATCGTCGGGGTTGTCGCGTTCCAGATGCTGCTCGGCAAGGACAGCCTGCTGCTTCCCAACTGGCTGGCGAGCCGCAAGGTCAATCGCCGCGATCTGCTCAAGGTGCTCGACAAGGCGGAGCCGTCGCTGCGTTGGTTCGAGCGGGTGATGCGTCCGCGGCTGTTGTTTCTGACCGGCTCGATCGCCCAGCAGGGGCTTGGGCTCGTCGTCTTGTTGCTCGCGCTGGCGCTGATGTCGCCGATTCCGTTCTTTGGCGGGATTGCGCCCGGCGTCGCGGTGACCCTGTTCGGGCTGGCGATGACCGAGCGTGACGGCATTTTCGTCATCGCCGGCGGTGTCGCCACGGTGCTGGCGTTGCTCATCACCACCGCGCTGACCTATGCGATTCTCAAACCGATCGTGAAGTTTTTCATCTCGGCGACCGGCGCCGGCTGAAGCCCGAGGCAGGCTCAGCTTCACTGGCAAGAATCTGGTTCAGGCGGCGCTTTGCGGGGCAAGGGCGGGGTGTGCGACTTCGCCGCTGGTTTCTCTTTCCGCGCGCAGCATGTCGTCGATCGCATCCGCGGAGACCGGCTTGGAGAACAGGTAGCCTTGCAGGAAATGGCAGCCGACGGCCTGCAGGAACCGGCGCTGCTCCTCGGTTTCGACGCCCTCCGCCGTGACCTCCAGCCCGAGCGCCCGCCCGAGATGGACGACGGAGTGGACGAGGATCGCGGATTCGCCGGTCGCTTCCATGGAATCAAGGAAGGACTTGTCGATCTTGATCTTGTCGAAGGCGAACCGCCGAAGGTAGATCAGGCTGGAATAGCCGGTGCCGAAGTCATCCAGTGCCAGTTTCACGCCGATCGACCGCAGTTCCATCATCGCCGCCTCGGCCTGATCCGCGTCCTCGACGAGCACGCCTTCGGTGAGTTCGAGTTCGAGGCGGCCCGGTTCGAGCTTTGAATCCTTGATGATCCGCTCGACATCCTGCACGAAATTGGCCTGACGGAACTGGATGGCCGAAACATTGACCCCGACGCGCAGGCCTGGCCAGCGCGCGGCGTCCAGGCAGGCGCGCTTCATCACCCATTCGCCAAGCGGGACAATAAGGCCCCGTTCCTCGGCGGCGGAAATGAACGTGGCGGGCGAGATCAGGCCATGCGTCGGATGACGCCAGCGCACCAGCGCCTCGACGCTGGCGATCCTGCCACTATCGGAGAAGACCTGCGGTTGATAGGCGAGGGTGAGTTCATCTCGGTCGATCGCGCCGCGCAACTCGTCGTCGACCAGCTTGCGGATGCGCTCGGCTTCGGTCATCCGGTGTTCGTAGAGCGCGAAACGGTTCCGGCCTTCGTTCTTGGCGCGGTACAGCGCGGTATCCGCGGCGCGCAGGATGGTGGCAACATCCATGCCGTCATCCGGAGCGAACGAGATCCCGATCGTCA
The DNA here is from genome assembly GCA_964571245.1 of uncultured Methylobacterium sp. Classification (GTDB taxonomy): domain Bacteria; phylum Pseudomonadota; class Alphaproteobacteria; order Rhizobiales; family Beijerinckiaceae; genus Rhabdaerophilum. The sequence continues at coordinate 2,995 of CAZNAT010000038.1, forward strand.
CGCCGATCCGCATCTCGGCGCCATCCATGAGGAAGGGCCGGTTGGCGGCATCGATGATCGCCTGCGCCAGCCGGGTGCTTTCCATATGCGTATGGATACCGAACTGGAGCACCGCGAACTCGTCGCCGCCAAGCCGGGCGATGACATCGGTCTGGCGCAGCAGCGCGCGGACGCGGTGACCGAAATCGATGATGACCTTGTCGCCCGCCGCGTGGCCGTAGGTGTCGTTGACGTCCTTGAACTTGTCGAGATCGAGCAACAGCACCGCGATATTGGTGTCGCGGTTGGGCAGATCCTCGATGTTCTCGGAGAGGGCATTGCAGAACACGGCGCGGTTCGGCAGGCCGGAAAGCGGGTCGTGCTGCGCTTCGTGGCTGGCCTTGGCCTCGCGCACCAGGATGGCCTCGGTGGAGACGCGCATCCGGTTGAACAGGATCAGCGCGATGATCGCCACCAGGATCGAGGCGAAAAATCCGAAAAACGCCAGATCCGCCAGCGTTTCCGCCGCCATTCGGCTCGGGCTCCAGACGAGGCTGAGGAGTTCGCTGCCGCCCAGATTGGGAATGGCATAGCTCGTCTTCAGCTCGGAGGCGCCCGGAGCGATCTTGAGGCTCGGGATCGCGAGCATGGTCGAAAGCCGGCGGATGCCCGCCGCGCCCAACGGTCGCGTTACCACCAGAATGATCGTCCGGCCGATCGGGACCGTCGCCAGGCTGAGAACCGATTGCCCGTCCTGAACGATGCGGGCCTCGCGGCCGATGCCGATGGTCGAGGTATCGAGGCCACGCAGGCGCGAGGTTTCGATCAGCTGACCGACGAAGCCGACGCGCTGTCTCAGGGTCTCGGCTTCACCGGCTTCGGCGATGATCTGGCCATCAGTCTTGTTGACGAGGGCGGCGTAATCGGTGGCCTGACGGCGGTTCAGCGAACTCAGCAGGCGCTCGATCTGCTCGCGGCTGCGCTGTGCCTGGAAGAGTTCCCCCAGACCTTCATCGCGCGACAGGCTGCTCAGAAGGGTATCGGCCTCGAAGCCAAGGCTCTGGACGAGCTGCTTTTTCTCGCGGTCGAGCTCGAACATTTCCTGCCGTGTGGCGGCCCGATTGGCCACCAGCGCCATCGAGCCCATGACGCAAAGCACCAATAGAAAAATCGGGACAATGGAAAGCGAGGCTCCCTGCGCCTTCTTCGCTCGGGCCGGCACAATCTTCATCCAGTCAACTCAACTCAATTACACAACAAAAAACTTACCGGGGCATTCTGTTTGAAGAAAGTTGATAGCTTCTTTCGTTTCCGGGGAATTGACCAACAATCGTGCAATTGAGCGATGTTTTTTTCCAAAATGGCAGGGATAGGCCGGGTGCACGGCCTGTCAGGGGCGCGGGAATGCGGCACGGGAGACCGCGCGCCAGCGGATGTCGCCCGGCTCCGTCGAGGGGGAGGCGTCGTTCTGACGAGGTTCTGCGTTGAAATATAAGGGATTTTAAAGAATTTACCTTACCCTCGGGTATAGAGCCTAAAGTAGCCCGAGCGCGCGAAAGCTGGCATGGCCCTTCCGCCCGACGATCAGGTGATCATGCACCACGATCCCCAGCGGCTCGGCCAGGCTGACGATCTCCCGGGTCATCTCGATATCGGCGCGCGAGGGGGTCGGATCGCCCGAGGGGTGGTTGGGGACGAGAATGACGGGGGAGGCGTTGAGTTGCAGCGACCGGCGGACGATCTCGCGCGGGTAGACCGGGGTGTGGTCGACCGTGCCGCGCTGCATCACCTCGTCGCCGATCAGGTTGTTCTTCTTGTCGAGGAACAGCAAGCGGAATTCCTCGCGCTCGGCAAAGGCCATCGCGGTGCGGCAATATTCGACGACCGAGGCATAGGAGCCCAGAACCTGGCGGTTGCGCACCGCGCCCATCGACACCCGTTTCGAGGCTTGCTCGATCAGCTTGAGATCGGTGATGATCGCGGGGCCGACGCCCTTGATCTCCGCGAGCAGCGCCGGTTCCGCGGCCACGACTTCGGCGAAGCTGCCGAACCGGGCGATCAGGGCTTTGGCGACGCCCTTGACATCGCCGCGGGCGATCGAGCGGAACAGCACGAGTTCGAGCAATTCGTAGTCCGGCACGGCATCGGCGGTCTGGGCGAAGCGCTCGCGCAGCCGCTGGCGATGGCCGACGTAGTGCGGTGCCTCGGCCATGCCCCCTGATTTGCCCGCAGATGATGTGGCTTTGGGCGATGGGCCACCAGCGGCCTTGTTGCTGGCAAGCGTTCCGCCAGGCTCCGGGGGAGTGGGAGGCGGTTTCTTGGCGGTCATAGCAGGGCGGGGAGCGGGGCTCCCGGCATATCGGGGAAGTCGAGGCCCTTCGGCGAGCGGGTAAAAACCTCGACCCCGGTTTCGCTGACGCCGACGGTATGCTCGAACTGCGCCGAGAGCGAACGGTCTCGCGTGACGGCGGTCCAGCCATCGGCGAGGATTTTGACATGTGGCCGGCCGAGGTTGATCATCGGCTCGATGGTGAACAGCATGCCCGGCTTGAGCACGATGCCTTCGCCGGCCTGGCCGTAGTGCAGGATATTGGGCTCGTCATGGAACAGCTGGCCAAGGCCGTGGCCGCAGAAATCGCGCACCACCGAGCAGCGCTCGGCCTCGGCATGGCGCTGGATCGCTTCGCCGATATGCCCGGTTGTCGCGCCCGGCCTGACCGCGGCGATGCCTTTTTCCAGGCATTCGAAGGTGACCTCCATCAGCCGCATCGCCCGGCGCGGGACTTCCCCCACCCCGTACATCCGGCTTGAATCGCCGTGCCAGCCGTCGACGATCAGCGTGACATCGATGTTGACGATATCGCCGTCCCGGAGCGGCTTGTCCGAGGGGATGCCGTGGCAAACGACGTGGTTGATCGAGGTGCAGCACGAGCGCGGGTAGCCCCGGTAATACAATGTCGCCGGAAAGGCCTTGTGGTCGGCGGCGAATTCGAACACCGCGCGGTCGATCGCGTCGGTCGTCACCCCCGGTTTGACGAGCGGAGCGAGCATGTCGAGCGCCTGCGCGGTCAGGTTTCCGGCCTTGCGCATCCCGGCAAAGGCTTCCGGCCCGTGCAGCCTGATCTGGCCCGGTTGGCGGCGGCTCGGCGCTTCGGCGCCATATTCGGTCATTCGGGACTCACGCGCTCTCAAACAAAACGGGATCGACACACACGGCCGACGGATCAGTATCGCTGTTCCACCCTGCCGCTACGCCTTGCGAGAACCCTAGCGGTTCCGGTGCCGCCCTCCAAGAGGGCCAATGCACCCGGGCGTGGTTTCCGGTGGAATTCCGGGGTAGGACATTGAAAACGCATTCCGCGCTTGCCCGAGCCATTTATGCCCGATGTTTGCCGGTGCAAGATCTCTCGCTTTTTTCCCCCGAGGACAGTAAGCACACGAGGCGAGGCGCGGGGGGATCGGTCGAGACGGCCCGGGCGCTCGTGTTATCCCATGTTGGTTCGGGCCGGGAAGCAGGTCCGGGCCGCATGCCGCATCGGACGCATTCATGAACGATACCCTGACCTCCTCCGCCGATCCTGCCCCCTATGGCACCTATGCCGCCAAGGGCATGGTCGCGACGCTGATCCGCTGGACGCGCGCCATGCCGGCCACCTGGCTTGGCAAGCGCTTCGGCTTCCTGTTGCGGCGCATCGCGGTCCGCCTGCTCCGGGGCGCGCCGGTCGATCAGGAGTCGCTGGGGGCGAAATTCCGGCTGCACCCCTACAACAACGTCTGCGAGAAGCGCATCCTGTTCTCTCCCCGGGATTTCGACCAGGTCGAGCGCGATCTTCTGGTCTCGCGCCTGACGCCGGATTTCGTCTTTCTCGATATCGGCGCCAATATCGGCGGCTATTCGCTGGCGGTGGCGGCCAAAGCCGGTTCGGGCGCGAGGATCGTCGCCTTCGAGCCGCAGCCGGAAATTTTCGATCGTCTGATCCATAACATCCGCATCAACCCGTTCGGCAACGTCAAGGCGCATGCCATCGCCGTTGCCGACCGGGATGGCGAGGTGACGCTGTTTCTTGATCCCGCCAACAAGGGCGAGGCCAGCGTCAAGATCGTCAGCGCCGATCACGCCCGGCAGGTCCGGGTTCCCGCGCGGACCTTGCTCTCGATCGTCAACGACGAGGGGTTTGGCCATATCGATGCGATGAAGCTCGATGTCGAGGGCGCCGAGGACCTTATTTTGCGCCGGTTTTTTGCCGATGCGCCGGAAGCGCTGTGGCCGAAGCTGATCATCGTCGAGCGCGGCGAGGACCGCTGGAGCGGCGATCTCATGGCGTATCTCGCGGGCCTCGGGTATCGGCCAACCGGCGAGACCCGCAACAACCACATCCTGGAGCGCTGAGCATGGCCGGGAATTTGCGCGGCGAGGATGCGTGCGGCGAAAAGCCGGCGATCGCCAATGTGAGTGCCGCGCTTCTGGTGATCGGCGATGAAATTCTCTCGGGCCGGACCAAGGACAAGAACATCGGCTACATCGCCGAATATCTCACCAACCTCGGCATCGAGCTGCGCGAGGTGCGGGTGGTGCCGGATGTCGAGGCCGAGATTGTCGCCGCGATCAATGCGCTGCGCGCGCGCTACACCTATCTTTTCACGACGGGGGGCATCGGCCCGACGCATGACGATATCACCGCCGATTGCGTCGCCAGGGCGTTCGGCGTGCCGATCGACCACGATCCGCGCGCGGTGGCGGTGCTGCGCGAGCGCTATGCCGCCGAAGACCTCAACGAGGCCCGGATGCGGATGGCGCGCATCCCCGCCGGCGCGGCGCTGATCGATAACCCGATTTCGAAAGCGCCCGGCTTCATGCTCGGCAACGTCATCGTGATGGCGGGCGTGCCCTCGATCATGCAGGCGATGCTCGACAATGTCGCCGACCGGCTGACGACCGGCGCGAAGATGCTGGTCGAAACCATCGATACCGGCGGCCTGCCCGAGGGGGTCTACGCCGCCGGGCTTGGCGAATTGGCCGCTGCGCATCCGGGGGTCGGCATTGGCTCGTATCCCTCATTCAAGGACGGCGGGTTTCGCAATCAGATCGTTCTGCGTGGCAAAGACCGGGATGCGCTTGATGCGGCGGTCGCCGGCGTTAAAGCGCTGGTGGCGCACCTCAAGGCAGACGGGGCACCGATTTGACCGGAGGCTCCCTGATTTGACCGGAAAACCTTTGATTCGACCAAGAAATATTTGGGCAGGCCCGTCGACACAGACCAGAAAACCAGCGTGCCAGTGCAGACCAGGCACGGCTATTCAGGAGAGCACATCATGCAGGAACCCATCGTCAAGGCCTTGCCGTCAAAGGCCTTCCCGGTTTCGTGGGATCAGTTTCATCGCGATGCGCGCGCGCTCGCCTGGCGGCTGGCCGGGTCCGGGCCGTTCGATTCCATCGTCTGCATCACCCGTGGCGGGCTGGTTCCGGCGGCGATCGTCGCGCGCGAGCTGGATCTGCGGCTGATCGAGACCGTCTGCATCGCCTCCTACCACACCTACACCGAGCAGGGCGGGCTCAAGGTCATCAAGGGCATCGACAGCGTGATCGCCGGCACCGATGGCGGCAAGGGCGTGCTGGTGCTCGACGATCTCGTCGATACCGGAAAAACCGCGCGGGTCGTCAAGGACATGTTGCCCAGGGCGCATATCGCGACGGTCTACGCCAAGCCGCAGGGGCGCCCGCTGGTCGATACCTTCGTCACCGAGGTCAGCCAGGATACCTGGATCTATTTCCCCTGGGATATGGGCCTTGCCTTCCAGTCCCCGATCCGGGACGGCGCGGCGGGCTGAACCCCGGGCCTTTGGGGGCGTGAGGGCATCACCCGTGTGCATCACAGCACGCGGCAACCGCCATGGCGTGGACAGCGCTGGGGTGTTCCGGCATCATCTCCCAAAAAAGGGGAGGCAACATGCCGGATGGTCCAATCCTCGCCGAGGGGCAGGGCAAGCCTTTCGCTCTGGCAGAATTTCGTTCATTGCCCGAAGCCTTGCTGGCGGCGCGACGCAAGGTTGGCGGCAAGGCCGAGGCCATCGAGGACCCCGAGCGCAGTCCCCTGAGCTATGACCGGCTGGTGCTCGGCGCGCTGGTTCTTGGACGGGCGCTGGCGCCGCTGACCCCGATGGGCGCGCGGATCGGCGTGCTGTTGCCGAATGTGAACGGCGTGGCGGTGACGCTTTTCGGCCTGTGGTTCGAGGGCCGCGTGCCGGTGCTGCTGAATTTCACCGCCGGGCTCAAGAACCTGCGCTCGGCCTGCCGGACGGCGGAGCTGACGACGATCATCACCTCGCGCCGCTTCATCGATACCGCCCGGCTCGATGACGTCGTCGCCGGCCTCGGCGAGAGCTGCCGGATCGTCTACCTGGAAGATATCCGCAAGGGCATCGGCACCATGCAAAAACTGATCGGGCTTGGCCGTTCGCTGCTGGCCGGGTTGATCGCGCGGCGGTCGACCGCTTCGGCGGAGGATCCGGCGGTGGTGCTGTTCACCTCCGGCTCCGAGGGGGAACCCAAGGGCGTGGTGCTCTCGCATCGCAACCTGATCGCGAATGCGCAGCAGGTCCATGCCTTCGGCGCGGATTACTTCCAGAAGACCGAGATCGTCTTCAACCCGCTGCCGGTGTTTCACTCGTTCGGGCTGACGGCGGGCACGCTGTTTGGCCTGCTGGCCGGGTTCAAGGTGGTGTTCTATCCCTCGCCGCTGCATTTCAAGCAGGTGCCCAAGCTGGTCGGGGAAACCAACGCGACCCTGCTGCTCGGGACCGATACGTTTCTCGCCGGCTATATCCGCGCCGCCGATCCGGCGGATATGGCCGGCGTGCGGCTGGTCGTGACGGGGGCGGAAAAGGTCAAGGACGAGACACGCCGGCTCTGGTCCGGGCTGAACGCAGTGATCGTCGAGGGCTACGGCTGCACGGAATGCGCGCCGGTGATCGCGTGCAACCACCCAAAGGCCAATCTTCCGGGGAGCGTTGGCCCGCCGCTGCCGGGTATCCGCTGGCAGCTTGAAAAGGTCGAGGGCATCGAGGAAGGCGGCCGTCTGCATGTGGCGGGAGAAAATGTCATGCTCGGCTATATGCTCGCCGCGGAACCCGGCAGGCTCCAGCCACGCCAGACCGAGTGGCATGATACCGGCGATATTGTTGTGGTCGACGACGCCGGCGCGATCAGCATCCGCGGCCGGGCGAAGCGTTTTGCGAAAATTGGCGGCGAAATGGTGTCGCTGGCGGCGATCGAGGCGATGGCCTCGTCGCTCTGGCCGGAGGCGACGCATGTCGCGGTGACCCTGCCGGATGCCAAGAAGGGCGAGCAGATCGTGCTCGTGACCGACAGGGCGGACGCGGACCGGGCGGCGCTTCTCGCCCATGGCCGGGCCGAAGGGGCGAGCGAACTCTATATCCCGCGTGCGATCCTGGTCGTCAACGGCGTGCCGGTGCTGGGTTCGGGCAAGGTCGATTACGTCGGTGCCGCCGAACTCGCCAGAACGATGCGGACGATGATCTGAGTGCGCGGCCGGGTATTCGATCCGGGCTGGGCGCTTTCAATCGAACGAGGGCCATGCCGGGCTCATGCGGGCTTGCCGGGAGCGCGTCTCGCGGCTAGGCAGGGGTGGGCGCGGACGTGGCGAAACCGGTAGACGCAAGAGACTTAAAATCTCTCGGCCGCAAGGCTGTGCGGGTTCGATCCCCGCCGTCCGCACCAGCGCGATTGCTGTCTCGCCTCAGGCCGGCGCTTTGATCGCGGTCTTGAAGATCACGCCAAGCTCCTTTTCGCCGCGTCGGACGACTTTCACCGTCTCGCGGATTTTCCGGCGCGGAATGGAAATGACGAATTCGTCGGGCAGCGCTCTGGTGTTGAGAACGTGAAGCCGCGCGCCGCGGTCCGAAATGTCGTGCGCCTCAGCCGGCACCGGCTCGGCGTTGTGCGAGAGGATGATATCCGCGCGCAAGAAACAGGGGTTGCGTGGTTCGCTGCGTTTGTCGGTCATGGCAGTCCCTTCTGGGGTGGATCAGGCGGCGATTTCTGTGCCGCACCGGTGGTCAGGCGATTTTTTGCCGCATCAGCGTTGCGACCATGCCGCGCACTTCCGCGAGTTCGGCGCGCAATCGGGTGGTTTCGGCTTCAAGCTCCAGCACGCGGACCTTGAGTTCGAGCGGGTTGTCTTCCGGGGCGCTCGGTGCGCTCTGGTGTGAATTCTGGAAAGCCACCCCGATTTCATTGGCGTGACGCCAGACAATGCGGGATTTCTCGCGCAGATTGCGCTGGGGGATGAAGAGCTCGAAATATTCCGGCAGGGTAACGGAGGAGGGGATCTCCATCCGGGCGCCGCTGACCGAGAGATCGCGGACCGTGCATTCGGTTCGCGACGAGCCGTTGGAATGCTGGACTTCGCCCCGCAGGAAGCTCCTGATCCGGGTGGTGTTGCGATGTTCTGCCGTCGCGTTCATCCCAACTATGGCTCCATTGGCGGCATCATCCGCGCTCAATTCTCCAGCGCCAGAGTACACCCAAGGCCTTAACGTTTCGTCGATGCGCCCCGGGGGGCCGGGCGCTATAGCAGGGGAATTTCGGTGCGTTTCCTGACCTGCTCCCGATGCAGGAGATAGATCCCGGAGGCGATGACGATGCTCGAACCGGCAAGCGTCCAGATATCCGGGACATCGCCGAAGACAAAATACCCGAGCCCGATCATCCAGATGATCTGGGAGTAGAGAAACGGCGAGAGAATGGCGGCGGAGGCGTGACGATGCGCCAGAATGAGCAGCCAGTGGCCAAGCCCGCCCCAGAACCCGACCGCCACCATCAGGCACAGCGTCCAGAGATCCGGCTCGGCACGCCAGGTGAACGCCACCACCGGGGTCAATACGACGATGCCGGCCGCGGCCGAGTAGAACATCGTCGTTTCCGGGGGGTCATGGCCGGCTAGGCTGCGGGTGATCAGGGAATAGGCCGCGTAGCAACCGACCCCGGCGAAGGAGAAGATCGCCGCCCAGTGGATGCCGCCGGCGCCGGGGCGCGTGATCAGCAGCACGCCGATGAACCCGACGCCAATGGCCGCCAGCCGTCGTGGCCCGGCCCATTCCCCCAGCAGCGGGCCGGAAACCAGCGCCACGATCAACGGCTGCAGGAACATGATCGTCATCGTTTCCGCGAGCTGGAGGTATTGCAGGGCGATAAAGTTCAGCAGGGTCGAGGCGAGCAGCACCAGCGAGCGGATCGCCTGCAACCACGGGCGGCGGGTATCGGTCAATCGCGGGTAGGTCCAGGGGTTGAGGGCCAGCGATACGATCAGGAAGCTCGACAGGTAGCGCACCCAGGTCGTCTCGACGACGCCGATGCGCGGCGAGAGCCATTTCGCGGTGGCGTCGAGCGCGGAAAAACAGGCGAAGGCGGCGCAAATCAGGGCAATGGCGATCAGCCGTTTGCGCCGCTCGGACGCGGGCGCCGGGGGTGGGATATCCGGTTTCGTCATCGGGGTGTCGTGCATCTCGCCGGCGCTCATGAGAGCATGCTCATGAGCGCGCCATGCGGGTGCCGGGGATCATCCGGCTACAGGCCCGCGGTGCGGGCGTCATGCGCGAAAAGCCAGGAATACCGCATCAGAATGGCGTCATCCGGCAGGATATTGAGCGCCGCGTCGCGCAAACTCGCGCGTATGCCGTCAAAATGATAGATGCTGCCCTGACGGCGGGCTTCCTTCTGGACGCGCGCCGTGCGGGGAATGCGCAGGGCATCATAACGCTGAAGCGCCGCGGCCAGCGGTGTGGTGCCGGCTTTTACGCCGCGGAGCAGCTGCGCGAGGACCGCACCATCCTCGATCGCCTGGCTGGCGCCTTGCGCGATGAACGGCATCATCGGGTGTGCCGCATCGCCGAGCAGGGTCATACGCGGCCGCGACCAGCGGGTTTCCGGCGCGCGATCGACCAATGCCCAGCGCTTCCAGTGTTCGGCGGCGGCGATCAGTTCGCGCGCCTTCTTGCTCCAGTTCCGGAAGTGCGATTCAAGGACCGCGGGATTGCCCGGCGCCGACCAGCCCTCCTCGCGCCAGTCGTCCTCGACGATCGCGACGATATTGATCTCGTGGCCACCACACACCGGGTAGTGCACGATATGGGCATCCGGCCCCAGCCAGAGATTGACCTCGGCCTCGCGGGCGAACAGCGGGGCTTCCTCGCGCGGGACCAGCGTTCGCCACGCGGTCCTTCCCGAATAGCGCGTCGGTGCCGGCAGGCCGCAGAGCATCCGCGCCCGCGACCACAACCCGTCGGAGCCGATCATGAGATCCGCTCCGATGCGTGCCTCCGGGCCCTCGGCGGTTTCGAACAGGCCGGCGATTTCGCTGTCGCTCTCGCGCAGATCCACCAGCCGGAGGCCCAGCCGCAGGGTAATCGCCGGGTGGGCTTCCATGCGGCGCAAGAGCGCGTTCTGCACATCAGCGCGATGCGCAACGATGAACGGCGCGCCGTAGCGCGCCGTCGCTTTGGCACCGAGTTCGGTTCTGGCGAGGGTGCGACCGTCGCTGCCACGCCGGACGTGCAGCCGCGAGGGTTCCACGGCGATGTCATCGAGATCGTCGAGAATGCCGATATCGGCGAGGAGGCGGGTGGCATTGGGGGCGAACTGGAGGCCGGCCCCCACTTCCTGAAGTTCGCTCTCGCGATCCACGATCGTCACGCGCCAGCCAGCCTGGGCGATGAACAGCGCGGCGGCAAGCCCGCCGATCCCGGCGCCGGCAATCAGGCAATGGGGGGGCGACGGGGCAGGGATCTCGGTCGGTTCTCGATCGTCCGGCATGAGATGGGGGAAATCCTTTTTGGCCTCAGGCGGCTTCGGATTCGACCCAGAGCGCGTCGAGCGGTGCGCAGAGCCCGGACTTCAGGGCCGCATCGAACCGGTAAAGCGTCGAGCAATAGGGGCAGACGATTTCGGTATCCGCGCCCATGTCGAGATAGACATGCGGGTGATCGAACGGCGGCTTCGCGCCAATGCACATGAATTCCCGTGCGCCGACCTTGATCGCGGCATGGCCGGCGGAATTGTGGAAATAGGGCACCGATTTCTCGGCCATGACACTCTCCTGCTGGGTCCCAAGGCCGCCATGCTCCAAGGCAGGTCAGTCCAAAGGCGGCTCTGTCCAAAGGCGGCTTGCACCGGGTTCAACGACTCCTGCTAGCTGAATAGCGTCATCTCCGGCCCACTCCAAGCTAAACTTGCGGCCAGCGGCGGCTTGTCCCGGGCTCGCGCGTGCCGGAGGCTCGGCTTGCCTTGCAGGCGCAGGGCCGCTACGGATCTGCCGGTCGCGCCCGATCGTGCACTCCTCCCTGACGCCGTCCAGATCGCCATGCTCCAGACCCTTCCCGGCCAGACCTTTTCCCACGACGGGCTCCGGCTCGCGTTTGTCGATCAGCCAAGCCATGGCGGGCACAATACGCCGGTTCTGCTGATCCATGGCTTCGCCTCGTCGATCCAGGTCAATTGGATCGCGCCGGGTTGGTTCAAGACCCTCGGCGACGCCGGCTATCGCGTGATCGCGATCGAGAACCGGGGGCATGGCGCGAGTGGCAAGCCATACCATCCCGAAGATTACACCACGATCCGTATGGCCGAGGATGCACGCGCGCTGCTCGATCATCTCGGGCTTCGCCGGGCGCTGGTGCAGGGTTATTCGATGGGGGCGCGGATATCGGCGTTTCTCACGCTGCATCACCCGGAGCGCGTGGCGGGACTGGCGCTCGGCGGGCTCGGGATCCACCTGGTGGATGGCGTCGGATTGCCGCTCGGCATTGCCGAGGCGCTCGAACGCCCGGACCCTGAACACATCACCGATCCCACCCAGAAGATGTTCCGCGCCTTTGCTGAAAAGAACCGGCAGGACCTCATGGCGCTGGCGGCCTGCATTCGCGGCTCGCGTCAGGTGTTGAGCCGCGCGGAGATCGGCCGGATCGGCGTGCCGACGCTGGTCTCGGTCGGCACGAACGACGAGATCGCCGGCGCCCCCGAACCGCTGGCCGCGCTGATGCCGAACGCCCGTGCGTTCGCGATTGCCGGCAGGGACCATAATCTCGCGGTGGGCGACCGCAGCCATCGCGCCGAAGTTCTGGCGTTTTTCGAGCACTTGCGCGGTTCGGGCGCGATGACGGATCGGGAGTTCGCGCGGTAAGGTGAGATTTCTTCACCCGATTGTGTTAACCGAAGACCTTGTCCCGCATCGCCACAGACCCGATTTGACGCTATAAGCGAGCAGCATTTTTCCAGGCATCTTCTCGTTTTCATGCCTGTACGGGAAGGAATTTTGAGATGGCGATTGTCTCGGTGGACCGCACGTCCCCATTTTTGAAGTCGGATACGGCCAAGCTCGACCCGGTCTGGGCGCGGTTGCGCCAGGAGGCCGAGGCGGTGCGCACCTCCGAGCCTTCGCTGGCCGGGCTCGTTCTCGCGACGATCCTGCAACAAAAGACCCTGGAAGACGCCGTCGCGCATCGCATCGCCGAACGGCTCGACCATCAGGATCTCTCCGCCAGCCTCATCCGCCAGGCGTTTTCGGATTTTGCCGAGGCGTATCCGGCCTACCGCGACGCCGTGCGCGCGGATATCATGGCGGTGATCGACCGCGACCCGGCCTGCGACCGGGCAATCGAGCCGGTGCTCTATTTCAAGGGGTTTCACGCCCTGCAGACGCATCGGCTGGCGCATTGGCTCTGGGCGCAGGGCCGTCGTGACTTCGCGCTCTATCTCCAGAGCCGGTCTTCGGCGGTGTTCCAGACCGATATTCATCCGGCGGTGCCGATGGGCAAGGGCGTGTTCCTCGACCATGCCACCGGGCTGGTCGTGGGCGCGACGGCGGTGATCGAGGACGATGTGTCGATCCTGCAGGGCGTGACACTTGGTGGGACCGGCAAGGAACACGGCGACCGCCACCCGAAAATCCGCCGCGGCGTGCTGCTCGGCGCCGGCGCCAAGATCCTCGGCAATATCGAGGTCGGGCATTGCGCGCGGGTGGCGGCGGGGTCGGTGGTTTTGCAGGCGGTGCCGCCGTGCAAGACCGTTGCCGGCGTGCCGGCGCGGGTTGTCGGCGAGGCCGGTTGCGCCGAGCCGGCGCGCTCGATGGATCAGGTCATCGGCACCGATCTGTGACGCTGCCGGCCCGTTCGGGGCGGTGGCAACGGCAAAAAAGGTCATTTCCGGGGTTGTTCGCCATGGCGAGCCGTGGCAATCGGATTCGGCAAATCGCGCGTCGATTCTGGTTCTGCATGACGCGGAGACCCGAAGGCGCCAAACCGTGACGGGGCGTAGAATGGAAAAGACTGATCTTCAGAAGGTCGAAACCTTTTTGCGGCGCACGTTTACCAATGCGGCCATCCGGGTTGTTGCGCGGCCCAAGAAGAAAGATTCCGCCGAGGTCTATATCGGTGAGGAATTCATCGGCGTCGTCTCGGAAGACCTTGAGGACGGCGACAAATCCTATTTCTTCGAAATGGCGATCCTCGATACCGACCTGGAATAAGGGGTTCTCCCGGCCTGAATCTAGCGCGCGCCTGGTCTGGCCGCCCCGGCCTCGGCGGCCTCGGTCGTGAGCGCGAGCGCGGAGGCGGTCAGCCGGCGCCATTCCGGCAGCAGCCGGGCGTGAAAACGCAATTCGATATCGAGCCCGTCCTGCCGCAGCACGCTCGTGCAGGGCTCGACCTCGCGGTGGTTGTCCAGCGGGCACAGCGCGATGAAGACGCGCTTGCCGCCGGCGCCGAGATAAAGCTCACGATCCTCATAGGGCGTTCCGCTTCGAAAGCGCCGCATCGCCAGCCCGCCGGGGTTTGACCAGGTCTCCCGGGCCAGAAACCGCGCGTAGACGTTCTGGAACAGCTCCGCTGGGTCCGGCGTGCTACCCGCTGCGGAGAGCAGGATCGACACCCCATCCGGCATCGGCCGGCGCGGCTCCTTCGCGGACATGCGCGGCATCGGCGTGAAATCGGCGGCCTGCACCATCAGATCGACCCGGTCGAGCCGGCCACCCGCACTCTGCGCTGGGTCCCGGATCAGCGCACGTGCAATCTCGATCGGACGTCCACCAAGATCAATTCGTGCGGTTCCGGTAACAGGCGCGGGCTCGCCTTGCGCGTGCAGATACAGCGCCGCGTTCGCGCCGAGCGCGGTTCCAAGCAGGGCGAGGGCCAGAACGAGCTGCTTCATCATGGGGAAGCTAAGCCGCATTGTGGTTAACCAAGAGTTAAATTTCCGCTTCAACTGCTCCAGATTGACGCGATAATGCCGGCACGAGGATTGCTGCTGTTCGTTCACGTCTGTCTTGATCTTTGGAGTTTCGCGTCACATGTCCCAGCACCAGATCGATTCCTTTCTGGCCCTCGGCCTCGGCTTTGCCTTCGCCGGCCTGGTCGCGGCGCTCTACCGCGCGTTTCGTGACCAGCCGCCGAGTTTCAGCCTGCTGCTGAGCGGGGGGCCGGTCGGTCTTGCCGCGATCCCGCTGCTGGCGGCGGCAGGCCCGGCGATCATCATGCGCAACACGCTGCGCGGCAGGAAGTACGAGCGCCGCAAGATCCATTTCGTGGCGATGGCGACGATCATCGCGTCGTTCTGGTCGATCGCGATCGGTTTCCAGTTGATGCGGATTGTGGCTGGCCTGGTGAACTAGGGGCCAGCCCCTAACACGCTTGTTGCCAGTGCGTTTGCCGGCGACACTGGTTTCAGGATTCCCGGGTTCTTGTTCTCAGCCCCCGGGGTTTGGTTCTCATGATCCGCACCCCGAGAAAGACACGTCGCACCATCTGGAAAGGCAGGCCTCCATGCCCCTCTATTCGCTTGACGGGCACGCGCCCGAAACGCCCGGCGCCGGCCGATACTGGGTGGCGCCGGATGCGCATGTCATCGGCCGGATCGTCCTGGGCGAAGATGTCGGGATCTGGTTCGGCGCGGTGCTGCGCGGGGACAACGAAACCATCACCCTCGGGCCGGAAACCAATATCCAGGAGCACGCGATGCTCCATACCGACATGGGGTTTCCGCTGACGACCGGGCGCGGCTGTACCATCGGCCATGGCGCGATTCTGCATGGCTGCGTGCTGGGCGATCATGTGCTGATCGGTATGGGCGCCATCGTCCTCAACGGCGCCAAAATCGGCGCCGGCAGCCTCGTCGGGGCCGGGGCCCTGGTGACGGAGGGCAAGGAGTTTCCCGAAAATTCGCTGATTGTCGGCTCGCCCGCCCGCGCGATCCGCACCCTGGACGAGAAAGCCCTCGCCGGGCTCAAGGCTTCCGCGGCCGGCTACTCCGGAAACTGGAAGCGCTTTGCCGCCGGGCTCAGGGTTGTGGAAGGCTAGAGCGGTTTCCGATCTGCCTCGATCAGATCGACCACTCTATCTCTATATTTTGACGCATTTTCTTTCGACCAACCGGAGTCCACTTGGTCGGAAAATGCTCTAAAGCCTTTTTGAGCGAAGCATGGTCCTGCAAAGGCAGCGGGGCATCCGCGTCGCTCGAAAAAAGACGGGCCGGCCCGCGTGGTGGAACGCGAACCGGCCCTAAATCGCAAGCCCGATCCAGGTGGGGGACGGGGTGGGGACCTGACCAAAGCCTGCGAAGCCGTTTTGGTTCAAAGCTGTCTTGGTACTCTTGGCAGGCACCAGAACGTTCTGCCCGCCGTGTTCGTGTAGTCTGCCTCACAAATTCAAACGAACCGGATGCGATTTCGTTCCAATTTGTCCAAAATTCTAGCGGCTTGATGCCACGTTGCCGGTGTCGAGCCCGCCAAGCGACACCCAGCGCGAAGGGTTCTCATCGGACTGACGCTTGATGAACTTGTAGCCGGTTTCCTTCCAGGCAAGGATCTTGCCGACCTGATTGTCGAGCACGAAATCGCCGCGATCGGTCTTGACGGTCAGAACGGCGTGGCCATCGCCCTTCTGATCCCGGACCACCGTGATCAGAAGGGTTTGCGGCGGGATCCCCGCCTTGACCAGCCGGCGGCGCTTTTCAAGGACGTAGTCCTCGCAATCGCCCTTGCCGTCATCCGGAAACGACCAGTGTTCGGGCACGCCCCAATGGTCCTGATCGGTCACGGCAATGATTTCGCGGTTCACATCCGCGTTGATCTGCACGATCAGCTTCCAGCTCGCTTCCGTCAGCGGAACCGAAACCCGCGGCATGGCTTTGCTCTCGCAATGCTCGGGGTTGTCACGGCAGAATTGCACGAAGCCGATCGGCGGCGAGGTTGCCGCACCAATCGAACCGGTCTGTTGAGCCTGTGCTTGCGGTGATACAAGCATAACCAGACCGATCGCGCCAATAAACTTGCATATGTTGTATTTCATGAACCCCTCCCGTTCGTCACGGCAAGAGATCGCATGAAGAATTCTGAAATCCGGCGAGTTTTGATACTCAAATTCCGGTGTTCAATTTAACGAATTTCTAAGCTTGAGAAGGCGTTAACACCGGCTCGGGAAGCGAATGAAAAAACGTTAACATTCTAACTGTCTGAAAAATATGAGATATGGCTTTGCCTCTGCAAAACTCCATCAAATTGCGGGCTTTCGGGTTAAACAGGATTTACTGTCTGCATTAGCGTGCAGTTCAGCCTGTTCAACAACGGGGCTGGAGGGCCGCTATTCCCCGCATCGGCTGCCGGCGTGATTTTGGGCGGGTTTCTGGCCGGGGCGAGGCGCGTTTCGGCTCGGCAATGGACGGCCGCGACACAAAAAACCCCGGAAGCCGCGCTCCGGGGCGTGTAGGTTTTGGGGGATCAGGCTGGGTTTTCGTGCCTGCGCCGCCGCAAAAGGCGCGAGCCATTCAGAGCGCTGCCGCCAGGCAGAGGCGTTCGGGCCGCCCTTAAAGCCGGATATCGACGTCGAACATCGAGTCCGGGACGGAGCCATAGAATTCGACCGCGATGCCGCCATCAAAGGCGCGGACGACGCGCGCCGGGGTTGTCCCGAGCATCACCTCGTCATCAGCCTTGAAGGCCCCCTTGATCGAAACCGCCGCGCCGGAGCGCGAAACATCGATCAGGTGGCCATGGCCTTCGCCGCGGGTGGCGTCGGTGAGATTGCGCACCGGAATACGCGGATCGCGCGGCACGACACGATCATGGCGGCGGTCCTCGGGCAGGCTGAGCATGTCACGATTGGCAAGCCAAGTGATCTGGCTCGCCAGCCGGTCCCGTTTCATCGGCGTGGTATTCATGTCGAGCACGAATCCTGCGTCGGTCAGGCTCTGCACTTTGCCCTCGACGCGGCCGATGGTGTAGAAATAGCCGACGATCCGTTCGCCGACCCGGCATTTGGCATCGGCTTCGATCCCGATCGATTGCACGGAGGCCTCGACGGCGGTGCCGCCGTATTCGGAGCGGTCTTCCAGCATGAAGCGCCCGCCGATCGAGATCTTGACGCGCGGAATGTTGCGCTGGGCCGCACTCAAACGAAAAAGACGCGACGGACTGGCGTTCGCAGTGTGTTTGGGCATGGCGAGCGGCATGGATCGATCCGGTTGAAGCGATGACCGACTCACTCTCGCAGCAAGCGCCAAATGAATGATTAACCTAGGGTCCAGACCCATTCATTTCGGTGAAACGGCATGATTTTGATGGATGAAATGGCAGAAGAAATGCGAAAAGCGGGCTTTCTGCCCGGTTGAGCGTTTCGACGCCCCAGTTCACCATCAAAGTCATGTCCTCTGGATTGGATGAAAATGCACGATCTTGATGTCGGAAGCCCTTGAAAGTCAGGCGACTTCCCGCAGGCTACCTCCTCAATCTCGTGCATTTTGATCCAACCGCCTTCACCAAAATGAATGGGGCTGGACCCTAGCGCTCAAATCTCCGGGTTCGATGGCTCGCGTGCCTGCCCTGCGCTCTGGATCAGCGCCAGATGGCCGTGCCAGCTGATCCGGGTTTCGGCGTCCTGGCCGGGCGTCAGCCCGGTGCCGGAGCCGGGGCGGGCGGAGCGGCCGAGGATACGG
This sequence comes from uncultured Methylobacterium sp., assembly GCA_964571245.1. Lineage (GTDB taxonomy): Bacteria > Pseudomonadota > Alphaproteobacteria > Rhizobiales > Beijerinckiaceae > Rhabdaerophilum. Next base: position 20,972 of record CAZNAT010000038.1, read on the forward strand.
GTCCCGGAAATATCGAGCGGAACCGGAGATCCGGCCGGCATCTTCGGCGGATCGAACAAGGCCATCGCGCCCAGCAGGCGCGTCCCGACCCGCCCCTGATGCAGGAGCGGCAGCAGGATCATCTCGCCGGCACCGAGGTAGGTGCCGCGCCGTTCGGCGACGCGCGGCGCGTCGGGGTCACGAAAATTGGCCCAAAGCGGGCGATGGCGATGGAGGGCCTGATCGAGCGGCGTCGTGGCAGGCGTCGGGCCGAACGCGCGGATGCCGATCAGCACGGGATCGCATTCCTTTGCCGCGCTCAGGACGGCTGAGTTGGCATTGCGGCGGGCATCCTCGAACCAGATCTCGGAGAACCCCGCGCCGGTCATCGGGCGGCCGAGGGCGGCGACGATACGCGAGCCCGCCAGCCGGAAATGGAACTCGGCGGGGCTACCGTCGAGCAGGAAGACATCCCCCAGTTCACGCGCGATGCCGCGCGGGTTGATCTCGGTTCGCGCCGGAGCCGGGCGTTCGTCCCGCAATCCGTTCCAGTAGGCGTAGAGGGCCTTGATCGAAGGGTGACGCATATGACAGCTCCGCGGGGTTTGCCGGAACCGTTTCCTTTTGGGATCGGGTGTTCCGGCCTGAGGCGTTGAGGTCGGCCCGACCGCCTCCGAAGGGGACAGATCGAGCCGTTTGCCGGATGCCTCGCGAATGGCGTGCCGGAACGGGGCCAGGAAAGTGTTAACGGCGGCAGCCGGGATTCTGCGCGCGGGTTAAGCTTAATTCGGGATCGAAATTGCCGGATGGCGGGGAATATGCGAGGGTAATCGTGCTCCAAGGATTTCAACGCCGCGCCCCTGCTCCGGGCGCGGCGTTTTCGTTTTAACCATCCTCTTTGTCACAAGCCCCCCGGGTTGGCCCGAGACCATCCGCGCCGGCCGCTGGCGTCGCCGCGTCGGCTGCTGCACCGCGGCATGGATCGGCGTTGCGCATTCGCGGATTTTGGATGACACTTTCCCACTCCGTCGCAGATGTGAAGCGGCGCGTTTGGGATCATTTTTCAGGAGAGGAGCGGATTCATGAGTGTCGGCAAAATTCTCGCGACCAAGGGCAAGGCAGTCGTGACCGCCCAGGCTTCGCAGAGCCTTCATGACGCCAGCCTGATGCTGGCGGATCACCGGATCGGCGCTGTGGTGGTGACGGGCGCGGATGGCTCGGTCGATGGCATTCTCTCGGAGCGCGATATCGTCAAGGCGGTGGCGCGCGGCGGTGCCGGGGCGCTTAAGGACACGGTGGGTGACCACATGACCAGGCGGGTCGTCACCTGCGTCGCGGCCTCCTCGATCAATCAGGTGATGGAGGTGATGACGGCGGGCAAGTTCCGCCACGTGCCGGTGGTGCTCGACGGGCGGCTCGACGGGATGATCTCGATCGGCGATGTCGTCAAGCATCGCCTCGCCGAGCTGGAACACGAGAGCCAGAGCCTGCGCGAGTATATTACGGCGAGCTGACTCTTCGATGGCGCGCGGATTGCTGGATGCCGGGTTGATTTCCGGCTCGGCCATTTTTCGAAAAGGGACCCGGGCCGATGCGCGCTTTTCTTCTGGCAACGCTGGCCTTTATCGCCGGCTTCGTGCTGGCGTGGCTCGGGGCGATGTGCGTCTATATCGTCGGCATAGAGACGGGGTTTCTGCACGACCGGGATGGCGGGCCCGCGATGGGGTTTGCCTTCGTGATCGGCCCGTTTTTCGGGCTGATCCTCGGCACCATCGCCGCAATCGTCGTTGCGCGCCGCGTGATGCGATCGGGCCGGGAACCACTTCGCTCGAAAATGCTCTAGGTTTTCACTCCGGTGCTGACGAGACGCGGCCCGTCGGTGGTCATCTCCACGCGCCGATAGAAGCACGAGCGCCGATTGGTGTGGCACGCCGGACCGATCTGCTCGACGCGGACGATAACCGCATCCTGATCGCAATCGGTCCGCATCTCCACGAGGCGCTGGCTATGGCCGGAGGTCGTGCCCTTGCGCCAAAGTTCGTTCCGCGAGCGCGAGAAATACCAGACATCGCCGGTGGCCAGCGTCTTGGCGAGCGCCTCGGCATTCATATGGGCGAGCATCAGAATTTCGCCGTTGGCGTGGTCGACCGCGATGGTCGAAATCAGCCCGTCGGCGTTGAAGCGCGGGGTGAGGGCGATGCCTTCCTCAAGCTCAAGCTTGGTTCCGGGCGGGGCAAAAGGCGTGCTTTGGGTCCATGCGGCTGTTCTTCGCGCAAAATCCCTCGAAGAACAAGCGTGCGAGCTGCTCAGCCGCGCTTGCCCGTATTGAGCAGGGCGAAAAACCGCATCTGCTCAGCGGGATCATCGCGGAACACGCCGGTGAACTGGCACGTGGTGGTCGAGGCGCCCAGTTTCTGGATGCCGCGCATCGACATGCACATATGCTCGGCCTCGACCATCACCGCGATGCCGCGCGGATGCAGGGCCTCGTCGATCGCCAGCGCGATTTCGGCGGTCATGGTCTCCTGGGTTTGCAGGCGGCGGGCGAAGATATCCACCACGCGCGCGAGCTTGGAGAGCCCGACCACACCGTCCTGCGGATAATAGGCGATATGCGCGGTGCCGACGAAAGGCACCATGTGGTGCTCGCAATGCGAATGGAAGGGAATGTCCTTCACCAGCACGAGGTCGTCGTAGCCCTCGACCTCCCGGAACACCTTGGACAGGGCTTCGGCGGCGTCCATTTCGTAGCCCGCGAATAATTCGCCATAGGCTTTGACGACGCGTTTGGGGGTTTCGATGAGGCCTTCGCGCGTGGGATCATCGCCGGCCCAGGCGATCAGCGTACGCACGGCGGCTTCGGCCTCCTCGCGGCTCGGGCGCGCGATCGGCGCACGTGGGCCGGGGTGGGGCGGAAAGGTCTTAACCACTGCGTCCATGTGGCGCCTCCTGAAAGGGGACCGAAATGGTCCGGGCAATGTCACTTACGCAATCCCCGCGGGATCGGATTTCACAGGCCGGTTTTTTTATTGGCCGCGCTCGCCGGTGTATTGCCTCATGCTGACAGAAAAAGTCAGGAGCGGGTCAAAACAATCTCGGCCAAGCTTATGGCATTTTGTCAGGATTGCCCCTATTTTTCGAAGATGAGGGTTTACGATGCTGGATGACGTCTACAACCGCCGCATTCTCGAACTGGCCGCCGATATTCCGCGGCAGGGCCGGCTTGCCGCGCCCGATGCCAGCGCCACCGCGCATTCCAAGCTATGCGGTTCGACCGTGACCGTCGACATCACCATGGATGGTGATGTCGTGACCGATTTTGCCCATGAAGTGCAGGCTTGCGCGCTGGGGCAGGCCTCTTCCTCGATCATGGCGCGGCATGTGGTGGGCTCGACCGCCAGCGAGTTGCGCGAGATCCGCGAAATCGCGCGCCGGATGCTGAAGGAAAACGGCGCGGCACCGACCGGGAAATGGGAAGACCTGCGCGTGCTTGAACCCGTGCGCGAGTACAAGGCGCGGCACGCCTCGACCCTGCTGACCTTCGACGCCGTGGTGGATGCGCTTCAGCAGATCGAGGCGAAAGCGGCCTCCCGGCATGCGTCGAAGGCGATGTCGTCGTCTTCGACGCAAGGGCTCCCCAGGGCCGTTGCGGAGTGAAACTTCAACGGAAGCGAATCCGGGCCGCGAATGACAATCGCCGGCCCGGCCCCCATGCGCTGGTTCGCCTCCTGCGCAAGCTCTTCCTCGCGCCGGTGTATCTCTATCGCTACACGATTTCGGCGCTGATCGGCCGGACGTGCCGGCATCTGCCGAGCTGCTCGGAATACATGATCGAGGCCGTGGAGAAGCATGGCGTCTGGCCGGGGGGCTGGATGGGTTTTGCCCGCATCTGTCGCTGCCGGCCGGGCGGGACTTCCGGGCTCGATTTCGTCTGCGAGGAATTGCCCCCCGCCGCGCGCTGGTTTAAGCCGTGGACCTATGGGCTTTGGCGCGGAACGAACGATCCGACGCCCAAGATCGGGATGAAGTAACCTTCTCTCAACCATAAGCGGGCAGAGCTTTGTGTCGTCGCTGCGTCGTCATTGCGAGCGCAGCGAAGCAATCCAGTTTTTTCTGGATTGCCGCGTCGGTGCCAAGGCACCTCCTCGCAATGACGTTTGAAACACCAAACGCCTACCCGCCTCGTATGCGGGAGTGGGCCGGAGACACGATATGATTACACTGACTTTCCCCGATGGCGCCGCGCGCCAGTTCCCCCAGAACATCACCGGCAAGGACATCGCGGGCGGGATTTCGCCCTCGCTGCTCAAGCGCACGGTCGCGATGGCGATTGACGGCGAGGTCCGGGACCTCGCCGATCCGATCGCCGCCGATGCGAAGATCGAGTTTCTCACCCGCGAGGACCCCCGGTCCCTCGAACTGATCCGCCATGATTGCGCGCATGTGCTCGCCGAGGCGGTGCAGGCGCTCTGGCCTGGCACGCAGGTGACGATCGGGCCGGTGATCGAGAACGGTTTTTACTACGATTTTGCCCGCAATGAGCCCTTCACCCCCGAGGATTTCGCATCAATCGAGAAAAAGATGCGCGAGATCATCGCCAAGGATGCCCCTTTCACCAAGGAAGAATGGAGCCGCGACAAGGCCAAAGCCTTCTTCCGCGCCAAGGGCGAGATGTTCAAGGTCGAGCTGGTTGATGCCATCCCCGAGGACCAGAGCCTGAAGATGTACGCGCAGGGCGAGTGGATCGACCTCTGCCGGGGCCCGCACATGACCTCCGTCGGCAAGGTTGGCAGCGCCTTCAAGCTGATGAAGGTGGCCGGCGCCTATTGGCGCGGCGACAGCAACAACCCGATGCTGACCCGCATCTACGGCACCGCCTTCGCCAGGCAGGAGGACCTTGACGCCTATCTCCTCCAGATCGAGGAAGCCGAGAAGCGCGACCACCGCAAGCTTGGCCGCGAGATGGATCTTTTCCATTTTCAGGATGAGGGACCGGGCACGGTTTTCTGGCATTCCAAGGGCTGGACGATGTTCCAGCAGCTCACCACCTACATGCGCCGCCGCCTTCGCCGCGACTACGAGGAGGTCAACGCGCCGCAGATCCTCGACAAGAGCCTGTGGGAGACCTCGGGCCATTGGGGCTGGTACCAGGAGAACATGTTCGCGGTGAAATCCGCGCATGCCTTCATGAACCCCAATGACCCCGAGGCGGATCAGCGGGTGTTCGCGCTCAAGCCGATGAATTGCCCCGGCCATGTCCAGCTTTTCAAGCACGGGCTGAAGTCCTACCGCGATCTGCCGATCCGCCTCGCGGAATTCGGCATGGTGCATCGCTATGAACCCTCCGGCGCGTTGCACGGGTTGATGCGCGTGCGCGGCTTCACCCAGGATGACGCGCATGTCTTCTGCACCGACGAGCAGATGGAGGCCGAGTGCCTGCGCATCAACGAGTTGATGCTCTCGGTTTACGCCGATTTCGGTTTCGACAGCCTCGTCGTCAAGCTCTCGACCCGGCCCGAAAAGCGCGTCGGCACCGATGCGCTCTGGGACCGGGCCGAGCAGGTGATGACCAAGGTGCTCGACAAGATCGCCAGCCAGTCCGGCGGCAAGATCAAGACCGGCATCAATCCCGGCGAGGGCGCGTTCTACGGCCCGAAGTTCGAATACACCCTGCGCGATGCCATCGGCCGCGACTGGCAATGCGGCACGACGCAGGTCGATTTCAACCTGCCGGAGCGGTTCGGGGCGTTCTACATCGGGGCGGACGGCGAGAAGACCCAGCCGGTGATGATCCACCGCGCGATCTGCGGCTCGATGGAGCGCTTTCTCGGCATTCTCATCGAGAGTTACGCCGGGCATTTCCCGCTCTGGCTTAGCCCCGAGCAACTGGTCGTCTGCCCGATCACCAACGAGGCCGATGATTACGCGCATCAGGTGACGGAAGCGGCGTTCGCGGCGGGGCTGCGCGCGCGCGCCGATGTCCGCAACGAGAAGATCAGCTACAAGGTGCGCGAACATTCGCTCGCCAAGGTGCCGGTGATCTTCGCGGTCGGCAAACGCGAGGCGGAGGAGAAAACCGTCACGATCCGCCGGCTTGGAAGCCAGGCGCAGGTGACGATGCCGCTCGACGAGGCGCTTGCCGCATTGGAAGCAGAAGCCATTCCGCCGGATGTGCGGCGGCAACCACGCCGCTGAGGTTTTCGTCCCGTCAGCACGTGTCGTCGGCGATGCCGGGATCATTCAACAGCCCAACCAGAAAACAGCCGGGAAGCCCCCGGCTGTTTTTTTGTCACGACATTCAACAAGCGTAATGTTGTAACATTGCAAGATTTGCATGAGGTTTCTGGAGACGCATTGCATTTACGCAAATCAATCGTGCTGAAATCGAAGCTCTCTTTGCGCCGGAATTGGCTAGGCTGTTGGGCGAAGCCTGCCTCAGACGGGCCGTATCAGGGAGAGAGAGAATGCAGAAGAAACGTCACCTTGCGTGCGCGACCGCGATGGCTCTGGCGGGATGGACCGGTTCGGCTTTCGCCCAGGCGGCACCGCCGCCCGCGCCACCGCAATTCCCGAACATGAGTTTCTTCATCACCTCGGTGCCGGGCGCGAACGGCGCGAATTTCGGCGGGCTTGAGGGCGCGGACAAGCATTGCGGCGATCTCGCCGCCAAGGCCGGCGCGGGGGGCAAGACCTGGCGCGCGTATCTCAGCCAGCAGGCGCTTGATGGCAAGCCCGCGATCAATGCCCGGGATCGCATCGGCAAGGGCCCATGGGTCAACGCCAACGGCGTCGAGATCGCCGCCAATGTCGCCGATCTCCATACGCCGGAGAAGAACAAGATCAACGTCGATACCGGCATCACCGAAACCGGCCGCATGGTGATGAGCCGATTGTTCGTGGTGAACTACCACGACATCCTCACCGGCACGAATACCGATGGCACCGCCTTTCCGGTCGACAAGGACATGACCTGCAAGAACTGGACGAGCGGGACGGAAGGGGCAGCCATGGTCGGTCATCACGATCGCATGGGGCTCAATGATCAGCCGCCGGCGAAATCCTGGAACACCTCGCATCCCTCGCGCGGTTGCGACAACGCTTCGCTCCGTGCGACGGGGGGCAACGGGCTACTGTATTGTTTTGTGGCGAATTGAGAGAACAGCTCAGGCGTCATGCCCGGCCTTGCGCCGGGCATCCACGGCTTTTCTATTCTGTGTGAAGTTCGAAGTCGTGGATGGCCGGGCTGAACCCGGCCATGACAAATCGCAGAGGAGTACCTTACTTGGGAGGGATTTTACCTTCTGCCACTAGTTCATCATAAGCTCGTTTCAAATACTTCGAGCGCTTACCATCGCCAATTATCGTCCGTGTTGGTTGAGAGAGATTGGTGCGTTCAGTGAAGCCATATGCAATCTTACCGTCTTTGCTAAGCGCTCCCCATTGTTCGTCAATGGGTGCTTCTTTTTCAAAGATCGTCTTTGCTCGATCCCAAACCACCTTGTTAATTTTTTCGTCCATCTTGTTCTCTTCTAAAACGCCTTGAAGGTAATCACCGTCAGCGTGTCCTGAATGCCGGGCAGCACCTGAACCTTGTTGCCCACGAAATGGCCGATGTCGTGCTCGTCATCGAGGTGGAATTTGGCGAGAATATCGTAGTGGCCCGCCGTTGAATAGATTTCCGAGGCGATTTCGGCATCGGCGAGAGCGGTGGCGACCTCGTAGGTCTTGCCGAGCTTGCATTTGATTTGAACGAAGAAGGTCTGCATGTCCGTTTCCTTGCCGCTGCTCCGGCGTCATGGTCGGGTTTAGCCCGACCATCCACGACTTCGCATCCCGAATTGTTGCCCATCATAAAGGCATGGATACCCGGCACAAGGCCGGGCACAACGCGGGAGTTTTCATTTCTGACGGGCTGGCGACGCAAAACCGGGTGCCGCTTTTGCGGCCAACCCTATTTCTACTCCACCAGAATCTCGAAATCGCGGTTGATGCCGCCCTCCACCTTCATCTGGCCGCGGTATTCGCGGTCATTATGGCTGGCGAGGACGTTGTAGGTGCCTTCGCCGACATCGACACTCGGGAAGGCGCCGACCGCCTCCGCGACGATATCGCCGCCGGGGGTTTCGATCGTCCATTCTGCGCCGGCGAGCGCCACGCCGCCCTGTCCGCGCACCAGCTTCAGCGTCATGGTGGCGGCGCGGTGGTTGACGACGGCCTCGGTCACCTTGCCGGTCTCGATCTTCACATCGGTGCGCACGACCGAATTCGAACCCGAATAGGTGGAAACGAGATGATAGGTCCCTTCCGGCAGGGCGAAGCGCGTGTTGGGGCGCAGGTTGGTGGTAACCAGCTTGCCTTCGGAATTGTTGGCGGTGGGGATGAACAGCGAAAGCTTCTGCCGCGCGGGGGGAATCGGCCGCTCGGGAATACCGAGATAGCCCGTCACCGCCAGCGCGCCGACATTGATCGGCACGGTGGAGACCGAGCCGGTCTCGCCGACATTGAGCTCCCGGACCGCGGTTGCGAGGCCATGGCTGACATGGATGGCGTATTGCCCGGCGGGCAGCACGAAACTCGGCCGCGCCACTTCGGATTTGGTCATCAGCTGGGCGTCGCTGCCTCGCACCGCATAGACCCGCCAGACGAGATCGCCGGGAATTTCGCCGCCCCGGTCGCCATAGGTGGCGCGCAGGGACAGAACCCCGGTGCGCTGGATACCCGGCCCGACCTGGGCAAAAGCGGGCGGCAGCAGCAGGCAGACAACCGCGCCAGCCCCCAGAAGCGTTCGCAAGCCCAGAACCTTGCGGGCAAGAATCACAATACCAAGAATCGCAACACCAAAGATCGCAAAACCAGAGATCGCAGAACGGGGAATCGGGCAGCGCGGGTTCATGGGTTCTTTTCCCCGATGCGGAGGAGCAACGCAAGCTGATGACGGGCGCCGCCGCTGAGTGGCCTCCGCTCCGGCCCGGCGAGTAAAGAATGAACTTGCCAAAACCATGGCATGACATCACTTCCTCTGATCAAGGGGGCAGCCCCCAACTCTGAAACCGGCGACCAGCCCTCTCACTCTCTTTACAGGAACTGCGATGTTCTACGAACCGCGTCGCCGCAACCATGGCCTTAGCCACGATCCCTTCAAAGCACTGGTTGCCCCGCGGCCGATCGGCTGGATTTCGACACTGTCGAAATCGGGGGTTCCCAATCTTGCGCCCTATTCCTTCTTCAACGCTTTTTCGGAGCGCCCGGCGATCGTCGGTTTTTGTTCCGCCGGCATGAAGGACAGCCCGTTGAATGCGCAGGAAACCGGCGAATTCGTCTGCAACATCGTCACCAAGGCCGATGCGGAGGCGATGAACCAGACCTCGGCCGCCTATCCCCATGGTGTCAACGAATTCGAGCGGGCGGGGCTCGGCATGGAGGCTTCGAGCCTGGTTGCCGCGCCGCGCGTCAAGGGCATCGCCGCCGCGCTCGAATGCAAGCTCACCGATATCCTCCCGTTGCGCGGGCTCGATGGCCATCCCGGCAGCTATATTCTCGTGCTCGGCGAGGTTGTCGGCGTCCATATCGACGACCGGTTTCTCAAGGACGGGCGCGTCGATTCGCTGGCGATGCAGCAGCTCGCGCGGCTCGGCTATATGGAATACACCGCCGTCGAGAGCATTTTTGCGCTGGAGCGTCCGGTTCTCTAGTGGGCGCCCTTCCAGGGTTCAGTCCGCGAGCCCCGCGGCGCGGGCGCGGGCGATGAGCCGCATCGCCTGCACCAGATGCGGCTTGTCGATCATCTGGCCGCCGATCCCCACCACGCCGGCATCGGGGTTTTCGGCGAAGAAGGCGATGATGGTTTTCGCCCGGGCGATCGCGGCGGCATCCGGGGTGAAAACGGCGTTGATGATGGCCACCTGCGCCGGATGGATCGCCATCTTGGCGGTAAAGCCGTCGCGGCGGGCGGCAAGGCATTCGTCCCTCAGCCCCAGCTCGTTGCGAAAATCCGTATACACCGTATCGACCGGCGCGACCTCGGCCGCGCTGGCGGCGAACAGCGCCAGGCTGCGCGCGAGGCGGAACGGATCGGTATAGGCGCCGTTCTCGTCGCGGTTAGCCTCGGCTCCGATCGCGCCGGCAAGATCCTCCGCGCCCCAGGTCAGGCCCTCGAGCCGCTGGCTGGCACCGGCAATCGAGCCAAGCTTGAACAGCGCGGCGGGGGTTTCGGTGGCGATGGCGATGATGCGGCAATGCCCGTCGGGGATCTCGTTTTCGGCTTCGCGCACCGCCAGCAGCGCGCCGAGGTGCTGGATATCCGCCCCGCCTTCGCATTTGGGCAGCATGATGCACCCGGGGTGCCCCGGCATGACGCCATCAAGATCGGCGATGGCATCTCCCGACCGCAGCGCGTTGATCCGCACGATGAGGCGCGGCGCGCCGGGCTCGCGGCTGCGGAGCGTTTCACAGACCAGGCGCCGCGCCTCCGGCTTGCGGCTCGATGCCACGGAATCCTCGAGATCGAGGATCAGCGCATCGGCGCCCGAGGCAAGGCCCTTGGTGATTTTCTTGGGGTCGTCGCCGGGGACGAACAGCAATGAGCGCAAGGTATCTTTCCTTTTTCCACAGGGGTCAGGCGGTGACCGGTGCGCGTTTCATGAAGGCCTGCCGACGGCACTCCGCGACGAGCGTTCCATCCTGCTTGTAGGCGCGGTGATGAAAATCGACAATTCCGGCATCGGGGCGTGAGCGGGATTCGCGGGCCGCGACAATCTCGGTGGTCACGCTGATGGTATCGCCTTCGAAAACCGGGGCCGGAAACTTCACATCGCTCATCCCGAGATTGCCGATCGTCGTGGCGACCGTGGTATCGCCGACCGAAATGCCGATCATCAGCCCGAGCGTGAAAATCGAATTCATCAGCGGCTTGCCCCATTCGGTTTCGGTGGCGCAGAAATGCGCGTCGATATGCAGGGGCTGCGGGTTCAGGGTCATGTTCGAGAAAAGCATGTTGTCCATCTGCGTCACGGTCCGGGTCAGCCCGTGGCGAATCGTCTCCC
>CAZNAT010000039.1:0-4330 GCA_964571245.1 uncultured Methylobacterium sp.
CGTCAATGCCCTGTGGACCAAGGGCGGCCTGCAATACGCCCCGCCGATCCGCTGAGCGATGAGGCCGGGGATGGCCGGCAATCCGGCCATCCCGTTTGCCTCGCTGTCCGACTTCGAAAACGGAGCGGCCTCGTGGGGTTGAAGTGGGGGAGACTTCAATGAGTACCGACATTGCCCGAGACCCGGGCAAATTCAACGGCGCTTCGGGGGCCGGCGTGGAGAAACCGCGCGTCGCCTTCTGGAATGATCCGGCCAAGCGCGGCATGCTGTTCCAGATCGTTCTGTTTGCCGCTGTAGTGTATTTCTTCTGGGCTGCGTTCGACAACGCGCGCGACAATCTGGTCAAGCAGAAGATCGCTTCCGGGTTTGGGTTCTGGAACAACACCGCCGGTTTCGATATCGGCCAGCGGCTGATCGCGTATGAAACCACTTCGAGCTATGGCCGCGCTTTCTGGGTCGGCCTGCTCAACACCCTGCTCGTCGCGGTGGTCGGGATTTTCTTTGCCACCATTCTCGGGTTCATCCTCGGCATCGCGCGGCTTTCGAAGAACTGGCTCGTGCAGAAGCTGGCGACGATCTATGTCGAGGTGATCCGCAACACCCCGCTGCTGCTGCAACTCCTGTTCTGGTACAATGCGGTGCTGAAGGCGCTGCCGGAGGTCAAGGAATCCGTCGTTATCCCGGGGGGCGCCTTCCTCAATACCCGCGGGCTGTTTGTCCCCGAGCCGGTTTTTGCCGATCGTTTCGCGTTTGTGAACTATGCGCTGATCCTCGGCCTGATCGGGTATTTCGCCTATGCGCGCTGGGCGCGGCTCAGGCAGGAAAAGACCGGCCAGCAGTCGCCGGTGCTGAAGGTCGGGCTGGTCGCGGTGATCGGCGTGCCGCTGCTGGTCTATTTTGCCGCCGGGCAGCCGCTGAGCTTCAATTTTCCCGATCTCGGGCGGTTCAACATCCGCGGCGGCGTGCAGATCTATCCCGAATTCGTCGCGCTGACGCTGGGGCTGGTGATCTATACCGCGGCCTTCATCGCCGAAGCGGTGCGTGCCGGCATTCAGGCGGTTTCGCGGGGGCAGACCGAGGCCGCCTATGCGCTGGGCCTGCGCCCGGGGCCGACGCTGGATCTGATCGTGATTCCGCAGGCGATGCGGGTGATCATCCCGCCGCTGACTTCGAACTACCTCAACCTGACGAAGAACTCCTCGCTCGCGGTTGCGGTCGGCTACCCCGATCTCGTGCAGGTCTTCACCGGAACGGTGCTGAACCAGACCGGGCAGGCGGTGGAGGTCGTGATCATCACGATGGCGGTGTACCTGACGTTCTCGCTGACGACCTCGATGTTCATGAACTGGTACAACGCGCGCAAAGCGCTGGTCGAGCGCTGAGGAGGCGGAGATGGAAAGCACCATGACCACCCCCGCCGCCTCCAAGGCCTATGTCCGCTATGAGGCGGCGGCCGACCTGCCGCCTCCCGCCAGCATGGTGGGGGTGATCGGCTGGCTGCGCGCCAACCTGTTCTCCTCGCCGGGCAACGTTGTGCTGACGATCGTGGCCGGGCTGATCGCGCTCTGGATCCTTCCCGGGTTCTTCCGCTTCCTGATTACGGATGCGGTCTGGACCGGGGTGGACCGTGAGGCCTGCATCGCGAAAAACGGCGTGTTGCCCGGCGCGTGCTGGGCCTTCGTCAAGGAGCGGATCGGCTTCTTCATTTACGGCTTCTATCCGTTTGACCAGCGCTGGCGCGTCGATCTGTTCTTTGCGCTGAGCGCGCTCGGCGTCGGCTGGATGCTCTGGCTCGGTGCGCCGCGCCGGGATATCGGCCTCGCGTATTTTCTCGTGGTGTTGCCGTTGCTGGTCTATGGCCTCTTGAGCGGCAACAACCCGGTTGGGTTCCTGACCTATCCGTATGATCTCGTTCAGGGCAAAAACCTGTTCTTCGGAACGGTATTCGCGCTGGTTCTGTTTGCCGCCGGGTTCTTCCTGGCGCGCATCGAGAATGAGCCTTTGGGGAAATCGGCTCTCTACGGCGTGATCAGCGTGGTGTTGCTTACTGCGGCGGGTTTCGCTCTCGGCGAGATGTGGAGCAGCATGGCTCTCGTGCCGGTCGATACCGCCAAGTGGGGCGGCCTCATGGTCACGCTGGTGGTGGCGGGGGTGGGCATCGTCGCCTCGCTGCCGCTCGGAATCCTGCTGGCGCTCGGCCGCCGGTCGAAACTGCCGGTGGTCAAGTTCTTCGCGGTGATGTTCATCGAGTTCGTGCGCGGCGTGCCGCTGATCACGGTGCTGTTCATGGCCAACACGATGTTGCCGCTGTTCATGCCGGACGGCTGGAACGTCGACAAGCTGCTGCGCGCGCTGGTCGGGATCGGCCTGTTCGCCTCGGCCTATATGGCGGAGGTGGTGCGCGCCGGCCTCCAGGCGCTGCCGAAGGGGCAATACGAAGGCGCGATGGCGGTGGGCCTCGGCTACTGGCAGATGATGCGGCTGATCATTTTGCCGCAGGCGCTGAAGGTCACGATCCCGAATATCGTCAACACCTATATCGGCCTGTTCAAGGATACCTCGCTCTTGCTGATCGTCGGCATTTTCGACTTCCTGAAGGCGATCGAAACCGCACGGATCGACCCGCAATGGGCGGCACCGACGACGTCATCCACCGGCTACGCCTTCGCGGCGATGGTCTATTTCATCTTTTGCTACGGCATGGCCAGCTACGCGCGCGCGATGGAGCTCCGGCTTTCCGTGGCGGACAAGAGGTAAAGGAGTATCCTCATGGCGGTTCTCAATCTGAAACCCACGATGCTGAACAACGAAACGGCGGTCGAAATGACCGGCGTGCACAAATGGTACGGCGAATTCCACGTCCTCAAGGATATCAACCTGAAGGTCACGCGGGGTGAGAAGATCGTGGTGTGCGGGCCTTCCGGCTCGGGCAAATCGACGATGATCCGCTGTATCAACCGGCTGGAAGAGCACCAGAAGGGCTCCATCATCGTCGATGGGATCGAGCTCACCAACGACATCAAGAAGATCGACGAGATCCGCCGCGATGTCGGCATGGTGTTCCAGCACTTCAACCTGTTCCCGCATCTGACCATCCTCGAAAACTGCACGCTCGCCCCGATCTGGGTGAAGAAGATGCCGAAGAAGGAAGCGGAAGAGGTGGCGATGCATTACCTCACGCGGGTCAAGATCCCCGAACAGGCGCTGAAGTATCCCGGCCAGCTTTCCGGCGGCCAGCAGCAGCGGGTGGCGATCGCGCGTTCGCTGTGCATGTCGCCGAAGATCATGCTGTTCGATGAGCCGACCTCGGCGCTCGACCCCGAAATGGTCAAGGAGGTGCTCGACACCATGGTGAGCCTCGCCGAAGAGGGCATGACCATGATGGTGGTGACGCATGAAATGGGCTTTGCCCGGCAGGTCGCCGATCGCGTGATCTTCATGGACATGGGCATGATCGTCGAGATGAACGAGCCGACCGCGTTCTTCAAAAACCCGCAGCACGAGCGGACCAAGCTCTTCCTCAGCCAGATCCTGCACTAGAGTATTTTCTCTCGACCAACCGGTATCCACCTGGCGGGCAGATGCTCAAGGGTGCGGGAGAAACGAAAAAGGCGCCCTGCGGCGCCTTTTTTATTGGCAACAACCGTTTTGGGTGAAGCTCAGGGCTTCACGGTGACGATCGGCAGGCCCTCGCGCGTGCCCCATTCCGCCCAGGAACCGTCGTAGACGGCATCGACCTTCGCGCCAGCGCGCGCCAGTGCCATGGCGATGATCACCGCCGAGACGCCCGAGCCGCAGGTGGTGACGATCGGCTGCTGCGGGTCGATCCCGGCTTTCGCCATTTCGGCCCGGATCTCCTCGGCCGGCCGCAAGGTTCCCGCGGCGGTCACGACGTCGAACGGCAGGTTGAGGCTGCCCGGCATATGGCCGGGCTTGACGCCGGGGCGCGGCTCGGGCGCCTGGCCGAGAAAGCGCAGCCGGGGGCGGGCATCGACAATCTGCGCCGAACCGTCCCGGAGGGCGGCCTGAACCTCGTCGAGGTCGGCAACCGTTTCGGCGTCAAGCCGGGCCTTGAAGGTCGCGGGCTTGGGTGCCGGCGCCTCGCTCGTTACCGGACGGCGTTCCGCGACCCAGGCCGGCAGCCCGCCTTCGAGAATGCGGACATCCCTGGCGCCATAGAGCCGGAACATCCACGATACCCGCGCCGCGGTGAACAGCCCGAGCTGATCGTAGACGACGATGGTATCGCCATCGGAAATCCCGAGCGCGCCGACAGCTTCGGCGAAATGGGCCGCGCTCGGCAGCATATGCGGCAGGTTCGACGCGGGAT
>CAZNAT010000039.1:4340-21301 GCA_964571245.1 uncultured Methylobacterium sp.
ATGACGTCGAGATCGAAGAATACCGCGCCGGGGATATGGCCGGCACGAAACTCGTCCGCCCCCTTGCGCCCGGTCGGCGGCAGGTGCCACGAGCCGTCGACGATTTTCACCTTGGGGTTATCGAGGTTCTCCCCCAGCCAGGCGGTTGGAACGAAGGGCATTTCGGCGAAGAGGGATGACATGGGTACTCCTGTAGCTGGTTCAGGATTGAAAAGTCCGGGTCGTTTGGAGCGGTTTGCCGAAGCGTGTTCTAGAGCATTTTCGAGCGAAGCATGCCCCAGCGAAGGCAGGGGTGGGTTCCGGTTCACGCCAGGAACCAAAGGTCCGCGCAAGCAAAAATGCGACAAAACAACAGAATAGAGCATGAGAGGCGAATGTGAATTCATGGAAAAATGCTCTAGAGTCCGAGCACGGACTTCACGGATCCGGCTTCGCTGAATGACCAGTCGATTGGCCTGTTTTCAATCAAAAAAACGATCGAATTGCGTGGGTCGAAGTCAATGCCACGCAGGCGACGGCGAATATCCTTGTAGAGCGCTTCCTTTTGCTCGTCCGAACGCCCTGCAAGAAGAGCGATTTCGATGACGATGGTCGAGGCCGGGTCGCGGTTTCCGAGAAAACTGGGATGCAGGATCATGTCGCCCGGAGCATACCGCGAAATCAGGCAGAAATAGTCATCCGGGTTCACGCCACAGGTTTCGACCAGGCTGGCATGAAGAAGATCGTTGATGGCCTGGCATGCCTTGACTGCCAGCGTCTGAGGAACGTGGATCTTGTTGAAAGGCATTTTTTGTTTTCTCTTCCGGTCGGTTGAAGCGCTATCCCGCGGGTTATCCGTGTTGAGGCTTTCGGTGTCTTGCGGAAACTTCCAGCGTGATGTGTGGCTCAGGCAAACGCTATTCTGACCCGGCGGTTCTGCTTGCCCTTGCTTTCGATGTTGGTCACGACCATCGGGCCGATTTCCCGGGTGTTGCGCACGTGGGTACCGCCGCAAGGCTGGAGGTCGAGCCCGGCGATCTCGATCAGCCGGACGCGGCCAGCGCCGCGTGGCGGCTGCACCTTCATCGTCTTGACCAGCGCGGGGTTGGCGTCGAGCTCTGCGTCGGTGATCCAGCTTTCGCGGATATCGGCGTTCTGGTCGATCATGGCGTTGAGTTTCCGGGTGATCTCGTCCCTGTCGAGCCCGGAATCGGGAATATCGAAATCCAGCCGGCCATCCTCGGTGCCGACGGAGCCGCCGGTGACCGCGTAGGGCAGGGCGACCGAAAGCAGATGCAGCGCGGTGTGCATGCGCATTAGTTTCAGGCGGCGCTCGATATCGAGCGTCATCGAGACCCGCGCGCCAACCCAGCTGGCGGCGTTCTCGCCCTCCGGCAGGGCATGGCCGATCACGGTCTTGGCGGCGTCGAGATAGCGCAAGTCACCGAGGGGGAAGCTGCCGGAAGCTGCGGCCTTGTCGTCTTGGCGGGTGATGCGCCCCATATCGGAGGGCTGGCCACCGGAAGCGGCATAGAATAGCGTCTGATCGAGCACGATCATCGACCCGAAATGCCCGATCACGCGCGCCTCGGCGGCGGTCAGGTAGGCATCGTCCCGAAAGAGCAGGCGCGTCGGTTCGAAAACGGGCGGGGTTGAGGGAGTGGAACTGGCGTCCAATTCGGGCGCTCCTTTATGCGGATGACAGGTTCAGGCGAGGTGCCGCCGTGAAGCGGGAGCGGCAGACTATAGCGGTAGATGGCCGTGCGGGAAGCTCAAACCAGAACCATCCGCGGCCTCACATGCGCCGCGCTGCCGAAAGGCCGGGCCTTGGCCGCTGATTTATCCGGGATAGCGCGATTTCGGGTGATCCGCAGGCTCGTGGCAGGCGTAGAAACACGATCAAACGAACAAGGACGTGCAAACGAACAAGGACGTGTGACCAACATGAGTTTGGAACCGGATGTGCCGGAACCGGGATCGGGATCGGTACGCTCCACCTCTCGAGGGTAAAAAGAACCGGCGGCGGGAAAAATGGAATACAGACGTGATCGAGGATATCCAATGCCCCGCGGGAGTGGCTGGAATTGAACGCTGACGAACATCCCTCCCGGGCGCCGTTGCTGGCGCCATCGCTGGAGATGGTTCTGGCAGGCTACGCCGCCGGTTCGCTGCCGCGCGCGCTGCATGCCCTTGTCGGCGCCCACCTCGAGATGTCGTCCGCCAACCGTGCCTTTGTCGCCTCCCTCGAGGATTCGCTGGCGCAGGATGTCGCCGGGCAGTCGCCCGGCACGATCCGCGCCCGGCAGTCCCGTCTCGATGCTATTTTTGCCTGCGCCGCCGCCGCGCCCCGGATTTCCGGCGAGGATCCGAAATGCCTGGTGCATTTCTTGGGAAAGCCGGTCGATGATCTCACGTTCCGGACCATCCTGCCCGGGGTGCGCGAATGCCGGATCGCCACGGGGGATGGCACGCAGGCGTTGCTCTTCAGGATCCGCGCCGGCCGCAAGCTGCCGCAGCACGCGCATGAGGGCTCGGAAGTCACCCTGGTGCTGCGGGGAGGTTTTCGGGATGAAACCGGCCATTACGGCTGCGGCGATATCGCGGTTGCCGGCGAGGATCTCGATCATACCCCGGTGGCGGATCCGGATGAGGAATGCGTCTGCTTTGCGGTTCTCGATGCGCCGCTGCGCCTGACAGGGCCGATCGGCCGGCTGTTCAACCGGTTCATCCAACGCTGAGACCGAAGTCCGTCGCATTTGACCAGATCCTTGCGCTCGTTTTTGCTCCCGCTGGGCGTGCCGGGCGCGCTTCCCGGCGGCGGGCGGGCAGTGCAGCCGGATATTTGCATCCAGGAAAATACCGCCTTGCGATGCTTCTTCTCGAAAAACAGGCCATGCTGGCCTATTCTGATAAGAGGGAGGAAGCGCCATGGCCGTTTCACGGGTCTCGCGTCGATGGGCGCTGGTTTTCCTGGCCATGCTGACTTCTGGCACCTTTCCGTCTCGATGGGGTGACGTCTTGGCGCAGTCCGGCCCCGATGCCTTTCTCAATGCCGCCGCGATCGGCGATGCCGATGCCGTCGCCCGCTTTATCGGTATCGGGGTGCCGGTCGATACGCGGGACAAGCAGGGGCGAACCGCGTTGCTGCTCGCCACGCATGGCAATCATATCGAGGTGGCGCGGATCCTGATTGGCGCCGGGGCCGATGTGAACGCCAAGGATGCGATCTCGGATTCGCCCTATCTCTACGCCGCCGCCGAAGGCCACCTTGAAATCCTGATCATGACCCTGGCCCATGGGGCTGACCTCGCGTCCACAAACCGCTACGGCGGAACCGGGTTGATCCCGGCCTGCCACCACGGCCATGTCGAGACGGTCTACGCACTGCTGAAGACGAAGATCGACCTCGATCACGTCAACCGCCTCGGCTGGACAGCACTGCTGGAGGCGGTGATTCTCGGGGATGGTCGTGATCCCTATGTCGAGATCGTGCAGGCGTTGATCGAGGCGGGGGCAAGCGCAAAAATCGCCGATCGGGACGGAGTAACCCCGCTCCAGCACGCGAAGAACCGCGGGTTTGGCCAGATTGCCGCCATTCTGGCGCGGGCGACGCGCTAGCGACATTTTTAGTCAAAGGCCGTTCACCCGTGCGGCAACGCACGGAAAAGCAGTTCGAGATCGGGCATTTCATCCTCACCGCGCTGATCCACGGCGCTACCCCAACAGGAGAAATGACCATGACCAACCAGAACACCTTCAAGATCAGCACCGCCCGCTTCGCTCTCGCGCTCGGCCTGGTGCTTGCCGCGGCTTCCGCCCCTGCGCTCGCTCGTGGCAACGGCGGTAACGGCGGCAGTGGCGGCAGCGCCGGCAATGGCGGCGAAATCGGCGGCGTTATGGCCGTCGCCCCCGCCATTGCTGGCCGGGGGCCGAACCGCGCTCCGCCGAAGCTGCCCCGGCGTCTGCAGACGCTCACCCCATGCGGCGGGCTCACGGCGCAGTCGACGCGCGCATGCCAGTACGGCTCCTGATCAAAAGGGAACCAGACTCACCTGCAATGCGGGGCCGGGAAACCGGCCCCGCAGCCGTTTTCATACCCTGGTCGGGTGCGCCGGAGATATCGGCCGTTCTGAAGCTGGGGCATGATTGCGCCGTCTATCATCAGGTTGGTGACAAGGGTGGGGGAGGCCGCGGGGTTCAGAAAATCGCGAATTTGAAGGGGATCAGCAATTCTATCTTAAGTTGTGCGTCGGTAGTTTGACGGACCGCGCAAGATGGCGGATCGTCATCCCGGCTGAGAGAGAATCAAGCTCGAATTATCGAATTTGTTTGAAATGCTTAGCCCCATCACCAATCCCCCGTAACGAGGGGTAACCCGGGAGTTTCACGCACATGCTGTCACGTCGTCATTTTATCGGTGCTGCCGCAGCGAGCCTTGCCGTGGCGAGCGGCGCCACCGCTCAGGATTCCTGTGCTATTTTCACCCCCGAACGGCAGAAGGCCATCACGCCCGAAGGCGCCGTCCAGCTTCTCAAGGATGGAAACGCGCGTTTTCTGGCCGGGAAGTCGATTAACTGCGATCTCCTCGCGCAGGTCCGCGCCACTGCATCCGGCCAGAGCCCGTTTGCGGCCATCGTCGGCTGCATCGATAGCCGTGTACCGCCGGAGCTGGTTTTTGATCAGCGGATCGGCGATGTGTTTGCCGCGCGGGTTGCCGGCAATTTCGTCAACGACGACATCATCGGCAGCCTTGAATTCGCGACCAAGCTCGCGGGGGCCAAGGCCATCGTTGTGCTTGGCCACACCGAATGCGGCGCGATCAAGGGCGGCGTCGACGGGGCAAAGCTCGGGCTGCTGACCAAGATGCTCGAAAATTTCGACCCTGCGGTTCAGGCGGCCAAGGCAACGGGCGGCACGCAGAGCTCGAAGAACAAGGCGTTCGTCCAGGCGACAGCCGATGCCAATGTGCTGCTCACGGTGAAGAAATTGACCGACCGGAGCGAGGTCTTGCGCGAACTGGTGGCGCAGAAGCAGCTCGTCATCGTCGCAGCCATGCACGATATCAGCACCGGCACGGTGAAGTTCTTCGGCTAAGGTTGATGCATCGCGGTACACCCGAAAAAAGGGCCTGATACGAGCCGGACGGAAGCAAGGGAAACCTTACGGAGTTGTTCCGTAAGGTTTTTTCGTTGTGCCTTATCCCTCGTGTGCGGGTTGGGCGGTTTTCGTTTTGAAACGCTCTCTGGCGGGCTGTTTCCTTCTCCGCCATCACAGGAATCAGCACCGGAACAGCGGAGGCCCCTGAAGCGAAAGCCTGGTGGGCTGCACGGTCTTTCTCGTTGCCGGATAGGCTCGGCCCGAATCCCGACCAGTGATCTGGTTGGCGTGGACGTCATATTGCTCGGCCAGTTCGGCCAGCGTCTTTTCGCCCTTGATCGCGGCAAGCGCCACCTTCGCTTTGAAAGCCGGGCTGTGGTTCCGGCGAGGTCGTCTCGTCATGGTCTCTCCTGTTCACGGTATCATGCCGATCTCAGGCAGAACCGAAGGCCCGCGAAGCGAACTTCCACTGATCCCAGCCGTGCAGATTCCTCGGGCCAGCTCTGAGTGAGCAGGTAAAAGTCAACAGCCCGATTTCTATCTGATAGGGTCTCGCCAACCGACGATTGCTGGACAGAAAAATGCACTAAGTAGTAGCTTCGTTTCGAATCGATTTGTCGATGTTCATATTTCTGCAGTGGCTAATGATTTTGAAGGGGATTTCCATGACGTTCGAGATTGTCGATACGGATACTTCGACCCCTAACGCCATCATCGAAGGGGTTGCCATTGGAACCTATGTTGGCGTCACGGCTTTTGCCGTTTCGCCGATAGGAGCCCCTGTCACTTATGCGTTTCAGGATAACGCGTTCGGGAATTTTGCAATCGATGCGAGCACAGGCATCATCACGACGGCCGGCACTTTTGACTATGAATGGATGGCCCAATTTGGTTGGACCGACGGGGCTGGCAACCCATGCCTGAACGTGACAGTCGAAGCCACCGACGGGGTGAATTACCATTATGCGACATTTCGGATCGGTGTTGAAAATTTTGTCGGAGACAAAGTCGTCGATTCCGACACAGCCTCAAATGCCGTGAGCGAGTTCGCTGCTGGCGGAACCTATGCCGGGGTCACGGCTTCCTCGGTCTCGGCGAGCGGCCAACCGATAAGCTATTCCATTATTGCCGCAGATCTTCCCGGCGCCTTTGAAATTGACCCTGTTACAGGCGTTATTACCGTTCTGAGCGGGGCTTCACTTGATTACCAGGCCTTGTTGGCGAGCGGTTGCACAGATGGTTACGGCAGTGTCTTTGTAAATTTGGGCGTTCGTGCGTATGATGGAATAGCAATAACATCTGTAGAAACATTTCGAATTTATATCAATCAGACAGCAAATGCAGATCACCCTCTAATCGATTCTGATAATTTAAATCCGAATTTGGTTATAGAAGGGGCTTCGAGCGGAACCTATACCGGCATAACCGCTTCGGCATATTCTGCAGCAGGATTGCCTATGAGCTATTCATTGGTGAATCCTGACGGCATATTCGAGATCAATGCCGCGAGTGGGCAAATCACAGTCACGAATGGTTCTGCGCTGGATTACGAAGGCCTTTTGGCGGCTCCGCAGAATGTGGATGAACTTGGCCGACCGTTCTATGAGGTTATGGTCCAGGCAACCGATGGAGTGGTGGTCGAGAACAAGGTCTTTCGCATCTACATCGATGATTTTGCCGGTGACGCCGTTGTCGACAGCGACCCCAACGAAAATCATCTGACCGAAGGCGCGGCGCCGGGTACGTATACGGGGCTGACGGCGCACGCTGAATCGGCCAGTGGCGCGCCGATGACCTATGCTCTCGTTGGCTCTTGGGGAACCAACTTCTCAATCGACCAGGCGACCGGCAGAATCTCGGTTGTCGACGAAGTCTTCGACTACGAGAGCCTTCAGGCCAACCCGCAGCACGTGGACCAGAATGGCCGTGTCTTCGTCGAGCTGATCGTGGTGGCTGGGGATGGTATTGCGCCAAACCGGAGCGAGACCTTCCGGATCTACATCGACAATCTAGGCATGATCGATTCCGATGTCGTTGAAAACAACGTGTCTGAAGGGGCCTCCGCTGGAACGTACACCGGCGTGACTGTATCATTCGGTGAATTGACTGGATTTACTTATTCTCTAACAGAAAATCCGGGTGGTGCGTTTGTCATTGACTCAACCACAGGCCGAATCTCTGTAGCAAACGGTGCTGCGATTGACTTTGAAGCATTGACGGCAGCGGGGAAGATTGATTCAGATGGTCGGGCCTATATTGATATTTCTGCAAACGGAATTAATAGCGAAGGGAGTGAATCGGGTAATTTCCGTATTTATGTTGAAAATATATCACTGACAGACACAGATTGGAATTACAATACAGTTATAGATTCGGCTCCGTATGGTACTTATACGGGAATTACATTGGGAATGTCCGCGTATTACCCAAGCAGAACGGTTACGTATTCTATCTTGGATAATTCAGGAAATCCATTTGCAATCGATGAGGCAACCGGAAAGATCAAGGTTGTCGAAAACGCCAATTTTGACATTGAATGGCTCAAATCGCATGGTCAAATTGATGCTGACGGTCGAGCGTATCGCGATGTTACCGTCCAGGCAAGCGATGGATTAAATACAGAGCTAGAAACATTCAGAGTCTATGTTGATGGATATCAGCAAGGTGGGCTATACGATTCCGACAGTGGTTTTGACACGGTTGCGGGGGGCGCGCCGATTGGTTCCTATACTGGCGTTACTGCTAGAGCTGTTTCAAAAAATGGCCTTGAAATGAAATACTATTTAAACATCGCTCGAGGTGACGATCTTGATTTAAAAACGGATTACCTCGGGTGGGCAATCGACAACAACACTGGAGAGATATCAGTTAATTCTAGTGAATCCATCGATTGGGGGCTACAGTATAATTTTGCTATCTCAAATTGGTATGGTAATGGCTTTGTCCCGCACTGGGATGGGCAGCAGCTTTACTCTGAGGTAGAGGTTTATGCGACCGACGGTGTCGATGTCTATGAAAAGACTTTTCGTATTCGTTTGACTAATTCGGCCAATCCCCCCGGTTTTGAGGTCACCGATACGGACCGCGCATTCAACGCGGTTTCGGAGAGCGCGAACGGTGGCACCTACTTCGGGCTGACGGCGGGTATGGTCACTTCCCAAGCCGGCGTAACCTATTCGCTGACAGACAATGCGGGCGGGCGCTTCGTGATTGACCCTGCAACGGGCCGGGTCACCATCGCCAACGGCGCCACGCTCGACTACGAGACCGCAGGATTGCTGGTGGGGGGGGCGGATCGCGGCTACATGATCACGATTCGCGCGGTTTCGGGAGTAGAGGTTTCGGACCGCCGCTTTATCATCCGCGTTGAGGACAGCCTCATCGAGAGTGCTTCAGGCACATCTGGCGACGACGTGCTGACAGCGACGGATGATCAGAACTGGACAATCAACGGCCTTGCGGGCAACGACACGCTTCTGGGGCGCGGCGGCACTGACACGTTGGGCGGCGGGGACGGGAACGATATCCTCAACGGGGGCGCAGGGGCGGATACGCTGAGCGGCGGCAACGGGATCGACACGCTGTCCTACGCCGGCTCGAGTGCGGGTGTAACGGTCAATCTCGCGACCAGCACGGTCTCCGGCGGCGATGCGACCGGCGATATCGTCTCCGGCTTCGAGAACGTCATCGGCTCCGATCATAACGATACGATCACCGGCACCTCCAGCGCCAACGAGATCACCGGCGGCGCCGGCGACGACGTGATGAACGGCGGTGGCGGCAACGACACCTTCCTGATCGGGCTTGGCTCGGGCGTCGATGCGATCAACGGCGGCACGGGCACCGATACCGTGCGCTTCACCGCCAATGGCGCGACGCTGGCGCTTTCCTCGCTGGCTGCAGTCGAGGTCTTCGACGCCACCGGCTTCTCCGACATCACCATCACCGGCACGGAGGCCAACAACACGCTGAACTTCTCTGCGGCGACGCTGATCAACGTCGCCGGAATCCATGGCCTTGGCGGCAACGATGTCATCACCGGCTCAGCCGGCGCGGACATCATTTACGGCAAGGGCGGCAACGATACGCTTCGTGGCCGTGCCGGTGATGACACCTTCCGCTACACAGGCTCAAGCGAAGGCTTCGACAGCGTCGATGGTGGTGCCGATACCGACACCATCGAAGCGGTCACGGCCAACACGATCATCGGCCTCACCTCGATCGCCAATATCGAGGCAATTGCCGGAGTGGGCGATACCATCATTCAGGGCAGCACCGGGGCGAATACCTTCGATTTCTCGGGCACCTCTTTCTCGGCGATCGCACTGATCGACGGTGGCGCCGGGGCGGACGTGATCACCGGCTCCGCCGGCGACGATACGATCCGCGGCGGCACCGGCAACGACATACTCAACGGCGGCACCGGCAACGACACCTTCCTCGTCAATGGCACCGGCGAAGGCGCGGATGTCTATGACGGCGGCGCGGGCTTCGATCAGGTTCTTGCTCAAACCAATGGCACGCTGATCAGCCTCGGCGCTTCGATCTCAGGCATCGAACGCATCTCGTCGAACGGTTTTGCCAACGTCAAGATCGCCGGAACGACCACGACCAATGTCTGGGATTTCTCGGGCACGCAGTTCGAAGGGATCGCCTCGATCAGCTCGGGCGCAGGCAACGACACGATTACCGGCTCGGTGGGCGATGATGTGATCCTCGGCGGCGCTGGCGCGGATGTTCTTGACGGTGGCGCGGGCGTTGACACCCTGAGCTACGCTGGCTCAGGCACGGCGGTGACAATCAACCTCGCGACCGGGGTCGCCTCGGGCGGCGATGCGACGGGGGATGTCATCTCCGGTTTCGAGAACGTGACCGGCTCGAACGGCGCGGATACCCTCACTGGAAGCGTCGGCGACAACATCCTCTCCGGCGGCAGCGGCGCGGATCGCCTGACCGGCGGCCTCGGCGCGGATACGCTCTACGGCAACGCCGGCAACGATATCTTCGATTTCGACGATATTGCCGAAAGCGGGCTTGGCGCGCTCTCCGACATCATCGCGGATTTCGTCAAGGGCCAGGACAAGATCGACCTCACCACGATCGACGCCAACGCCAGTCTCGCCGGCGACCAGGCCTTCGCCTTCATCGGCGCCGGAGCGTTCACAGGCATCGCCGGGCAACTGCGCTACGATAACAGCGCGGGCGACGGGTTCACCCATGTCTTCGGCGATGTGAACGGCGACGGCGTGGCCGATTTTCAGATCCGCCTCACCGGTACCTTTACCTTGGCAGCAACGGATATGGTTCTCTGATGGACTAAACCTTCTCAAGTCCTCCCAAAACCGTGACCCTGCCCCCTGAAATGCCCTCGCTCTGAGCTGGACTCCTCACCAAGGAGCAGACGAATGAGGAAGAGCAGATCATCGGGATCTTGAAGGAACACACGGCCGGCATCCCGGTGGCGGACCTTTGCCGCAAGCACGGCATCAGCGACGCCACCTTCTACACCTGGCGCACGCGGTTCGGCGGGATGGAGGTCTCCGACGCCAAGAAGCTGAAGGCGCTCGAGGAGGAGAACCGCAAGCTCAAGAAGCGCTTGGCGGAGTCGATGCTCGACGTGGCCACGCTTCGCGAGGCACTCGGAAAAAACTTCTGACGCCCGGAGCGCGGAGAGGCTTCGTGGACTGGGCGATCGAACCGAAGGGCTACTCGCAGCGGCGCGCCTGCGGTCTGGTCGGCATGGAGCCGAAGACCTATCGCTACGCCTCGCACCGGTCGGATGACGCGGGGACGCGCGCCAGGCGGCGCGTCTCATCGGCGCGGCCATTCATCTGAAATCCTTATTTATAAATGTTTCGGATTGATCTTGCTGCATTCCCATCTTTTGCAATATCAATGCTTGGGTATGAGCAAGGCTGCCACGACCATAGACCCTATCGCGATCTCGCTATCCGCTGGCTTTTGGCAGAATGCGCGGGGGCTGCTGGCGATTGATCGGCGTTCCCCGGCAGAGCGTTCTGTCCTGTATCGGAGGTTTCTCTTTTGCCGCAGGCAAGTGTTGCCTCACCAGGCAAGTGTTGCCTCACCGCAGAAGCCACTTGATCTTGTTGCGGAAGTCGTTTGTCTTGCTGCGGAAGTCGCTTTTCCGCGTCTCGTTAAGTCGCTTGCACAAAAAAACGGACTGGACTGTCTCAGGCGTCACCTCGGCGTTTTCGATGAGACCGCATCACAGGCCGGCAAAACAAACATGGAGGACGTCATGACATTCAAATCCCTGGCAAAATTCAAGCCCGTGGCAAAGCTAAGGCCCGTGGCAAGGCTAAGGCCCGTGGCACTTGCCGGCGTTGCCCTGCTCGCTCTGACCGCCGGCGCTGCGGCGCAGGTCAAGATCGGGTTCATCACCACGCTCTCGACGCCGGCCGGGTATCTCGGCGCGGATGCCCGTGACGGCTTCCTGCTCGCGGTTGCGGAAGAGGGCGGCAAGCTCGGCGGCACCGCGGTCGAGGTGGTGGTCGAGGACGACAAGCTCAAGCCGGCGGATGGCAAGCAGATCGCCGAGAAATTCCTCCAGAGCGACAAGATCAAGCTGTTTTCCGGTGTTATTTTCTCGAACGTGGCCGGGGCGGTGGTGCCGACGATCCTCGAAGGCGGTGGCATTTTCGTCAGCCCGAACGCGGGACCGTCGAATTTCGCCGGCAAGGGCTGCAACAAGAATTACTACGTCACCTCCTGGCAGAACGACAACCTGCATGAATCGGCCGGGGAACTCGCCAAGAAGCTCGGTTACAAGCGGATGGTGCTGCTCGCGCCGAACTATCAGGCCGGCAAGGACGCGCTGGCGGGCTTCAGGCGGATGTTCGGCGGCGAGATCATCGAGGAGATCTTCACCAGCCTCGATCAGACGGATTTCTCGGCCGAAATGGCGAAGATCCGCGCGGCCCGGCCGGATGCGGTGTTCCAGTTCCATCCCGGCGGGCAGGGCATCGCCTTCCTCAAGCAGTGGAGCCAGGCGGGGTTGAACGGCCTCATTCCGATGGTGGTCGCCGCGCCCTCGCTCGACCAGAAGATCGCCGAGGTCGTCGGCGATGCCGCGATCGGCATCGCGGGCACCTCGCACTGGAATACCGATTTCCCGAACGAGGCCAACAAGGCCTTCGTTGCCGGCTTCAAGGCGAAATACAACCGCGATCCGACGGTCTACGCGAGCCAGGGTTATGATGCCGCCAAGCTGATCGGCGGGGCGCTCAAGGCCACCGGCGGCAAGCTCGATGACGATGCCTTCCGGGCCGGCATGCTCAAGGCGGATGTGCAACTGACCCGCGGCAACTTCAAGTTCGGCAACAACCAGCACCCGATCCAGGATTGGTATCAGATGCGGGTCGAAAAGGGCGCGGACGGCAAGACCCGCCTCGCCACCGTCCGCAAGATCCTGGAGAACCACGCCGATTCCTTCGCCAAGGATTGCAAGATCTAGAGCGCGTATCGTTTTGATCTCATCAAAACCGCGCTCTATCTCCCTGTTTGTCGCATGGTGCGCAAAATCGGCTTCCATTTTTGCGCAGCATGCTTTCTGGGCCAGATCCAGCAAGGGATCACACGGTCGTCCCGCCCCGCCGGCGCCTCGGCGTCATCCGGGCGGGGCGGCGACGGCTGAATTGGCCCTGGGCGGGCGCTGCGGGTAAGGGTTTCGTTGCATGTATCTTTTCATCGAGCAGACCTTCAACGGTGTCCAGCTCGGGCTGACGCTGTTCCTGCTCGCCGCAGGGTTGACGCTGGTTTTCGGCATCATGGGCGTGATCAATCTGGCCCATGGCTCGTTCTACATGGTCGGCGCCTATGCCGGCGCGCTGGTCGCCAAGGCAACCGGATCGTTCTGGCTGGCCGTGCCGGCGGCCCTCGGCGTGGCGGCGCTGGTCGGCATGGCGGTCGAATTGCTGATCGTGCGCAGGCTTTACGCGCGCGATCACCTCTATCAGGTGCTGGCGACCTTCGGGCTGATCCTGTTCTTCAACGGTCTCTTCGCCTGGGTCTTCGGTCGGGCTCCCCTGATGATGGATGCGCCCAGGGCGCTTTCCGGCTTTATCGAGATCCTGCCGGGGCTGCCCTATCCAACCTATCGCCTCGCGGTGATGGCCGTCGGGCTGGTTGTCGCGGTCGGGCTGTGGTTCATCATCACGCGGACGCGGGCGGGGATGCTGATCCGCGCCGGCTCGACCAACCGTGACATCGTCGGCGCGCTGGGGGTGGATATCGCCAAGCTCTACACGCTGGTCTTCGGCTTCGGCGCGTTGCTCGCCGGCCTCGCCGGGGTGATGGTCGGGCCGGTGCGCTCGGTCCAGATCGGCATGGGCGAGCAGGTGCTGATCATGACCTTCGTGGTCATCGTGATCGGCGGCATCGGTTCGGTGCGTGGCGCCTTCGTCGGCGCGATGCTGATCGGCATGGGCGATACGCTCGGCCGCGCCTTCGCCCCGACGCTGCTCAAGCTTTATCTGTCCGGCTCGATCGCCGATGGGTTGTCGGCGGCGCTGTCCTCGGTGCTGATCTACCTGATCATGGCCGTGGTGCTCATCATCCGCCCGCGCGGGCTGTTCGCGGTGGGATCATGACCCGCACCCGCCTCCTGACCGCGCTGCTCATCGTGTCGCTGATCGCCGTGCCGCTGGTGGCGATGGCGTTCGGCTCGACCTATGCCATCACGCTCGGCACCCGCATCCTGATCTACGCCATGGTCGCGGTGAGCCTCGATCTCATCCTGGGCTATGGCGGCCTCGTGAGTTTCGGCCATGCCGCCTATTTCGGCATCGGCGGCTATGTGGTGGCGATTTCTGCTTTCCACCTTGCTGATGGCTCGACGATCTTTGGCTTTGAGGGCTCGAACGAGGCCCTGCTCACGCTGCCGCTCGCGGTGCTGGCGAGCGGGATCGCGGCGCTGGTGTTCGGGGCGCTGTCGCTGCGAACCTCGGGCGCCTATTTCATCATGATCACGCTCGCCTTCGCGCAGATGGTGTTCTACGTCTTCGTCGCGCTGAAATATTACGGCGGTGACGACGGGCTGGCGATGGCCTCGCGAAACCGCTTTGCCGGTTTCCGCGTCACCGATGCCGCGACCTTCTACTATATCTGCCTTGGCATGCTCTTCGTCGTCATGGCGCTGGTCTCGCGCATGCTCGGCTCGCGCTTCGGCATGGTGATCCGCGGCGCGAAGGCCAGCGAGCGGCGGATGGCGGCGCTGGGCTTCGAGGTCTACCGCTATCGCCTGGTCGCCTTCGTCGTCGCCGGCATGATCGCCGGGCTGGCGGGCGGGCTCTGGGCCAATCTCGCGCGGTTTGTCTCGCCGGATATGATGGCCTGGACGAAATCCGGCGAGTTCATGGTGATGGTGATCCTCGGCGGGTTGTCGAGCGTCATCGGGCCGGTGCTAGGCGCGGCGGTGTTCATTCTCGTCGAAACGACGATCTCGGGCTTTACCCAGCACTGGCAACTGGTCTTCGGCCCGATCGTCATCGCGATCGCGCTGTTCGCACCGGGGGGGCTCTGGGGCCTGATGCGCGGGAGGGGCGGGCGATGAGCGCGCTTGAACTGCACGCGCTTTCGAAGCGCTTCGGCGCGCTGGCGGCGACCAACAACCTCAGCCTCACGCTGGAAGCGAACGAGTTGCATGCCATTATCGGCCCGAACGGCGCCGGAAAGACGACGCTGATCTGCCAGATCACCGGCGAAATCCGCCCCGATACCGGTCACATCACGCTGTTTGGCGAGGATATCACCAACTGGAGCGTGCCGAAGCGGGCGCTGGCAGGGTTGTCGCGTTCGTTCCAGATCACGCAGCTCTGCGAGGGGTTTACCGCCGAGGACAACGTGGCGCTGGCGATCCAGCCGCAGCACGGGCATTCGTTCCGGTTTTTCGGCAATGCCGCGCGCGATCCCGACCTCAGAGGGCCGGCCCGCGCGGCGCTGGAAACCGTCGGTCTGGGGGCGCGCGCCGGCACTCTGGTCGAGGATCTCTCGCATGGCGAGAAGCGCCAGCTCGAACTCGCGGTGGCGCTGGCGATGAACCCGCGCGTGCTGCTGCTCGATGAGCCGATGGCCGGCATGGGCCATGAGGAAAGCGAGCGGATCGTCGAAATTCTGCAAAGGCTCAAGGGATCGCGGACGATCCTGCTGATCGAGCACGATATGGACGCGGTTTTTGCGCTGGCGGACCGGATCTCGGTGCTGGTCGCCGGGCATATCGTCATGACCGGCAACGCGAGCGAGGTCCGCTCCGATCCGCGCGTGCGCGAAGCCTATCTGGGCGACGGAAACTGACATGCTGGAAGTTCAGGATATCGAAGCCGGCTACGGGCAATCGCGCATTCTCTTCGGGGTTTCGCTGACGGTCGGCGATGGCGAGGTGGTGACGCTGCTCGGGCGGAACGGCATGGGCAAGACCACGACCATCCGCTCGATCATGGGGCTGTTGCCGCTCAGAAGCGGCGCGGTGCGGTTCGGCGGCGAGCGGGTATCGGGGCTTGCGCCCTTCCGCATCGCCCGCAAGGGCCTCGGCCTCGTGCCCGAAGGGCGTCACGTCTTTCCGACGTTGAGCGTGGGGGAAAACCTGATTTCGGTGGCCGCCAACCGTCTCGGACGCGCGGCACCCTGGACGCTGGAGCGGGTGTTTTCGACCTTTCCGCGCCTCAAGGAACGCGTCAACCAGATGGCGAACACGCTCTCGGGCGGCGAGCAGCAGATGCTCGCGATCGGGCGGGCGCTGATGACCAACCCGACGCTGCTCATTCTGGATGAGGCGACCGAGGGGTTGGCGCCGCTGATCCGGACCGAAATCTGGAGCTGTCTCGCCGGGCTGAAGGCCGCCGGGCAATCGATCCTGATCGTCGACAAGAACCTCGACGATCTGCTGCGGCTGGCGGACCGGCACTATGTCCTCGAAAAGGGGCGGGTGGTCTGGTCCGGCACGACCGCGGCGATGCAGGCCGAGCGGGGCGAGATCGAGCAGAAGGTCGGGGTCTGAGCATGGTGGTTCGCGATCTGGTGTTTCGCGGCTATGACCAGCCTGAGTTGGAGCGGCAGCTGAACGCGCGGGCCACCGTGCCGGATATCGCGCCGATATTGACGGCGTATGCCGCGCAAAGCGCCCGGATGCGGACGAGCCTGCCGTGCACGATCGGCCAGCCCTACGGCCCGGGGGAGGCGGAGCGCCTCGATATTTTCCCCGCACCCGCTGGCCGCCCGGCCCCGGTTTTCGTCTTTATCCATGGCGGCTACTGGCGGCTGCTCGATGCGGCGGATTCCTCGTTCATGGCCGAAACCTTCACCCGCGCCGGGGCGTGCGTCGTCGCCATCAACTACGCGCTGGCACCGGGCGCGAGCCTTGGCGAGATCGTCCGGCAATGCCGGGCGGCGCTGGGCTGGGTTCATGCCAATATCGCGAGGTTCGGCGGCGACCCCGCCCGGATCCATGTCTCCGGTTCGTCGGCCGGCGGGCATCTGGTGGGGATGCTGCTGGCCCCGGGCTGGCACGCGGACTTCGGCGTCCCCAACACCATCGTGGCTTCCGCGTCGATGCTCTCCGGCCTGTTTGATCTCGAACCGGTGCAGCGCGCCCACCCCAACGAATGGCTCCAGCTGTCGCCGGAGGCGGCGGCGCTGTTGAGCCCGTGCCGGCACCTGCCGACCCGGTCGATCCCGCTGATTGTCAGCTATTCCCCTGTGGATACCGAGGAATTCCGGCGCCAGTCCGAGGTCTATGCGGCTGCGGCCGCCGCACGCGGCTGCCCGGTCGAGATCATCGTCGAGCCGGACGCCAACCATTTCGATCTGCCGTTGATGCTGATGGACAGGGGCAAGCGCCTCACATCGCGCATTCTGCATCTTATGGGATG
>CAZNAT010000039.1:21311-26417 GCA_964571245.1 uncultured Methylobacterium sp.
AAGAGACCTCGGTTTAGCCCTCGTCATCCCCGGATTGGCGGATCGAAAACGCTTCGGGAACCAGCAGTTGCACCTGGCGGCCGAGCATGCGGCTGAACACATCCGCGCCGGGGGGCACCGACCGCTCCGAGGAGCGGACCAGCGAGATCTCCCGCGTCAGCACGGGGTCGATCAACGGGCGGGCACCGACATTGAGCTGGCGGGCGATCGCGAAGGCATAGGTCGGCAGGATCGAAACCCCCAACCCGGCCTCGACCAGCGCCAGCGCCGTGCTCATCTGGGTGACCTCATGCGCGATACGCGCGGTGAAACCGGCCAGCTCGCAGCCATGGTCAACCAGAAAGCGGATACCGCTCTCCCGCGAGAGCGTGATGTGCAAGGCATCCTTCAACTGCCCCCAGGCGATGGGGCCTTCGCCGGCAAACGGCGAGCCCGTCGGGTAAAACAGCGTCAGGGCATCCTTGAGCAGTGGCATCGAGGTCAGCGCCGGTTCGCGGGTGACGAAGGTGCCGAGGCCGAGATCCGCCTCGCCGGTCATCACCCGCTCGACGATCTTGTCCGAGGACACATCCGCCAGAACGATGTCGATGCCGGGGAATTCGGCCCTGAACTGCCGTATCGTCGCCGGCAGCACCACGGCGGCCAGCAGCGGCGGCGCGGCGATACTGATCCGGCCCCGCTGCCGGTTGGCGATCTCGGCGGTCTTGCTGACCGCGTGATCGAGGTCGCCGAGAATTTTCTTGACGGAGCGGACGAATTCCATGCCGGCGCGGGTCGGCTCCACCCGGCGCGTCGTCCGGTCGAACAGCCGCAGGCCGAGCGCCTCTTCGAGTTCGCGGATCTGCAGCGACAGCGCCGGCTGTGTCGTGCCGAGTACTTCCGCCGCGCGGGTGAAATTGCCGCGTTCGGCGACGGTAACGGCGGCTTCGAGCTGTTTGACCGTGATATTCATGATGTTGAAGTATGGATATATAGAATCTATGCTTCTTTGCATATGAAAAAATCTCCGGCATCGTCCGGCCAATGATGAACATCCCGCTTTCTCATGGCGCGCTCAAACCCCTCCGGTCCGGGGCTCGGTTGGGTCGCGCCAGGCTCGCGCAAAGCGATGGCGGCGGGACCTCCGGGGCGTCGATGCTGCGGGTGGAGGACGACCGGCTTGTTCGCGGGCGCGGATGTTTCGTCGATGATCTCGCGCCCGAGGGCTGCCTGCATCTGGTGTTCGTTCGTCCTGCCGAACCGGCGGGCCGGATCCTGTCGCTGGCGTGTTCGGCGGCCTTGAGCGCGCCCGGCGTCGTGGCGGCCTTCACCGGCGCGGATGTCGCCGGCTGCGCCTGGGCGCCGGTAAACCCGCTGTTGCCGCAAACCGGCGAGGCGCCGTTCGAGCTTCTCTCTCTCGACGTGCATCGCGCGCCAGCGCAGCCGATCGCGGCGATCGTCGCCACCAGCCGCGTTGCGGCCATTGATGCTGCCGAACTCGTGGCCTATCGCATCGCCGGGGATGGGCATGCGGATGTTTCCGCCCGGTTTTCCGGTGGCTGGGGCGAAGAATCCGAAAAGGCGTTCGAGGACGCCGCGCATGTCGTCTCGGTGGCGGTCCAGCATGCGCTGCTGGCGCCGCTGGCCCTGGAGCCGCGCGCCACGCTGGCGGCCATGACGGGCGATACGCTTGTCGTTCACGCCTCGACCCAGACCCCGCACCGGATGCGGACCGATCTTGGCCATATCCTCGGCATGGACGTCGCCCGTATCCGGGTGATCGCGCCGGATGTCGGCGGTGCCTTCGGCGGCAAGGCCTCGATCACCCCCGAGGATGCGATGGTGTGTTTTGCCGCGCGTCACCTGGGTTTGCCGGTCAAATGGAGCGCCAACCGCTCGGAAGAATTCCTGAGCGCGCCGCGCGGCCGGGGCGGGCGCAGCACCGCGCGGCTCGCGCTCGACGAAAACGGCCGGTTCCTGGGGCTGGATGCGGAATTCGCGTTCCCGCTCGGCCACTGGTTGCCGTATTCGGCGCCGGTTCCGGCGCGGAATGCCGCCCGCATCCTGCCGGGCCCCTATCTTTTGCCGCAGGTTTCGATCCGCACCCGCGCGGAAGCCAGCGGCCAGAGCGCCATCAATATCTATCGCGGTGCCGGGCGACCCGAGGCGGCGATGCTGCTCGAGCGGCTCGTCGATCGCGCCGCGGCACAAGCCGGCATCGACCCGATGGCGCTTCGCCTGAAAAACCTGCCGAAATCCACCCGCCGTCAGCAGACGGCGGCGGGAGATCTGATCGACAGGGGGGATTATCGCGCCCTGATCAAGGCTATCCGCGATGCCGCCGACTACAAGGCGATGCGTCGCCGCCAGCGCGCACGCCAACGGCGCGGCGAGGTCGTGGGCATCGGTCTGGCGCTCTATGTCGAGCCCTGCGGGCAGGGCTGGGAGAGTGGCCGGGTCGGGCTGCTCGGCAATGGCCAGATTGTTGCCGCGACCGGGTCGAGCGCCCAGGGGCAGGGGCGCGAAACCGCCTATGCCGCCATCGTGGCCGGCGCGCTGGGCGTTGACCCCGGGGATGTCACGGTCTGGCATGGCGATACCGCGACCACGCCGGCGGGCATTGGTGCCCTGGCCAGCCGCAGCACCGCGATTGGCGGCTCGGCCATTCGGCTGGCGGCCGAGAAATTTCTCGATCAGGCGAGGCGCCTGGTCGCGGAAGCGAGTGGCTGCGCCGTCGACGGTCTTGTCGGCACGCCGGCCGGCCTCTCAACCGCGGATGGCCAGTTGCTGCGGTCCTGGGCGGAGATCGCCGGTTCCGCCGGCAAGCACCAGCCCGCCGACGCGCTGGTTCTGAGCGCGGATGCCATTTTTGAAGCCCGCCACGAGGCCTGGGCGAGCGGGGCGGTGCTCACGCTGCTCTCGATCGCGCGAGATACCGGCGAATTGACGATCGAACGGATGATCTGGGCCGACGACGCCGGCAATGTCGTCAATCCCATGCTGGTCAAGGGGCAGTTGATCGGCGGGATGGCACAAGGCTTCGGTGAGGCTGTCATGGAGGCGCTGCGCTTCAGCGACAACGGCGAATTGCTGACCGGATCGCTGCAGGACTACGCGGTGCCGCGCGCGCTCGACATGCCGCAGGTGGAATTGCTGGCGCGCTCCGTTCCTTCCGCCGCCAACCCGCTCGGGGCCAAGGGCGTCGGTGAAGCCGGGACGATCGGCACCCCCGCAGCGATCCTCAACGGCGTGCTCGATGCGCTCAAGCCCTTCGGCGTCGAGCATCTCGATATGCCACTCACGTCCGAAAAACTCTGGCGCGCGATGCGCGGCAACGCTGAACCAATAGGTCTGGAGCCATGAAGTACACACGCAACACCGCCAAAAGCCATTCCCGCGCGACGTTCCGGGGCATCTGGGCGGCGGCGCTGACGCCGTTCCTGGCCGATGGCTCGATCGACGAAGCGGGGCTGCGCCGCAACCTGCGCCATTGGATCGATGATCTCGGCATCGCCGGCTTTTTCATCGGCGGCAAGCAGGGCGAGTTCTTTTCGATGTCGGTCGAGGAGCGGAAGCGCCTCTTCGATATCGCGGTTCACGAATGCGGCGAAAAGGCCGAAACCATCATGTCCTGCTCGGACCAGAACATGGATGTGGTGATTGATCTCGCGCGCCACGCCGAGCGCAACGGCGCGGACTACATCGTCGTGCATGCGCCGGTACTGCATTTCCTGAAAGCGCAGGACGAGACGCTCCATGAATACTATCGTCACATCGCCTCGAAGACCGATATCGGCATCGCACTCTGGAGCCACCCGGACAGCGGCTATCTGATGAGCCCGCAGCTCTGCAACCGAATCGCCGATATCGAGACCGTCGTCGCCATCAAATATTCCGTGCCGCGGCCGATGTATGCCGAACTGACCCGGCTCGCCGGCGACAAGCTGCTGGTCTCCACCGCCTCGGAAGAGGAATGGCTCGACAATATCCTGGAGCTCAACTGGCAGCTCTATCTCTGCTCCTCGCCGCCGTATCTCTTCCAAAGCGCGCAGGATCGACGCATGCATGACTATACCCAGGCCGCCTTCGTCGGCGATGCGGCAAAGGCGCGCGCGATCTTCGCCTCGATGGAGCCGATCCGCCACGCGTTCAAGACGAGCCGCCCGGCGGAAAAGCCGCAGGCGCATTCGAAATATTGGCAGGAGCTTCTCGGGCAGGTTGGCGGCACGGTGCGTCGCCCCATGCTCCAGATGACGGAAGACGATAAACGCATCACGCGTGCGGCCTTCGAAACGAGCGGCCTCGTCCGCTAGGATCACCAAGGGAGAGAACGATGTCGAAGATCAATGAACAGAAGACCGGGCGGCTCGGCGCCTTCAACTTCCAGAAATGGATCGACGAGCACAAGCATCTGCTCAAGCCGCCGGTCGGCAACCAGCAGGTCTTCAAGGAGGCCGGGCTGATGGTGACCGTCGTCGGCGGCCCGAACGAGCGCGCCGACTACCATGATGATCCCGTGGAGGAGTTCTTCTACCAGCTCAAGGGCGACATGGTGCTCAAGATCATCGACAACGGCGAATTCTACGATGTGCCGATCCGCGAGGGCGATGTGTTCCTGCTGCCCGCGCATGTCCGCCATTCGCCGCAGCGGCCGATGGAAGGCTCGATCGGGCTCGTGATCGAGCCGGAGCGGCCGCCGGGCGCGCTCGACGCCATCGAATGGTATTGCTTCGAGTGCTCGGGCCTCGTCCATCGCGCCGAGATCGATCTCGAAAGCATCGTCGATGATCTGCCGCCGATCTACAATATGTTCTACAATGACGAGAAGCTGCGCACCTGCCCGCATTGCAAGGCGCTCCACCCCGGCAAGAAGCCGCCGGCGGGCTGGGTGCAGCTGCCGCCGCGCGCCCGGTGACGGGGCGATGACGCGGGCCTTGCGCATTCTCTGCGTCGGCTGGGGGGCCATCATGCCGCGCGCGGCGGAGCTGATGGCCCAGGCCGCCCCAGGGGCCCGCATCGTTGGCGTCGCCGTCCGGGATTGCGAGCCGGGGCGTGATCGTCCCGGCTGGCCGGAGGACGCGGCACTGATCGCCCAGGTTTTTGGCCTGCAGAGCGATCTGCGCTATA
>CAZNAT010000039.1:26427-29848 GCA_964571245.1 uncultured Methylobacterium sp.
TTGCCGATCTGGTGATCGAGGCTGCCGGGGCTGCCGCCGTCCTGCCATGGGGTGAGGCCGCGCTGGCCAGGGCGAAAGTTTTCGCGCCGCTCTCGGTCGGGGCCTTCGCGGATGGCGATTGTCTTGAACGCCTGACCGCGCTTGCCGATCGGCACGGCAGCCGGATCATCGTTCCCAGTGGCGCGATCGGCGGGATCGACGCGCTCAGGTCGATGTCCTTCGCCGGGCTCGAGAGCGTCACGCATAAGGTGATCAAACCCGCCAGGGCCTGGCTCGGCACCTCCGCCGAGGCGATCATCGATCTGAACGGTCTTCAGGGGCCAACGGTGTTTCAGTGTCTTTCGGCGCGCGAGGCCGCCTTGCGCTTCCCGCAGAATGCCAATGTCTGCGCGATGGTGGCGCTGGCCGGGATCGGGCTCGAGCGAACCGAAGTGCATCTGGTCGCCGATCCCAAGGCCAAGCGCAACAGCCACATCATTTCAGCGCGCGGCGCCTCCGGCCGGTTTTCGATCCGCCTGGACAACAACCCGCTGGCCGGCAACCCGAAATCCTCGGAGATGACAGCCTTGAGCCTCGTGCGTATCGTCGAGCAGCTGACGGCATCGCTGGTCTGGTAAGCGCATACCTGCACAGGGCCCGGGCCCAGGGCGCACCGACAGCGCCATTTGCACTGCCGAAGACCAGGGTTGAGGCGTCCTGATTCGTTGGCTTCGCGATGCCGAGACCATGGCGAAAGCCAGGACGTGAACCCAATCCAAGACGCGGCCCGGCTGCCAACCGACCGCAAGGGCGAGCAAGGCGCCAAAAGACCGAATTTATGGGTTTTTTCGTGCTTTCCAACTCGCTGGCGAAGCGTGCCGGAAGGGAAAATGGCTCCTCGAGCTGGACTCGAACCAGCGACCATTCGATTAACAGTCGAACGCTCTACCAACTGAGCTATCGCGGAATGAGGGGTGGCGTTTAGCAAATGCCGGCCCGAATGCAAACCTGTTTATGGGGGGCCGCGTTAAAAATTATGTAACCGCGTTGTCCCGAAAATGAAGTTAGCCGGAAAAAACACATAAACCATCCCGGATGCGTATTGCCCCCGGGCTCCGCGGTGGGGTATACGCCCTGCACCGGACGCGAGGCCTCGTGGCGGAGTGGTGACGCAGAGGACTGCAAATCCTTGTACGGGGGTTCGATTCCCTCCGAGGCCTCCAATTTCTTCTCATTGCCGCGTTCCAGCTGGATTACCCGCTTTTCTTCAGGATTACCCCTTCGGGAGCCGAACATGGTCGATATGCCCAACGCCCGCCGCGTCATGGTCGACAACCAGATCCGAACGTTTGATGTCACGAATCGCGAGGTGCTGGCCGCCTTCGACCAGGTGCCGCGCGAAATCTTCGTGGATGCCCGCGATCGCGCCATTGCCTATGCCGACCGCACGCTGATTGTCGGCGAGGGGACGGCCCGCCGGGCGTTGCTGCCGCCGCTGATTCTCGCGCGGCTGGTTCAGGCCTTGCAGCCGCAGGCCGGCGAACTCGCGCTCGACGTGCTCGGGGGCACCGGGTATTCCGCCGCCATTCTCGCCGCGACCGGGGTCGAGACCAGCTTTCTGGAGGCCGATTCTGGCCTGACCGCCCTGGCGCGCGCGGCCCTTGCCGCCGCGGGGGCGAAGGTGAACACCCTTCCGGCGCAATCCGGGATCTCCGCGAGCGCCGGCGCCTCGTTGCCGACGGCGAGCTTCGACATCATCCTGATCAACGGGGCGAGCGAGCGCGAACCCAAGGGGTTTTTCCCGCTGCTCAAGGATGGCGGCCGGCTGGGTATCGTGCATCGGGACGGCAATGCCGCCCGGGCGCTGGTCTATGTGAAGAGCGGCGGCCATGTCAGCCCGCGCCGCATCTTCGATGCCCAGGCAGCGGTTCTGCCCGGATTTTCGGCGGAAGCCGGTTTCGTTTTCTGACGCGCTGCTGCCCAGGGCACGCCGCGCAGGTTCGTAGCGCTTTGGCTCTTCAGGACATTTTCTTTCCCCGCGGCGCTGGGCGCTGGCGGCGGTGCCTCCCGTACTCATCCACTGACATTTTTGATCATTTCGTCACGGGTGTAGCCTTTTCGTATCAGTGCGGTTGATTTCTCGGTTGGGTGCCCGGGGGTGGTTAATGAATGGTTTACAAGCCCTGCGGTGACGCTAGAAATGGAAGCGTCCCAGTTCGCCGGTCTCGAAGCCGGCGATGGTTTTTTCCGTGCTGAGACATGTGCCCCTCGTGGGGCTCCCGCGCCGCCGAAGGCTCTCCATTTGCCGGTCTTTGAGGCGTCTTGTTGTCAGTTCGGCCATGGTAGGGTTTCGTCGTGGATCGGTTTCAGTCGTATGCGTTCCGGCTTTGGCTCGCGGGGGCACTGCTCTCCGGGGTGTCGCTGTTGCCGTCGCTCGTCAGGGCGCAGGATCTGAATTCGGCGCTGGCGAGCGCCTATTCGAGCAACCCCGATCTGAACGCGGCCCGCGCCAGCACGCGCAGCATCGATGAAGGCGTCGCCACCGCCAAATCCGGTTATCGGCCGAAGGTGACCGCGACCGGGGATATCGGCCGGAGCTGGATCGATACACGGGCGCGCGGCACGCACTCCAACAGCGAGCTGTTTCCGGCCGGGGTCGGGATTTCGATCAACCAGACGCTGTATAACGGCAGCCGGACCGGAAACACCGTCCGCCAGGCCGAATCGACCGTGCTGGCGACGCGCGAGACCCTGCGCAACACCGAGCAGAACACGCTGCTCGATGGCGTGACCGCGTATATGAATGTGGTCCGCGATACCGCGCTCTACGATCTGCGCCAGAACAACGTCAACGTGCTCAACGAGCAGGTTCGCCAGACCAAGGACCGGTTCAACGTCGGCGAAGTCACCCGGACAGACGTCGCCCAGGCCGAAGCCCGGCTTGCCGGCTCGAAGTCGGAACTCGCGCTGGCCCAATCGAACCTGCGCGGCTCCATCGCCCGCTTCAAGCAGGTGATCGGGCTCGATCCGAAGAAGCTCAGCCCGGTCAAGCCGGTCGCGGCGACGCGGCTGCCGAAGACGCAAGGCGATGCGGTGGGCCGTGCGCTGAAGGATCACCCGGCGATCGCCGCCGCGTTGCATGGCGTTGATTCGCAACTGCTTCAGATCAAGGTCGTCGAGGGCGAGCTGTATCCGACCGTTTCGATGACCGGCTCGCTCTCGCGCCGCTACGACACCAATACCGAAGGGGATCGCCGCAACGTCGCCTCCGTGATCGGCCAGGTGTCGATCCCGCTCTACGACGGCGGATCGGCGTATGCGCGCACCCGCGCGGCCAAGGAGACTTTGGGCGAGAAGCGGCTTCAGGTCGATTCGGCGCGGGATCGCGTCGTTCAGGCCGTCGTGGCCTCCTGGGCCCTGATGGAAGCGACCGGCTACCAGA
>CAZNAT010000039.1:29858-31621 GCA_964571245.1 uncultured Methylobacterium sp.
AGCGCAGGTTTCGGCGGCGGAGATCGCGCTGAACGGCGTCAAGGAAGAAGCCCGCGTCGGCCAGCGCACCACCCTCGACGTGCTCAATGCGCAGCAGGAACTGCTCAACGCCCGCGTCGCGCAGGTGACCGCGCAGCGCGACCGGGTGGTGGCCTCCTATGCGCTCCTTTCGGCAACCGGCCAGCTTTCGGCCCGCACGCTTGGGCTCAAGGTCGCGACCTATGACCCCAAGGTGCATTACGAGCAGGTCAAGGACAGCTGGCTCGGCCTGCGTACCCCCAGCGGCGAATAGCCTGCCGGAGAGTTTGCGTGACGAGAATTGTCTGGCGAGAATTGACTGGCGACGAAGCTGGTCCGAACGGTTGCGTCAGGTGTGAACGTGGCACGTCGCAACCTATGCTTGCCGACGCGGGTTGACCCTGCGCACCTGCGGTCGTGCGTGCTGACGGGCAGGTGTCACCGGGTTTGTCCCCAATCAACCTCGAACTCTGGCAAGCCGTTGCTTGATCCCGCGCCGACCGCTGCCATAATCGCACAGGTTGTCGGGTGATTCTTCGCTCGTCGGTGAGTTTTTTGGCACGGCCTCGCGTGGGCCGTTGCCGGGCACGGGATCGTTGCCTGAACAGATGGAGCTGAGCGCATGTCATCCAAAGCCGCCGCAATGCCGGAGCCCAAGGACGACAATGAACCGTCCATGGAGGAAATCCTGGCCTCGATCCGCAAGATCATCGCGGATGACAGCCTGGGGACCAAGAAGGACGAACCCGCCGCGCGCAAACCCGAGCCCAAGAAGGCACCCGAGCCATTGCCGGAACCGGTCGAGGCTTTCGAGCCTGTTGATGTCCAGATGGAGGAGGACGCGGATGTCCTCGACCTCGCGGATGTCGCGAAGGTTGCCGCCAAGCCGCAGGAGGTGCTGGTCGAACCAGAAATGGAAATCGAGCCGTTCCCCGAGATGGAACTGGAGCCGGTGGACGTGATGATCCCGCCTGCGCCGCCGCCAACGCCGATGCCGATGCGCAGCGTTGCGGCGCTGGAAGAGCGGATCGTTTCGGAGAATACCGGCAGCTTGGTCAGTCAGGCGTTCCAGACCCTCGCGCGCAACACGCCGATGCCGGCGGTCGGCCGCTCGCTTGAGGATGTTGTGGTTGAAATGCTGCGGCCGATGCTGCGGGGCTGGCTCGATGACAACCTGCCGGGGATCGTCGAGAAACTCGTGAAGGCCGAGATCGAGCGCGTCGCGCGCGGTTGAGCAAAATCAAGCGAAGTGCCCTTGCGGTTCGCGTGAAGATTTTGCGACCGGGGTCAACGGCGTAGGCCGGGCAAAATCAAGCGAAGTGCTCTTGCGGTTTGCGTGAAGATTTTGTGACCGGGGGTCAACGGCGTAGGCCGGGCAAAATCAAGCGAAGTGCTCTTGCGGTTCGCGTGAAGATTTTGGGGGCCGGGAGCGCTCCCTCGGTCACCACGCGGGCGAGGCGCGCGGATTGAGCCGATTTCCCGGCTTGACGCCAAGTCTGACGGCTTTACACGAATGAACCGACCAGGGTGCCGTTGCTGGCACCTTTTTTTGTATTTTTGCGCCGCTTGAAGCGGCCTTCCGGTGTGATCTGACGATGGAAAAGCATTTTGAACCGCATTCAATCGAAACCCGTGTGAACGCGGCCTGGGAGAAATCCGGCGCGTTCAGGGCCGGCGCGAAGGGGCGCGAGAACGCGGAAGCCTTCACCATTGTCATCCCGCCGCCGAATGTCACGGGCTCGTTG
>CAZNAT010000040.1:0-3601 GCA_964571245.1 uncultured Methylobacterium sp.
CAGCGTTGCAGGCGGGCCGTTGAACCGTGAACCCATGAATGGCGCTTTTGAGCGTTTTTCCTGCCATTCCTCCGGCTTTTCGGCGCAAGCGGTCAGTTCTTGGGTTCGATGATTTTTTGTTCGTCGATCACGAACAGGCTCTTGTCCGGCAGCGCCGCGAGATTGAGGTTAGAGAGGGTCACGCGGGTATCGTTGCCCTGCGGGTCCGTGACGGTCCATTCCTTCAAGGCATAGCTCTCGCCTTCGAAGACCACCCGGA
The DNA here is from genome assembly GCA_964571245.1 of uncultured Methylobacterium sp. GTDB lineage: Bacteria > Pseudomonadota > Alphaproteobacteria > Rhizobiales > Beijerinckiaceae > Rhabdaerophilum. Next base: position 260 of record CAZNAT010000040.1, read on the forward strand.
TGCGCGAGGTGCCGCCGAGCGTGCTCTTGTCCTCGAGCGTGAGCACGATATCGGCGCCGACGCGCTTGAGGTCCGTGACCTTGCTGTCTTTGGCGACATCGATTTTCGGCGCGAGCAGGAACTTCAGCGGCGTCTGGCCGATGAAATAGATATCCGGCGGCGTCTTGAGCTTGCGGTCGCGTATGGCGACCGAGCGGCCGTCCGCGACAATCTCCAGCGCGGCGGGGGGGTGGTATTCAAAGCGCATCCGGCCGGGGCGCAGGAGGTAGAGCACCCCGCCGAACTTGCGACCATCGGGGGAAAGCTGCACGAAATCGGCCTGAAGGCCCCTCATCGTGTTGAAATAGCCGTTGATCCGGTCGAGGCTTGGCGGGGTCTCGTTTTTCGGGGCTGGAGCAGCAGCCGGCGCCGGGGAGGTCGCTGGCGGCGCCTTGGGCAGGGTTGTCGGCCGCACCGGCGGCGTCTGCGCAATGCTCGCGCCGGCAAGCACGACGACGGCGAGCATCGCGAAGACAGGCGCGCAGAAGGAACTTTTTTTCCCGAAAACGGAATGTGATCTCGACATGGCTCAGGCCTGGTTCTTTCGCGTGCGGACCGTCAGGACTGGGGTCTGGGCCCCAAGCCTCTAAAGCTGTTTTTGTAAGGCATTTCCCGGGCGGGGTAGATCCCAACCGGGGATATCAAACCAAGAATGCCTCTAGCCGCCGCTTGTGGCGGAATAGAGACAGCGCGCGGGCGGGTTAGTCGTTGCGCCCGTTTGCGTGGGGTTCAAGCAGAATTTCGCGTTTCCCGGCGTGATTGGCCGCACCGACAATGCCCTCGCGCTCCATCCGCTCGATGATCGACGCCGCGCGATTATAGCCGATTTGCAGGCGGCGCTGAACATAGGAGGTCGAGGCCTTCTTGTCGCGCAGCACGATGGCAACCGCCTGATCGTAGAGATCCGCGCTTTCATCGCCAAACTCGCCCTTGTCGAACACCGGGCTGTCGTCGCCTTCCGTGCTCCCTTCCTCGCCGTCGATTTCGGCCGTGACGGCCTCGACGTAGTCCGGGCGGCCCTGCGCCTTGAGGTGGCTGACGATCTTCTCGACCTCGCCATCGGCCACGAATGGCCCGTGCACGCGGCTGATCCGCCCGCCGCCGGCCATGTAGAGCATGTCGCCCTGGCCCAGCAGCTGCTCGGCGCCCATTTCGCTGAGGATGGTGCGGCTGTCGATCTTGGAGGTGACCTGGAAGGAGATGCGGGTCGGGAAGTTGGCCTTGATCGTGCCGGTGATGACATCGACCGACGGGCGCTGCGTCGCCATGACGATATGAATGCCGGCGGCACGCGCCATCTGCGCGAGGCGTTGCACCGCGCCTTCGATTTCCTTGCCGGCGACGAGCATGAGGTCGGCCATTTCATCGACGATCACGACGATATAGGGGAGCTTTTCGAGCTCCATCACTTCTTCCTCGTAGATCGCCTCGCCGGAATCGCGGTCATAGCCGGTCTGGATCGTGCGGGTGATGACCTCGCCCTTGGCCTGGGCCTCGTCCATCCGGGCGTTGAACCCGTCGATGTTGCGGACGCCGATCTTCGACATCTTGCGATAGCGGTCTTCCATCTCGCGCACCGCCCATTTGAGCGCGACGACGGCCTTTTTGGGATCGGTCACGACCGGCGACAGGAGATGCGGAATGCCGTCGTAGACCGAGAGTTCGAGCATTTTCGGGTCGATCATGATCAGGCGGCATTCTTCCGGCTTCAGCCGGTAGAGCAGCGAGCAGATCATGGTGTTGATCGCGACCGATTTGCCCGAGCCGGTGGTACCGGCCACCAGCAGATGCGGCATCCGCGCGAGATCGACGATCACTGGTTCGCCGCCGATGGTCTTGCCGAGGCAGATGGGCAGGCGCAGCTTCGATTTTTCGAAATCCTCCGAGGCCAGCAATTCGCGCAACAGCACGGTCTCGCGCTTGGCGTTGGGGAGTTCGATGCCGATCACATTGCGGCCCGGCACCACCGCGACGCGCGCGGCGACCGCGCTCATCGAGCGGGCGATATCTTCCGCGAGCCCGATGACACGGGAGGATTTCGTGCCCGGCGCGGGCTCGAGTTCGTAGAGCGTCACCACCGGTCCGGGGCGGACGTTGATGATTTCGCCGCGAATGCCGAAGTCGTCCAGCACGCCTTCGAGCAGGCGCGCGTTCTGCTCCAGCGCATCGGTCGAGATCTGCGGGGTCGCGACCCGTTTGGGTTCCGCCAGCAGCGAGAGCGGCGGAAACTGGAATTCCTCGTGATCGAAGATCGAGGCCTGCGCTTCGCGGGTGGCGCGCTTGCCGGGCTTGAGGGCCCCGACCGGGGCGGTGACGCGCGGCACGATATCCGCCGGCTCGTCCGGCGTTTCGGCGGTTCGGTCGGCTCTGGCCGGATGGTAGGACGGTTCTGCGGCGAAGTCCTCGTCGTCCTCGTCGAAGTGAACCGGCTGGCGCGGCGGGGCCATCTGCCCGAAGACCGGCTCGCGCCGGCCCGCCGGGGTGAACGCGGGGGACTCAGGGACCCGCTCCGCGCGTCGCGAAAACAGCGCCGCGATCCGTGCGCCAAGGCTTGGGCGTCCCGCGACGATCTCCCGTTTCGGCATCACGCGCGCAAGAAACCCGCGCAGCACGTAGAACCAGTGCAGGATCGCGCCGATCGAGAGAATGGCGGCGGAAGGCTCGTCGTTTTCCGCGGAGTCTTCGGGGTCATTGTCGGCTTCGCTCTGGTCAGCGACGCCGCGCACCAGGAGGCTGAAGCAGGCGATCGTGATCAAACCAAACACCAGACCCGCGATCAGGCGCCCGAACCCGGTCGATCCCATGCCCAGAAACGCGGAAAGGCCGAGCAAGGCATCGCCGAGCGCGCCGCCAAGCCCGGTCGGCAAGGGCCAGCGCTCCGCCGATGGCAGGGCCGAGGCAAAACCCGAGGCCGAGAACAACCCGATAACCGCCAGAACCAGCCGCAGCTTGATGCGTTCCTCGTTCTGGACCCAGATCAGCCTTACGCCGATCAAGGTGAGGCCGAGCACCAGCGCGATGCAGCCGATGCCGAACAGCTGCATGCCGAGATCCGCGACGATCGCGCCGGGATAGCCGAGAAGATTGCGGACCTTGCCGGCGGTGGCGTTCGACAGGCTGGGATCGCTGACCGCCCAGGTCGCCAGCGCTAGCCCGAGGGCGGCGGCGACGGCAATCAGCACGATTCCGGAGAGGTCGCTCACGCGGCGCGAGAGGTTTTCCCGCATGCCATGCGGCAACACATCCAGCGAAGAATGAGTGAGGCGCGTTGTCCGCATCACGATGCCGTTCCCTTACGCAAAA
>CAZNAT010000040.1:3611-31568 GCA_964571245.1 uncultured Methylobacterium sp.
AACCCGGCGCTGGGCGTCCCTTTTCAGCCCGATACCCCGGGCCGATGGTTCCTGAAGAGACAACTCCAACCTGATTTATGCGGCAATCGGGTTAAGGGTCTGTTTGCATCCGAGCTATTTCGATTGCCCGCAAGCACTGTGCGTCCTGCCCTGCAAAGGAAACGGGCCCGTGGTGCGGGCCCGTTCTCGAAGGCGGGAGTGCGGGGGATGATACCGCGAGCGGGCAGGGCCGCCGCCGTATCGGTGCCGCGCCTCAGGGGCTGTAGGCGCGTTCGCCATGGCTGGCGATATCGAGACCTTCGCGCTCCTGATCCAGCGGCACGCGAAGACCGATCGTGAGATCGACGAGCTTGAACAGGATGGCGGAAAGCACGCCGGAGTAGACGAGGGTAAAGACGACCGCCTTGACCTGTGCCATCACCGCCGGGCCAAACTCATAGGCGGCGGCAACCAGTTCGCCCGGTTTGGTTTCGTAATCCGGGATGCCGGCTCCCCCGAGCGCCGGGTTGACGAGGATGCCGGTGGCGACCGCCCCGAGAATGCCGCCGACGCAATGCACGCCGAAGACATCGAGGCTGTCGTCATAGCCCAGCGCATTCTTGAGGGTTGTACAGGCGAAGAAGCACGCCGCGCCCGAGACGAGGCCGAGAACGATCGAGCCCATCGGGCCGGCAAAGCCGGAGGCGGGGGTAACGGCCACGAGGCCGGCCACCACGCCGGAGGCCAGGCCGAGCAGCGAGGGCTTGCCCTTGATCGCCCATTCCACGATCAGCCATGAGAAACCGGCGGCGGCGGTGGCGACGAAGGTGTTCACCAGCGCCAGAACGGCGGTGCCGTTGGCCTCGAGGTTCGAGCCGGCGTTGAAGCCGAACCAGCCGACCCACAGCAGCGCCGCGCCGATCATGGTCATGGTCAGCGAGTGCGGTGCCAGCAGTTCGCGGCCAAACCCGACGCGCTTGCCGATGATCAGGCAGCCGACGAGGCCGGCGATGCCCGCATTGATATGCACGACGGTGCCGCCGGCAAAATCGAGCGCCCCCCATTTGAACAGCAGGCCGGCATCGGCCTTGATCTCGTCGAGCTTGGCCATGGCCGCCTTCTTGGCGACTTCATCGGTCGCGGCGGCAACGGCTTTTGCGGCATCGCCGATCGCATCCGGGCCGCCCCAGTACCAGACCATATGCGCCATCGGGAAATAGACGAGGGTGACCCAGAGGGCGACGAAGACCAGAACCGCGGAAAACTTCACGCGCTCGGCGAAGGCGCCGACGATCAGCGCCGGCGTGATGCAGGCGAAGGTCATCTGGAAGGCCATGAACGCCAGCTCGGGAATCACCACGCCGTTCGAGAAGGTGGCGACCGTCTTGCTGGGTTCGATCCCCCGGAGGAAGGCCTTGTCGAAGCCGCCGATGAAGTCGTTGAGCGCACCGCCGCCGGTGAAGGCCAGCGAATAGCCGTAGAAGACCCAGATCAGCGATACCATGCAGACCGTGGCGAGGATCTGGGTCAGGATCGAGAGCATGTTCTTGGTGCGCACGAGGCCGCCATAGAACAGCGCAAGCCCCGGAATAGTCATCATCAGAACGAGGATGGTCGAGAGCATCATCCAGGTTATGTCGCCCTTGTTGGGCACGGGTGCGGCGGCCTGCTGCGCGAGGGCCGGGAGAGCGGAAAGCGCGAGGATGGCACCGGAAACGGCTCCCCGCCGGAAAAAATGGACAAGCTTCATCATCGGATCAAACCTCATGAGCGGGTAAACGGGATCACAGCGCTTCGGCATCGCGCTCGCCGGTACGAATGCGCAGGGCGCGTTCCACGGACTGCACGAAGATCTTGCCGTCGCCGATCTGGCCGGTGCGGGCGGATTGGGTGATCGCGTCGATCACCTGGTCGACCAGCCCGGTATCGATGGCGACCTCGAGCTTGATTTTCGGCAGAAAACTGACGGCGTATTCGGCGCCCCGATAGATTTCCGTATGGCCTTTCTGCCGGCCATAGCCTTTGACTTCGGTAACGGTCATGCCGTGCACGCCCAGGGCTGTCAGCGCATCTCGCACTTCCTCCAGCTTGAACGGCTTGATGATGGCGGTGACGAGCTTCATGCTTTTCTCCTGACCCGGTTGCTTCAACTGGCGTCGTTTTGCCCCCTGAGCCCCTTCCCGGAGCGGGCAAGAGGTCGCCGGGGCGCCAGCGCCCAAAGCACCAATCAAGCCCTGTGCCAGAATCGCCGGGCGGGCGGCAGCCTTGGCTGAAACGGGAAAATTCTGGGGAATCGTGCTGATTTTGCGCGGCATCCGCATCAGCGGCAGCAATAGCGCGCGCTTCGCCTGTTCAGGGCGCATAGAAAACGGCCGCAGTGCTCAATAAACAGGCGGCTGGAAATTTGGCAGGTCAATAAACAGGCATTGCCGGCAAGATACGGGCATTACCGGCAAGACGCGGTCTCGTCAGCCGGGCTGGCGCAGACGCATCAGGCCTTCCTGCGCCACCGAGGCGACCAGCCGGCCATCCTCGGTATAGACGAGGCCGCGCCCGAGACCCCGCGCATGGCCGGACCATGGGCTGTCCTGCGTATAGAGCAGCCACTGGTCGGCGCGGAAGGCCTCGTGGAACCACAGCGCGTGATCCAGGCTGGCGGCCTGGATTTCCTGGTCGATGACGCTTCTTCCATGGGCGACAGCGGCCCCATCGAGCAAGGTCATGTCGGAGGTATAGGCGAGAACCGCCGCATGGAGGTTGGGATCATCCGGCAGGGTTCCCTTGGTGCGAACCCAGACATGCTGGACGGGTGGTGCGGGCTTGCGGTTGAAATAGCCTTCGGGATCCACCGGCCTGAGCTCGATGGCGCGCTGGCTTTTCCAGTAACCCTGACGAATGGGAGAAAGCAGCGGCACGAAACGGGCGCGGATTTCGTCTTCATCCGGCAGCGAATCGGGTTTGGGAACATCGGGCATCGTCATTTCGTGGTGGAGGCCCGGTTCCTCGGCGTGGAACGAGGCCATCATCGCGAAAATCGCCTCGCCTTTCTGGATCGCCCGAACGCGGCGCGTGGTGAAGCTCCGGCCATCGCGGATACGGTCGACCTCATAGAGGATGGGGATCGTCGGATCGCCGCCCAGCATGAAATAGCCATGCAGCGAATGCACCGACCGGCCTTCGACCGTCCGGATCGCCGCGACCAGCGATTGCGCGATCACTTGCCCGCCAAACACGCGATACCGGCTCGTATCCGGCGATATGCCGCGCCAGAGGTTCTTTTCGAGCGGCTCGAGGTCGAGAATCTTCAGGAGATTGCCGAGTGCGGGCATGAGGCTTTGAGGTTCCCTGTGCGAATGGCACGTTGCGGGCACCCTGCCGATCCTGTTGCACCGCGTCAAGGCAACGGGGTCCTGCTCGAAAAATCGCGCACAGTCTTTCAGCGCGCGATCAACATGCTTATACCGAATGCTGAAAGCGAGGCGGCATGACGGATCGACAGATCGTGATCGGCGGATTTGGCGCTGCGGGCGCGGCAACCGCGCTGGCCCTGGTGTCCGGCGGCGTCGCGCCGGGCGAGATCCTGATTTTTGACCCCGGAGTGCCCGGGAACAATCAGCCTTTGGCCACGGCAAAAAGCCCGGACGGGGGCAGGTCCCTTCCAAAAAACGCGTCCAACCCAGGAATCCCTGATTCCCGAATAGCGGATTCACGGATTCTTGCCCTCAATGCCGGCTCGCGGCGTTTTCTGGAAGCCCTTGGCGCCTGGGAGCGTCTGTCTCATGCGGCGTTTCCGATGCGCTCGATGGCGATTTCCGATACCGCGCTTGAGGAAGCGTTCCGACCGCGCCTGCTGGATATTGGTGCTGCCGATGAAGCCGAGCCGCTGGCCCATCTCGTCCCGTTGCCGCTGCTGACGGCCAGCCTGCGCGATCTCTGCCGGGAAGCGGGCGTCGCCCTCGTCAATGGCCGTCTGGCGGCATTCAAGGCAGAGGCTAGTGCGATCCTTGTCGAGATCGCCGGCCAGGGCGGTGCGCCAGAGACGATCTCAGCCCGGCTTCTGATCGGTGCCGACGGCGCGCAATCGCCGATCCGCATGAAAGCCGGCATCCCCACGCATGGCTGGATGTACGGGCAGACGGCGATTGTCGCGACCATCCGCCATTCCCTCGCGCATCACGGCGAGGCGGTGCAGCATTTTCTGCCTTCAGGGCCCTTTGCCCTGCTTCCCCTCGATGAATTCCGCTCCTCGATCGTCTGGAGCGAGACGAGCGCCGCAGCGGAGGCGATTCTTGCCGCCGATTCGGAGGCGCAGCGGAGCGCCATTGCCGCGCGCGCGGCGGGCTGGCGGGGCGATATCCTCGCGGTGGAGGCGATATCGTCCCACCCGCTGCAGCTTCGTCTCGCGCGGCGCTTCGTCGGCGAGCGCCTGGCCCTGGTGGCGGATGCCGCGCATGTCGTTCACCCGCTGGCCGGCCAGGGGCTCAATCTCGGCTTCGAGGATGCGGCGATGCTGGCCGAACTCATCGTCGAGCGGCTCCGGCTCGGGCTCGATCCCGGCGCGCCGGACCTCCTGGAAACCTATCAGGCCCGCCGCCGACCGGCGGCTGTGGCGATGGCCTATGCGACCGAGGGGATCAACCGGCTGTTTTCGAATGATGCCTCGCCGTTGCGCATCCTCCGCGATATCGGCGCGGGGATCATCGATCGGCTGCCGGGCGCCAAGCAAAGCCTGATCCGCGCGGCTTCCGGGCAGACAGGGCTTTCCCCGCGCCTGTTTCGCGGCGAAGCGATCTGACCACACCGACAGGGGCCATGCCGGCTGCGGATTGGAAACCGTCAGGCCCCGATATCGACCCGGGGGGTCTGGACCCTAGTGCTCGATCGGGCGGGCTTCTTCGGGCAGCATGATCGGGATGCCGTCCCGGATGGGATACGCGAGTTTGGCGGCGTGGCTGACGAGCTCGTTGTTGACGGCATCGTAGTCGAGCGTGGCCTTGGTCACCGGACAGACCAGCAATTCCAGCAATTTCGGATCGATGCCGCGCTCGGAAGCGGAATGCATGGGCTTGTTCTCTTCTGTTACCGGAGGTTCCTGCATGATCGGAGGTTCCTGCATTGAGCGCCAACCTGGGCGCGTTTTACTGCATTCTCGGGCTGCCGTCACCACCCTCGCGCGCGAGATCGATTTCGGTGAGCGCAACCAGCATGTCGGCGCGCGCGCGCAGGTCCCTGGCTTCCAGCAGCGCCTGTTTCTCCGGGACGCCAAACGGCGCCATCATCGAGAGCGCGTTGACGAGCGCTTCGTTGGCGGCGTCCCCGACGTTCTTCCAGTCGATCTCGATCTGGTTCGCCTCGGCGAAGGCCCGCAGCGCGCGCAGGACCGACTCGCGGTCGACGAGATCTTCGCCGCGTCGGGGTTCGAGATCGGACTCGAAGGGGCGAAAATCGACATCCGCCTGCCGGAACGAGTGCGAGGCGGGGCCTTCATGGCGGATGTGGAAGCGGGCGATGCCGGTCAGCTGGATCAGGACACGGCCGTCGCCGGTTTCGGTGAACTGGGTAATCCGTCCGGCGCAGCCGACCTCATACAGCGCGGTCGGGCCGGTAATCGCGGCCACCGAGGGGTCGGGCTGGACCATGCCGATCAACCGGTTCCCTGCGAGCGCGAAGTCGATCATGTCGAGGTAGCGCGGCTCGAAGATGTTGAGCGGGATCAGCCCGCGCGGCAGCAGCAAGGCCCCCGGCAGCGGGAACAGCGGCAAGGTTTCCGGCAGGTCGGTCACTCTGGAGTAGTGCACATTGCTCGGCATCGGAACCTCCGTGTGTCGAAAGGGGCGGCACGTACGGGCTGCCCGGGCGTCCGGAAAACCTAGGAAAACAGCGTGGCGGAAAGCTGGCGGCGGCCGCTGAGGGTGGCTTCGTCCATCGGACCCCAGGCCTCGAAGAACTGGATGAGTTGCTTGCGGGCGCCATCGTCGTTCCAGCCGCGATCCTTGCGCAGGATGGCGATGAGCTGATCCACGGCATCCTCGCGCTTGCCATGTGCGTTCAGCGCGAGGGCAAGATCGAAACGTGCCTGATGGTTGGCGGGGTTGGCTTCCACCTCGCGCATCAGCCCGGTGACATCGCCAAGGGCCTCGGCCTGTTCCGCCAGTTCGAGCGCCGCGCGCGCCCCGGCGATCGCGGGGTGAACGGCTTTTGCCGGCGGCACGGTTTCGAGAATACGGCGGGCCTGATCGAGGTTGCCAGCGAGGATCTGCGCCCGGGCAATGCCGCCCAGCGCGTCCGGGTTTTCCGATTCTTCGGTCAGGACGAGCGCAAACCGCTCGGCGGCGCCCGCGGCATCGCCGGCGTCGAGCAACTGATTGGCCTCGGCGATGAGCGCGCCGGTATCGGCCCCCAGCGGACCAATGAGCCGCTCGATGAAGCCCCGGAGCTGGCTTTCTGGCAGATTACCGACGAAGCCGTCGACCGGCTGGCCGCGATTGAAGGCATAAACCGCCGGGATCGACTGCACGCCAAGCTGGCCGGCGATCTCGGGGTCGGTATCAATGTTCATCTTGACCAGCTTGACCTTGCCCTTGGCGGCCTTGACGACCTTTTCGATGATCGGGCCAAGCTGTTTGCAGGGGCCGCACCAGGGCGCCCAGAAATCGACCAGAACCGGCTGGTTCATCGATTCGGCGAGCACATCCTGGCGGAAGGCGGCGGTCGTCGTATCTTTCACGACATCGGCGGCGGCTGGCATGGGTCGGCTTTCCTGTAAGGCTGGGCAATAAGGCGGGACAAGCAGGGCGAGCAAGTAAGGCTGGGCAAGCAAGGCTGAACAGGCGTTGCGACCTATTTGGGGCTCAACGCGACGCTTCGCAACCCGGAACAGCGCCTGCCGGGGCGAAAATCGCCGCCCGGTCGGCTGCGCTATTCTCCGGCGGGTTCGGCGGGCGCTCTGAGGGGAAGATCGAGAATGGCAGGCTCATGGCCGCTCGCGCGGATATAGGCCAGCAGCCCCGGCGTCGGGATTGTGGTCGTCAGGGTGTTGATCAGCGGATGGACGTTGATTTCGGTGTGGTCGAGCAGTCTTTTCTCAAGGATGAACTGCACCGCGCCGGCGGTATCGTTCACGAGCGCCAGCGGACTGACCGAACCCGGCAGGATGCCAAGATGGGCCATCAATTGTTCGGCACTGGCAAACGATACCCGGCCTCTGGCGCCGATGGCCTTGTCTATCGTCTTGAGATCGAGCGGCGAATCTTCCTGCGCCGTGATCAGGAAAAAGCGCCCGCCCTTGTCCTTGACGAAGAGGTTCTTGGTGTGCCCGCCAGCGATTTCTCCCCGCAGGGCCTGCGATTCTTCCACCGTATGCAGCGGCGGATGCTCCAGGGTCGTATGGGGAATGCCGAGCCTGTCCAGCAGTTCGAAGGCTTTGGCGTAAATGCCCATCGCGGGGGCCGGCGGTGTCAGGTTCATCTGGGGTTTCTCATGCCTCTGTGTGGCGTGGTCAGGATTTTGCCGAGGGCAGGATCCCGGGCTCCGGGTTTCGCTCTCGGCAATTTCCCATATTTGAATTCTGCGCTGTATTTGGGTCTTGCCTTGCCAATCAAGATCGGGCATAGAGCGCGCCTCCGGTTTATTCAACCGGTCATGGATGCGGGTGTAGCTCAGGGGTAGAGCACAACCTTGCCAAGGTTGGGGTCAAGGGTTCGAATCCCTTTACCCGCTCCAAATTTCTCCTTATATCCCAAGGAGATATGAAGAACCGCCTTCGGGCGGTTTTTCGTTTTTTGGTGCGTTTAGCCACCATTTAGCCACGCGGAGAAAATTATCTGAAGCTCTCCGAGGCCGGGTTCTTCGAAAGCGCTCCGGTTTGCAGTTCACTTACAGCAACATCCGTGATCAACCATCGGCGGGATGTCTGCCAGCGGACGCATTTCGAGCAGGTGCCGGGCTTCATGGCTTGGGCATCCGGCCGCGCGCGCCTCGTCTGGATCGAAGCCGGTTTGGACGAGGGCAACCCCTCCGGCAACCACGCCTATTACGGCTTTGTCGGCCGTGAGCGCGCAGTCGTCGGCGTGATCGTCGGGCTTGCGGGGAGGAGGAGGTAGTTGGTCTGTAGAGTCCGGTTTGCGCCCCCATTCCGGGCATTCCGGAGCGGAAAAGCGTATCATCGAAATCTGCCATCGATTGAGGCGCTTTGGTCTCCGGTAAGCTGAGAGCAGTTCAGTGTACTGAGCGTTACATAGCAAAAATTAGAATTTTTGACGCTGAATTCGTAAAATCACCCAAGTAGGGGATGTGCCTAACTCGGCATCAAATGCAGGTTTGTTCCACCGCATTTAAAACGGAGGATAACAAATGTCGAAATCGCGCCTGTCTGTGGTTTTATTATTTTCAGTTTTTTCATTTGCATCAGAAGCTGCCTGTTTTTCTGTTGATGTAAGAAAGGAAGGGGATACGTGTCGGGCATACGTATCGAACAATTGCGGGCAGCCATTGCGATGCTTTGTTTCCGTTGTCGGGTATACGTCGCAGGGGCAGAGTTATAGGGAAACCGGTACCATTCACGTCGGCAACGGAGACGAAGAATGGTACGGAGTTCGGCGCGTAGCCGCATGCGGCGATGCCAACGCACGTTGTGAGCGGCACAGGTAGCCAAGCTGAGTTACAACAACGATTGTTGCTCGCTCCTGTCAATTTCCCGACGCGTAGGGGGCAATCCCTGCGCAGACCAAATAGGAAGCGTTCAAGCCATAAAAGCCACGCCTATATCTCCTTTGCCAGTCCCAACAAGGCGGCGAGTTCACTCTGCCGGTGTGTCCCGGTTTTCTGCATCACGGCCTTGAGCTGGCTCCGCACCGTTTCCAGCGAAACGGCATTCTCCATGGCGATCGCGTTAACGGATTGCCCGGTTGAGATCGCCCGCGCCACGCGCGCCTCGGCGGTGGTGAGGTCGAACAGGCCTTCCAGGATAAGCGGGTCCGGGCTGCTGGCGATCGAGATCGGGATGGCGATCATCAGCCAACTGGAGGCCGTGAAGATATCGCGGCTGTTGCCGGTGATTGGCACGAGATGAATGATGGCCGGTGGTTTGCCGGGCTCCAGTGCTTGCGCCGGGAAGGAGATACTACCGCGACCAGTCTTGATGTCATTGAGGCGAGGGATAGCAGATGCAAAAGCATCATCGGCGGCCTTCGATGCAAATCGAATCCGCGCCCTGAAATCTGCGAGGATCTCGGGCACAAGTCCTTCGAACTCCTTGTTTGCAACGATCAGGCTACCGCGCGATGAGATCGCCGCTGACGGCAAACCAATGGCGGCCAAAGCCGAAACCATCGCTCTGGCCTGCTGCATCTGCAGACGGGACGATGTGAAGGCCGCGCGCGCAAGGTGAGGCCGCAATGCTGTTAGTTTTACAACATCGACCGGTGCCAAAGGCCCTCGCTCCATGGAGCGATGGAATGAATATATGACGCTGTCACCAGATGGCCCCAAAACCATTGTGCCGGTTCCCCAGCCGCAGCCTTCGGGGCGCAAAAACTCAGTGTAAATTGGACTATTATTGAGTTCTTCTTCAGTAAAAATATCAAGATCAACAGAAAATCTTGGTTCTTTCCTAGCAATAACACGTTTTCCAAGTGTGTTACGCGCCATCCAACCTTCGTTTGCTAGTCTGCTAGCAACCCTCTTGGCTGCGTCGTTTGCTATCCAGCACGGTATGTCCGACCCATCAGTTTTAAATACGAAAGCCTTGTCACACTCAACGGTTGCTGCAAGGTGAGAAATTAGATTTTCGAAAAGCTCTGGAATGAAAGCAGAATCATAAATCTGATCGACGACATCATCTTGCATTAAAAACGTCCCCATCACCCCCGGTTGCATCTTTGTCGAATACGTGTTGGTAATTCTGCCGTACCTAATGATCGAAAGGAAATCCCCTTACCACGAGGTAAAGATTCACACCGGTTGGATCAGAAGTAACTGAAAGCTGCTCAGGATTAAACCCCGCCGCCTGCCCGAGGCGGATAAGATCGGCCTCGGTGCGGTGGATAAGGAACCACTCGCCGACAAGCTCCATGTAGGCCCTATCGGGATTATTCTCGCTGAAATTGCCCACTACAATCATGCCGTCGGCAACCATCATACCCCTTAGCTTGGCCAGCAAGAAAACGAAAACCTTGTCATTGAGGTAGTCGAACAGGCCGGAAGACCAAATCAGATCAAATTTCTGCTCGGTTCGGAACCGAAGCGCGTTCCGTTCGAAAAATTTGGGCTCAACACGACTGCGGGGGCTATGCTTGATATGGATGCCGATGTTGGTTCTTGCCCGCTCGATGGCGCGCGGGTCGTTATCCAGAAGCGCGACGGTCCTCAGTTTCCCGGCCCCCGAAAGAGCCTGGCAAACATCCAAACCTGGCCCTGCTCCCACCGACAGAAGGCTTTCCGGATTTTGGCTGCTTACAAACGATCTGAGGACGTTTCCTCGCGCACGAACTGCCTTGACCGCCGAAGAGTAATAAAAAAACTTATCCCAGCGGTAAATTTCCTTCAATCCTGAGACGTTTTTGTTGTATATGCGTTCTATAATTTCAAAATCACCTGCATAACCGTTTGGTTTTGATCGAACGAAGCCCTGCATAGAGGCAGGCGTGCTAAATATTTTCCAATGTCTAGCGATAAAATTATCAAATTCTATTTTGTTTTCTAATATTTTTGATTGACCGTTTTCATGGGAATACGAATAGAGGTATATTTCGTCCAGAACATCCGAGACGAGCTGATACTCGCTTTCTTGCGGACCTCCTGCCTCAACGATCGCATCGAGATAGTCGAGATGCTGTTGTGGAACAGTCCGCCCCCGGTCTGCGACCAAGTCATCCATTTCTGCCCGCCCCTTCAAAGACATGCACGAATGGCGTCAATCGCGACACAGTCGCATCACCCATCTGGGGGATGGCGAGACCTCTTTCAGCGATAATCTGAGGGTTAAATCGCAGGGAGGGGAAAATGATACCTGATACTCGTAATTTTGGCCCAGATCATCAGCAATTGATCGATAGAAATTTCGTTACGACCATTCGGCTTCCCCGACATGGGAAAGCACGCTTCACCTTTTCCTCCGATGCGCAGTTTGAAAACTGCATGATTGTTTATGGGGAAGATTGGAGAGAATACCTTGTGCGAGGGAATGGTTCCCGGAGCTTGAGTGATTGGACGATTGAGAATACGGGGCAAGTCGGACTTCTGCACTTCACGGGGTGGCACAAATTAGCACGCGAAGCAGTAGGTTCTGGATATCCATGGTTACCAAGCCTCGTACAAAAGACATCGCTTAGCTCCAGCATCACACAAATTGGCTACACGGATGGCGGCGGGAGCTTTAACGATATTCTTTGCCGGATTGACCGGTTTTCTTGAAATATTATCCCTCATATCGGAGATTGCAAGACCACTTCCCGCGATAGTCTGAGGCTCAACCTTAGGGAGAAAAAAATGAAATCGCTTTATCTCGTGCTGCCGTTTGCCGTTGGACTTGGATTGGCTTCGCCAACGCAGGCGCAGACCATTTGCCACAAGGGATATATCCCAGTCTGCGCTTCGAAGGATGGTATGGAAAAGACCTATGGCAACGCCTGCGAGGCACGCGCTGACGGAGCATATGTTGTCAATGCCGGAGCCTGTGAGAGGCCGCGGCCTAAGTCGACACAATATTGCCCGGCGTTTTTGGACCCGGTTTGCGCCGTGAAAGGGAAAATGATGCTAACCTATTCCAACGCGTGCTTTGCTCTGGCTGATCGTGCGCGCATTCTCTCGAAGGGCCTTTGCGGCAACGATCGCTGATAGGCAGGGCTGCAGCAGCGAGCCCAGCTGAAGGTGCGGAGGCTATTGAAATTGTAAATTTTTAAAATCTCGGGAAAGCATCAATGGGCACGAGATTCATCGTTGCGGTTAGTACTCTCATTTTATCTGCGGCCGCTCAGGCACAAACTCCGTTCCGGTGTGCTGCATCGCCACTTTCCACGGAGGATCGTATTTATTCGGGCAATTGGAACTACGATCGGGAGCGCGTGGCCAACAGCTACGCCATCTATGCGGCTGCAAGCTATGATGCCTATGAACCTGCGGCTTTGCCGAGGAAGCCTCGGCCATTTTCCATCGCGGACAATGATCCATCCCTCACCGGCATGACAGGGCGCGTTGGATCGACAGGCTGGCGTCGTTTTGGTCCGCGCGTGAGCCATGGAAATGGGCTGTCCTTCGATGTCTATCATAAGAGCGATGCCGGCCGCCTCGTGGTTCTAGTGGCCTATCGAGGAACGGACGGCTGGCTCGACGCCGACGTGTTGGCGAATTTGTCCTGGTTTTCTCAATGGATAAATCCCTACGATCAATATAGGGATGCGCGGAAGTCTTTCGCTAAAGTCGTCGGGGACGCCATTAAAGTGGCGAATGGCAGGCCCATCGCCTTTGTGACAACAGGCCATTCTCTTGGAGGCGGTTTGGCGCAGCACGTTGCTGCGATCTACCCATGCGTTTCAACGATTTCGTTCAATCCTTCATTCGTTACCAACGAATGGGCCTACGGTGAATTTAGGCCGATGGTCAGGGTTCGTGTGTATGAGGACAAGGATGTCTTTAGCCGTTTTGCGGGCCGCAAGGGCAATGTCGCTGACGACGCGCTCTACCGGATGAATGGAGCTGCCGGAAAGGAAGTGCTCGCGCAGCATTCCATGGAGCAATTGTCCGCTGCCATGATGCGAACGGCGCTCGATTGTACCAAGCGGGGCAAGCACTGTGACATCTTGAAAGACGGCAATGTGGCCGAATCTTTCACTTTGTTTTGTCTGAGGTATCGGGCTCGCCGGAAATTGCCAGCCGATCCTGTTTGCGTACGCAATCAGCATGCGGTGCTGGCCTCGCATATTAAGAACCAAGTTGAGGATCATGAATAGCGAGCAAATAGCAATATCGGCTTCCCTTACCCTTTCAGCAGCAATCCGCCCTTCCGTTTCCGGCCTCTCAGCCGCCGCACCCCTGGCGCACCCGCTGCACCACGCTCTTGCCGATGCCAAGTTCGCGAGCGGTCCGGTCCATGCCGTCCACGCCCGTGCCAGACCCTCAGTTCGCGGGAAAACTCGGATGAAGTTCCCCGCATCGTTGAGTTGGCGATTATCGCGCTAGATCAAGTCGAGGCTTGCCGGAAACGCACTGGGTTTGAAAGCCAATGGACGCCAACCATTGTCGCGCTTAAGCGCGGCGAAAAGCGGCGTGAAAATTTTGATGTCGGTTTGAAAAAGCAAATCGCAAAATAGCAGTGAATGGAAACCGTGGCCCCGATGCCTGGCTCTTGGACCGTGGCGAGCGCGTTACGGCGGAAGTTGTGCGGATGCTGGATATCCGGCGATCAAGCGAAGCGCCCGACGGCTGGCTTTCACCACATTTGCAAGCGGTGATCCGATGATACGGCTACGGCGGGTAGATTGCACTGAGCGGTTCGAGACACTCATCAGTCAAGGCAATCGCCTGAAGCAGTCAAGCGTCGTCGTATTTCCTTTCGCACCTGATGCCATTTCCCTTGCTCGAATGTGTGGGATCGGAACCAAGCGGCGTACTCTTCGATGAATGCTGCTTCTTCGGGATCATCGGGGCAACGCCGCATGAATTTGGCGGCAAGCGCGTTAATTTCCGCGCGTGGGATCAGCCGGGGCAAGATCGATCCTTCGACGATTGACCAGCCCAAGCCGATGATGATCGGCGACAACGCGACCGCGATCATGGACCATTTCAGTATGGCAAAAACGGTATCCCACATGATCGCAACGAACCGACGGGTTTCATATAATATCGCAATTATATTACGTTATGTGCCTTAATCGCAATCCCATTCTCTTCGAACCAATCTCGCAACCGCCGAAGTTCCGCTTCGGAGGATTTCAGCGTGTCACTTATTCAAGTTTTTGGATCGAATCTTCGCCACTATCGAAAGGCGAAAACGCTTACCCAAGAGGCGCTTGCCGAAGCTGTGGGTGTGTCTGCCGAAATGATCAGCAAAATCGAACGGGGCGTTGCCGCGCCTTCATTCCAGACCATTGAAAAGCTTGCCGATGTTCTAGGCGTTCCTGAAGTGGTCTTTTTCGGGATTGGCATTGTCGTCAGTGCTGAAGACGAACGAAGCCGCCAACTCCTGAAGGTCCAAACTACGCTGTCGCGCATGAACAACGATCAATTGGCACGCGCCAACCGGATGTTGGGCGCATTGATCGATTGAAGTTCAAATCGATTTCAACGCGCCTTCGATGAATTTGCGGCGTCGCTCTTCGTCAAGCAGGCGGACCACTTCGGCTTCGGTGAGTTCGGCATAATCAACGGCGGGCGCTTCTTCCTGTTTCAGAATGAGTTCGCGCGGGACAAGAGACGACACAAGCCGAAGATACGTCGCGGGGTCTTTTTCGCGCAATTGTGCGACGGCTTCGGGGCCATGTTCGATAAAATCATCGACGACGATGGATAGTAGGACTTCTGATAGGCGATTGCGCCCCCCGCGCGGACGCCCGGAAGGATTGCCGCTTTCACCGGGCTGAAACGGACGTCCCCGCTGTTTCGGCGCTGTAGTTTCAGCGGGCATCATGGGCATGGGCAAATTCATCGACGGGCTTTCGCTTGAACTGCCCCTAGGTTCATCACCTGCAAAACCTTCAGAAGCCGCCTTTTGGGGGTTTTGAGGGGTATCGACGGAAGGCCATTTTTCAGGCCACGGATTTTGTGTCATGGGTTCACCTTGGGATTGATGATGTAGTCGGTGCGAGGCCGTCCGCCTGTGGCTGTGATCCGTTCCACAAGCCAAGCGTGATCAACAAGCAGGGCAAGCCCGGCGATCACTTGTTCGCGGTCTGTGAGCTTCGCCCAATCGTTCTGAAGAATGTCGCGGGCCGTGAAGCCATCCGTCAGTTCGCCCTTGCGAATGCGGGCCAAAATCGCTTGCGACGTGACAACCTCAAGCCGAAGGCCCGCGCCGTAGAGTCGCCGGGCATGACTGGCGAGGTATTCGGAGAAGGCGATAGCGCGTTTGAGCGCGTCGCTTCCCACGGCACCCGATCCGCCATCAACGAGATGATTGATAAGGGCCAAAGCCGGAACCAGCTTGCGGTACTTGCTGAAGTGGCTTTCCAAGGCAGGGTGGAGTTCGCCGGAACGTAGCTGGCGCTCAAGCTTCGTCAGCCATTCCGCGAATATCTCGGACGCCTCGTCGTCGAAACCGAGAAAGGCGCATTCGTCGATAGTGTCGATGGTTGCCCCAATATTGGTATGGGATAGTCGCGCAAGGCGTTCAAAAACTGCAAAGGCACGCTTGCGGGCTTTTTCGTTCAGCGACCGTTCGACGAATTTCCATTCGGATGACATGTCCGGCCAAACGGTTAATCCGAAGCGCTGGATCATGCCATCATCGGCGGCACCGCCGCGAAGCGCCGGGGCAATATAAGCCATGATCCGGCCCGGTTGTGTTGAACCCAAAATGGACAGGCAAACAGCTTCGATCCGCGCGCCGCTTCGGGTGATACGGTCAAAGGTGTAGCTCTCGTTGCCTGTCCATCCGCTCAAAAAGAAGCCGCGCGCCGCGATGTTTTCTTCGCGATCCAGCATTTTCAACAGCGACATAACCTCGTCGCGGTGAACAAGAACGCCATTGGGGTTCGCCCCGACAATCTCGCCAAGCGCTTCGTAGGTTGCATCCGTCACGATGAAACGCTTGCATTTCGGTTGATCTGGAGCCTTCAGCGAAGTTGAAGACAATAATCCATCAAGGTCCTTTTCAAGCTCTTTGGTGTTCTTCCGCTTCGTTGCAGCGCTGCGAAGCTCAAATTCGTCTAAAGCGGTTCGGTAGGCTTCCATTTCAGCGGTGTAGGCTTCGTAGGCTTTTTTCTCCAAAGACTTCAGCGGCTTTAGCGCTTCACCCATAGCCGGGGATTTCATGACGCCCGGCCTGCCGATCACCAGTGCCCAAAGGTTCGGGTATTCGCTCCAAGTGTCCAACCGCTTGGGGCGGATAGCGACCTGCCTTCCAATGGTCGAACCGAATGCCGCGATGACAGATACGCCGATAAAGTCGGGCGGGCATTGCATCCGTTCCGCAATGTCCATGACCCAATCGGCGGCTTCAACCGGCATAAAGTTCCGATTGAAAGCTTGGACCGGCGCAAGTTCGGGCGGTAACGGCTTCGGATCGGGCCATTTTAGCGGCAACGGAGCCGCTAATGACGACGGCATGGCACCATCAGCACCGAGTATTTCAACGCTTTGGCGAAGCTGCGCATCTTGTTGGGCAAGCGATTGGCGCGGCTTGGCCGAACCCTTTTCAAACCCCGAATGGATTGTTGCTCGAATTTCAGCCCGATCAAGGCCCGCTGATATGCCCGCGTCGGTCAATGCAGCTTCCGCCTCGTCGGCGGAAATCCCGCCAAGTGGAAGCAGTGAGCCAATTTTCAGGGCGGCATTGAACAAGGCATCATTCCGCGTGCCTTCGATTGCGGCGCTGACGGTTGCCGCTTCTTGCTGCAAGGCCGTCAACGCATACGCGCGCTCGCGTTCGCGGTCTTCCGGCACAATCGAGGTGTGAACGTGCGGAGGCTTCGTTCTTGGTTCAGCCTTCGGCCCGCTCTTCAAGCTGGACAGGTAGCCATGCAAGCCATCGGGCAGGTTCGGAATGTCAAGCAGGGAACCGGAAATAATGCGGTAGTTGCTGCCGTCAGGCAAAACCGCACCCGGAGCGATGACATATCCCCCCGCTCCGCGTGTATCGATACCAGCGCCAAGCGTGCCAGCAGTATTGCCCAAGGGCGGGCCTGACAATTGCCGGAAATAGAAATGCTGTCCCCCCGAACGCGTTTCAACAACAGGGCAAGGAGACGGGTCAAAGTTGTTTTTTTGGCAATTGGCCCGCCATTCATTAATCCCGTCTTTGCCCTTCTTCACGTCGCAATCGACAACAAGAAGGCCACTGGCACCACAAGCAATTGCAGGGATGGCGGACGGAAATTGCCGCCACCAACCCCGAATGGTCGCTTCGTTCGTTGATGCCCGGTTCGGCCAATCCTTCAACAAGGGTACGCTATCGGGACGGCACGGAAAGACCGCAAAACCCAAGCGGGCTACCACCAATGCCGCTTCTAGATTTTGTGCCTGAAGTGGTGCGCCTGTCATTGCGCTACCCGTTTTAAAGTAGCGGGATCGATGCCCCTGCGATGAAGAAAGGCGAGGATGGCGTGATCGGTGTTCGCGATCCAAGCGCTTCCGCAATACAGGGGCTTCCTTTTCCGAAAGAATGGGGTTCGCCGAACAACGATTGTATCCGGCTCAACAGCGTTGCCTTCGCCGTCGTCCATGAAGAACGTGACAAACCTGTCAAAGTCGAATTCGCCTTGATGGTACGGGCGGATCAAGAGTTTTCGGCGCGGATTGGCTTCAAAGAAGCGTTGATCGCTATTGATGATCGGATGGCGAAAAGCGGGGGCGCTGTTGAACATGTCACCGCCCCTTCGTTTCGCTGGTGGAACGGCGGCGGTTCTCGTCAATCCAAGCGTCCAAGTCGTTCAGGTCATAAACAACCCGATTGCCAAGCTTGATGTATTTCGGGCCACCGCCCGCGCTTCTGGCTTTGTCGAGATATGACTTTGATAAACCGACATAATCCGCTGCATTGCGGACGTTCAGTCGCTTTCGGATTTGCTGTGCAAGCATGTGTGCCTCCGTAGAATTCCCAACTACGGAGGCAAATTGAGTGACAAGCGATCACGATAAAATATGGCTATTTGCGTGATTTTTCTTCAAGCCGGAACGCTGCTTCTTCCAAGGTTAAATTGATGATATCTTGCCATGAGACATGTTTATTTGGATTTTTTTTCGATTCTGAGTATATATTCCTCAGTCGTTCAACATCAGGAACATCATATTTTTCTTCATTATAACGATTTAAACGAATATTTTTTAGGTAATATTTCTTTTTTACACGTTCTGCGGCCTCCTTATCGGTCATCATTGAGCCGTTTGTACTGTTATGCCGCAATTGCCATTCGATTTCCTTGATCCAAAAATCAGACATTGGGCCTTTCGGTCGTCCGCTGCCTTTTCGCTCTCGCGTCTTCGGCGTTATGATCTTGAGCGGGTTTTTATTTTTCAGGTTCTTGCCCTTCAACGAAAAGCCGAGCGCTAGCTTCAATGCCAAAGAGCGCCAACCATCCGGCGTTGGTGAACACCCGTGCAATTTCATTAGGGCGTCCAGCCTTCGTTCCAGCGAGGCAACGAACGCTTCACCGTCTGTCTTTTCATTTAACTCAAGCGGTTCTTCGTCGAAAACCTTTGCCCATTCGGGCACGACAAATTCGCGGATTGGCTTCTTGGTCATGTCCCGCGCCCCTTTGGTCCCGTCGCCTGCATGTTTCCATTGAGCGCATCGGCGATCTTCTGCGAAACCCTGTCCGCTGCCTGCTTCGATGGGTCATTCTGAACATGCGCGTAGATCGATGTTGATCGGGCATTGGCATGTCCAAGAATGGCCCCTGTCAATGCGAGCGCTTCCCCGGTTGAAACCGCTGTCGAACCCATTGTGTGACGCAGGGTGTGGAGCGTCACGCCGGGAAGCTTGGCAAGCGCGATCACCTTCGGCCAAATCTGCTTCGTGCCTTGATAATGGCCTTCGCCCTGGCCAGCCGGGAAAACGAACGGCGAATCCGGGTCGCGAATAACCGTTTCGAGAAGCGCCCGCGCTGATCCACCAAGCGGGCGCATGCTCTTGCCGGTCTTGCTGTTGTCGAGAACGAGCAACCCGCGTTCGAAATCAACTTCGGTCCAGCGTAGCCCGGCGATTTCATCACGACGGCACCCGGTCAGGGCTAAAAGCCGCGCGATGTTAAGCGCCTTGGGATTAGTGCCAGCTTTTTCCAGCGTATCGAAGGCTTCGCCAAGGCGTTGCACTTCGTCCAGCGTCAAAAACCGTTCGCGCTTGTTGTCCGTCTTGCGGATCGCCGCAATGTCGCACGGGTTCGCTGGAATAATCCCGCGCCGGACGGCGAACGAAAACACCGCCGACAAATCGCGAACAACCTTGCGCGCCGCGCCTTCACCGCCCCGAACAATCACGCGGGTTCGCGGGCCGGTCTTTTCATCCTTGGCCGTTTCGCCAACACCTACGGCGCGAACGAAGCGTTCAATTTCGCCCGCACCAATCTCAGTGATGCGCTTCTTTCCAAGTTGCGGAATGACGTGATGTTTCAGCCGGGCAAGTGTGTATGCCTTCGTCCGGTCTTTCATCGGCTCGCCTTGGCGAATGCCACGCTGAACGAAGCAGCCTTCCCGCTCATAAAGTTCGATCAATTCGGCGACGGTCGATTCCTTCGCCTTTGCTGACTTATTCGCGGCGGGGTCAATCCCGCGCGTCACATCGGCGGCAAGCTTCTTGGCTTCGGCGCGTGCTTCATCGGGGGTAAGCAGACCAAAGCTGGCAATCGTGAAGCGCTTCTTTTGAACGCCGCGACCGGAACCCGCTCGATATTCGAACCCCCAAGCCTTGACCCCACTTGGCATCACCCGAAGGAAAAAGCCGGGTAAGTCGGCGTCGAAATAGTAGCAAGGACGTTCCCCCGGCTTGATCAAATCGACGGCGCGTTTGGTCAATTTCAGCGTCGGCATTGGGCGTGTCCGTTTTGGTGTCGATCCGATCCGTTTAGCCACCGTTTAGCCACCAGAACGGAAACCGAGAATAATCACGGGAAACACCGTATAACGATAGTCATTGATTTAAAAGAGTATTTTCAATATCAAGAAACGGTGTAACACGCCAAAATACACAAGTTCCAACCTTGCCAAGGTTGGGGTCAAGGGTTCGAATCCCTTTACCCGCTCCAATTTTCTCTTGTTTCCCCAAAGAGATACGAATGGCCGCCTCCGGGCGGCCTTTTCGTTTTCTGGTGCTTGTGAGGCAGGCGGAAGACAGTCAATCACTGGAAAACGCGTCGGTGTTCCCGGATACTCCAATCATTTGGGCCATTCCGAGCTGGAATTTCGGCCCATCATCCGGGCATCGGGGCAAGGAAAGCGTCTTCAAGCATCAAAGCTCTCGGCGGCCCGGATCGCCTCCGTTTTAAAGCGCGTGGGAAGCGATACACGGGATCGGTGAGGCCTGCCGGCGGGTCTGGATCCTAGTCCTCGTCGTGGTCTTCGCTGGCGCCAGAAAGCTTCGGCACGTCAGGAACCTTCAGCACGCCTGTGACCTCGGCAAGCAGGCCGAGCAGCCGATCAATGCTGTGCTTGCCGAGAAGCGTCTCGATCTCCGCGTAGATCCGGATCGAATCGGGCTGGATGGTTTTGATCAGTTCCTCGCCCTGCCTGGTCAGCTGGACCCAGAAGATCCGGCCGTCTTTCTTGTCCTGCTGTTTACGGATGATCTTCTGCTGCTCGAGCGCACGCAGGATGCGCGACAGGCTCGGCCCGAGGATCGAGGTGCGATCCGCGAGCTGGGTTACGTCGATTTCTTTGGCTTCCGCGAGCACGCGTACCACCCGCCACTGCTGTTCGGTCACGCCATGCGCCTTGAGCATCGGCCGGAAGCGGGACATCACCGCTTCTCTTGCGCGCAGCAATGCCATCGGCAGTGACCGGCTGGTGTCATGCGGGTGAAAAAAGCCGTCGATCAAGACAACCTCGAGATGTTGCGCCGCAGGTTCGCCAGGCAACCTACCAAGCTTTAACGTATAGACTTTTCACGCTTCTCCGCAAGGCGTCGGTTGGTATTAGAGGCATCTGCTGGCATGGCGCGTTCTGTCGGTGTTGATCATGCGCGGCGGGCTGGGTTGACAGCGGTCACGAGATAAGATTAACATGTTAATGATCAGGCATGATCATGTTGGCTTGCCCCATCGCAAGGACGCCAGCCATCCGCCTCGCCAGAATATATCCAAACCCGGCCAACCGTCGGAATCACGGGAGCAGATATGTCCGCGCTTGAGAAGAACATTGCGAAGGCCCAGGCCTATCTCGCCCGTTTCCGCGACAGCGGGGTCCAGAACCGGATCGACGGCAGGGCGGTCCCGGCGATCGCCGGCGAAACCTTCGAAACGATCAGTCCGGTCGATCTGAGGGTGCTGGCCGAGGTCGCCCGCTCACAACAGGCGGATGTCGACGCGGCGGTGGCGGCCGCCAAGGCCGCCTACAAGTCCTGGGCGGCCTGGGACGGCGAGAAGCGCCGGAAAATTCTCCTGGCGATCGCCGATGGAATCGAGGCACGCGCCGAGGAAATCGCCTTCGTCGAATGCATGGATACCGGTCAGGCGCTGAAATTCATGGCGAAAGCGGCGCTCCGCGGCGCCGAGAATTTTCGCTTCTTCGCCAACAAGGCGCCCGAAGCGCGCGACGGCCGGACGCTGCTGGCGCCGGGCCAGGTCAACATGACGACCCGCGTGCCGATTGGCCCGGTCGGCGTGATCACGCCCTGGAATACGCCGTTCATGCTCTCGACCTGGAAAATCGCGCCGGCGCTTGCCGCCGGCTGCACGGTGGTTCACAAGCCGGCCGAATTCTCGCCGCTGACCGCGAACCTGCTCGCCGAAATCGCCGAGGAGGCCGGTCTGCCGCCGGGCGTGTGGAACCTCGTCAACGGTTTGGGGGAGGAAGCCGGCAAGGCGCTGACCGAACACCCCGACATCAAGGCCATCGGGTTTGTCGGCGAAGGCCGCACCGGCTCGATGATCATGAAGCAGGGCGCGGACACCCTCAAGCGCGTGCATTTCGAGCTTGGCGGCAAGAACCCGGTCGTGGTCTTCGCCGATGCCGATCTCGAGCGCGCGGCGGATGCGGTTGTCTTCATGATCTATTCGCTGAACGGCGAGCGCTGCACCTCGTCGTCGCGCGTGCTGATCGAGGACAGCATCTACGAGAGATTCACCGGCATGATCGCCGAGCGCGCCAAAAAGATCCCGGTTGGTCACCCGCTCGACCCGGAAACAGTGATCGGCCCGCTGATCCACCCCGTGCACGAGAAAAAGGTGCTTTCCTACTTCGAGATCGGGGTGAAGGAGGGTGCGAGGCTCCTCACCGGCGGCACGAAGGCCGAAGGGCCGGGCGGCGGCTGCTACGTCAAGCCGACCCTGTTCACGGAGGCGACCAACGGCATGCGCATCGCGCAGGAGGAAATCTTCGGCCCGGTTCTGACGGCCATCCGTTTCACAGGCGAGGAAGAGGCCCTCGCCCTCGCCAACGGCGTGGCATATGGTCTGACCGGCTATCTCTGGACCGCGGATGTCGCGCGCGCCTTCCGCTTCACCGAGGCGCTGGAGGCCGGGATGATCTGGGTGAATTCCGAGAATGTCCGCCATCTGCCGACGCCGTTCGGCGGCATGAAGAGCTCCGGTATCGGCCGGGATGGCGGTGACTGGTCGTTCGATTTCTACATGGAAACCAAGAATATCGCCTTTGCGACCGCGCAGCACGCCATCCCGAAGCTGGCGAAACAATAGCCGCGTCTGCAGGGGCGCCTTCGTTTACGCTGGAAACGCCGAAGAAACTCGAGGTTCGATCCGATGCCGATCCCAACACCCAATCTTTATCCCGCGTTCAACATCGTCCGCCTGTCCCATGTCGAGTTCGTGGTGAAGGATCTCAAGGCGTCCCGTGCGTTTTACGTTGATACGCTTGGCCTTCAGGTGACCTACGAGAGCGAGGGGCAGATCTGCCTGCGCGCGCTGGAGGAGCGGGGTCACCACTGCATCATCCTAACCAGGGGGAGCAAGGCCTCGGCGCGGCTTCTCGGCTTCAAGGTCTGGGACGAGAGCGATCTTGATAAGATCAAGGCGTTCTTTGAAGTGCGGAAGCTGCCGGCGGAATGGGTCGAGCGGCCCTGGCAGGGCCGGACCCTGCGGGTGCGCGATCCCTGGGGCACGCCACTCGAATTCTACGCCAAAATGGAGCGCCTGCCGCCAATCCACCAGCACTACGCGCTTTACAAGGGCGTCAAACCTTTGCGCATCGACCATTTCAACTGCTTTTCGGCCGATGTCGACGGCGCGGTCGCGTTCTATGGCGAGCTTGGCTTCCGCTTGACCGAATATACCGAGGATGCCGAGAGCGGGAAGATCTGGGGTGCCTGGATGCACCGCAAGGGCGGCGTGCACGATATCGCCTTTACCAACGGCATCGGGCCGCGCCTGCACCACACGGCCTTCTGGGTGCCGACCCCGCTCAATATCATCGACCTGCTCGATCTGATGTCGACCACCGGCTATCTCGACAATATCGAGCGCGGGCCGGGCCGGCACGGCATTTCCAACGCCTTCTTCCTCTATGTCCGCGACCCCGACGGCAACCGGATCGAGATCTATTGCTCGGATTACCAGACCGTCGACCCCGATCTCGAACCGATCCGCTGGGATCTCAAGGACCGTCAGCGCCAGACGCTCTGGGGCGCACCCGCCCCGCGCTCCTGGTTCGAGGAAGGCACGCTTTTTGACGGGGCCGAAACAAAAGCTTCCGCGCTCGGCGCGCAGCCGATCATCGCACCCTACTGATCGGACCCGGCATGACCCTCCCACGCCTTCTCACCTTCACCCATGCCGGCACGAGGCGCTACGGCGCGATCGATGCTGCCGGCGGTATCGTCGATCTCTCCGGACGCTTCGGCACCCGGTTTCCGACCCTGCTGGAGGCAGTGGAAGCCGGGGCGCTCGACGCGCTGGCCGAGGCCGGCGCCGGGCGCCCGGCGGATTTTCATGCCGCGGACGTGCGGTTTGAGATCCCGATCCCGAGGCCGGAAAAAATCATCTGCGTCGGCGTCAATTTTCCGGATCGCAACGAGGAATACAAGGACGGGCAGGCGGCGCAGACGCGGCCCTCGCTCTTCATCCGCTTTGCGCGCTCCTTCGTCGGTCACGATACCCCGCTCGTCCGGCCGCGCGCCTCCGAGCAGCTCGATTACGAAGGCGAGATCGCACTCGTGGTCGGCAAGGGTGGGCGGCATATCCCGCGCGAGCGAGCGCTTGACCACATCGCCGCGCTGACGCTCGCCAACGAAGGCTCGATCCGCGACTGGATCCGTCATGCCAAGTTCAACGTGACGCAGGGCAAGAATTTTGATGCCTCGGGCTCGATCGGCCCCTGGCTGGTACCCTACCATGACCAGGCGCAGATCGCCGATATCCGCCTGACGACCCGCGTCAACGGCGAGATCCGCCAGGATGACCGCACCAGCCGGATGATTTTCGATTTTTCCTACATCCTCCATTACATCTCGACCTTCACGACGCTCGCGCCCGGCGATGTCATCATCACGGGAACGCCGACCGGCGCTGGCGCGCGTTTTGATCCGCCGGTCTGGCTCAAGCCCGGCGATACCGTCGAGGTCGAGGCCGAAGGGATCGGTGTTCTGCGCAATGGAATTATCGATGAGGCCGCGCCATGATGAAGGCTGGAGAGATTGAAGCCGCCGCCACGGCGCTGTTCGAAGCCGAGCGCAGGGGTCAGCAGATCGGGCTGATCTCGCTCGCCCATCCCGGCATGAGCATGGATGACGCCTATGCGGTGCAGGCCGCGCTGGCCGGGAAAAAACGCGCCGCCGGCCGCACGGTGATCGGCTGGAAGATCGGGCTGACGTCGAAGGCGATGCAATACGCGCTCAATATCGACATCCCGGATTCGGGCGTGCTCTTCGACGACATGGTGTTCGCCGATGGCGCGCGGGTGCCGAAGGGCCGGTTCATCCAGCCCAGGATCGAGGCCGAGATCGCCTTCGTCATGAAATCGGACCTCAAGGGGCCGAATGTGACGCTCGAAGACGTGCTGGCGGCAACCGACCATATCCTGCCTGCGCTTGAAATCCTCGATACGCGCATCCTGCGCGTCGACCCGGCGACGGGTAAAACCCGGAACATCTGCGATACGATCGCCGACAACGCCGCCAACGCCGGCATCGTTACCGGCGGCAGGCCGGTGCGGCCGGGGGATGTCGACATGCGCTGGCTCGGCGCGATCGTCACGCGCAACGGCGAGGTCGAGGAAACCGGGCTTGGCGCCGGCGTGCTCAACCATCCGGCACTGGGGATCGTCTGGCTCGCCAACCGGCTTGCGCAATACGGACAGGGGATCAAGGCGGGCGAAATCCTGCTGTCCGGCTCGTTCATCCGCCCGGTCGAGGCGCTTTCGGGCTCCGAGATCATCGCCGATTTCGGAGCCTTCGGCACCGTTCGCTGCACGTTTGACTGAGAATTGGGTACACCATGGCACATAGAACCACGGGTCAGGCCATCACCGATGCGCTGGTCACCAATGGCGTCGATACCGTTTTCGGCATCCCCGGCGCGCATATGTACGACTTCAACGACGCGCTCTATGAGGTCCGCAACCATATCCGGATGATCCATACCCGCCACGAGCAGGGCTCGGGCTATATGGCCTATGGCTATGCCAAATCTTCCGGGCGCGCGGGCGTATTCACGGTGGTTCCCGGACCCGGCGTTCTCAATGCCGGCGCGGCGCTTTGTACGGCCTATGGTGCCAATGCGCCGGTCATGTGCGTGACCGGCAACATCATGTCGCATCTGATCGGGCAAGGCCGGGGGCAGCTGCACGAGTTGCCGGACCAGCTCGCCACCCTGCGCGGCATCACCAAATGGGCCGAGCGCATCACCCACCCGAGCCAGGCGACGGCCACGGTGGCCGAAGGGTTCCGGCAGATGTTCTCCGGCCGGCCCGGGCCGGTGGCGATCGAGGCGCCCTGGGATGTCTTCGGCATGACCGGCCCGGAAGTGCCGGCAGAGGCCGCGACCTGGCGCAAGCCGCCCGTCGACGAGGACCGCATCGCGCTGGCGGCAAAAATGATCGCCGAGGCGAAAAACCCGCTGATCATGGTTGGTGGCGGAGCGGTTGATGCGGCGGCCGAAGTGCTCGAACTCGCCCGCAAGCTCCAGGCGCCGGTGACGTCGCACCGCTCCGGCAAGGGGATCGTCGCTGCCGACAGCCCCTACGCGATGGATCTTGCGGCCTCCTATGCCTATTGGAAGGGGTGTGACCTGCTGATCGGCATCGGCTCGCGGCTCGAATTGCAATTCATGCGCTGGCAATGGCGCCCGCCGGGGCTGAAGGTGATCCGCCTCGACATCGACCCGACGGAAATGGTGCGGCTGAAGCCCGATCTCGGCATCGTCGCCGATGCGGCGGAGGGCACCCGCGCGCTGGTCGCGGCGGTGACCGGCGCCAAAGCCAATCGCGAAGCCGAATTTGCTGAAATCAGCGCGCGGGCGCGCCGCGCCTATTCCCTCGTCCAGCCGCAGATGGACTATCTCGATGCGATCCGCGCGATGCTGCCGCGCGATGGTTTTTTCGTCGAGGAAGTCAGTCAGATGGGTTTTGCCGGACGCTTCGGCTTTCCGGTCTATGCGCCGCGGCATTACGTGACCTGCGGCTATCAGGACAATCTCGGGTTTGGCTACAATACCGCGCTCGGGGTCAAGGTTGCCCATCCGGACAAGGCCGTGGTCTCGGTTTCCGGCGATGGCGGCTTCATGTTCGGCGTGCAGGAACTCGCCACCGCCGTCCAGCACGGCATCAACGTCGTCGCCATTGTCTTCAACAACGAGGCCTATGGCAATGTCCTGCGCGACCAGAACGAGCGCTACGGCGGCCGCATTCTCGGTTCCGAGCTCAAGAACCCGGACTTTGTCCGTCTTGCCGAGAGTTTCGGAGTGACGGCGTGCCGGGTGAACACGCCTGCCGCTTTGCGCGAGGCGCTGGCCAGAATGATCGACCTCAACGCGCCCTCGCTGATCGAGGTTCAGGTGCCGCGAGGATCGGAAACCTCGCCCTGGAGCTTCCTGCATCCAAAGCCGCCCGTCTAAAAACAACAAGCCGCCCTGGAGGAACGAGATGCGCGAATTTGCCCTGGTGATCGATGGTAAGCGGGTCGCAACCGCGGCCGGCCTGGACGTCAGGAACCCGTCCACCGGCGGCATTGTCGGGCGCTGCCCCGCAGCGAGCGCGGCGGAGGTCAATGACGCCGTCGCTGCCGCCAGGCGCGCCTTTCCGCTCTGGGCCGCGACTTCCCTGGCCGACCGCAAGACGGCGCTGAACGCCATGGCGGATGTCATCGAGCGCCATGCCGAAGAGCTGGCCAAGCTCCTGACGCAGGAGCAGGGCAAGCCGCTCGGCGGGCTCGGTTCGCGCTTCGAGCTCGGGGGGTGTTCGGGCTGGCTGCGCTATACCTCAAGTCTCGAATTGCCGGTCGAGGTGCTTCAGGACGGCGATACCGGGCACCGGATCGAGCTTCACCGCAAGCCGATCGGCGTCGTGGCTTCGATCACCCCGTGGAACTGGCCGCTGATGATCGCGGTCTGGCATATCGCGCCGGCGCTGCTTGCGGGCAATACGGTGGTGCTCAAGCCTTCGCCACTGACCCCGCTCTCGACGCTGCGCATGGTCGAACTGATCAATACGGTGCTGCCGCCCGGCGTGGTCAATGTCGTGGCCGGCGAGGATAGCATCGGCCCCGTGCTCACCGGACACCCGGATGTCAGCAAGGTGACCTTCACCGGCTCGACGGCGACCGGACGCAAGGTGATGGCGAGCGCTGCGCAGACCCTGAAGCGCCTCACGTTGGAACTCGGTGGCAACGACGCCGCGATCGTGCTGCCGGATGTCGATCCCGGCAAGATTGCCGAGGGGCTGTTCTGGGGCGCGTTCATCAACAACGGCCAGACCTGCGCGGCGTTGAAGCGGCTCTATGTCCATGAATCCGTCTATGATCAGGTCTGCGACGCGCTACAGGCCTTTGCCGGCAAGGTTCCCATGGGCGATGGCCTCGATGAAGCCAGCGTGCTCGGTCCGCTCCAGAACGAGATGCAGTACAAGAAGGTCGTCGAACTCGTCGAGGATGCCAGGGCGAGCGGTGCCAAGGTGTTGATCGGCGGCAATCCCGGCAGCGGGCCGGGGTATTTCTATCCGGTTACCCTG
>CAZNAT010000041.1:0-26895 GCA_964571245.1 uncultured Methylobacterium sp.
GGTTTTGCGGTCACCATCCTGCGTCAAGGTTAAACTGAATCAGGATGCGCAAAAGTGGGCACCGGTTTTGCGGTCACCATCCTGCGTCAAGGTTAAACTGAATCAGGATGCGCAAAAGCGGGCACCGGTTTTGCGGGGCTCCTCAGGCCTGCGCTTTTGCCCAGACGGCCGCGCCGCGCCCCACAAGATCCGCCAGCGAGGCCGCCTTCTCGCGTTCCATCGCCCGCAGGATGGCTCGCTTGATCTCGCCGATCAGCGCCGGACCACGGTAGACGAGGGCGGAATAGAGCTGCACCAGCGAAGCCCCTGCCGCGATCTTGGCCACCGCGTCCTCGCCGCTTGAAATGCCGCCGACGCCGATCAGGGGGAAGGCGTTTTCGGTGCGCAGATACGCCTTGGCCAGCATGATCGTCGAGGCCCGAAACAGCGGTTTTCCCGAGAGCCCACCGGCCTCCCGTGCCAGTTGCTGCTCCTTCAGCGATGCCGGCCGGGCAATGGTCGTGTTCGAGACGATCATCCCGTCGATGGCGGGGGCGCGGGCGACGTCGAGGATCTCGTCGAGCTGGGGATCATCGAGATCGGGCGCGATCTTCAGCAGGATTCTCACGGCGATCCCGTCGGTCGCGCGGGCCTCCATGACCCGGGCGATCAGCTCGTCGAGAAAGGCGCGGCCCTGAAGATCGCGCAGGCCGGGGGTGTTGGGCGAGGAAACATTGAGCGTGACGAAGTCGGCATAGGGGCCGAGCCGGCGTATCAGATCGACATAATCGGCGATGCGATCGGCGCTGTCCTTGTTGGCCCCGAAATTAATGCCGAGAATGCCGTTTCGCGCCCGCCCGGCAAGGCGGGCCGCCACGGCCTCCATGCCATCGCTGTTGAGGCCATAGCGGTTGATAACCGCGCCATCGGCCGCGAGCCGAAACACGCGCGGCCTGGGGTTGCCCGGCTGGGGCAGCCGGGTGACCCCGCCGACCTCAACGAAGCCGAAGCCCAGCTTCATCAGGGCATCGGGTACCCGGGCATTCTTGTCGAACCCCGCGGCCATGCCCACCGGATTGGCAAAATGCAACCCGAAGACCTTGCTCGCCAACCTCGGATCCTCCGGCGCGCAAGCCGGCAGGGGAACGCGCTCCAGCATGGCCACCGCCATATCATGCGCGTTCTCGGGATCGATGTGGCGGACAAGAGGCTGGAACAGGGGGAAAAGCGTGCCGAACATCACGTACTATCCGATTAAAACCGTTGATCGAGCGGCGGAAAGACGAGGCTCCCATCCGCGCGGCGCTCCAGAACGCTATCCCACACCACGTCGGCGATGGAAAGCGGTCCATAAAGATGGGGAAAAAGCATGCCGTGGCGCGAAACCTCGTCGCGCAAGGCCGGGGCGACGCGGGCTGCGTCAACCGCGATCAGCACGAGATCGTCCATCCCGGAAAAATGTCGTTCGGCGGTCTCTTTGACCTGATCGGCATAGGAAAAATGAATAAACCCGTCCTTCAGATCGATATCGGCGCCACAAAACGTACCAAGTTTCCTGAATTCCTCCCATTGGGCACGGCTCAACAGCTTGTAGAGGCAGCGCATGATTCTGGCCTTTCCGGCTCGGATTTCGGGACACCCGGTCTTGCCTCCGCAATTTTCTCAGTATTTTCCGATAATTGCGGCGGGCTGGCAAAATTGCTAGTGCGATCAGAGATTTCGAATTCATAAGAGATTTCGTATATATCCTGGATTTCATCTGGAACGGACAGGCCATGCTGACGCATTCGCAGATCTGGGCGGCGATTGACGCACTGGCGGCGCGCGAAGGGCTGACGGCCTCCAGCCTTGCCAGGCGTTCCGGGCTCGACCCCACGACGTTCAACCGCTCCAAGCGACAAAACAGCGAAGGCCAGTTGCGCTGGCCCTCGACCGAATCGATCGCCAAGGTGCTCGCCGCCACCGGAGCCGGCGTCGACGAATTCATCCAGCTGGTCATGCAGAAGGAGCCAACCATCCGCCGCGTTCCGGTTCGCGCGCTGGAAGGGAGGGTCGAGGGCTGGTTCGACAAGAACGGGCATGTCAATCACGAAGGCTGGGATGAGATCGCGTTTCCCTCGCCGTCGGATCGAGGTCTCTTCGCCATTGAAGTGCGGGGAGATCGCTTTGCGCCCATCTACCGCAATGGCGATGTCCTGATCGTGGCACCCGGTGCCGAGCCGAGGCGGGGAGATCGGGTTTTCGTCCTCGACACCGCCGGAAACGCCAGCCTTGAAGTGCTCGGCCATCAGAGCGCGACGCATGTCTATTTCACGGGCCTGATGTCCGAAGCGGTGCCGCCGCGCGCGCACGATACCATCCGCATGATCCGCCGGATCGTCTGGGCAAGCCAGTAGGCGCGGCGGCACGGCTTGGGAGCATTCCATCTCCTCATTTTCCAATCCCGATCTGTGTTCCCGGCGGAGGGCATACCGCTGCGGTGTCCGAAAATATTTTGACGGCTAGCAAAAAACGCGTTGTCACGGCGGTTCTCTCGCGCATTATCAGCAGAATCGGGCGCTCGGGATGTATGGCGCCATAACAGCTCTAAAAAGGCGCGAGGATGAAGATGACGGCACCGCTGGAATTTGAAGCGCTGAAGGTGGCGGTCGCGAGCGGCGAGATCGATACGGTTCTCGTCTGCATGGCGGATATGCAGGGGCGGCTGATCGGCAAGCGCTTCCACGCCCAGTTCTTCGTCGATGGCGGGCATGTCGAAACCCATGCCTGCGACTATCTCCTTGCGGATGATATCGATATGGAGCCGGTGCCGGGCTACAAAGCCGCGAGCTGGGAGAAGGGCTACGGCGACTTCGTCCTCAAGCCGGATATGGCGACGCTGCGCCGCGTGCCGTGGCTCGAAGGCACGGCGATGGTGCTCTGCGACGTTCAGGACCATCATCACCACGATATCCCGCATTCCCCGCGCGGCATCCTCAAGAAGCAGATCGCCCGGCTGACCGAGCGCGGCATGCGCGCCTATCTCGCCTCGGAACTCGAATTCTACCTTTTTGACGAAAGCTTCGAGGCCGTACGCGCAAAACGCTATCATGAGCCGAAAACCGCCGGCTATTACATCGAGGATTACAACATCCTTCAGACCTCCAAGGAGGAGGATGTGATGCGCGCGGCGCGCAACCAGCTCCACGCCGCCGGCATCCCGGTGGAATGCTCCAAGGGCGAATGGGGCCCGGGGCAGGAGGAAATCAACGTCCGCTACGCCGATGCCCTCGAAATGGCGGACCGGCATGTGATCATCAAGAACGGCATCAAGGAAATCGCCTGGTCCAGGGGCAAGGCCGTGACCTTCATGGCGAAATGGCGCGCGGACCTCGCGGGATCCTCGTCCCATGTCCATGCCTCGCTCTGGAGCAAGGACGGCAAGACGCCGCTTTTCCTCGACAAGACCGGCGAATACGGCATGTCCGCCCTGATGCGCAGTTTTGTGGCCGGGCAGATCAAATACGCCAAGGACATGACCTATTTCCTCGCGCCCTACATCAATTCCTACAAGCGCTTCATGGCCGGCACCTTCGCGCCGACCAAGACCATCTGGAGCAAGGACAACCGCACGGCCGGGTTCCGCCTTTGCGGCGACGGGACCAAGGCTATCCGCATCGAATGCCGGATCGGCGGCGCGGATCTCAACCCCTATCTCGCTTTTGCCGCGCTGATCGCTTCCGGGCTTGCCGGGATCGACGAGAAGCTGGAGCTGGGCGCACCGCACAAGGGCGACGCCTATGGCGGGCGCAAGCTGCCGGAGGTGCCCAAAACGCTGCGCGAGGCGACCGAGACGCTGGATAAATCAAAATTCATGCGCAAAGCCTTTGGCGATGACGTCATCGACCACTACGTCCATACCGCGCGTTGGGAACAATCCGAATTCGACCGCAAGGTGACGGATTGGGAGTTGTTCCGAGGGTTCGAGCGCTATTGAAAACGGTTTCGTCATTGCGAGAAGCGAAGCGACGAAGCAATCCAGATTTGGCGCAAGTTGCTGGATTGCCGCGTCGGCCTTTGGCCTCTTCGCAATGACGCATTAACGGATTGAATGAGCAGAACATGACCGACATCACCTGCATTTCCCCCATCGACGGCAAGGAGGTCGCACGCTTCCCCATCGCCTCGGCCGCCGAGATCGACGCCGCCGTTGCGGCCGCGAAAGCCGCGCAGGCCGAATGGCGCAAGGTGCCTACGCCTGAGCGCGCCGCGATCATGAGCCGCTTCGTCGACGCGATGCTGGCGATGAAGGGCGAGATCGGGCCGGAACTCACGCGCCAGATGGGCCGTCCGATCCGCTACGCGAGCGGCGAACTCGGCGGCTTCGAGGAGCGCGCGCGCCACATGATCGCCATTGCCGGGGAGGCGCTCGCGCCCGTAAAGCCGGCGGCGAAAGAAGGGTTCACGCGCTATATCCGCCGCGATCCCCTGGGGCTGGTGCTGGTCGTGGCGCCGTGGAACTACCCGTATCTCACGGCGGTGAATTCCGTGGTGCCCGCGCTGATGGCCGGCAATGCCGTGATCCTGAAACACGCGGCGCAGACCATCCTGGTCGGCAAGCGCTTCCAGATGGCGGCGGATCAGGCCGGCCTGCCCAAGGGGCTGTTCCGCTGGCTGGTGCTCGGCCACGAGGAGACGACGAAGCTCATCGCCTCGGGCGCGGTGGATCACGTCGCCTTCACCGGTTCGGTCGAGGCGGGCCGGGCGATCGAGCGCGCCGCAGCGGGCACCTTCGCCTCCGTCGGGCTCGAACTCGGCGGCAAGGACCCCGCCTATGTGCGCGCCGATGCCGATCTCAGCCAGGCGATTGATACCGTGATCGACGGCGCGATGTTCAACTCCGGCCAATGCTGCTGCGGCATCGAGCGCGTCTATGTCCACAGGCAAGTCTACGACAAGTTCGTCGCGGGGGCGGTGGCGTTGGCGAAGCAATATGTCCTCGGCGATCCCATGGACGAGAACACCACGCTCGGCCCGATGGCACAGCTCCGCCTCGCCGAGACCGTGCGCGCCCACCACGCCGACGCGCTCAAAAAGGGCGCGAAAGCACATCTCGATGCCGCCGATTTCAAGGCCGACAGGGCCGGCACGCCCTATCTCGCGCCGCAGATCTTCACCGGCGTCAACCACGAGATGCTGGTGATGAACGAGGAGACTTTTGGCCCGGTGATCGGGATCATGCCGGTGGCTTCCGACGAAGAGGCGATCCGGCTGATGAACGACAGCAAATACGGGCTCACCGCCGCAATTTTCACCCGGGACGAAGCGGCGGCGGAGCGCATCGGCGAGGCGCTCGAAACCGGCACGGTGTTCATGAACCGCGCGGATTATCTCGATCCCGGCCTTGCCTGGACCGGCGTGAAGGAAACCGGGCGCGGGGCGACGCTCTCCAGCCTCGGCTACGAGAGCCTCACTCGGCCCAAGAGTTTTCACCTGAAGAAAATCTGAACCCGTCATTGCGAAGCGGCGAAGCAATCCGGTCTTCCCTCCGACCATAAGTCTGGATTGCTACGTTCGGAGCCAAGGCACCTCCTCGTAATGACGGAAATATCCTCAATTCCTACGATAGAGAAAGCACCATGAACCTTCGCGGCAACTGGAACTACCCCACCGCCATCAAGTTTGGCGCCGGGCGCATCGCTGAATTGGCCGAGGCGGTCAAGGCCGCCGGCATCACCCGGCCGCTGCTGGTCACCGACCCGTTTCTGGCGACGCAGCCGATGGTCGCCGCCGCCAAGGCCCAACTTGATGCGGCCGGCCTGCCCTGCGCCATCTTCTCGGAGGTCAAGCCAAACCCCGTCGCCGCGAATGTGGCTGCCGGCATCGCGGTTCTGCGCGCCGGCAAGCACGATGGCGTCGTCGCCTTCGGCGGCGGCTCGGCGCTCGATGCCGGCAAGGTCATCGCCTTCATGGCCGGGCAGACGCGGCCGATGTGGGATTTCGAGGATGTCGGCGATTGGTGGACCCGAGCCGATCCCAAAGGCATTTTCCCGATCGTCGCCGTGCCGACCACCGCCGGAACCGGCTCCGAGGTTGGCCGCGCCGGCGTCATCACCGACGAGACGACGCATACCAAGAAGGTGATTTTTCACCCCTTGATGATGCCGAAGACGGTGATCTGCGATCCTGAGCTGACGGTCGGCATGCCCCGGATGATCACCGTGGGTACCGGCATGGATGCCTTCGCGCATTGCCTTGAAGCCTATTGCGGGCCGTTCTACCACCCGCTGGCGGATGGCATCGCGCTCGAAGGCATGCGGCTGGTGAAGGAGTACCTTCCCCGCGCGGCGAAAGACGGTACCGATAT
Source organism: uncultured Methylobacterium sp. (assembly GCA_964571245.1). GTDB lineage: Bacteria > Pseudomonadota > Alphaproteobacteria > Rhizobiales > Beijerinckiaceae > Rhabdaerophilum. The sequence goes on from CAZNAT010000041.1 coordinate 6,326, forward strand.
CGAGGCCCGCGCCCACATGATGTCCGCCGCCGCGATGGGCGCGACCGCGTTCCAGAAAGCGCTCGGCGCGATCCATGCGCTGAGCCACCCCGTGGGCTCGCTCTACAATACGCATCACGGCATGACCAATGCGGTCTTCATGCCCTACGTGCTGGAGTTCAACCGCCCCGCGATTGAGGAAAAAATGGCGCGCGTCGCCGCCTATCTCGGGTTGAAGCCAAGCTACTCCGCCTTCCTCGATTTCGTGATGCAGCTGCGCGCGGATCTCAATGTGCCGCATACCCTGCCGGAATTCGGTGTGAAAAACCCGGATATCGCGCTGATGGCGACGATGTCACCGGTTGATCCGACGGCCGGTGGCAATCCTGTGCTGCTTGACGAAAAGGCCGCTTCGGACCTTTTCCATCGCGCCATGATCGGTAAGATATAGTGGCTGAGGCCGCAAGGAATGGCCTGGCCGCGGGATTGGCGAAGGGTACGACTTGATCCTGAACGAGCCATCGATCTGGGTTGGCGCGGTGTTTGGGGCCTTTGCCCTCAAGCACTTTCTGGCCGATTTTATTCTCCAGCCCACCTGGATCGTGCAGGGCAAGGAGGCTGACACGCGCTGGGCGCTGCCGCTTGCGGTGCATTGCGGCATTCACGCCGGCTTGGCGCTGGTCATTATCCTGTTGGTTGCGCCGCGGCTCTGGTGGTTGGCCCTCGTGGATTTCGGGCTCCATGCGGTGATCGACAGGGCGAAGAGCCTTTTCGGGCACGCCCTCCGGCTGCAGGTGGACAATCCGCGCTTCTGGTGGTTGCTCGGTTTCGACCAATTCCTGCATCAGGCGACGAACATCCTTCTGGCGCTCGTGGTGCTGATGGCCTGAGTTTGTGCGCCCAAGGGAATCACTGCCCTGACCAGCTGAATGCCTCCCTACCGCAGACCGGGAGAGGACGGCCGGCATGTTTCTTGCGAAAAGATGTTCCACCAATCCGCCAGCATTCCCGGATTTATTTGTCTAGGCAAATAAAACCGGGAATGCTTCAATTCAGTAGGGTTCACAGCCTCAGGGAGAAAACAGAACATGAAAAAGACCTTCATCGCGCGTGCCAGAAACACCGTTGCCATCGCCAGCGGCGTTCTGGCTGCCTCAATTTTCGCCCTCGGTTCTGCTGGGGCCCAGGACGCCAAGGTTTCGATCGGCATCTCCGGCTGGACCGGCTTTGCGCCGCTGACGCTGGCGAAAGAGGCCGGGATTTTCAAGAAGAACGGGCTCGACGTCACGATCAAGAAGATCCCGCAGGCCTCGCGCCATCTCGCGCTGCTCTCCGGTGATATCCAGTGCGCGGCGACTACGGTTGAAACCTGGGTCGTCTGGAATGCCAATGGCGTGCCGACCAAGCAGATTTTCCAGCTCGACAAGAGCTATGGCGCCGATGGCATGGTTGTCCGCAACACGATCGGCAAGATCGCGGACCTCAAGGGCAAGTCGGTTCTTGCCTCGGCACCGGGTACCGCGCCCTATTTCACCCTCGCCTGGATGCTGAAGAAAAACGGCTTGAGCGTGAAGGACGTCACGGTCGTCAACATGGAGCCCGGCCCGGCGGCGCAGGCTTTCATCGCCGGCCAGATGGATGCGGCGATGACCTATGAGCCGTATCTCTCGGCGGTTCGTGAGGCACCGCAGGCGGGCAAGATCATCGCCACCACGCTCGATTACCCGATGATCATGGACACCTTCGGCTGCACCAACGACTTCATCGCCAAGAACGACAAGATCGCCAAGGCTCTGGCGGACAGCTATTTTGAGGCGATTGATATGATCGCCAAGGACCCCGCCAAGTCCAATACGATCATGGGCGCGGACGTCAAGCAGACGGGCGAGGTCTTCGCCAAGTCGTCGGCGTATCTTCGCTGGCAGGACAAGGCGGCGAACAAGGCGTTCTTCGCCGGCCCGCATGCCGCGTTCTCGAACGAGGCTGCCGACCTCCTGCTCGAGCTTGGCATCATCAAAGCCAAGCCGGATATGGGCGCGCTCGCCGATACCCGCTTCGTTCAGTAACCTGCATCGAACCGCAAGGGCTTGTCCGGGGCACCCCGTGGTACCCCGGATACCTTTTGCTGCTTGCCAGGGTTCTTCTCGCCAGGGTAATTTTTGCCGGAGTTTTTCCGATGCGACCGCTTGAACCGATATCCCAGACCGCCAAGACATGGCTGGGGATCAGCTTTTTCGTGCTGTTCTTTGCCGGCTGGGCGGTTGCGACCTTCGGCGGCTTCGTGCCGAAAATCTTCCTCGCCGATCCCATCACCATGGTCTGGGATGGCTGGACCCTGCTGACGAAGTTCGGCTTCGGGCTGGATATCCTGATCACGATCTGGCGTGTCGTCGGCGGGTTCGTGCTGGCGGTTCTGGTCGCGGTGCCCCTCGGCATCCTGATGGGGGCCTACAAGCCGATCGAGGCGTTCTTCGAGCCCTTCGTTTCCTTCGCGCGCTATCTGCCGGCCTCGGCGTTTGTGCCGCTGCTCATCCTCTGGGCAGGGCTTGGCGAAACCCAGAAACTGCTGGTGATCTTCATCGGCTCGGTGTTCCAGATCGTGCTGATGGTCGCGGTGGTGGTTGGCGGAACGCGGCGCGATCTCGTGGAAGCGGCCTATACGCTCGGCTCGGGCGATCGTTCGGTCGTCCGCCGCGTGCTGATCCCGATGAACGCCCCGGAAATCGCGGAAATTCTCCGCCTCGTGCTCGGCTGGGCCTGGACCTACGTGATCGTCGCCGAACTGATCGGCTCCTCGGCGGGCATCGGCCATATGATCATCGACAGCCAGGCCCTGATGGCGACCGGGCAGATCATCTTCGGCATCATCGTCATCGGCGTGATCGGGCTGGTGTCGGATTTCCTGTTCAAACTCGTGAACCGCCGCCTCTTCCCCTGGAAGCTCGCGTGAATGGTCGGAAAAGTGGCATGAGCAAACTGGTTGTCGAAAATCTCGGGCGGGTGTTTCCGGGCGTGCATGGCGGACAGCCGGTCACGGCGCTGCAGCCGACGACGCTGTCGGTCGGCGACAATGATTTCGTCACGATCCTCGGCCCCTCCGGTTGTGGCAAATCGACGCTGCTGCGGATGATCGCCGGGCTCGACAGGCCTTCGAGCGGAACGATCCTGCTGGATGGCAAGCGGGTTTCCGGGCCAGGGCCGGATCGCGGCATGGTGTTCCAGAGCTACACCCTGTTTCCGTGGCTCACCATCGCCGAGAACATCGCTTTTGGCCTGACGGAAAAGGGCGTGGGATCGGCTGAGACGCGGGAGATCGTGTCGGCTTACATCGACAAGGTCGGGCTTCGCGGCTTCGAGAAGCATTATCCCAAGCAGCTTTCCGGCGGCATGCAGCAGCGCACCGCGATTGCCCGTGCACTGGCGAACGATCCGGCGGTGCTGCTGCTCGACGAGCCGTTTGGTGCGCTCGACAACCAGACCCGGGCACTGATGCAGGAATTGCTGCTCGGCATCTGGGAGCGTGAGAAAAAGACTGTGCTGTTCGTGACCCACGACATCGAGGAAGCGATCTTCATCGCCTCGCGCTGCCTCGTGATGAGCGCGCGGCCGGGACGGATCAAGGCCGATATCGCGATCGACCTGCCGTATCCGCGCCACTATACGCTCAAGACCTCGCCTGAATTCTCCAGCCTCAAGGCGCGGTTGACCGAAGAGATCCGGGCGGAAGCCGTGTTCGCGGCAACGCATTGAGTGCGTGAAGTCGACGCTATTGTTTGACGTCCCACTCCCGCAGGATTTTCATCGTCTCGATTTCGATCAGGAATCCCTTGCAGACGGGCCGTCCCCGGCTGCCGCATCCCCTGATGCCGTTGTTCCACGTCGAAGTGTCGCGCACTGTACGATATGAGAATTCCAGTTCAACCTGTTTTTCTCCTGCATAAACAATGAGATCATACTGATCTGCATCGATTGCCAGTTCATCGAGCCGCTTCCGGGCAACGATAATGGCACGGTACTGAACGTTCGTGATGCGGTTTTCTCGGATATCCGTGAACTGTTTTGGTCGCCACGGCTTATTTTCGCGGGTCTCTGCAAAATTCAATGTTGCCAGCAAGAAGAAGAAAACCACGATGACTTTTTGCATCTCGATCTCATCCGTTATCTAAACCCCGACGCTGCCACCCGGCCGGAAATGGCTGGTGAGTTGATGGCGCGAGCCGGGGTAGGTCAACCGAACCCAGGTGATGGTGTTCTCGCCCTGCCACGTGCGGCGTTCGATGACGAGGCAGGCGGCCTTGCGCTCGATCCCCAGCAGATCCGCGATCCTGGCATCCGCCAGCTCGGCCTGAATGACGTGCTCGGCATTGGTCCAGGGGACGACGCTGAGAAGCCATGTCCCCGGCGGGGACTCGATGAACGGCTCGGTGGCGGCGCCGGGAACAACGGCCAGATCCATCAGGCGTTCCTCGACGACAAACGGGCGGTTGTTGGCAAAATGGACAACACTCATCGCCAGGACATGCCCGGAGGCGGGAACGGCGAGGTGGAGCGCATCCTCCGCGCTCATTTTCCGGATCGTACGCGACAAGATCTCGAACCGGTAGGCCTGGCCCGTGTTGACGATCTCGGCCTTGATGTCCTGGATATTGAGGATGGTTTCCTGCGACTTCGGCATCGCGACGAACGAACCCGAACGTCGCTTGCGGACCACCAGTCCGGCGCGGGCCAGCGCGGAAAGCGCCTTGTTGACGGTCATGCGTGAGCAGCCGTATTGCGCCTGCAATTCGTGTTCAGACGGCACCCGCGAGCCCGGAACCCAGGTTCCCGAGGCAATTTTTTCTTGAAGATCGCGCTGAATTTCAAGATAGCGCGGCAGGGGGGCAAGCGCGTCCACAGTTCCTCACTTCATCGCCAGCATGCGTCGGGGCACGCCGGCATGGTCATCCTATCGCGGCGATGCGCGCCATCGTTCCGGCGTAGCGCGCCACGATGTTCTCCCGTTCTAGGTGACGGCCCGCTTCTACCGTCTTCTTGCCGCCAACGAAAACGGAATCGATTGCACGGCTGGCAGAAGCGAAGATATAGGCATCCAGCCAGCGATCGTCCCGCACCCCGGCCAGGTCGGGGTGGGCGTCGTCGAGGGTCACAACATCGGCGCGAAACCCCGGCGCGATCTGGCCGATGGCGCGACCAAGGGCGCGGGCGCCGCCCGCCAACGCGCCATGATAGAGCGCCGCGCCGGTGGATTGGCCCTCCCGTTGGGAAAACACGTTGCGGGCACGCAGGCCAAGCCGCTGACTGTACTCAAGCTGTTTCAACTCGCCCGGCGCCGTGATCTCGACGTTGGAATCCGTGCCGACCCCGAAAAATCCGGCCTCGGCGAGCAGGGTCGGGGCATCGAAAATTCCGTCGCCGAGATTGGCCTCGGTGATCGGGCACAGCCCTGCCACCGCGCCGGAGCGGGCGAGCAGCCGGCCTTCGGCGGCGGTCATCTGCGTGGCGTGGACGAGGCACCAGCGGCGATCAACCTCGACGTGATCGTAGAGCCATTCGACGGGCCGGCGACCGCTCCAGGCCAGGCAATCCTCAACCTCGCGCAGCTGCTCGGCGATGTGGATATGAACCGGTCCTTCGGGATGTGCGGCGAGCAAAGCCTCGAGTGCTTCCGGGCTCACCGCGCGCAGGGAATGCGGCGCAACCCCGATCCGGGCATCGGGCAGGGTGGCGATCGCACGGCGGGCGCCGGCATGCAGCGTCGCAAACGCGTCGAGATCGGTGATAAACCGGCGCTGGCCTTCGCTGGCCGCCAGCCCGCCGAACCCGCCTTGGGCATAAAACACCGGCAACAAGGTGAGGCCGATGCCGCTCTGGCTCGCGGCGCTGGCAATTCTCTCGCAATGCTCCGCCGGGTTGGCGTAGGCTGCCCCGCCGATCGCGTGATGGAGGTAGTGGAATTCGCCGACCGCAGTAAACCCGTTTTCCAGCATTTCCATGAAGGCAAAGGCCGCGATGGCCTCGATATCCTCCGCGCTCAAGGCCGAGAGAAACCGGTACATCACCTGCCGCCACGACCAGAAGCTGTCGCTGGCCGGGCCTCGGGTTTCGGCGAGGCCCGCCATGCCGCGCTGGAAGGTATGGCTGTGCAGGCTGGCAAGGCCGGGGATCGCGATCGCGCCCGCCCGCTCCGCCGCGCCGATCTCCGCATCGACGACGACGGATGAAATGCTGCCGCCCTCGACGCCGACCACGACATTTCTGGCCCAGCCATCGGGCAAAAGGGCGACATCGAAGAAAAGGCGGCGCATCGTGTTCCTCGTCTCGGCTGGGTTGAAGCTATCCTGAAAACTAACCCGGGGCGGTGAAATCTACCCATCAAAAATGATGCTGGACATTAGTGCAAACCTGTAATTATGTATAGACAATTAAATCATCGGAAGGCGAGGGGCGGGATGCATTTCGATCGGCTCTGGCGGAACGCACGGCTGGCGACCCTCGCGCCCGGCATGCCCGGCCTCGGCATCGTCGAGACGGGGGCCATCGGCGCCCGGGATGGCCGGATCGCCTATGTCGGTCGCGAGGCCGATCTTCCAGCCGGGTTCGCCGCAGCGAGTGAGATCGACTGCGCCGGCCGTTGGATCACGCCGGGCCTCGTCGATTGCCACACCCACCTTGTCTACGGCGGCAACCGCGCCCGGGAGTTCGAGCTTCGCCTGGCCGGCGCGAGCTATGAGGAGATCGCCCGCGCCGGCGGCGGCATTCTCTCCACGGTCAAGGCGACCCGCGCGGCCAGCGAGGACGCGCTGGTTGCCACAGCCCTGCCCCGCCTCGATCATCTGATGGCTGAGGGCGTCACCACCATCGAGATCAAGTCCGGCTATGGGCTCGACCAGGAAACGGAAGCGCGGATGCTGCGCGCGGCACGCCGGCTTGGAACGCTGCGCGCGATCGGCGTAACCACCACGTTTCTGGGCGCCCATGCCTTGCCGCTGGAAGCCGATGGCGACAAGGATGCCTATATTGACCGGTTGTGCCGGGTGGTTTTGCCGGCGATCGCCCAGGAGGGATTGGCCGACGCCGTCGATGCCTTCTGTGAAGGGATCGGGTTTTCCGTTCTGCAGACGCGCCGGGTATTTGAATGCGCGCGGTTCCTCGGGTTGCCGGTCAAGCTGCATGCGGATCAGCTCTCCAATCTCGGCGGGGCGAGGCTTGCGGCGCAATTTCAAGCTCTTTCGGCGGACCACGTCGAATACACCGACGAGGCGGGGGCTATCGCGATGGCCGCCTCGGGGACCGTCGCCGTGCTGCTCCCCGGCGCGTTCTATTTCATCCGCGAGACCCAGAAACCGCCGGTCGATCTGTTCCGGGCGGCGGGCACCCGGATGGCCCTGGCGAGCGACAGCAACCCCGGTTCCTCGCCGCTGACTTCGCTGCTGCTGACGATGAACATGGGCGCGACGCTGTTTCGCCTCACCGTCGAGGAATGCATCGCCGGAGTGACGCGGGAGGCCGCCAGAGCGCTTGGCCGCCTCGGCGACATCGGCACCCTGGAGGCCGGCAAGTCCTGCGATCTCGCGATCTGGGACATCGAGGAACCCGCCGAACTTGTTTATCGCATGGGGTTCAACCCGCTGCATGCCCGGATCTGGAGAGGACAATGACGATGATGATGCTCAAACCGGGCGCGGTATCGCTGGCGGACTGGCGCCGGATCTATCGCGGCGACGCGCTTCGCCTCGACCCCGCCTGCCATCCCCAGGTCGCGGCGTCCGAGGCGGCGGTCCGCAGCATTCTGGCGAAGGGCGAGCCGGTCTACGGCATCAATACCGGGTTCGGCAAGCTGGCCAGCATCCGCATCGGCGATGTCGATCTGGAAACGCTCCAGCGCAACATCGTTCTCTCGCATGCCGCCGGAACCGGCGCGCCGATGCCCCGCGCCGTCGCCCGACTGATGATGGCGCTCAAGCTCACGAGCCTTGCGCAGGGCGCTTCGGGCATTCGGCTGGAAACGCTCCACCGGCTGGAGGCGATGCTGGCAGAGGGCCTGATCCCGGTCATCCCGGCGCAGGGATCGGTCGGGGCATCCGGCGATCTCGCGCCGCTCGCGCATATGACGGCGGCGATGATCGGGACCGGCCTGATCGAGACCCCCAACGGCGTTCTTGCGGCGGGCGAGGCGCTGGCAAAAGCCGGACTGAAGCCGCTGGTTCTCGGCCCCAAGGAGGGGCTCGCGCTTCTCAATGGGACGCAGTTCTCGAACGCCTATGCGCTGGCCGGGCTTTTCGAGGCCGAAACCCTGTTCCAGTCGGCGCTGGTGACCGGAGCGCTCTCGACCGATGCCGCCCGGGGTTCGGATACGCCGTTTGACCCGCGCATCCATGCCCTGCGCCGCCATCAAGGCCAGATCGAAACGGCGGCGAGCTTGCGCGCGCTGATGGCCGGTTCGCAGATCCGGTCCTCGCATCTCGTCGGCGACGAGCGCGTGCAAGACCCCTATTGCCTGCGCTGCCAGCCGCAGGTGATGGGGGCGGTGCTCGATCTGCTGCGGCAGGCCGCCGTCACGCTTGGCACGGAGGCCAATGGCGTTTCCGATAATCCGCTGATCTTCGCGGAGACGGGCGAAGCGCTTTCCGGCGGAAACTTTCATGCTGAACCCGTGGCGTTTGCGGCGGATATGATCGCCCTGGCGCTGTGCGAAATCGGCTCGATCGCCGAGCGGCGCATCGCGATGCTGGTGGACCCCGCGCTCTCCGGGCTCCCGGCCTTCCTCACGCCCCGGCCGGGGCTCAATTCCGGCTTCATGATCCCGCAGGTGACGGCGGCGGCGCTGGTTTCCGAAAACAAGCAGCGCGCCTATCCCGCCAGCGTCGATTCGATCCCGACCTCGGCCAACCAGGAAGACCACGTCTCGATGGCGGCGCATGGCGCCCGGCGGCTGCTGGAGATGGCGGCGAATGCCCGCGCGGTGATCGGCATCGAGTGGCTTGCCGCCGCGCAGGGCTGCGATTTTCACGCGCCGCTGGCCTCCAGCGCCGTGCTGGAAAAGGCCCGGGCCCTGCTGCGCGCCGAAGTGCCGCATCTCGATGAAGACCGGCATTTTCACCCTGATATGGAGACGGCAAACCGTCTCGTTGCTAGCGGGGCGCTGGTCTCGATGGTGCCGGCGGGGGTCCTGCCGTCGATTTCAGGGGTGGGGGTATGAATACGTCCTCGGGCGAAGGCGTTGGGCAATCGGATTGGCTGACGATCCAGCGCGGAAACGCCCCGCTGGTCATCAGCCTGCCGCATACCGGCACGCAGATCCCGGCGGAATTTGCGGAAGGCCTCGTGTCACTCCCGCTGGCGCGGAAAGATGCCGACTGGTGGATCGACCAGCTCTATGCCTTCGCGGCGGATCTCGATGCCACGATCGTCCACACGGCGTTGTCGCGCACGGTGATCGACGTCAACCGCGATCCTTCTGGGGTCTCGCTCTACCCGGGGCAGGCGACCACCGAGCTGTGCCCGACGACGACCTTCGACGGCGAGCCGCTCTACCGGCCCGGCCATGCCCCCGGCGAAGACGCGATCGCAGCGCGTCGCCGGCTGGCCTTCGACCCCTACCATCAGGCCCTGCGCGGCGAGATCGACCGGCTTCGTCATCACCACCCGGATGTCGTTCTCTACGATTGCCACTCGATCCGCTCGGTGATCCCGCGCCTGTTTGACGGCGAATTGCCGAATTTCAATATCGGCACGAATTCCGGTGTCACCGCTTCGGCTGCGCTCGTGGCGCGGATCGAGGCGTGCTGCGATGCCTCGCCCTTCAGCCGGGTCAGCAACGGGCGCTTCAAGGGCGGCTATATCACCCGGCGTTTCGGAGATCCGGCAAATGGAGTTCACGCCGTGCAGATGGAACTCGCGTGCCGAGGCTACATGCGCGAGCCGATCGGCCCTGTCGACGCCTCGATCTGGCCGGTGCCGTATGATCCCGAATTTGCCGCCCCGATGCGTGCGGTGCTGACCGACATCCTGAAGATCTGTCTCGATTTTGCCAAATCCGCCTGAGGAACCGCCATGAAAACCACCGAAACCGTCGAACCCTCCCGCCTCGACAATTCCCGCACCATTCGCGCGCCGCGCGGTACCGAGATCACCGCGAAAAGCTGGCTAACCGAAGCACCCCTGCGGATGCTGATGAACAACCTCGACCCCGATGTCGCGGAAAAGCCGGGCGAGCTCGTCGTTTACGGCGGCATTGGCCGCGCCGCGCGCGACTGGGAGAGTTTCGATCGCATCGTCGCCGCGCTGAAGCGGCTGGAGGCGGACGAGACCCTGCTCGTGCAATCGGGCAAGCCGGTCGGCGTGTTCAAAACCCATGCCGACGCGCCGCGCGTGCTGATCGCCAACTCGAACCTCGTGCCGCATTGGGCGACCTGGGAGCACTTCAACGAGCTCGATCGCAAGGGCCTGATGATGTACGGCCAGATGACGGCGGGCTCGTGGATCTACATTGGCAGCCAGGGCATCGTTCAGGGCACCTACGAGACCTTCGTCGAAATGGGCCGCCAGCATTACGGCGGCGATCTCACGGGGCGCTGGATCCTGACCGCCGGGCTCGGCGGCATGGGCGGCGCGCAGCCGCTCGCCGCGACCATGGCCGGCGCCTCGTGTCTCGCGGTCGAATGCCGGCCGTCCTCGATCGAGTTCCGGCTTCGCACCGGTTATGTCGACGTGCAGGCCAAGGACCTTGATGACGCCCTCGCCCTTCTCGAAAAAGCCAAGCGGGACAAGAAGGCGATCTCGGTCGCGCTGCTCGGCAATGCCGCCGATGTTTTTCCCGAACTCTACCGCCGCGGCGTCCGCCCGGATTGCGTCACCGACCAGACCTCGGCGCATGACCCGCTGAACGGCTACCTCCCCAAAGGCTGGACGCTGGCGGAATGGGAGGCCAAGCGCACCTCCGATCCGAAGGGGCTCGTAATCGCCGCGAAACATTCAATGGCGACGCATGTGCGCGCGATGCTCGATTTCCACAAGGCGGGTGTTCCGACCGTCGATTACGGCAACAATATCCGCCAGATGGCGCTGGAAGACGGCGTCGAGAATGCCTTCGATTTCCCGGGCTTTGTGCCGGCGTATATCCGGCCGCTGTTTTGCCGCGGCATTGGCCCGTTCCGCTGGGCCGCGCTCTCCGGCGACCCCGAGGATATCTACAAGACCGACGCCAAGGTCAAAGAGCTGCTGCCGGACAACAAGCATCTCCACAACTGGCTCGACATGGCGCGCGAGCGGATCAAGTTTCAGGGTTTGCCGGCTCGCATCTGCTGGGTGGGTCTTGGCGATCGGCACAGGCTTGGCCTCGCGTTCAACGAGATGGTGGCCTCGGGCGAATTGAAAGCCCCGATCGTAATCGGCCGCGATCACCTCGATTCGGGCTCGGTTGCCTCGCCCAACCGCGAAACCGAAGCGATGAAGGATGGTTCGGACGCCGTCTCCGATTGGCCGCTGCTCAACGCCCTCCTGAACTGTGCGTCGGGCGCGACCTGGGTGTCGCTGCATCACGGTGGCGGCGTCGGTATGGGGTTTTCGCAGCATTCGGGCATGGTGATCTGCGCCGATGGCACGGAAGACGCGGCGCGGCGCATCGGGCGCGTGCTCTGGAACGATCCCGCGACCGGTGTGATGCGCCATGCCGATGCCGGCTATGATCTTGCGATCGAGTGTGCGCGGGCGAACGGGCTCGATCTGCCAAGCCTTTAACAATCAAGCGTGGCTCTGTCCGGGCCACCGTTGACAGGGGTGGTGTGGCGCGGCAGCGTGCCATTCTTTGCCGGAGCCGAAAGGGCCAGCCAGAAAGACGATGATCCGGCTCAGGCATCTCCCGCAATCGGCTTTCCGCCGCAGCCGCTGGAAAAACGGCGGCGGCGAAACCATCGAGATCGCGATCTCGCCGGAGAAGGCGGATCTTGATACATTCGACTGGCGGATCAGCATGGCGCGGGTTGCCGCCTCCGGGCCGTTTTCGATCTTTTCCGGTGTGGACCGCACGCTATGCGTGCTGGAGGGCGAGGGCATCGAGCTCGACTTTCAGGGGCAGCCCCGCGTGCGGCTCGATGGCCAGAGCCCGCCCTATCGGTTTTCCGGCGATGTCGCGGTCTCCAGCCATGTTTCGGGCGCGGGTATCACCGATCTCAACGTGATGACGCGCCGAGGCGTCGCTCGACACCATGTCTCCAGGACCGATCTTGATCGTGGTGACCATCTTCTCGCGGCATCCGGCGCCACGTTGGTTATCTTGGCAGCCGATATGCCGGTGATGCTGCGCCTCGGCGACGAGGTTGCCGAACTCCGGCGCGGGGATGTGGCTGTTCTTTCCCCCGGGAAAGATCCGCTGTGGTCGCTGACCTGCGAAGCCCCGGGACGCGTCTTCATGATCGATCTCTGGTAAATTAAACGTTCGGCTAGAGCGGTATCCGGCCTGATTGAACGAGGCCTGCCGCTATATCTTCTTGTTTTGTCTTATTTTCTTTCGATGAACCGGTGTCCACTTCATCGTAAAAATGCGCTAAAAAGGCATTCGGGGGGAACCGGCGCCGGGCGACGCGAAGGCCGACCGCATCGAAACACGCCAGCCGCGCCGCCAAAGAAAATGGCGCGTTGCCGCGCCATTTTGTGGTTTTTTTCGATAAACAGTCTTCAGGCCGACATCAGGCGGCATTCTGCCCGGCCGGGCGGCCCTGGCCGCTGAACCGGCGGCGACGGTTGCGCTGCGGCGGCTGGCCAGTGCGTTCGCCTTGACGTTCGCCCTGCCGTTCGCCGCCACGGCCCGCGGCATGATGGCCACGGTTGCCCTCGGAGCGGTTGCCTTCGGAACGGTTTGCGTCCGAAGCCGGCAAACGCGGCGGCGGCGCGGTCATCACGAAGCCTTCCGGCAAGGCGAGGACCGGGATCGGTAGCCGGGTCAGTTTCTCGATGTCGCGCAGATAGGCGCGTTCCTCGTTCGAACAGAACGACATCGCGATCCCCGATGCACCGGCGCGGGCCGTGCGGCCAATGCGGTGGACATAGGCTTCCGCCACGTTCGGCAGTTCGAAGTTGATGACATGCGTCACGCCGTCGACATCGATGCCGCGGGCGGCGATATCGGTGGCCACGAGAACGCGGCACGTGCCTTCCTTGAACGAGGCCAGAGCGCGTTCGCGCTGGGGCTGGCTTTTGTTGCCATGGATCGCGACCGCCTGAACGCGGGCATTGACGAGGTGTTTCACCACCTTGTCCGCGCCGTGCTTGGTGCGGGTGAACACGAGAACGCGTTCAATCGCCGGATCGAGCAGCACCGCATGCAGCAGGTTCTGCTTGGCCGAAACCGGCACGAACATCACGCCCTGCGTCACCCGCTCGGCGGTTGTCGCAACCGGCGTCACCGAAACCTTGACGGGATCGGACAGGAACTGATCGGCGAGACCCGAAATCGTCTTCGGCATGGTCGCCGAGAAGAACAGGCTCTGGCGCTTCTTCGGCAGCATCGGGATGATGCGCTTGAGCGGCACGATGAAGCCGAGATCGAGCATCTGGTCGGCCTCGTCGAGGACGAGGATTTCAAGATCCTTCAGCGTCAGCGCGCGCTGGTCGATGAGATCGAGCAGGCGGCCGGGGGTTGCGACGAGGATGTCGGCACCGGTCGAAAGCCGCTTGATCTGCTTGCCGACCGGCACACCGCCAAACACCACATCGATCGAGAGGTGCATGAACTTGCCATAGGCGCGGAAGCTCTCCGCGATCTGGCTTGCCAGCTCCCGGGTCGGGCTAAGGATGAGGGCGCGGCAGGAGCGCGGCTTGCGGGTGAGCCCGGATTTGCCGAGCGTATGGAGGATCGGCAGCGCGAACGCGGCGGTCTTGCCGGTGCCGGTCTGGGCGATGCCGAGGAGGTCACGTCCGGCCAGTACATGCGGGATCGCCTGCGCCTGGATCGGGGTCGGTTGGAGGTAGCCTTCGCTGACAAGGGCCTTCTGAAGCGGCGCAAGCAGCGAGAAATCGGTAAAAGCGGTCAATGTGTAATCTTTCTGGACGCCGTCAACGCGACGGCAAAGACTCCGGTGCCCTTGGGGCACCAGAAGCCGGGGGACGACCCGCGTGAATGGGGGAAGTCGGAACGAGGAACGAATGAAGGGGGAAGCCGGCACCAAAAAACGGATGGCGCAATCACGCTGCTTCACACACGCGTCAGGTCGACGCTGTCGTTCGGGGGATGCAATGCGCTTGTTGCAGTGCAATGTCAAGCGGCACATGGTTGCGCCACTCGAAGGGATCAGCAAGATCGGGGGTCAAGGTAAACCCGGCTTCGAAAGATAAACCCGGGTTTGGGATATCGGCTCGCCGGATTGCCAAGCAATACGAAGGCGAATTTATCGCGTTCCGGTCATGCCCGGACGCGCCGGCACGCCATCACGCGGCTTGGGCTTGGGCATCGGCAGAAGACCTTCGCGCTGCATTTTCTTGCGCTGGAGCTTGCGGGCACGGCGGATGGCTTCGCCCTTTTCGCGGTTCTTCTTCTCGGACGGCTTTTCGTAGGCCTTCCGCTGACGCATCTCGCGGAACACACCCTCGCGCTGCATTTTCTTTTTCAGCACCCGGAGCGCCTGCTCCACATTGTTGTCGCGAACCAGAACCTGCACTGGCAACCCCTTAGATTATCAAAAATGCGAAAACCCCGGCCTGGGCGCATGCCCCGCCGGGGTTGATGTGGTGAAAGGCCGTTCCCGGCTGCCAGGCAGCCAAACGGCCTTGCGCCTTCGATTAGTCAGCGAGCTGGAGACGGTCAGCGGCCGACTTGCCCGAACGACGATCAGCAACGATCTCGTAAGAGACCTTCTGGCCTTCATTCAGGCCGTTGAGGCCCGCGCGCTCGACAGCGCTGATATGAACGAATACGTCGGTGCCGCCGGCGTCGGGCTGGATGAATCCGAAGCCCTTCTGAGCGTTGAACCACTTAACGGTTCCGGTTTGCATGGGAGTACCTTTGGATAGAGAGTGAAAAAATCAACGCACGCATGAGCATCAGCACTTACGCCGTCCATCGATGTTCTAGGGAGGTCATCAGCCAAAGTGAACCCAGGGTCCACGGGGGCAAAGTCATTCGGCCGAAACTCGATCTTTGTCCGATAGCAGCCTTTTGGTCGCGCGGCAAGGTTGAATGACCCCAATATGCCAAATAGGGCCGTTTAAGCCACTTCGCCGCTCTCTGGCCGCCGCCTGGGCTCGCCGCGCACCAGCCCGCGCCGGGCGAGGCTCGCCATCAGCGCCCGCGTGCCGAACTGCCAGGGCGGGCAGGCATCACTCGCCGCCATGCGGTTGACGAGCGTGCCGAGCTTTGGTGTGGCGATCGAGACGAGATCGCCGTAGGCATGCGTGAAACCTTTGCCTGGGGCGCCGCGATCCTGCACCGGTGCGAACAGCGTGCCGAGAAACAGCACGGCGCCATCCGGATACTGGTGGTGCGGGCCGATCATCTGCGCGGTAATGTCCGCCGGGTCGCGGCTGATCTTGGCCATGGTGGAGGTGCCCTTCATCACGAAGCCATCCTCGCCCCGAACGACGAGCGAAAGCGCCATCTGCCGGACATCATCGAGCGAAAACCCGGCATCGAACAGCCGGATGAACGGCCCGAGCGCGCAGGCGGCGTTGTTGTCTTTCGCCTTGCCGAGGAGCAGCGCCGAACGGCCCTCGACATCCCGGAGGTTGACGTCGTTGCCGAGCGTCGCGCCGACGATGGCCCCCGAGGACGCGACCACCAGCACGACCTCCGGTTCCGGGTTGTTCCAGCTCGACGAGCGGTGCAACCCCGCTTCCGCGCCGGTCCCCACCGCCGACATCGGCTGGGCCTTGGTGAAGATTTCGGCGTCCGGCCCGATCCCGACCTCGAGGTACTGACTCCACGCGCCTTGCGCGATCAAGACCTCCTTCAGGCGCATGGCCTCGGGCGAGCCCGGCTTGAGGCGCGAGAGATCCTCCCCGACAAGCGCGAGAATTTCGCCGCGGATCGCTTCTGCGGCGGCCGGATTGCCGCGGGCCTTTTCCTCGATGACGCGCTCGAGCATCGAGATGGCGAAGGTCACGCCGGCCGCCTTGATGGCCTGAAGATCGATGGGGGCGAGCAGCCACGGGCGCGACGGGTTCTGGGTGCCCGCCGCCGAATTGGCGAGAATCGGCGCGAACGCCCCGAGGGCTTCGCCTTTCGCGGCCTTCAGCGCCGCCGCCGGATCCGGGAGATCGCAGAGATCGCTGACGGTGGGGAAGGCGGCGGTGACGTCAATCAGCTCGCCGTTGCGCCAGGTGACAACCGAGGGCCCGGCCTGATCCGGCCGCCAGACCCGTCCGACGAGGACGGCATCCGCCGCATCCTGCGGCAGGGCGGTTTCCGGGATGAGTTCTGCAGCAAGATCGAGCGGCATGGCACGCTGTTCCTTCCTCACGAGGGCCTACCCGCTTGCCCCACAAGGGTCTATCCGCTTGTGATCACAGGTCTTGTGCTGTGATAACAGAGTATCCTCCAGGTTGGCGACTCCCTCATCCGGCATTTGCCGCGGTATTCCCGGTTTGCCGCTATTTGCGATCGAGCAGGCGGTTCAGCTTGGCTTGCCGGATGGCGGGCGTTTCCTTGGAATCGAGGGTGCCGAAAAACGCGCCCTTCGCATCCATCAGGTAGATCGAGGCCGTGTGGTCCATGGTGTAGCCGCTTGGCGTTTCGACCTTGCGGTAAATCGCGCGGTAGGCCTTAGCGATGGTCGCAAGCTCCGCCTCGCTCTTCGGCACCAGCCCGATGATCCGGGGATCGAAGGATGCCGTGTATTCCTTCAGGAGTTTTGCCTCATCGCGTGCGGGGTCGACGGTAATGAAATAGACCCGGAAATCTTTCGCCTTGTCGCCGAGGGCGATGAGGTCATTGGTGATTTCGAGCATCGAGGTCGGGCAGACATCCGGGCAGTTGGTGAAGCCGAAAAACAGTGCGAACGGCTTGCCCTTGAGCTTGTCGCTCTCGATGGTGCTGCCATCCGCGGCGGCGAGCCGGAAAGGGCCGCCAATGCTGGCGACCCCCGATCCGGTGTCCGGTTGCGGGGCAAGGAGGAGGTAGCCGAGCGCGCCGGTAAGAATGGCAATGCTCGCCCAGGCCACGATCCGGATCAGCCGCAAGGTGTTCATGGCGCTTTGTTCCCGTGTCCGGACGAACCTTGCCCGGACGAACCTTGCCCCGGCGATCCATGTCCCTGATGCGGACCCGGCGAACGGCCCGCGGAACCGGCAGCCCCGAGCGCCTCGATCCGGTATTCGACATCGACCTTGCCCGCTTTTTCAAAAACGAGTTGGCCCTTGATCGTCGCGCCCTGCTTGAGCGGCTGGTGGAGATCGATGAACATCACGTGAAAGCCGCCGGGTTTCAGCTCGACGGTCTCACCGGGTTTGATCTCCAGGCCCTTGTCGAGGGCGCGCATTCGCATGACATTACCCTCCATTTTCATTTCATGGACCTCGAAATTCCGGGAAATCTCGGCTGAGCCGCCGACCAGCCGGTCGGGTTCCCTGCCGGTATTGGTGATGGTCATGAAGCCGCCGCCCACCTTGGCACCGCCCGGTGTGGCGCGCGCCCAGGGTTTGGTAATGGTCAGCGTGCCCGCTGTGATCGCGTCTGCGGGGTTGGCGGCCTGCGCGAAGGCTGGCAGCGCGGCGCAGACGAGGGAGCCGGCAATAAGCGCGGCGGACAGGGCCGACATGGCCCTCGTGTTGAAGGTTTTCATGAGGATTTCCTTGAGAAGAGAGGAGGGGCAACCGGCTTTCAGGCGGCGCCGGGCGGCCCTCTCGACCAGGGGATTGCGGTGGATATCTCACCACTTGTGACCGCGCCGACCCCGGGAAGCGGTGCCGCACGTTCGAGGAAGCGCAACGCAAGGCTGAGCCGCCAATCGTTGGTTCCAGCCGGGGTGGGCAGCGAGCAATCCGAGCAATCATGGTTCGGCGACGGCACGTCGCCCGGATTGGCGAGCGAGGGTCCGCAGCCAGCCAGGTGGATCATCGCTGCGGGGTTGGCGAGCTTTCCGCCTTGCGCCCGCGCCTGAACGACGCCGGACAACGCGATGATCGCGCAGAACAGCGGCACAAGGGCTTCGCGGAGCAGCAGGCGGAGCATTCTGGACATCGGCATCGCCATTCAATAGACCGCCCGCCGCCTTCCGGCAAGTTGGCGAGGGGGCAGATTGATCAGAGGCCAGAAACAGTCGAGGCCAGCAATGACCGAAGCCAGGAACGACAGGGTACCAGGAACGACAGGGTATCCGCGCGCGTGGCCTCAGTCTTCGCTCTGGTCCTGGTGCTGCAAGCTCAACTGGGCGAGCAAAGCCCGCAACGCCGGCGGCCGGATGGGCTTGTTGAGCATCTTGATGTCGTCGGCCTCGGCCCGCTCACGCACCTCCGGCGAGCGATCGGCGGTGATCAGGACGGCCGGCAGGTTGGCCCCGAACTGCCGGCGAAGCTTCCGGATGGTGTCGATGCCGTTGCTGTCATCGAGATGGAAATCGACCAGCGCAATCGCAGGGCGCAGTTTTCCGCCCCTGAGCGCGCGCACCGCCGAGGTGGCATCGCTAGAGGCCACCACCTTGCATCCCCAACTGGTCAACAGGCGGTTCATGCCGTCGAGGATCGCCGGCTCGTTGTCGATGACGACGACATCCAGCCCATTCAGCGGCGAAAACGGCGCGGCGGCGCTCGCCTCCTCGCGGGCGGATTTCCGGCCCTGGACGGGGTGTGTCGCGCGCGGCAGGTCGACCATGAAAAACGTGCCCCGGCCGGGTTTGGATTCGAGATGCAGCTGGAGGCCGAGCACCTTGACAATGCGCTCGACGATCGAAAGCCCGAGGCCGAGCCCGCGCTCGATCCGCGCGCCTTGTTCAAGCCGCTGGAACTCCTTGAAGATCGCATTGTGCTTGGCCTGCGGGATGCCGATGCCGGTATCGCCGACAACAAGCCGAACCTTCTCGCCCCGGGGATGAACGCCCACCAGCACCCGCCCCTTGATCGTATATTTGATCGCATTCGAGATCAGGTTCTGCAGCAACCGGCGGAGCAGCCGACGGTCGCTCGCGACGCTCAGCGACGAGGGCACGAAAACCAGTTCGAGCCCCTTCGCCGCCGCCACCGGGCCAAACTCGATCTGAAGCTGGTTGAGAAGATCGCTGATCGCGAAGCTGGTGATCTCGGTCTGTAGTTTGTTGGTATCCAGCCGGGAAATTTCCAGCAGCGCCGAGAGGATTTCCTCGACGGCATTGAGCGAGGATTCGACATTGTCCGCGAGATCGGCGTGATCGGTGCCACCAAGCCCCTCCGAAAGGGTGGTGGAATAAATCCGCGCCGCGTTGAGGGGCTGGATGATGTCGTGGCTGGCGGCGGCAAGAAAGCGGGTCTTCGAGGCGTTGGCCTCCTCGGCTTCGAGCTTCGCGCGTGCCAGCGCCTTGTTCGCCTGCATCAATTCATCGGTCCGCGTCCGGACGCGGCGCTCAAGCGTCGCATTGGCATCTTCCAGGGCCTTTTCCGCGAGCACGGCATCGGTGATATCGGCGTAAGTGGTCACCAGGCCACCATCCGGCAGGTGGTTGGAACGGATTTCGATCACCCGGCCGGAAGGCACCAGCCGGAGCCGCTGCGGTTCGGTCTCCTGAACCAGCGATGTGATGCGTTGGGCGATGACATCGGCCGCAGTCGCTTTGCCGTAGAGCCCGCGACGGGCGTTGTAGCTGACGATCTCGTCGAGCCCCACCCCGAAGCGAACCAGATCGGACGGCAGGTCGAACAGATCCTGAAACGCCCGGTTCCAGCACATCAGCCGCAGTTCCTGGTCAAAAACCGTGACACCTTGCCGGGTATGGTCGAGCCCATGCTGCAGCAGGGTGCGGGAATACTGGATCGCCGCCGAGGCATCGTCGAGCAGCTTCAGCGCGGCTTCGGTAGAGACATTGCGCCGGCGCAGCATCAGCGAGAGCACCAGGCGCGACGAGGCCGCGCCAATCGCGGAAGCCAACAGCTGCTCGGCGAAACGGATGATGTGGGCATCGGCTTCCTGCCCCGGCACAAACGCGCTGCCGCGCTGGCCCTCAAGCGTGAGGAAAGCGCGGTCTGTCCGCTCGTCTCCCAGATACCGCGCGACAGTGGCGCGGAGATCCTCGACACTGACCGCGCTGCGCCACAGCTTGAAGCCTGGCCCGGAGGTTGTTGCCTCGGGAGTGGTGAACAAGCTCGCCTGCAGCCGCTCGATCGGGGTTGGCTCCCGCAGAAGCGAGACGATGATCACGGCGGCGGCGTTGAGAAACAGCGAGATCGCGACGCCCTGCACCAGCGGCGGCACGTTGGCCGCCATCAGATTGGCGGGGGCGAGAAACGCCAGCCCGAATGGCCCATGGCGCACCAGGCCGGCGATAACGCCCTCGCTCCCGGCCAACGTTGGCAGGAACAGCAGGTAAAGCCAGCTGACAAAGCCAAGCGAAAGCCCGGCGACCGCGCCCTGGGCATTGGCCCGCTGCCAGAACAGCCCGAGAAAAAACGCCGGGACGAGCTGGGCGATGGCGGCG
>CAZNAT010000041.1:26905-31052 GCA_964571245.1 uncultured Methylobacterium sp.
CGAAGCCGATCAGCGCCGGATCGTTCATGTTTTGGTCGCTGAGTACGAGTTCCCGGAGCTTGATCTGGAAGTTGTACAGGGTGGTGTCCGAGATGTAGATGACGTACGGAAAGAACTCGTTCCAGTACTGGACGGCGAAGAACAAGCCGATCGAGGCCAGGGCGGCCTTCTCGGACCCCCGGTAATACGCAAAGCCGAGGAACAGGATCACCACGACCGCTACCCGGCGAATGGTGAGAACCGTGTTGACCATGTCGATATCGGAGGAGCGCGGCGTCACGCCATCGCTGAGGCCGTCCACCGGGCGCGGGTTGGCACGCCGGAGCAGGAACGGCATCGCCAGATCGTTCGAGATCATGATGCCGCAGGCCACGGATTCCACGATCACCATCGCGGTTGCCGCCGAGAGCGCGCCGATGAACGCGATCAGCGCGATCAGCCCCGCATTGGCCTGCAACGGCAGCGAGAGCACCATGAAATCACGATCGATACCGGCACCCGGAAAGGTGATCAGCCCTGCCAGGGCAATGGGCACGACAAAGATGTTGATCGCGACCAGATAGATCGGGAAATGCCAGGCAACCTTCCTGAGATCGCGCGCATCGCGGTTCTCGACCACCATGACGTGGAACTGGCGCGGCAGCAGGAAAATCGCGCAGGCCGCCAGCAGCGTCGTGGTCGTCCAGACCCAGGGGTCCGGCGCGGTCGAGAGCATGGCGGCGGCGGCGGGCACCTCGCGCGCCTGGGTGAACAGGTCCCCGAAGCCGTCAAACATCCAGAAGACGACAAAAAACCCGACCGCGAGAAAGGCAAGCAGCTTGACCAGCGATTCGGCGGCGACCGCCAGCATCAAGCCGTTCTGGTGTTCGGTGGCATCGATATGGCGGGTGCCGAACGCGATGGCGAAGGCCGCCAGCACCACGGTGACAAGCAGCGAGATATCGCCGATCGTCGCCAACCCGGTAATGCCGGGGACGTAGCCAAGCTCGCGAAAGACGATGATCTCGAGCGCGGCCGAGATCGCTTTGAGTTGCAGCGCGATATAGGGCACCGTGCCGACGACCGCGATGATCGCCACCAGCGCCGCGACTTTCTCGCTCTTGCCGTAGCGCGAGCCGATGAAATCCGCGACCGAGGTGATGCGTTGCGATTTGGCGATATGGGTGATCCGCGCGATCAGCGGCAGGCCGAGCAGGATGCCGAGCAGCGGACCGAGATAGATCGGGAGAAAATCAAGCCCGGCGCGCGAGGCGAGCCCCACCGAGCCGAGGAAGGTCCAGGAGGTGCAATAGACCGCCAGCGTCAGCGCGTAGATGGTCGAGCGGAGCTTGCCCTCGAACAGAAAGCGCCCGCGCGTATCGCCGTAGTGGGCGATCGCGAACAGGGCGAGCAGGTAAAGCATGGCCGCAACGAGTGCGACCCAGCCGGCAAGCATCATGCACCCTCAGTCTTGTTCCAACGAAGCCTCGCCGGAACAAAAATCTTCCCAAAGCGGGTCCGGAGCAGTTTTTCATGCCGGCGGTGCGGGGGCAAGCCGTACCTTTGCCCGGTTCAACCCTGCCTTTGCCCGCTTCGATTTTGCGCCATGCAGGCACCCCGATAGTCGGTTTGCCTGAGAGACGCCAATTTGCCTGAGAGACGCCAAGTGTATTATCCATCAGGATCAGCGTTGCGGCCTGTCTTCCGGCGGCCGGATCGGTGGGCACATTCCGGGCATGCCTTTTCAGGAGTTGAACGGCATTTTGGGGTGGTGAAAAGGGTTCAAGCAGGGGAGCTACGGTTAAATGCTGAAAGAATTCAAAGAATTTGCCCTCAAGGGCAATGTTGTCGATCTCGCGATCGGCGTGATCATCGGCGCCGCCTTCGGCAAGATCGTCGATTCCATGGTCGGCGATGTCTTCATGCCGCTGATTTCGGCCGTGATCGGCAATGTCGATTTCTCGAACCTCTATGCCGTCTTGCGGGGAACCGTGGCGGCTGGCGCCGGGCTTGCCGACGCCAAGAAAACCGCCGTCGTTCTCGGCTGGGGCAATTTCCTGACGGTCACGATCAATTTCATCATCATCGCCTGGGTGCTGTTCATGGTCGTCAAGGGCATGAACAACCTGAAAAAAGCCGAGGCGGCGACGCCTGCTGCGCCTGCCGAGCCGCCGGCTCAGGAAAAGCTGCTCGCGGAAATCCGGGATCTGCTGAAGAAGTAGCGCGCCATTCTGCCATCACGGAGGGCCGCGATCCCCGGGGATCGCGGCCTTTTTTGGTCTTCCCCGTGCTTTGTTCGTGCCGGGCCTGTTGAAGCTCCCCGCTGATTGTCGCATAAGCGTGCGGATGATGGATATGAATTCACCCACAAAAGCCTTTCCCGTTCGCGCCAATGCGACGGCCGCGCCGTCCAGCGGCATCGTCGAAGTCTACGATTACGGGCGCAATAGACCGGGGTTGATCCCGCTCTGGGTCGGGGAGGGCGATCTGCCGACGCCGTCGTTCATCGCGGATGCTGCGGCGAAATCACTGGCCGATGGCGAGACCTTCTATACCTACCAGGGCGGGATTCCCCCGTTGCGGGCCGCGATCGCCGATTACCTCGGCACGCTCTATGCGCAGCCGGTGGCGCCCGAACGGATTTTCGTCACCTCGGGCGGTATGCACGCGGTGCAGATCGCGGTGGCGATGGTGGCCGGCCCCGGTGATGAAGCGATCATCCCCACCCCGGCCTGGCCGAATTTCTATGGCGCGCTGACGGTGGCCGGGGCGAGCCCCAGGGAAGTGCCGATGCGCTTCGGCAACCAGGGTTGGCAGCTCGATATCGAGGATATCGCGGCGGCCATCACGCCGAAAACCCGGGTGCTGATGATCAATTCGCCGGCCAACCCGACGGGCTGGACGGCAACGCTCGATGAATTGAAGGCGCTGCTCGCGCTGGCGCGGCAGCATGGGCTGTGGATCATCGCGGATGAGATTTACGGCCGGTTCTTCCATGATGGGTACCGCGCGCCATCCTTCCGGGACATCATGACCCCCGAAGACCGGGTGATGTTCGTCCAGACCTTTTCCAAGAACTGGGCGATGACCGGCTGGCGGATCGGTTGGCTGGAAGCCCCGGCGGAGCTTGGCGGCACCATCGTCAATCTCATCCAGTATTCAAGCTCCGGAACGGCGGTTTTTGCCCAGCGGGCGGCGGAAGCGGCGCTTTTGCACGGCGAGGCGTTCATCGCCGAACAGCTCGAGCGGACATGCCGGAATCGCACGGTCCTGCTGGAGGCCTTTTCCCGCGAGCCGCGGTTCCGGTTTGCGCCGCCACAAGGCGCCTTCTACCTGTTTTTCGGGGTCGAGGGGGCGAAGGATACGCGCGCCCTGGCCTTCCGGCTCATCGACGAGGCCAACGTCGGGCTTGCGCCGGGGACGGCTTTCGGGGCTGGCGGGCAAGGCTATCTCCGGCTGTGCTACCTGCGAAAGACCGAGGATATCGTGGAAGCCGCCGCCCGCCTTTCGAAAGCCGTGAGCGCGCTTTGAGCGGCACGCCTTTTCTTGTTGCGTTAGGCCGTGTCGCGCTGACGATTTTTGCGGGGCTCGTCGGCGGCCTGCTGTTCATGCTGTTGCATTTGCCGGCACCCTGGCTTTCCGGGGGGCTGGTCGGCGTCGTCGTGCTGATCGTGCTCGGCATCCGGCCGGAAATGCCGAATGCGCTGCGGGATTTCGGGATGTTGCTGGCCGGCGCGGTCACCGGCAGCGCCATCACCCCGGAAATGCTGCAGGCGGTGAAGCGCTACCCGCTATCGCTGTTCATTCTTGCGATCACGACCGCCGCGATCGTGGTGGCGGGGCGTGCGGTGTTGGCGCGCGGGTTCGGCTGGGATCGGCGCAATGCGCTCTATGCCTCGATGCCAGGCGCGCTTTCCGCCGTGGTGGCGACGGTGGCGGCGGCAGGCGGCAACATGATGCATGTCGTGGCCGTGCAGTCGTTCCGAATGTTTGTTCTGGTCGCCCTGTTGCCGAGTACGGTCCTGCTGGCGGTCCATCAGATCGCCCCGCCTGCCGCCCTGGTGCTGAGCGTCACCAGTTTTGCCTTGATGATGCTGGCCGCGCTGATGGCCGGGCTCACGTTCGAGCGGGTCGGGGTCATGGCGCCATTTCTGCTCGGTGGCATGGA
>CAZNAT010000042.1:0-19919 GCA_964571245.1 uncultured Methylobacterium sp.
CATGTTCATGCCGTTCCTGACGGCGGGCGTGGCCTTCGGCAATCTCGATGCCCGCGCCACCACCAACGGCACCTGGTCGCGGTTCGATGTCTCCGCCCCGCCGGCACGCACCTTTGTCAGCTCCGGCCTCTTCAGCGGCACGGTCGGCCGGCGTGGCATCACCTATGGTGCCGCGCTGGGGGCCGGTGTCGACATGCAGCTGATGCCCAACAGTTTTCTTCGCGCGGAATGGCAGTATATCCAGTTCGCCTCGGGCGGAAAGCGCCCGGAAATCTCCGTCAACACCGCGCGGATTGGCGGCGGCGTGAAATTCTGATCCGCCATCGCATCGTGCGACGTGAAAAACCCGGCTCTCTCGAACCGGGTTTTTGCTTTTACGCGTGACCTGAACGTACATGACCGAAAGGGCATGCCCTTGAGCGCCCGGGCATCGGTCAGCGGCAGACCTGAACCTTCTGGGTGCGATAGCCATAGCCATCGAAGAAGGTCTGGCGCTTGAGCGTGCAGCGCGGCCCGCGATAGGCAAAACCGGTTTCGCTGTAGCCGGAATACCGGGGCTGGCGGCGGTGATAGCGGCCATCATCATACCCTTGGTGGCCGCCATAATAGGTCGGATGGCCGTAGTAGACCGGCTGCGGTTCTGCCTCGTAAACCGGCGCCGGCTGGTGGTAATACACCGGAGCGGCGGGGGCATGGCCGTAGCTCGGCTCGACGTCATAGCCGGGTGCGGCATAGCCGCGATGCGAACTGGCGATAAGGGCACCGGTGGCGAGCGCGCCGATGACACCGGCCGCGATCAGCCCCTTGCGGCCATAGCGGGCTTCCGCCTCGCCGGCGTTGAGGGTGAGGCCCGCGCCAAAGGTGAGGGCAACCAGAGCCGCTGCGGCGGCTTTGTGGCCGAGAGAGGTCGTGATAGCCATTGTCATCTCCTGTCAGAAGCGATCCAGGGTACCGATCCCCGCTTCATGATCCGGAAACTATACGAGACGAGATAGCGCAAAGCTGAACGCGCCATGTTGGCTGGCGTTCATGTTCAGCGCGGGAGTGGCCGCGCAAGCGGATGCCGTAACCCAACCACCACGGGAGAGCCCGATGAAACCTGCCCCCATCCTGTTTGCCGCCACGCTGGGCCTCGCCGCACTGGCGCTCACGGCCTGCAAGCCGGAGACCGCCGCTAAGCGGATCGAGGACATGAACCCGGCCGAGGTCGAGGCCCTGGTCAAGGAACTGGAGGCCGCCTGCCGCCGGCAAGGCGTCGAGTTGTCGAGCCGCGCCTACGACGATTGCATCCGCGCCGAGGGGGTCAAGCGCGGCCTCGTCCAATAGCCCGAGCGCCGGGGGGTGCCGGTTACTCGCAGACTTCGACGCGGCGATAGGTGTAGCTCTCGCTGTCGAGCCACTGCTTGCGGCGCTCCATGCGGCAGGTCGGCACGTAACGCGGCGCCGGGCGATACACCACCTCTTCCTCCTCGATCACCGGCGCGGCGCGAACCGGGCGGGTGCCGTTGAGCAGGATGGCGGCGCCCGCAGCCCCGACGGCAAGACCGCCGAACAACATGGCGTTACGGCCATTCGCCGCTTCCACCGGGGTGATGGCGGCGGACAGGATCGCGAAGGCAGCAAAGCTGATCGAAGGGACAAAACGCATGACAGGGTCTCCCGAAATTGATCCGGTGACTCTGTCGCCATTTCCTAACAATTCCCTTACGCACCACAGGCAATTGTCGGCATTTGGTTAACCGCGAGGCGGTGGGCACCGGCCTCGCGGAACCGGCTGTTTACCTGGCCATGTGCTGGAATGGCCGTTCGTTCATTCGGCGGCGGCCGAAACATTCGGGCCGCGTGCCGCCTTCTCGTGCTTGACGAGATCGGACACCAGGAACGCCAGTTCGATCGCCTGCTCGGCGTTGAGCCGGGGATCGCAGGCGGTATCGTAGCGGTCCGCGAGCCCCTCGGCGGTGACCGTGCGCGCGCCGCCCGTGCATTCGGTGACGTCCTTGCCGGTCATCTCAAGGTGGATGCCGCCGGCATAGCTGCCCTCCGCCTCGTGGATGGCGAAGAAACTCTTCACCTCGCCCATGATGCGGTCGAACGGTCGGGTCTTGTAGCCTGCGAGGCTGATCGTGTTGCCATGCATGGGATCGCAGGACCAGACGACCTTGCGGCCTTCCTTTTCCACCGCGCGAATGAGCCCCGGCAGGTGATCGCCCACCTTGTCCGCGCCGAAGCGGCAGATCAACGTCAGGCGCCCGGCCTCGTTCTCCGGGTTGAGGGCGTCGATCAGCTGGATCAGCCCCTCCGGGCTCAGCGACGGGCCACATTTGAGCCCGATCGGGTTCTTGATGCCGCGGAAAAACTCGACATGCGCGTGATCGGGCTGGCGGGTGCGATCACCGATCCACAACATGTGGCCGGAGGTGGCGTACCAGTCGCCGGAGGTTGAATCGACGCGCGTCATCGCCTGCTCGTAGCCGAGCAGCAACGCCTCGTGGCTGGTGAAGAACTCGGTCTGCTGCATTTCGGCATGCGTATCCGCCGAAATCCCGATAGCGCGCAGGAAGTCGAGCGCCTCGGTGATGCGGTTCGCAAGCTCGTTATAGCGCCCGGACTGCGGCGAATCCTTCACGAAGCCGAGCATCCAGCGATGCGCGTTGTCGAGGTTGGCATAGCCGCCGGTCGCAAACGCGCGGATGAGGTTGAGCGTCGCCGCCGACTGGCGATAGGCCTCGATCTGCCGGCGCGGGTCGGGGATGCGGGCCTCCGGCGTGAAATCGGTGCCGTTGATGATATCGCCGCGGTAGGACGGCAGCTCAACATCGCCCACCTTCTCGACCGGCGAGGAGCGCGGCTTGGCGAACTGGCCGGCAACCCGCCCCACCTTGACCACCGGCAGCGAGCCGGCATAGGTCAGCACCACCGCCATCTGCAGGAACACGCGGAAGAAATCGCGGATATGATCCGCCGAATGCTCGGCGAAGCTTTCCGCGCAATCGCCGCCCTGCAACAGGAAGGCTTCGCCATTGGCGACCTTGCCCAACGCCCGCTTGAGCTTGCGCGCCTCGCCGGCAAAAACCAGCGGCGGAAAGGTTTTCAGCTGGGCTTCGGTGGCTTCAAGAATGGCCTGATCGGGATAATCCGGCACCTGCGAGATCGGAAACGACCGCCAGCTCGCGGGGTTCCAGGCGGACTGGTTCCGGGCGGCATTCCTGGGGGTGGTTTCGATCTTGCTCATGACACGTATTCCCTGGTTTCAGTTCAGAGCCTTTGTTGTGAATTGAAATTCACTCGAAGACCCTCTCTTCCTGTCTTGTCGCACTCTTCCTGTCTTGTTGCATGGTGCTGGCGCGGCAGCCTTCCGCATGCCGCGTATCGCAGCCAAGACCGGCCTCCTTACACTGCCTCAGACGCGAAGGCGAGCCATCCGAGATCAATTGCGATCGGCCGGCGCTAGACCTTCGTCGTTGCCCCGGCAGTAAAATCATCCGAACGAGCGTCTTTGCGGGCGGGTTCAGACCCTAGGGTCCAGACCGATAAATTTCGACACAACGGCATGAAACGGGTGAATGAAATGGCAGGAGAAAGGCGAAAAGCATACCATGGGGTATGGTTGAGCCTTTCGACGAACCAGTTCGCCACCCGTTTCTTGTCCTCCGGATCGGGACAGGAAACACGATCTTTATGTCGCAAGCCTTTGAAAGCCAAAAGGCTTACGGCAGGCTTGCTCCTCAACCTCGCGTTTCCTGTCCACGACCGTTGCGCCGAAATCTATCGGTCTGGGCCCTAGCTCACCGCGTCGAGAAGAACTCGACGAGCAGATCGAAAACCAGCCGAATGCGGCGGCTCGTCGCCAATTCGCGATGCACCACCAGCCAGATCGGGAAAACGATCGGGTCCATTTCCGGCAGGAGACGCTCCATCTCCGGCGCAGCCCTGGCGATATCATCGGACATGACGACGATCCCGAAGCCATGCCGCGCCAGCTCCCAGGCCACAACGCCGCTCTCCGAGCCGATCTTGAAGTTCTCGGCGCCAAGATCGAGCCCATGCCCGGCCAGCAGCGCGATCAGGCGATCATTGTCGCCAAATCCGATGAAATCATGGTCCTTCATCGCATGAAACGATGCCGGACGACCGCGCCGCTCAAGGTAGTCCTTCGAGGCATAAAAATGCGCGGAGGCTTCCGTGGCCAGCTTGGCGAACAGCTCGGGCTGCTCGGGGCGGACATGCCGGACCGCGATATCGGCTTCGCGCAGCTGCAGGTCGCGGATATCGTTGGCCGCGACGATATCGATCTCCACCATCGGGGCCAGCACGCGCAGCTGGCTCAACACCAGCGGCAGCACATGCGCTGACATGACATCGGTGGCGGTAATGCGGACCTTGCCCGCCACGCGCTGCGATTGGCCGGAGGCCACAAGCGACACACGATTGGCCGCCTCCCGCATCCCCCGGACGTGATCGAGCAAATCGAGGCCGGACTGCGTCAGCACCAGCGAGCGGCCGATGCGCTCGAACAGGACGACGTTGAGTTCCGCCTCCAGCGCGGCAACCTGCCGGCCCAGCGTCGGCTGGGTGAGCCCCAGAACCCTGGCCGCGGCGGAGAGCGACCCCTCCTCCACCGTCGCCAGAAAGGCGCGCGCCAGGTTCCAGTCAAACGATGCGGGCTGCCAACTCATGCATATTTGTATAACACTTCAACGCTTTTTCGCAATTCCTCTGCCACCACCGCGCATGTATCGGCTGTTTCAGGAGATCACTTATGCAAAAATCTGCGAAATTCTGGAACAACATTGCCGAGAAATACGCCAAATCCCCGATCGCGGATATGGCGTCCTACACCTATACGCTGGAGCGCACGCGAAGCTACCTCAAGCCGGAGGACAGCCTGCTCGAACTCGGGTGCGGCACCGGTTCCACCGCCTTGCTGCTGGCGGGCAATGTCCGGCAGATCACGGCCAGCGACCTGTCGGAAAACATGATCCGCATCGGCCAGAAGAAGGCCAGGGATCAGGGTATCGCCAATGTCGGATTCATCACGGCGGATGTCTTTGACGAGGCGGTCCCCGCCGGGCCGCATGACGTCGTACTCGCGCTCAATCTCCTGCATTTGCTGGAGGATGTGCCGGCGGCGGTCAACCGGATCAACGGCCTCCTCAAGCCCGGCGGTCTCTTCATTTCAAAAACCGTCTGTCGCTTCGGGGCCGGTGTTCCCCTCAAGCTGCGGCTGATGAAACTGGTGCTGCCGCTGATGCAAATGATCGGCAAGGCGCCTTTTGTCCAGTTCATGGCAATCGAGGAACTCGAGGGGACCATCACCGCCGGCGGGTTTGAGATCATCGAGGCCGGAAACTTCCCGGCCTCGCCGCCGCTGCGCTACATCGTCGCACGCAAGATCTAGGGTCTAGCCCTTGAGCATTTTCCAGCGAAGCATGCCCCTGCGAAGGCAGGAGTGGACACCGGCTCATCGAAAGAAAATTCGACAAAACAAGAAGATAGAGCGGTCGATCTGATTAAGTCAGATCGGAAACCGCTCTAGAACGCCGCTTCGAGGATCGCCAGATAATCCGCCGCCGTCGGGGTTTTCGCGGTGGTCTTGGTGCAGTGATCCTCGAGCGCAAGCTCCGAAACACGGGCAAACCACTCGCGCTTCACCCCCATCTCCCGGAGATTGCGGGGCATGCCGATGCGCGCGTTGAGTTCTTCGATGAAACGATCGATCGTCTGCCCCGTCGGCACGCCCATCTCATGCGCGAGGCGGGCGTATTCCGCCTGCCGGATATCGGCGTTGAAGCGCAGCACCGCCGGCAGCAGCACGGCATTGAGGGTGCCGTGGTGGAGGTGAACCTCCTTCATTCCGCCAAGCGTATGGGCGAGCGAATGCACCGCGCCGAGGCCTTTCTGGAACGCCATCGCCCCCATCATCGAGGCCATCATCATGTCGTAGCGCGCCTTGCGGTTGGCGCCGTCCTTGACCGCGGTTTCGATCGAGCGGGCGGCAAGCCGGGCGCATTCGAGCGCGATCGCGCCCGCCGGCGGGTTCTCGACGTTGGAAATGAAGCACTCGATGCCATGCGTCAGCGCGTCCATGCCGGTCGCGGCCGTCAGCATCGGCGGCAGGCCGAGCGTCAGTTCGGGGTCGCAGATCGCGCGCTTGGGAATGAGGTTCGGCGAAATCACCGTCAGCTTGCGGCCGTCGGCGAAGCTGATCACCGCGCCGCGCCCGACCTCCGAGCCGGTGCCGGAGGTCGTGGGGATGGCGATCACCGGCGCGACATTCGCGGTGATTTTCGGCCCGCCGCCGAGGATCAGCACATAATCCCGCAACACGCCGCCATGCGTGACCAGGATCGCGACGGCTTTCGCCAGATCCATCGGCGAGCCCCCACCCAGCGCGACAATGCCGTCGCAGCCATTCGCCTGGTAGACGGCGACGGCCGCGAGCGCCGCCTCCTCGGTGGGGTTGGAGGGCGTGCCATCGAACACCGGGGTGTTGCCGCCCTTCGGCATCAGCGCGGTGATTTTCGCCGCAATCAGGGCGCCGACAACGCCGCGATCGGTGACCAGCAGCGGGTTCTTCATGCCGACGGCGGCGATATCCTCGGGCAGGCCGGCGATCGCGCCGAAGTCAAAGCGAATGCTGGTGAGGTAGTTGATCATCGGCATGGCGGGGTGGTCCTTGTGTTCATCCAGGGGTGCGCGGCGCTTCGGCCCGCGCGGTTATTCCCGAGTGTAGCGCGCCGAACGCGTTCGCATAGTCACCAATTCTTCCGCCGCGGTCGGGTGCACCGCCATGGTCGCATCGAAATCGGCCTTGGTCGCCCCCATCCGCAAGGGAATGCCGAGCAGCTGGATCATCTCGCCCGCGCCTTCGCCGAGGATATGAACTCCGAGTACCCGGTCGCTCTGCCCGTCGACGACGATCTTCATCATCACACGCGCTTCCGAACCCGAGAGCGTCGCCTTGATGCCTCGGAACGAGGTCTTGTAGATATCGACCGCAGCGAAGGCCTCGCGCGCGGCGGCCTCGGTCAACCCGACGGTGCCGAGTTCGGGGGTCGTGAACACCGCCGTCGGGATATGCGCGTAATCGACCTGCCAGGGTCTGATCCCGGCCTTGCCGCCGAACAGCGTATCGGCGAGCGCATGGCCTTCGCGGATCGCCACCGGCGTCAGGTTGACGCGGTTGGTGACATCTCCGACCGCGAAAATGCCGGGGACGTTGGTCGCCGAGCCGGCATCGACCGCGATCGCGCCGTCTTTCGCGAGGCCGACCCCGGCTTTTTCGAGCCCCAGCCCCTCGACATTGGCCGAACGGCCGATGGCAAAAAGGATCTGGTCCGCGCCGAGCCGCAATCCGGCCTTCGTCATCCCGACGAGGCCCTGATCATCCCGTTCGATGCGCTCGAAGACATCGTTCAGCACGAAGCGGATGCCGGCCTTTTCGTAAGCCGCGACCAGCCCGTCGCGCAGATCCTGGTCGAAGCCGCGCAGCACCTGCGCCCCGCGATAGATCACCGTGACCTCAGCCCCGAGCAGCCGGAAAATGCCGGCGAATTCGAGCGCGATATAGCCGCCGCCGGCAATAACGATGCTCTTGGGGAATTCCTCGAGATCGAAGACCTCGTTCGAGGTCACGACATGCTGGTAGCCCGGCAGCTCCGGGTCGATATTCGGCCGCCCGCCAGTGGCGATCAGGATGTTTCTGGCACGGATCAGGCGATTGTCGCTCAGAAGGCGCACGGCGTTCGGACCTTCCAGCACCGCGCGCGACTTGACCACCTCGACGCCGGCGCTCGCCTGGCCTCTGGCATAAAGCCCTTCAAGCCGGGTGATTTCGGCCTCTTTCGCCCCGACAAGGCGGTGCCAGTCGAAGCGCGCCTTGCCCGGCGTCCAGCCGAACCCGCGCGCTTCCTCGAATTCGCCTGCGAACCGGGAGGCGAGAACGTAGAGTTTCTTCGGCACGCAGCCCCGGATGACGCAAGTGCCGCCCATGCGGAACTCTTCGGCCAGCATCACCTTTGCGCCGTGCCCCGCCGCGATCCGCGCCGCGCGCACGCCGCCGGAGCCGCCGCCGATCACGAAAAGATCGACATCAAAACCATCGCCAACCGCACTCATTTCCGCTCCCAGATTCACTTGCCCCATCATCTATGCCTTCGGGCGGCATCAATCACGCATGGCCGTGCCAGATTCGCGTGAGCCCGGCTGAACCGTGCATGATGGACTTGACGTGCAGCACCGGCACAAAAAAGCGGGCGTTCTTGCGAGCCGCCCGCGATGAATGTCACCCGCGATCCCGGATCAGGAGCGAACGGCACTTCAGAGCCGGTGGCCGCGCCGGAGCATCTCGTCCTGAAACACCTTGACCAGCCGGCCATTGGCTTCCTGCGACCAGAGTTCGAGGTAAGGCACCACCATTTCCATGAACGGGGGCAGGCTGGCGACGTATTTCTTGCCGACCGGCGAGACGAGGAAGGTGTTGACCTCCTTCAGCTCGGCCTCGTTCATCTTGACGGCCAGGAAGCGCGCGGCACCGGTCACGCCGTCGTTGGCGACCCTGGTCGCCTCCGCATCGACGAGCTTGAGCGCTTCCTCGATATCCTTCGCGAGTTCCGGGCGCTGACGGGTGAAGTTGACCCGGAGAGCGCCGGCGACATTCGGCATCGCGTTGTCGAACATCGTGATCAGGCCGGAAGCCTTCAGGACTTCGGTCGCGATCGCCAGATGCGTCGGCACCACCGGGGCGCTGAGCGCTTTCTGGATCTCGGCCATTTGCTCGGGCGACATTTGCTGCTGCTGTTGCGCAACCGCGGTGCCGAGGCCTGCAACGAACCCGACCGCCAGCACGAGAGGCCGGAAAAGCGAAACATGCCTGAACATGGAGCAACCCTTTGTTTCTGGTGTCACCCTTGCGGACAACAGCTCGATTTTTTAACAGTAAGCGTCAGCCTGTTACGGCTTCTTGCCGATCACAGCAACCCCTTGGCTCATTCGCCGGTGTCTTGCGATACCGGTGTCTTGCGATAAACGACAACGCCCTCCTCTGTGCCGAGATAAACGGCAAAACAAAGGCCGATGAACAGGCCGTGCTCGACAACCCCGGGGATGCCATCCAATCTCTTTGCCAGCGCGGCGGCGTCGCGGATGCCCAGACTGACACAATCGAGAATGAAATTGCCATTGTCGCTGATATAGGGCGAACCATCCCTGGCGAGGCGCAAACGCGGTTCAACCGCCATCCCCTCGGCTTCAAACGCGCCGGCGACCGCCCTTGCGCTGGTGCCATGCGCGAACGGCACGATCTCGACGGGGAGCGGAAACGCGCCAAGCCGCGCGACCTTCTTGCTGGCATCAGCAATGACGATCATCCGCTTCGAATTCGACGCCACCATCTTCTCGCGCAAATGCGCGCCGCCGCCGCCCTTGATCAGAGTGAGGTCGGGATCGAACTCGTCCGTGCCGTCCACCGTGAGATCAATCTCGCCGATTTCGTCGAGCGTGGTCAGCGGGATCCCGAGGCCCTCGGCCTGCCGGCGCGTGGCTTCCGAGGTCGGCACGCAGAGATAGCGCTCGCCCGCACGGATCCGCTCGCCGACGATATCGACGAAATGCTTCGCCGTGGAGCCGGTGCCAAGGCCGAGCTTCATGCCCGAGCGCAGCTCGGCCTCCGCCGCCTTTTCCGCCGCCCGTCGTTTAAGGTGATCGCTCATCCGCTCCGCCCAAATCCATTGTCGCATCGTCTATAAGCGGGCGCAAAAACCGGTACCCGAATTTGCTGCTCACGTAGAAGGCATCATTCTTGCCGCGTGAGCAGGCGCAAAAACCGGTACCCACTTTTTGCTGCTCACGTAGAAGGCATCATTCTTGCCGCGTGAGCAGGCGCAAAAACCGGTACCCACTTTTTGCTGCTCACGCGGCTGGCTCACGCTTCTATTTTGTCGGCGGCGTGCAGACAACCTCAACATCATCACGGACATAGCACACGCTGACCGAACCGTTGCGACGGTTGACCCGGAAAATCCCCGCTTCCTGCCGATGGCTGGAGGCCACCAGCGCGTAATCGCCGGCATCGCCCCCCTTCGCGCCCTCCCCCGCCGGATAGCAGAGCGTCAGGCCGATCGGACTGTCATCCTTGACCGCGAACTGGCAGGCGATGACCTCGCCGTTCGAGCGGTCGACGCGGTAGACCCGGTTGAGATCCTGCTGCGGCGCCGGCGCGAACGAGAAATTATCCGCGATCGCAGGGCCGGTAGCCAGGATGCCCCCGACAGCCAAAACGAACCCGAACACCACACCCAACTCCGAACGTTTCCGCATCGTCGTTTCCTCCCAGATCCTGCCGCCAGAAACATCCCCGACGAGACCTTCCCGGACGGAACGCTTCCCCGAATCGCTTCACTCAGTGTAGGCACTCGCTTCATGTCACGGAAAGGACAGATGAATGCGCACGACGCTGGTTTTCGATCTCGACGGCACGTTGGCGGAAACCGCGCCGGATATCATGGCGACGCTCAACCACCTGCTGGCGCTCGAAGGCCTGGCCCCGCTGCCGGTTTCGGCGGCGCGCTCGCTGGTCGGGGCCGGCGCGCGGGCACTCCTCGAGCGCGGCTTCAAGGCCGCTGGCAGGCCGCTCGGCCCGGAGCGGCTCGAAACCCTGTTTCAGACCTTTCTGGTGCATTACCTCGACCATATCGCCGACCTTTCCTTCCTGTATCCGGGGGTGGAAAAAGCCCTGGATCTCCTGGCACGGGACGGGTTCGGGCTGGCGATCTGCACCAACAAGCCCGAAGCGCATTCGCTGGCGCTGGTGGAGAGGCTCGGGATTCTTGATCGTTTTGCCGCCATCGCCGGGCGGGAGACCTTCGCCTTCTGCAAGCCCGATCCGCGCCACCTCACCGAGACGATCCGCCGCGCCGGCGGTGACGCGGGCCGCGCGATCATGATCGGGGATTCGCGCACCGATGTGGATACGGCACGTGCGGCCGGCATTCCGGTGATCGGGGTGACCTTCGGCTATACCGATATCCCGATGGCCGATTTGAACCCGGATCGCCTGATCGAGCATTTTGATGCCCTGCCGGAAGCGATCCGCGCCATCAAGACCTGATCGGGCAACAGCTGACCGGGCAACGTCTGGCCACGAACGCCCTATTTATCGGAGGTGCAGACGAGCGAGACGATCCGGTCGCGGACGTTTTCCCCGATTTCAGCGGCGGATTTTGCCGGTTGGCCAGCAGCCGGCACCGGCAGTTCGTCGGCCTTCAGCGCTTCGCCGGCCGGGGTGAATTCGTAGCGCAGCTGCGGCACGACGCCGGCGACGCGGAACTTCAGCACCGGTGCCGCCTGAACGATGCCGACCAGCGCCCCCGAGGGATCGAACAGGGCTGCCCCCGCCCCGCCTTCCTGCATCGCGGTGGCGACCTTGCGTCCCTCGATGGTCGCCGGGCTCGCCAGCAACTTGCCGTCGACATCGCGCTGAACCAGCGTCGCCGGGCCATCCACGGGCCGTGCCAGCCGGAACGGCGTGGCGCGCGCCGCGCGCGGCGATTTCAGCGCCAGGACCCCGGGAGCAAGCGAGCGAATGGCCGCCGCGGAAATAACCTCTGGAGGAGCATCGGCGAGAACCGAGACCGCCGTGCAGCCCTTGAGCGCCGCTTCCGGCGCGTAGATCGCCTCCGGCGCCACCACCAGACCGGTCGCCCGGCGCTGGGTGGACACCGCCGCGACGACCGGTCCCGGGCCGGATCGGGCTTCGGTTCTGGCGACCCCGCCCGCCCTCGGGAACGGCTCGTAGGCCCCGGCGATCGCGATGACGAAACGATCCAGAACCGGCGCGACGGATTTGTCATACCCGACCGAGAAGCCGCGCAGCCCCAGCGCCGGATCCGCCTGAACCCGGCGATAGAATTTGCCCGTGGCCGTCTCGCCGGAAATCACGAAGAAATCGGGCCGCAGCAGCTTGTAGGTGATTTTCCGGCCTGCAACCTTGGGGTCGGTGCCCTTCTCGAACAGGGTCGCCAGCGAATCTTCCTTTTTGTAGACGGCGAGATCAAGCGTGACCTTTTCATCCCGATCCTGCCAGCGCGTGCCGCCCGAGGCATTGGGCGAGGATTTGACGAAAACCACGCCGGGAATGCCGATTTTCATCCCCGAGAGCTTGTCGGTTTCGACCGTGAACTTCGCCGCCTGGCGCTGGGCATTGGCCAGCGCCGCAAGGCGGGTCTGCTTTGGCGCGCTCAGGATGCCATCGACCGGGAGTTTTGCCTCGGTCTCGAAGCGCTTGAGCGCGGCAAAGGTCAGCGGACCAAAATCGCCCGACGCCGTGCCAGCGAAATTCGCCACCCACATCAGATCGCGCTGGATCGCGCGCCGAACCTCGATATCGAGGGCGAGATAGGCTTTTTCCGCCGCCAGAAACGCCGGGTCCACCGGCTTGGACGCGGGGCTCGCGGCCGCGGGCGGCACCGACATCTGCGAAGCCTGCGCCAATACGGCCTGACTCGCGCCCCCCGAAAGCCCCGCGGCGAGCGCCAGCACCAGCCAGCGTGAGGGCACGCTCAAGACCGTAGCCGGGGTGAGGTTGCTGCGCATGATGCGTCTCCCTTGGCGTTCGTCGAACCGGCGGCATCGGCCAGAGCCGCCATGCCGTCCTGCGTGAAACAAGCCTCGCATGCACCCGCGTGACGCGCAACCGCCGGCACCGTCCCGAGACCGTGATGCCCCAAAGGCACATGGCTACCCGAAGCACAAAAGCATTTTTCGTGCGCTATCGCACATTGCGGCGGACGAAGAGGGTGATAGGCTGCCTGCTTGGCATTTTTATGCAAACCGGAGATGGCTATGCGCGCGCTTTCGCCTGACGGGAACTCGCCCCACGCCATGGTTGCCGTCGGTTCTGCGCCTGAACTGGAATCCTCTCGGTTTAAATCTCCTCGGTTTTACGGGTCCGCCATGAAACGCTTCGCTCTTGCAGGAAAACGCTTCGCTCTTGCACGCCTTGCCACCGTTCTTGCAGGCTTCTTTGGCCTCTCGCTTCTTGTCGGGGCCGCGCAGGCGCAAACTCCGCAAAAGCCGTTCATGCGCGACGACCTCGCGATATCCGGCGCGGCGATCGAGGAGTAAATCAGGCGCGAGTTGTCGGGGCCGCAGGGCATGGATTTCAAACGCGCGTTCGATGGCGCCATGGCGGCCAATGGCCGGAAGGATGGCCGCGCCGGCTTGCAGTTCGCCAATCAGGCTGTTCTCATCGAGCCGAACAACCCCGCCGGCTGGATGGTGATGTCGACCGCCGCGCGGCTGATCACCCCGCGGGATTGGCGCGAGCGCTACGAATTGCAGGAACGCGCGCTGGCCGCCGCCTATCTCGGCTATGTCCGGGCGAGCAACCCCTCGAGCGAGGCGGATGCGCTCTACGTGCTGGGGCTCGCCTTCGAGTGGCGGGAAATGTGGCGCCCGGCGCTCACCGCCTTTCGCATCAGCCTGGAGGGCAAGGAAATCGCCCGCACCCGGACGGCCTACGAGAGCCTGCGCGAGAAACGCGGCTTTCGCCTGATCGGCAACGAGGTGGACGCGGACTCAGCCTCGCCGCGCGCCTGTTTCACCTTCTCCGAGCCTCTGGCGCGCGGGCGGGTCGATTTTGCGCCCTATGTCGCGATTACCGGCAAGGGCGACTTCGCCGTCAGCGCCGAGAACAGCCAGATCTGCGTCGATGGCCTGCGCCACGGCGAGCGCTACGCCGTGATCCTGCGGCAGGGCATTCCCTCCTCCATTCCCGGCGAGAGCCTGCTCAAGAACGCCGACTACGAGATCTACGTCCGCGACCGCACCCCCTCCGTGCGCGCCAGCGGCAAGACCTATGTTCTCCCGCGCTCGGGCCAGCAGGGCGTGCCGCTGGTTTCCGTCAACAGCGACAAGATCGGCATCCGCGTGCTCAGGATCGGCGATCGCAACCTGATCAACACCGTACGCGGCAGCGAATTCCTCGAACAGATGGAGCCGCATCAGGTCGAGACCATCGTCAAGGAAAGCGGCAGCCTGGTCTGGCGCGGCGTGATGGACGTCAAATCCGAACTCAACAAGGATGTCGTCACCGCCTTCCCCGTCACCGAGGCGACCGGCAAGCTCGAGCCGGGCATCTATCTCATCGCGGCGCAGGCCGGTGATTTCAAGGCCGAGAGCGGGGCCACGCCCGCCCCGAACCCCGATGGCGACGACCGTTCCGACGGCGGCGTGGAGACGATCGCGACGCAATGGTTCGTCGTCTCCGATCTCGGGCTCACCGCGTTCAATGGCACGGATGGCGTGCATGTTTTCGTCCGCTCCCTCGCCAGCGCCGAGCCGGTCCGCGAGACCGAAATCCGGCTGATCGCGCGCAACAACGAGGTTCTCGCCACGGCCAGAACCGACGCCAAGGGCCACGCCAAGTTTGACCCCGGCCTCTCGCGCGGCGAGGGCGGGCTTGCGCCCGGCATCGTGACGGCGCAGCTCAAGGATGACTACGGCTTTCTCGATCTCCAGCAGGCCGCCTTCGATCTCACCGATCGCGGCGTGACCGGCCGCGTCGCGCCCAAGGGGCTCGATGCCTATCTCTACGCCGAACGCGGGGTCTATCGCCCCGGCGAGACGGTCTATGTCACGGCGCTATTGCGCGATGCGCGCGGCGCGGCGATTTCCGGGCTGCCGCTGACCGTGATCGTGCGCCGGCCGGATGGCATGGAATACCGCCGGCAGGTGGTGCAGGACCAAGGTGGCGGTGGCCGCGCGATCTCGGTGCCGCTGCTGTCGGGCGCGCCGGTCGGCACCTGGCGGATCTCCGCCTTCTCCGACCCCAAACGCCCTGCCATCGGCGAGACGACGGTTCTGGTCGAGGACTACGTGCCCGAGCGGCTCGAAATCGCGCTGGAACCGAAGGCCAAGCTCATCCAGTCCGGTCAGGACGCCGAGATCGACGTCAATGTCCGTTATCTCTACGGCGCGCCGGGGGCGGAACTCTCGGTTTCCGGCGAGGTGACAATCCGCCGCGCCAAGGGCTCCGCCATCCCGGGCTTCGAGGGCTATACCGTCGGCTTGTCGGACGAGCCGGTCGAGGCCCAGAAAACCGAAATCGAGGGCACGACAACCGACGATGACGGCAAGGCGACGCTTTCGGTCGCGCTCAAGGAGCCGGAGACCAACCTGCCGCTGGAGGCCGAATTCGTGATTTCGGCCTCGGAAACCGGCGGTCGTGCCGTGACGCGCTCGGTGACCTTGCCGATCGTGCCGAAGGGCGTGGCGATCGGCGTCAAACCCGCCTTCGCCGAAAACGAGATCGGCAACGGCGATACCGCCAAATTCGCCGTCATCCTCGCCACGGGGCAAGGCAAGCGCCTCGCGCGGCCCGGCCTCAAGTGGCAGCTCTCCAAGATCACCCGCAACTACCAGTGGTTCTTCAAGGACGGCAAATGGGCCTATGAAGGGATCAAGACCTCGCGCCGCGTCGCCGATGGCGAAATCGCCACCAGCGAGACCACACCGGCGGAGATCGCCACCAAGGTCGGCTGGGGCGCCTACCGGCTGGAAGTCCGGGCCACCGGCTCCGAGGACGCCGAAACCGCGCATGACTTCTACGTCGGCTATGTCGCCGATGCCAAGGCCGATACGCCCGATGTGCTCGATGTCGCGCTCGACAAGAAATCCTACGCCGATGGCGAGACGATGCAGGTGCGGCTGACCTCGCGCTTTGCCGGCAAGGCGACCCTCGCGGTCATCTCGGACCGGGTGGCGCATCTTGAGGTCGTTGACCTGCCCGAGGGCGGCAAGACCATCCCGGTGAAGGTTGCGGGGGACTGGGGCGCCGGCGCCTATCTCGTCGCCATGGCGCATCGCCCGCTGGATGAAGCGGCCAAACGCATGCCGGGCCGCGCGCTCGGGCTTTCCTGGTTCACGCTCGGCAAGGACGCCCGCAAGATCGCGGTCGATCTTGGCGCACCGCCGCAGATGCGCCCGCGCCAGACGATGAACCTGCCGATCCGGCTCGCCAATCTCAAGCCGGGCGAGGAAGCCTTCGTCACGGTCGCCGCCGTCGATGTCGGCATCCTCAACCTCACGCGCTATTCATCCCCCAACGCCACCGAACATTTCTTCGGCCAGCGGCAGCTCTCCGGCGACATCCGCGATCTCTACAGCTACCTGATCGACGGCATGCAGGGCACGCGCGGCGCGATCCGCTCCGGCGGGGACAGCGTCGCCGAAGCCAAGGGCGAACGCCCGACGCAGGAGCCGCTGGCGCGGTTCTCCGGCGTGGTCAAGGCCAATGCCGATGGCACGGTGCCGGTTTCCTTCGAGATCCCGGCCTTCAACGGCACGGTGCGGGTGATGGCGGTCGCCTGGACGGCGGGCAAGACCGGAGAGGCGAGCGCGGATGTCATCATCCGTGATCCGATCGTGGTGCAGCCGACGGTGCCGCGGTTCCTCGCGCTTGGTGATCGATCGCAGTTCCATATCGACATCAACAACGTCGAGGGTGCGAGCGGCGACTACGTGCTGGATGTCGATTTGCGCGGCCCGATTTCGGTCAACCTCGATCCGGCCCTGCGCAGGATCAGGCTGGAGAAGGGCAAGAAAGTCTCGTTCGCACTGCCGGTGATCGCGGCCGGCCTCGGCATCGCCGAGGTCGATCTCACGCTCAAGGGCGGCGGGGAAACCCTCGCGCAGAGCGTGCGCGTCGCGGTGAAATCCTCCGCGCCGAGCGTCGTCAACCGCATCGTCCGGCCGTTGCCGGGCGGGCAGAGCCTCGAGGTTTCCGCCGATCTTCTGGCGGATTTCGTGCCGAATTCCGGCTCGGTGTCGGTCACGGTGTCGCCGTTCGCGGCGCTGGATGTCCCGGCGCTGCTCACCGCGCTCGACCGCTACCCCTATGGCTGCACCGAGCAGACCGTGAGCCGGGCCATGCCGCTGCTTTACGTCAACAAACTCGCGTCGATGGAGCATCTGGCGCTCGACGACGCCGCCGACAAGCGCATCGAGGCGGCAATCGAACGCGTGCTCTCGCGGCAAGGCGCGAACGGCGGTTTCGGCCTCTGGGGCGTCGGTGGCGACGATCTCTGGCTCGACGCCTTCGTCACCGATTTCCTGACACGGGCCCGCGAGCGCAACATCGCCGTGCCGCAAACCGCCTTCATGCTCGCGCTCGACCGGCTGCGCAACCAGGTCGTCAACACCTCGGACGTGAAGCAGGAAGAAGCCGCCGGCCTCGCCTATGCGATCTATGTTCTCGCCCGCAACGGACGGCCGGTGATGGGCGACCTGCGCTATCTCACCGACAACAAGCTCGGCGATTTCACCTCGCCACTGGCCAAGGGCCAACTCGGGGCGGCGCTGGCGCTGCTCGGCGATCGCGGCCGGTCGGAAGTGGCGTTCGGTGCCGCGCAAGCCGCGCTGATCGGCGCGCAGGAAAACCTCACCTACCGGTCCGACTATGGCTCCAAGCTGCGCGATAGCGCCGGGCTGCTGGCGCTGCTCGCCGAGGCCAATTCCGACAAGGCCCGCGTGACCCGGGTGGCGGCGGAACTCGATACCGCCCGC
The DNA here is from genome assembly GCA_964571245.1 of uncultured Methylobacterium sp. Taxonomy (GTDB): domain Bacteria; phylum Pseudomonadota; class Alphaproteobacteria; order Rhizobiales; family Beijerinckiaceae; genus Rhabdaerophilum. Next base: position 17,563 of record CAZNAT010000042.1, read on the forward strand.
ACCAGAAGCCGCTACACCTCGACCCAGGAGCAGAACTGGATGGTGCTCGCCGCGCAGGCGCTGGCCAAGGAGGCCGAGAACTTCTCGCTCACCGTGGATGGTGCCGCCCATCGCGGCGCGCTCTATCGCACGCTGCCGCAAGCCGCGCTCGACAAGAAGGCGTTGAGCGTGCGCAACAACGGCCAGGCCGAAAGCCGCGTCATCCTCTCGGTTTCCGGCATTCCGACAACGCCGACGCCCGCCGTCGACGAGGGCTATTCGGTCAAACGGACGATCTATTCGCTCGGCGGCGAGGAGGTCGCGCCGACCGAAATCCGCCAGAACGAGCGCTACCTCGTGGCGCTCGAAATCACCGAAGCCCGGCCGATGGGCGCGCGGCTGCTGGTGGTCGATCCGCTCCCCGCCGGGCTTGAAATCGAGAACCCCAAGCTCACGGAAGCCTCGAGCGAGGGGCTGAGCTTCTTCTCGGACCGCACCGAGCCGGAGCATACCGAAGCGCGCGACGATCGCTTCGTTGCGGCCTTCACCCGAAGCGGCGGCGAGAAGAAACCGATCCGCGTCGGCTACCTCGTCCGGGCGGTGACGCCGGGAATCTATGTCCACCCGGCGGCGATCGCCGAGGACATGTATCGCCCCGAGCGCTTTGGCCGCACCGCCTTCGGCTCGCTGACCGTGGCGCCGGCCTCGGCGGCGAAGAAGCCGTAGGCAACGATGAACGCCGGTCGCATCGCGCGATGGCTCGGGGGGGCGATGGTGGCGATCGCCGCCGTTCCGCTCGCCCTGGTGCTCTATTCGCGAAGCCTGCCGCCGCTGGACCTTGATGCCCTCCAGGAACGATCGACCATCGTCGTCGATCGTCATGGCAAGCTGTTGCGCCCCTTCGTGATGGCGGACGGGCGCTGGCGAATGCCGGTGAGCGCAAAAGAGGTCGATCCGCGCTATCTCGCGATGCTGATCGACTACGAGGATCGCCGGTTTTACCGCCATTCCGGCATCGACCCGATCGCGACCTTCCGCGCCGGCTGGCAATTCATCCGCCATGGCCGGGTGGTTTCCGGGGCCTCGACGCTCTCGATGCAGGTGGCCCGGCTGGTGGAACCGCGGGAAACGCGCAGCCTCCAGGCCAAGCTCCGCCAGATGGCGCGCGCGATCGAGCTGGAGCGGCGCATCGGCAAGGCCGGCATTCTCGATCTCTACCTCAGTCTTGCGCCCTATGGCGGCAATCTCGAAGGCGCCCGCGCCGCGAGTTTTGCCTATTTCGGCAAGGAGCCGGCCCGGCTTTCGACCGCCGAGGCCGCGCTGCTCGTCGCCATTCCGCAGGCGCCGGAAAGCCGGCGCCCGGATCGCTTCGCGGCCCGGGCGCTGGCGGCCAGAACCCGGGTCTTGAACCGCCTTCGCGAGAGCGGCGCGCTGCCCGAGGCCGATATCGCGCGCGGCGAGATGGAGCCGATCCCCGAAGCCCGCCGCCCCTTCCCCCACCACGCCGCGCATCGCGCCGAAGCGCTGGTAGCGGCGGATGGCAAGGCGCGCCGCATCGAGACCAGCCTCGAGTTCAACTGGCAGGTCGTGCTGGAACGCCTCGCGCTCGAACGTGCCGAGGCGATCGGCCCGAAACTTTCGGTGGCCATCGTGGTCGTCGAAAACGAGACCGGCCTGGTGCGCGCCTCCATCGGCGGCGCGGATTACTTCAATCCCACGCGCCACGGCGGCATCGATCTGACGCGGGCGATCCGCTCGCCGGGTTCGGCGCTCAAGCCCTTCATTTACGCCCTCGCCTTCGAGAACGGCATCGCCCACCCGGAGACGATGCTGGAGGATCGTCCGCATCGCTTCGGCACCTATGCGCCGGATAACTTCGATTTCACGTTCCAGGGCATGGTGAGCGCCCGCCAGGCGCTGCAACTCTCGCTGAACCTGCCGGCGGTCGATCTGTTGCAGCTCATCGGCGCGCAGAAATTCCTCTCCCGGCTCAAGACCGCCGGCGCGGGCATCGAAACCCCGGATGAGGCCGCGCCGGGGCTCGCCATCGGGCTTGGCGGGCTCGGGATCACGCTGCAGGATCTTACGATGCTCTATTCGGGCCTGGCGCGCGGCGGCGTGATGCTGCCCCTGCGCGAGAAGCCGGAGAGCGCCATGGAGGCCAATCCACCCCGCTTCGTCGGCCATGTTCCCGCCTGGTATGTCAGCGAGATCCTGCTCGGCGCGCCGCCACCCGACAATGCTCAACAGGCGAAGATCGCCTTCAAGACCGGCACCTCCTTCGGCTATCGCGACGCCTGGGCGGTCGGCTATGATCGCAAGCATACGATCGGGGTCTGGGTTGGACAGGCCGACAACGGCGCGGTGCCCGGGCTTGT
>CAZNAT010000042.1:19940-30828 GCA_964571245.1 uncultured Methylobacterium sp.
ATCCTGTTCGAGGCGTTCTCGCGCATCGGGCTCGACGCCGGGTTGATGCCGCGCCCGCGCGAGGCGCTGGTGGCGACCAACGCCGCCCTGCCGCCGCCCTTGCGGCACGTGCGGCAGGATATCCCCAAAACCATGGCCGCGATGGGCCGCCAGGCGCTTCAGATCGCCTTTCCGCCCCATGGCGCGGCGATCGACGCCAGCGCCACCCGGCAGGACGGCAAACCCTGGGTCGTGGTCAAGATCACCGGCGGCTCGCCGCCCTTCACCTACATGCTGAACGGCGCGCCGGTGCATGGCCGTATCCCGCGCCGGGAAGCGGGGCTTGGCCCCGATGGCCTCGGTTTCGCGCAGATCTCGGTCATCGATGCCACCGGCGCGACCGACCAGGTCACGATACGACTGCAATAGAAATCGCAACACAATACGCTTGAAAATACAAAACCCAGAAAAATACAAAACCCAGAACGCGGCGACGACGGGAGACACCATGAGCGACGATGCAAACCCATCCGGGAACGACGAAATCTTCAGCGGCGACGCCGTGAGCGGCGATGGTGATGTCGTCGCCGCCCCGCAAGGGTTCCTGGAGCGGCTCTCCAACAGTTTCGGCGCGATCGTGATGGGGCTGATCCTGATCCCGCTCTCGTGCTGGGGGTTGTTCTGGAACGAGGGCCGCGCGGTCAAAACCGCCCGAGCGCTCGACGAGGGCATGAGCATCGTCCGCTCGATCGGTACCGACCGCGTCGATCCGGCCAACAACGGCAAACTCATTCATGTCGCTGGTGAAACCAGAAGTGCCGCCGGCGTGGCCGACGCGGATCTCGGGGTGCGCGCCAAGGGGCTCGTGCTGGCCCGGCAGGTCGAGATGTATCAATGGACCGAGAGCGAATCCGGCTCCGGGCAGGAGCGCAAATACACCTATTCGCGCGAATGGCGTTCGAGCCCGGTCGATTCAAACCGCTTCAAGGCGCCCTCCGGCCATACCAACCCCGCCTTCCCCGCCTTCCGTGCCCGCGAATTCAGCGCGGCGGACGCCAGGATCAACGCCTTCCCGATCGGCACCGCCGTCCAAAACCTCGGCGCGCAGGAGGAATTCCCGATCAGCAACGAGGGTTTGGCCATCGCCCGCCGGGTCACCGGCGCGACAACGCAGATCTCGGGCGGCGGCTACTACGTCGGCCAGAGCCCGGCCTCGCCGCGCGTCGGCGATCTCAAGATCACCTACAAGATCACGCGGGAAGGCCCGGCGTCCTTCGTCGGGCGACAGGAGGCGGACGGGCTGCAAGCCTATCGCGCGGAAAATGGCCAGCAATTCCTGCTCGCCGGAACCGGGATTCTCTCCAGCGACGCGTTATTCCAGAAGGCCCAGGACGACAACCGGATCCTGACCTGGATCCTGCGCGCCGTTGGGCTGCTGGTGTTGTTCATCGGGTTCTCCTCGCTGTTCGCCCCGGTCAACCTGCTGGCGAGCTACATCCCGGTCCTGGGAAGTCTGGTCTCCGGCGCGATCGGACTTGTGGCTGCGGCGGCCACCGCCATGGTCGGCACGGCGGTGATTGCGGTCGCGTGGTTTGCCTATCGGCCGGTGGTATCGATCATCGTGCTGGTGGTTGGCGCGGCCGCCGCTTACGGCTTTCGCCAGTTGCGGCTGCGGCGCCAGCAGCCCGGCGGGCGGTTCCTGCCCGCCGCCTAGGGTTCTTCAGGGGATGCGGCTGCCACTTGCCAGGCTGCCCGCATTCCTGTTTGCATGCCCGTCGATGACGCGGCACCCGGGAGGAACGATATGCGCAGACTTGGATGGACGCTCGTCGCTTTCGTGCTCTGCCTCTCGGCAGCCAGCGCCCAGAAGGCCAAGGCGCCGCCCGCCCCGAAGGGCCCGGCGGCCTGCACCTGCGAGAATATCGGCACCTTGCAGCAGGAACTGGCGCTCGCGCTCGCCTTGATGGACAAGCACGCCGCCAAGGCCCGCGATCTGAAGGAGAAATACGGCGAGGACCCGAAGGAGGAGCAGCTGAGCGCGGCGCGGCGCGACTACGAGCGCTTTGAAGCGCCCCCGCGCGCGGGCGAGAAGCCGGCGCCCGGCAGCGCGCGCGATGGGCTCCCGCCCGCCAGCGCCGGCGCGCCGGGCGAGATCGCTTATGTGCCGCGCGGCAGAAAACTGTTCGCCGCCCATGCCAACGACGATCGCCAGAACCCGGACAACCTCAAGGGCATTCCCGACGCGATCCAATACACCGCCGATGGCCGGCCCCAGCCCGACCTCGCGCGCCGAAAGGCGATCGAGGACAAGTTCCGCAAGGCGGGGCAGGATCTCTGCGGCCATGCCGATGAAGCCGCCGTCAAGAAGGCGACCGAGGCCGGCGGCGTCTGTGCGGGCCTCAGCCAGAGCCTCGCGACGCATGAGGCCGTCCACCAGAAGACCTGCACCACGATGGGGTACTACGCCTTCTCCGAGCGCAAGCCGGCCCAGCTCGCGGAAGACGAGGTTCGCGCCTACAAGGCGCAGGTCGATGCGCTGGCGGGCGAAATCCGCCGCGTGCTCGCCAAGAAGAACGTCAAGCTCGAAAGCGGCACGCCGACCGCCGATCCACGCAGCCTCACCGGGCTCAAGATCCGCTGCGTGCTGGCCTTGAGCGTCGCCGGGCAAATCGACGATCTCAAGCTTTTCGGGCAGGTCTGCGATACCGCGCAGCCCTTCGAGATCAAAACCGCGCCGAACGCCAATTTCAGACTGACCCCGGAGAGCGAGAAAAGCGGCAGCTATGCCTATAGCGGCAACGCCGGCGGCGCGCATTTTTTCGGTTCCGGCCGCTACACGATCACCATCGGCGAGGGCGCTGGAACGCTGGTGCTCGATGGTTCAGGCCGCTGGAATGTCCGCCACCCGCTCGGCCTGGCGAATAAGGGCGGACCGGAGACGCTGAAGGTCAACAAGTTGCCCGACGGCTGCGCCTGAGCGCGCGCCGCGGCGGCGCCACGGCCCTGCCGGTATCCAGCGACCATTGGGAAATGGTGGGCGCGGCAGGGATCGAACCTGCGACATTTCGCGTGTGAAGCGAACGCTCTCCCGCTGAGCTACGCACCCGGAGGAACACCCGATAGGCCAACCCGCCCTTGCTCGTCAAGAACGGATCGGCAGAGAAGTATCCGCCGCGACGCCATGATCGCCGCTCAACCGCACGATTGGGCTGAAATGACGGGACAAAAGGGTGTTGCGTGATCGCAACACCCTGTCAGAGAGGCAAAAACCGGGGCCGCTGATCACGCAGATGTGTGCTGGCGCACTTGTCAATTCGGACCCGAAGCGCGCATAGGGATATTCGAATACGCGCGGCTTCGCGATTGGCTTGTTCACTTGAAATCATGGGGAAATAAGATGCGTCTTCTCAAGACGGTCACGCTGTCGGCCTTGGCGGGCCTTGCACTGGTAACGACGGCTTCCGCCAATATGATCGACCCGGTTACACGCCAGCCGCTCGAAATGGGCGATGGCCGCGTTCTCGCTGCGGCGATCCCGCGCGAGGAAGTCGACTACAACGGCAAGTTTGCGCCCGGCACCATCGTCGTCGACACCAACGAGAAGCGCCTCTATTTCATTCTCCCCAACAAGCGGGCGATCAAGTACGGCGTGGGCGTGGGCCGCCCGGGCTTCGCCTGGGCCGGCCAGAAGAACGTCACCCGCAAGGCCGAATGGCCGGGCTGGACCCCGCCGCCGCAGATGCTGAAGCGCCGCCCGGACCTGCCGCGCCACATGCCCGGTGGTGAGGGCAACCCGCTTGGGGCGCGTGCGCTCTATCTCGGCTCCTCGCTGTACCGCATCCATGGCTCGAACGAGCCGGAGACGATCGGCCAGGCGGTTTCCTCGGGCTGCATCCGCATGCTCAACGCCGATGTCACCGACCTCTACGAGCGCGTCAAGATCGGTACCCGCGTCGTCGTGATGCGCTGAGCACTTCAGGTGCCATGACCATCAAGCCGGCCCTTGTGGCCGGCTTTTTTTATTCCAGTGGCTTTGCTTTTGAACGGTTTGCGCCTCAACCGCGCCGGGCGCGCTCGCGGCTGAGCCCCTTGGCTTCGAGCTCGGCGAGATACTCGGCGAACAGCGCTTCCCGGTCCCGGCCATAGCGATAGAGCAGCGGCCAGCCGTAGATGCCGGAATCGTGCAGATCGTCGAAGGTAATGCGGATCGCGTAGTTGCCGACCGGTTCAATCCCGATGATCGCGACCTCGCGCTTGCCGGGAATCGTCTTGCGCTCATCCGGGGTGTGACCCTGCACTTCGGCGCTCGGGCTCATCACACGCAGCATTTCCGCGCTGATTTCCGCCGAAAAACCGTCGTCGAACCGGACCAGCAGCCCGCGCTTGTCCGCGAGAAGGCGGAGTTCCGTCGGCCAGGCCGGGATCGCAGGCTCGGTTCGGTCTGGCGATGGCATGAAGCGGCTCCCTTGTTCACCCTGATGTGCGCCGATCCGGCAAAATTTCAAGCCGGCAAGGCTTCATTTGGCGGGTGATTTGATCCAGCCCCTTGTCTTTAGCGAAATTGACGGCAGATTGCATGGCAACGATGCGCGGGGCGATCCATCCGGAACGCGCGGCCATCCAGAACAGGCTTGACCCGACCATGAGTTTGACCCGACCATGAGTATGCGTGCTCCCGCGCCCGGACCGATGATCGACCCTTTCGGCAGGGCGATTTCCTATTTGCGGGTTTCGGTGACGGATCGCTGTGATTTTCGCTGCGTCTACTGCATGAGCGAAAACATGACGTTCCTGCCGAAGGCCGATCTTCTCAGCCTCGAGGAACTCGACCGGCTGTGCTCGGCCTTCGTTCGCCGCGGTGTGAGGAAGCTGCGCATTACCGGCGGCGAACCGCTGGTCCGGCGTGACATCATGACGCTGTTTCGCGGGCTTTCGCGCCACCTTTCGTCGGGCGCGCTCGACGAACTCACCGTCACCACCAACGGCTCGCAGCTCGCCCGCCACGCCCGCGAACTCGCCGACTGCGGCGTCAGGCGGATCAACGTCTCGCTCGACACGCTCAACGCCGATAAATTCCGCGCCATTACCCGCTGGGGCGCGCTCGACAAGGTGATGGCCGGGATCGATGCCGCCCAGGCAGCCGGGTTGCAGGTCAAGATCAACGCCGTCGCCCTAAAGGATTTCAACGAAGACGAAATCGTGCCGATGATCCGCTGGGCGCATGGCCGCCAGATGGACATCACCTTCATCGAGGTGATGCCGCTCGGCGAGATCGAAGGGCAGCGCGTCGATCAATACCTGCCGCTCAGCCAGGTTCGCGCCGGGCTGCTGGAGCATTTCACGCTGGAGGATTCCGCCCATCGCACCGGCGGCCCGGCCCGCTACGTCACGGCGCGGGAAACCGGCGGGCGGATCGGGTTCATCACCCCCCTCACCCATAATTTCTGCGAGAGCTGCAACCGCGTGCGCCTCACCTGCACGGGAACGCTGTTCATGTGCCTCGGCCAGGAAGACGCGGTGGATCTCAGAAAGCCCCTGCGCGCCAGCGAAAGCGACGATGCGCTGATGCTGGCGATGGATCAGGCGATCGCGCGCAAGCCCAAGGGGCATGACTTCATCATCGACCGGACGACGCGCCAGCCGGCCGTCTCGCGGCACATGAGCATGACCGGCGGCTGACGCGCGATCAAATCTTGTACGCCGTCCGGACACCGCCCCAGTGGCGCCCGGCGATCATCAGCGGCGCATCGATTTCCTTCATCGGAATCCGGACGCCGTTCCCGAGATCCCGGTGATAGGACTGGACGAGATAGGGCCGCACCAGCCGCGCCGCGAGCAACCCGGCGCGATCATCGAAGATCCGGCGATTGCGGCAATGGGCGAGGTTCCAGGCGCGATCGCCCGGTCGCTGCGGCTGGCTGACCTGCTTGATATGCACGGGGATGTAGCCGTTGCGATCGGTTGCGAGGCAAAACGCCATTTTCGGATCGAGCGCCAGCGTGCGCTCAAGGATCGGCGGCAGCACGACATCGAAGCGATCGAGATACTGCGTGCGGAACTGCACCGGGTCCGTCCCGGCAATCGCGACGTAATCGGTGTCGAACAGCGTCGATAGTCCCAGCCGGTGCGCCGCGAGTTCCTGCTCGATGGCCTCGGCGATCTCGGCCGCAAAACGCTGCGCCCGCTCGATCAGCGGTTTGTTCTCGACCCGGAAGCCCTCCAGCGTCCGGTGCAGGCCGTCGCGCGCCTCCGGCGACAGCGGCTCGAAGCAGCAATGCGTGCCGAGCTCGGTCTGGTTGACAACCCGCAGCCTGACCTGGCCGATGCGGGTGATCTCCGCCTCGTAGATCGTGCCGGCGACCAGACGAAGCCCATCCTGCGGTTTGATCAACACCCCGCCTTCGCTGAGGTCAAACGTGCGGCAGGCCGCCATTTCGCCCCCGACCCGGACACGCATCGCCAGATCGATCGGAAAACGCTCGGATTTGCGCCGGTCCGCCGCCGGCATGGTCCGCAGGATCGTCACGACGCGCCGGCCAAGCCCCTCCGCCTCGTGCGATGCGGTGACGCTGGTCTCCGCCGCCGAACGGCTGGCCTTGACCGCCTCTTCCGTCATCTCGCCGACGACGCGAACGGAGGTAGTGACCTGCGCCACCGCGTTCCGGGCGATCTGCATCCGGCCGGCGAGATCACCGATCGTGGTGCGCTGCTCCTGCGCGGCATCGGCAATCGTGTTGCAAATCGGGGCGAGCCCGCCGATTTCCTGGCGAATGCGATGCATATTCGTGATCGAATTGGCACTGGCCTGCTGCAAGGCCGCCATCCGGCCACGAATGGCAGCGACGGATTGCCCGGCGGCGACCGACAGCGCCTTGACCTCGCCGGCGACCACCGCGAAGCCACGGCCGGCCTCCCCGGCCCGGGCGGCCTCAATGGTGGCGTTCAGCGCCAGAAGGTTGGTCCTGGTCGCGATTTCCGCGATCGAATTGAGCAGAACACCGATTTCGCTGACTTCGGCACCAAGGCTCTCGATCTGGGTCGCGGAATCATCCGCCGAAGCGAGCGTGGCCGCAGCCCGCTGCTGGACCGCGGAAACCGTGCTCGAAATCTCGTTGGCGGCGGTGCTCAGCGCATCCGTCGAATGGGCGATGCCGGCGACTTCCGAATTGATCTCATCGCTCGACGCGTTAAGGGTCGTCATCGCTTCGCGCACCGTGGCGAGCTTGTCACCGACGACCGTCGACTGATCGCGGGCGGAGAGAATGTCGTGATTGAGGCTTTTGACGATCCGGGTCACATCCCGTTCGAAGAGATCCAGCGCCTCGGCCAGAGCGGCGGCGGTGAGCTCGTCCTGGGCGCCTGATGCAGATTCTGCATCGAAAGATGCGGGCAGCGCTCCGGCAGCGACAGTTCCATCTGATTTCAGGTCAGACCTACCAAAAAACTTCAATCCGAAATTGTGCATCCAAACCGTCTCATTTTCTTAACTATCTGAAATTTAGTATCAATTATTGATTAACAAGCGGTAAAAGCGGCCCCCAAAACGCTCCACCAAGGATTGTATTGCCCCCAGCAAGGTGGTGGACAAGCCAAACCCTTCCTTGGCGTCCGGGCGTCGATCCTCTAGGCTGGCCGCAACGCTCTCGATAGCCTCCTCCAGCTCGACGTGATCGGCTTTGCTTCAGTCCCAGAAAAACCTTCGCGGCATCGTCGCCATGATGCTCGCCATGGCCTGCTTCATTCTCAACGATACCCTGGTGAAACTCGCCCGCGAGCATTGGGAGGCGGGGCAGGTGCTGGTTCTGCGCGGCGTCTTTGCGCTGGTCATGCTGCTGTTCTGGCTCAAGGCCGCCGGTGTTCTCGGCAAGCTCGGCCTGATTTTCAACAGGGTCATCCTGCTGCGCGGGATGATCGAAACCGGCGTCGCGATGGCCTTCATCACCGCACTCGGCGCGATGACGCTCGCCGATATTACCGCCATCATCATGATGGCCCCGCTGATGATTACGGCGCTGTCGATGCTGGTTCTGGGTGAAAAAGTCGGCTGGCGGCGCTGGAGCGCGGTGATTTTCGGGTTTATCGGCATGCTGCTCGTCGTCCGCCCGGGCGGCGGGGCGGTTCCGGTTGCCGCCCTGCTGCTTGCGCTCGGCGCAGCCGCGGGCGTTGCCGTTCGCGATCTCGTTACCCGCAAGATCCCCGGCGAGATCCCCAGCATCGTCGTGGCCACGACCAGCACCCTCGGCACCTTTCTTGGCGGCGCGGCGCTTTCCATCTCGGGAACCGGCTGGCAACCCTTTACCCTGCCGCTGGTTCTGTTGACCCTGGCCGCGGCGGCGCTGGTGATCCTCGGAAACTACGCCATGATCGAGGCCTGCCGTGATGTCGAGCTGTCTGTCGTCTCGCCGTTTCGTTACATCATCATTCTCTGGGCGGTCCTGCTCGGCATGGCGGTTTTCGGGGAATGGCCGACCTGGCTGGCGCTCGCCGGCATCGCCATGATCGGCACCAGCGGGCTCTACACCCTCCATCGCGAACACGTTCGACGCCAGACGGAGTGAGGGGTTGATTTTTCCATCGCCCGCGGCAACTTGCCTCGGGCGGCGATAGTATGCATCATGAAACCGCATGGTCGCCATGCGGATAGGGAATAGGTGACTGCGTTGCGGGCGTTCCGCCACTATGTCAAAGCGATGACGGCACCCGCGTGCTCAGCACAGGTGCCGGCTCGGCGCAGGCAAGATCTAACAAGATCGGAAAATCCGATCCAAAAAGAGCCCATGGGGAGGGCAGCGTGCAAAGTTTTCTCAAGATCAGTACAGCTATTGACGCGATCAACAATCGCATTGGACAAACCGTCAAATGGCTTATTCTTGCCGCTGTTATCGTGTCGACAGCAAACGCGATTATTCGCAAGGTGTTCAACGTCAGCTCAAATTCCTGGCTTGAACTGCAATGGTATCTTTTCGGCACGGTCTTTATGCTCGGCGCCGCATATACCTTCCTCAAGAATGAACATATTCGCATCGACATCGTCACCGGCAACTTCAGCAAGCGCGTGCGCGACTGGATCGACATCATCGGTCATGTCCTGTTCTTGCTGCCCTTTGCCTGGATCATGATTTACCACAGCGTGCCGTTTTTCTACCGTTCCTTTCTGATCGGAGAATCCTCGATGAATGCCGGCGGTCTGACCGTGTGGCCGGCGAAAATCCTGCTGCCGATCGGGTTCATCCTCCTGTTCGCGCAGGGCATTTCGGAGCTGATCAAGCGCATCGCGATCCTTCGGGGCGAGATGGTCGATCCGCATGTCTTTGTCGGTCATCATGGCGCGGCGGAAGCGGAGGCCCAGCGCCTTCTCGAAGCGTCGCAGGCCCTGCTCGCGGCCAAGAAATGATTCGTCCCATGCGCTTTTTCGAGGTTCTCCCGATGTTTTCGCGTTCATCCCCTTCGCCACAGGCCAAACGGTCGGGCGTATCCCTTCTTGGCGGCCTTCTGGCGCTGACGCTGCTGGTGGTTTTTCTGGCCGACCCGGCTCTGGCCTCCACCGCCGCACCGATGAAGCCCGGTTTTGCCGGCTTCATCACCCACTACATGGCACCGATCATGTTCGCCTCGCTGGTGGCGCTGCTGCTGATGGGCTACCCGGTGGCGTTTGCGCTGGCGGCCTGCGGCCTGCTGTTCGCCATCATCGGCATCGAGCTCGGGCTGTTTGTGCCAAACTTCCTGCAGGCCTTGCCGGAACGCATCTATGGCATCATGAACAACGATGTGCTGCTGGCGATCCCGTTCTTCACCTTCATGGGCCTCATTCTTGAGCGTTCGGGCATGGCGGAGGACCTCCTTGACACCATCGGCCAGCTTTTCGGCCCGATCCGGGGCGGGCTGGCTTACGCCGTGATCTTCGTCGGGGCGCTGCTCGCCGCCACGACCGGCGTTGTCGCCGCCTCGGTGATCTCGATGGGGCTGATTTCGCTCCCGATCATGCTGCGCTACGGCTACGATCGCCGCGTCGCCTCGGGCGTGATCGCGGCTTCGGGCACGCTGGCGCAGATCATTCCGCCCTCGCTCGTGCTGATCGTCATGGCCGACCAGCTCGGCAAATCGGTCGGCGACATGTACGAAGGCGCCTTTATCCCCGGCATCGTGCTGTCGATCCTTTATGCCTTGTACATCTTCATCGTCTCGTTGCTGCGTCCGACCTATGTCCCGGCGCTGCCGATCGAGGCCCGCACGCTTGGCGGTGGCATCATGTCGCTGATCGTCATGCTCCTGCTGGCCTGCGGCCTGACCTATCTCTTGCAGGGCCGGTTTGTCGGCTACGTCCAGCCCGGTTCGGAGACGATCCTTGCCGCCTTCGCGGCCATGCTCATCGCTTACGTCTTCGCGCTGGCCAACAAGACATTCAAGCTCCCGCTGCTGTCGCGGCTGTCGCAGGAGGTCATCATGGTGCTGATGCCGCCGCTGGGGCTGATCTTCCTGGTGCTGGGCACCATCTTCATCGGCCTGGCAACGCCCACCGAAGGTGGCGCCATGGGCGCGGCCGGGGCCATGATCATCGCGATCGCCAAGCGCCGGCTGAGCCTCGATCTCGTTCGGCAGGCGCTCGATTCCACCGCCAAGCTTTCGGCCTTCGTCGTGTTCATCCTGGTCGGCGCGCGCGTGTTCTCGCTGACCTTCTACGGTGTCAACGGCCATATCTGGGTTGAAGAGCTGCTGATCAGCCTGCCGGGTGGCCAGGTCGGCTTCCTGATCTTCACCAACGTGATGGTATTCCTGCTCGCCTTCTTCCTCGACTTCTTCGAACTGGCGTTCATCGTCGTGCCGCTGCTCGGCCCGCCGGCGGAAAAACTGGGGATCGACCTGATCTGGTTCGGCGTCATCCTCGGCGTGAACATGCAGACGAGCTTCA
>CAZNAT010000043.1:0-29586 GCA_964571245.1 uncultured Methylobacterium sp.
CACCCCGGCCTCGGGCGAGGTGTTCGACGTGATGGAGGATGCGCTCGCCGGGCTGTTCCCGGTGCTCGGGTTCTATCTCCTGGCCGGGATCGAGCAGGCGCAGCGCCGGGTGTTCGGCGGCGCGCTGCCGATCGATTACGGCCGCTACTTCCGGATGATCCTCGACCAGCTCGCCCGCGTACCGGAGGCGGCGCGGGTGAACGGGCTCGCCCTGCTGCGCGCGCTGGCGCAAAAAACCGGCGCCAGGGCGGCGCTCGATCGGGAGATCGCCCAAACCGGAACCCCGGGCCAGACGTCGGGGTTCATGTCGCTTTTTTCTCATGAAATCCCGGTTCCGGCGCCGATCCAGCCGCTGGTTCGGGCGGCGGAATCGCTTTCCCACTTGATGCCGGGCAAGGTGGTGCTCGACCTCAAGCGCCCCGGCCTCGCCGATATCCACGGCGCGAGCCTCGTCACCGACCGGCTGCTGGGCTCGGTGGCCGAGGCCGAACTCGGAGATCGGCGCGAGGCGCTGTGGCGCGGTCTCCGCTGGCGCGGCTTTCAGGCTTGCCGCGATATCTATTTTTTCCCCAAGGCGTTCGCCCGAAGCTTGCGGGAGCCCAGCGCCTAGGGCGAAACCTTACGCCCCGAACAGCGGCCAGTTCCGGTCGGCATCCGAAATCACCCGCGGCACCTCGGGCCAGGGGATCGCGAAGGCCGGATCATCCCAGCGATAGCCCTCGGCATGGCCGGGAACATAGGCCCGGCCCATCTGGTAGAGCACATCGGTTTCCGGCTCCAGCGTCAGAAAACCGTGGGCGAAGCCTTCCGGGATGAACAAGGCGTCCGCGCGCTCAGCATCGAGCCGGACCTGAGCGTGCCGGAGGTAGGTCGGTGAGGCCGGGCGGAGATCGATCGCGACATCGAGGATCGCGCCGCGCGCCACCCGGACCAGCTTGGCCTCGGCATGGGGCGGGGCCTGAAAATGCATGCCGCGTAGCGTCAACGCCCGGGTGTTGCGCGACAGGTTGATCTGAACCGAGGTGAAATCGATCCCCGCCCGCGCGAATTCCTCCGGGCAATGCAGCCGGGCGAAAAATCCGCGGTCATCGTGGCGGGGTTCGGCCCGAAGCAGCATCAGGCCGGGCAGGGCGGTCGGTTCGAAGATCATGCTGCCAGTTTCCTTCCCGCTTGCGACCATCCCACCGCTCCACCTGACTATTTTTGGCAAGATTATTCTCGGCAAGATTATTCTCGGCCAGACTATTCGCGGCGCAAGAGGATGCGATCGACAAAATCGACGATACGCCAGGGTTTGAACCCTGCCGTGACAGTGGCCGGATCGTAATCCGCCGCGACCCAATCGAGAAACGGGGTTTTCTCATCCGGGTGCGCAGCGAGGTAGGCGTCGAAAACCGCATCAAGAATGCCGGTGCGCGAGGCGCGAAAATGCAAGAACCGCAGCGAAAGCTGGTGGCGCGCGTCATGCACCGGCGTCTTCTCGACCACGATGAGAAAAAGCGCCGCGAGGAATCCCGCCCGATCGGCGCCGGATTTGCAGTGGAGCAGCACGGGATACTCGATCCGCTCGAAAACCGCCGGGGCCGCAAGCAGGGCCTCGCGCGCCGGGGCCTCGCGCGAAAACAGCGGAAACACCTCATAGGCGAGGCCGAGGCGCTCGCAGGCCTCCCGTTCCAGCGCATGCCCGCCATGGCGTGGATCATGCCGCGCGGTGATCACGGTGCGGATACCCGCGCGCGCCGCCCAGGCGAGATCGGAGGGCCAGGGCTGGTTCATCCGCCAGGCCTGCGGCGAAATCCGCGCGCGGTTTTTCCAGAACAGCCTGAGAATGCCGAAATCGACGAACAGGAAATCGATCCACGCGGCGCGCCGGCCGGCGTCATCCCGGATCGGCGCGCGAAACTGCTCCCGATCGGGAAAGAGGCGCCGATACGCCGCCGTCCGGGCAATCGCCTTCCTCAGGCGCTTGAGCACGGCCACGCGACCTCAGGCCTTTTTCAGGAACTCGGTGCGCAACACCAGCCCCTTGATCTTCTCGACCCGGCACTCGACGAGATCGGGGTCATCGGTGAGGTGGATGCCCTTGATCAGCGTGCCGCGCTTGAGGGTGGAGGAGGTGCCCTTCACCTTCAGATCCTTGATGACCTGAACCGAATCGCCCTCGCTCAACGTGGCGCCGTTACAATCGCGTACAATCATGGTTCTTCCTCACCGGCCCGAATGATCCCGCCAGCTTCCTCCGGCACATATCAGGCGCAGGGCCAAGAGTTAAACCGATTTTTGTTGAACGGATTATTTGGGGATCAACGTTTCGCTGCCGACGCCCTTTTGCCCGGCGATCGTCCAGAGGCCATCGAGCACCCCATTCGCATTAACCTTGTAGATCACCAGCCCGATGCTGTTGCCGAGCGCATAGCCGGCCGAAAACGCGTCTCCGTTGCGCATGCAGATGCCGCGCGAGGTGGTCGCGCCGGTTTTCCAGAAGATCTCGCAGGTCGTCTCCGAGGTGAGCACAATCCGCGCCTCGCCGCCATAGCCGCTGCCGTTGGCGTTCTTGCCCCGCACGATATAGTCACCGCCGATGCTCTGCGCCTGCGCGGCGCCAAGCGAGCAGGCCGCGAGAAACAAGAAGCCAACCAGACGCTTCATAGGACTATTCCTTTTTTTTCCGGAGAACGTGAGAGGGCGCGGAAAGAGAGCAAAAAGCGCCTCAAAGCCAAAGGCTATCACAGCCCAGGCCCTTGAAAAGAGGGGGATTGGCATGCCTGCCGCGAAACGCCGGTCTTCCTCAGACGCATCGCTTCGGCCTCGCACCGCCGCGATGTTTCGTATAACCAGAATGAAACAGTGCCTGAAAACGGGAAGTCGGGGGAAACGATGCCGGTAGAAATGTCGAAAGATCTGCGGTCGGGCGCGCTTGTCTACCACCGGCTGCCGAAACCCGGCAAACTCGAGATCGTCGCGACCAAGCCGCTCGGCAACCAGCGCGATCTGGCGCTGGCGTATTCGCCCGGCGTCGCCGCCGCCTGCGAAGCGATCGTCGATGATCCCGCCGAAGCCGCGCATCTCACCATCCGGCAGAACCTCGTCGCCGTCATCACCAATGGCACCGCCGTGCTGGGCCTTGGCGATATCGGCCCGCTGGCCTCGAAGCCGGTGATGGAGGGCAAGGCGGTCCTGTTCAAGAAATTCGCCGGGATCGACGTCTTCGACATCGAGATCAACGAAAAACGCGTCGAGCAGCTCGTCGATATCATCTCATCGCTGGAGCCGACCTTCGGCGGCATCAACCTCGAAGACATCAAATCCCCGGAATGTTTCGAGGTGGAGGCGCAATGCCGCGAGCGCATGGCGATTCCGGTGTTCCACGACGACCAGCACGGCACCGCGATCATCGTGGCCTCGGCGATCCTCAATGCGATGCAGCTCGCCGGCAAGGACCTTGCCAAGGTCAAGCTCGTCACCTCCGGCGCGGGGGCGGCGGCGCTCGCCTGCCTCAACCTGCTGGTGAGCCTCGGCGTCGCCCGCGAGAACATCTGGGTCACCGATATCGAAGGCGTCGCCTGGAAGGGTCGCAGCGCGCAGATGGACCGCTGGAAGGCGGTCTATGCCCAGGATACCGACAAGCGCACGCTGGCCGAAGTCATCGACGGCGCGGATATTTTTCTCGGACTTTCCGCCGCCGGGGTGCTGCGGCCGGAACTGCTGAAGAAAATGGCGGCCAAACCCCTGGTGATGGCCCTCGCCAACCCGAACCCCGAGATCATGCCGGAACTCGCGCTCGAAGCCCGGCCGGACGCGATGATCTGCACCGGGCGCTCGGATTACCCCAACCAGGTCAACAACGTCCTGTGCTTCCCCTATATTTTCCGCGGCGCGCTCGATTGTTCCGCCACCACGATCAACGAGGAGATGAAGCTCGCGGCCGTCAGGGCCATCGCCGAACTGGCGCGCGAAGCCCCTTCGGATGTCGTCGCCCGCGCCTATGGCGGGGCCTCCAGAAATTTCGGTCCGGAATCGCTGATCCCGAGCCCGTTCGATCCGCGGCTGATCCTGCGCATCGCCCCGGCGGTCGCCAAGGCCGCGATGGATAGCGGTGTTGCCCGCGCGCCGATCGAGGATTTCGCGGCCTATGAGGAGCGGCTCAACCGCTTCGTCTTCCGCTCCGGCTTCATCATGCGGCCGATTTTCCGCGCCGCCCGCGCCGAACCCAAGCGCGTCGTCTACGCCGAGGGCGAGGACGAGCGCTGCCTGCGCGCCGCCCAGACCGTGCTGGAAGATGGCTTCGCGATCCCGATTCTCGTCGGTCGCCCGGCGGTCGTCGAGCAGCGCCTCCAGCGTTTCGGCCTGACGATCCGGCCGGGCAAGGATTTCGAACTCGTCAACCCGGAAGATGATCCGCGCTACCGCGATTACGTCCAGACCTATCTTGAGGTCGCCGGCCGCAAGGGCATCACCCCCGATGCCGCTCGCTCGCTGGTGCGCACCAATACCACCGTCATTGCCGCCATCGCGGTCCGGCGCGGCGATGCCGATGCGATGATCTGCGGGCTTGAAGGCCGGTTCCAGTCCAAGCTGCGCATCCTGCGCGACGTGATCGGCCTCGCGCCGGGCGTGCAGGAACTCGCCGCCATGAGCCTGATGATCACCAACAAGGGCGCGTTTTTCCTCGCCGATACGCATGTCCACGAAAACCCCGACGCGCACCAGCTTGTCGAAATCGCGCTGCGGGCGGCCACCGAAGTGCGCCGCTTCGGGATCGAGCCGAAAATCGCGCTGGTCTCGCATTCGGATTTCGGCAGCCACGACAGCGCCGGAGCCCGCAAGATGCGCGAGGCCGCCCGGCTTCTCGCCGAACGCGCGCCCGAACTCGAGGTCGACGGCGAAATGCAGGCCGATACCGCGCTCTCGGAGATCATCCGCGAGAAGGTGCTGCCGCATTCGCGCCTCAGGGGCGAGGCCAATGTGCTGCTGATGCCAAACCTCGATGCCGCCAATATCGCCTATCAGCTGACAAAAGTGCTCGCCGACGCGCTGCCCGTCGGGCCGATCCTGCTCGGCGCGGCGCTGCCGGCGCATATCCTGCCGCCCTCGACGACCGCGCGCGGGGTGGTGAACATGACCGCGCTCGCGGTGGTGGAAGCCCAGGGGCGCTGAACGCCGGCGCCGCCCATCACCGCTTGGAAACAAAAAAGCCGGGCAAAACCCGGCTTTTTCTATGTCGCGCATTGGCTTTACCGATGCCCGGATTACTGGCCACCGCTTACTTGGCCACCGCTTACTTGGCCACCGCTTACTTGGCTACGGATTACTTGGCTACGAATTATTTGGCCACCGCCTCGAACTTCAGCTTGTCGAGCAGCACCCTCGGGTTCGAGGCCGCGGCAGAGGCATCCATCACCGTGATGCCGCCCGGCGCGGTCGATTTCACGGTGATGCTGAGCGTCCCCGGCGTGCGGATGAACTTCGTGATCGCATCCGAAAGCGCCGGCCCATCCGGATGGCCGCCGAGGTAGGCCCCGATCAGCGCCGGCGCGATCGCCGAGAGCTGCATCTTGAACTCTTCCGGCGTCTGCTTCTGGTCGCTGGCGGTCTTGGTGATCAGCTTTTCGATGCCGCCCTTGTTTTCGAGCGAGAACGCGAGGTTCTGGATATTGCCGCCCATCATCGCCACCGGCCAGTTCTGCATCGGGTTTTCGAACAGCGGCCTGGGGATATTGCCGAGTTCGCCGCTCAGGCGGACCTTCGCGAATTTGCCGAGGTCGGTCATGATCTCATCGACCACAAACCGGGTCTTGCCTTCGTCCCAGGTGCCCTTGATCCGCGCCGAAAGGTCGATGACATCGATCCCGAGGTCGCGCAGCGTCTGGAGACCCGGATCGGGGGCGCCTCTCGGCACCGGCATGCGAAAACTGTTGATGGCATAGTCGAGCTTGGTCGGGATGGCCCCGACAAATCCCCCCATCGACATCTCGAAAGAGGTGAGCGCGAATTTCACCCGCTCGGGCGACTTCGGGTCCTTGGCGGGCGGAAAATCGCCATCGATCCCTTCCAGCTTCAAGGCGATGTCCTTGAGCGGGGTGGCGCTGACGATGTCCGCCAGTTGCTTGCGCAAGGCATCGACGGTTGCCTTGTCGGCATCCGCCGCCGGTGCGGCCGAAAGCGCCTTCTCGATCCCGGCCAGCATGACACCGTAGAAATCGCCGTCAAAGGCGAGCTTCTTCAGGGTGAAGGCCCCGTCATCGGCCTTGAGTTCGAAATCCACCGCCGAGGCGCCCGGCTTGGCGCCGCCGGCAAACGCGATCTTGCCGATGCCGCCGGTAAAGGCCTTGCCGGTTTTCCGGTCCTTGCCGGTAAACCGCATGCCGTCCACGCTGCCGTTGCCGAATTCGAACGCCGAATAGGCGTCGAGCATGAAGGCCGTCAATTTCAGGCCGAGGACCTTGTCGTCCGGCTTGGCCTTCGAAGCTTCGATCAGCGCCATCAGCTCGATCGGGGCCGTGCGGGCGAGGCGGGCCTTGAACCCCTCGGCAACGACCTTCCCGATCTTGACGGTGGCACCATCCATCGTCATGTCCATCGCTTCGAGCACATAGCGGCCGTGCAGCGGCTTCATCGGTGCCTTGCCGGTGGGGTCGGCCTCGCTCACCCAGCGGAACAGCCCGGCGAGATCGACCTGATCGACCGTGAACTGTTGAAAGGTCGTCTCCGACTTCTGGATCTTGTTGTCGATGTTGAAGCTCGCGGTCTGACGGCTGCCTTTGATCGCCAGCCGCTCGATCAGCCCGGCCTTGATGCCGCTCGCCTCAAGCCCTTCATAGACCGTCACCATATCCTGGGCGCCCTGCTTGTAGCGCCACTCGATGGAATTGACGACGAACTTCTCCGCATCCAGCTTCTGCAGCCGGTCGGCGAGGCCGGTGACCGTGCTGGCGCGCAACAACCCGTCGATATCGGCGGGCCCGAGGCTGGAGCCGGTCACCGCGATCCCCGAGAGAATGACCGTGCCGAATGTGTTGGGGATCTCGATCCGGTTGATCGCAACATTCTGCCGGGTCTGGGCCTGAGCCTGGACGAGCCCTGCGTGCCAGCCGTGATCGGGCACCAGCGGCATCGCGGCCGGCGCAAGCGCCGTGGCCACCAGCAGGGCGGCGATGCGACGGCGGTGGTTTGCCATGCGGCGAGCGGCAGGCTGGATGGAAATCGGATCGATCAACGGAATTCTCCCATGAAAAATGAAACGCCCCAGCCCCGCGCCGGAAACCGGAGGCGGCATGGGTGGCCCATAGGTACAAAAGCCAACACACGGTCTGTGCGCCGGCGCACAGATGAGGCACACCGGCAGGGCAGACGGGCCGGATATACGGCAAGCGAAAGCGATATTGCCCGGATTTACGAAAAAGCTAAAGGCTGAAACTCGTCCCGCAGCCGCAGCTCGCGGTGGCGTTGGGGTTGCGGATCTGAAAGCTCTGGCCCATCAGCTCGGTGACAAAATCGAGTTCGGAGCCCGCCAGCAGCGGCGCCGAGACGCCATCGACCAGCACGGTGATGCCGTCGCGCTCGATCCGGACGTCGTCACCGGTAGCCGTCTCCTCGACCGAGAACCGGTACTGGAACCCCGAACAGCCGCCGCCTTCCACCGAAACCCGCAGCATCGCGCCCGGTGTTTCCGATTTCAGGATTTCCGCCACGCGCCGCGCCGCGCGTTCGGTCACGCCAAGCGGCGGCGCACCCGGCGGGCCAGGCGGCGGCAAGGGGGTGTCTGGGGCATTTCGAACCGCGAATTTCAGGGCCATATTCGATCCGGCGCGGGTTCAAGGCCCGGCCGCCTTCCGTTTGACATCGGCTGAATGTAAGGAGGAAGCGTTAACCCGGCAACTCCATCGCGTCCTCCAGCCCGCACAAATCCGTGACTTGATGGGGCTGCACCGGAAACGAGCCTTTTTATCCGCCCCTTTTGCCAATCCAGAGGCCTGACGTGCTGTTTCATCGCGAAAGACCGCTTTCCCCCTTCGCGGTCGACCACCGCAAAAGCCGGGGCCGGGTCATCCCCGAATCGGCCTCGCCGACGCGAACCGAATTCCAGCGCGACCGGGATCGCGTCATTCACTCCAACGCCTTCCGCCGCCTCAAGCACAAGACGCAGGTTTTCGTCGAGCACGAGGGCGACCACTACCGCACCCGCCTGACGCATTCGATCGAGGTCGGGCAGATCGCGCGCTCGATCAGCCGGATTCTCGGGCTCGACGAGGATCTTACCGAGGCGGTGGCGCTGGCCCACGATCTCGGCCACACGCCGTTCGGCCACGAGGGCGAGGACGTGCTCGACCGCTGCCTCGCCGGCCACGGCGGCTTCGACCACAACGCCCAGACCCTGCGCATCGTCACCCGGCTGGAGCGGCGTTATGCCGCCTTCGACGGGCTCAACCTATCCTGGGAGATGCTCGAAGGCCTCGTGAAACACAACGGTCCGCTGATCGACGGCACGGGGGCGCCCACCAGCCGCTACCGGAAACACGGGATTCCTGGTGCCATTCTTGAGTACGATCAAAAACATCCGCTCGATCTTTCAACCTATGCCTCAGCCGAAGCGCAGATCGCCGCGATCGCCGATGACATCGCCTACAACGCCCATGACATCGACGATGCGCTGCGCGCCGGGCTGTTCGGCTCGAAGGATCTGCGCGAGGTGCCGTTTCTCGCCGCCCTGATCTGGGAGATCGACCGGCTCTGGCCCGAGCTGGATGAAAGCCGCAAGGGCCACGAGATCATGCGCCGCGTCATCACCCGGCTGGTCGAGGATGTCGCGGCGGAAAGCGAAAGCCGCATCGTCGCGCTCAACCCGCGCGGCGTCGACGATATCCGGCTCGCCCCTGCGGCGGTGATCAGCTTTTCCGAAGCGCTCGCCCCGGCGGAAAAGGAGCTCAAGCGCTTTCTCTTCACCCATGTGTACCGCCACGAGCGACTGCAGAAGCTGCGGGCCGCCGCGAGCGAGATCATCGAGAACCTGTTCCTGCGCTACATGGCCGAGCCGCCGCAGATGGGGCCCGCGGGCGAGGGCACCAGCCGGGAGGACGAAACCCGGCTCGCACGCCGGGTGGCGGATTACATCGCCGGCATGACCGATCGCTTCGCCATTCAGGAACACCAGCGCCTGTTCGACGCGACGCCCGCGCTGCGGTGAGGGAAGGCTGGCCGCTCCTG
The DNA here is from genome assembly GCA_964571245.1 of uncultured Methylobacterium sp. Taxonomy (GTDB): domain Bacteria; phylum Pseudomonadota; class Alphaproteobacteria; order Rhizobiales; family Beijerinckiaceae; genus Rhabdaerophilum. The sequence goes on from CAZNAT010000043.1 coordinate 9,205, forward strand.
GCGTCATGGCCGGGCTTAGCCCGGCCATCCACGACTTTGCTTTCAAAATCTTCAAGCCGTGGATACCCGCCCCAAGAGCGGGCATGAGGTTGGTGCAAGTTTTTTCCCGGGTGCAAGTCTTTTCCCGGGGGCAAGTCTTTCCCGGGGGCAAGTCTTTTCCCGGGAGCGCGCCCTTCGCGATCATGCCTCCGCCGTTTGACGCGAGGCCCGCGCTCGGTTAGGCGGAACACCTCCGTTTTTCAGCCAGAAACCCGCATCATGAACATTTTCTACGCTTTCGCCGCCGAACTTCAATCGGTGCTCGCCGCGCTTCCCGAAACCGCCGGCCTGCCGCAGGCGGCGCGGGCGCGGGCGACGGTCGAGCCGCCGCGCGATGCAAGCCACGGCGATCTCTCCACCAACGCCGCGATGGTGCTGGCGAAGGACGCCAAAACCAACCCGCGCGCCCTCGGCGAGGCCATCGCCAAAGCACTCGATGCCAGCGGCCGCTACGCCAAGGTCGAGGTTGCCGGCCCCGGTTTCATCAACATCGCCCTCAAGCCCGGGGTGTTCGAAGATGTGATCCGCGCGGCGAACCGGGCCGGGGCTGATTACGGGCGCGGCGTTCTCGGCCTCGATACCTCCGGAACGCCCCGCAAGATCAACGTCGAATACGTCTCGGCCAACCCGACCGGGCCGCTGCACGTCGGCCACGGGCGCGGCGCGGTCTATGGCGATGCGCTTGCCAACCTGCTGGCGTTCTCGGGGTATGATGTTACCCGCGAGTACTACATCAATGACGCCGGCGCGCAGGTGGATGTTCTCGCGCGCTCCGCCTTCCATCGCTATCGTGAGGCGCTCGGCCGCGATGTCGGCAGGATCGGCGAGGGGCTCTATCCCGGTGAATACCTGATCCCGGTGGGCAAGGCGCTCGCGGAAAAGCATGGCGATTCGCTCGAAAAACTGGCGGAAGCCGACTGGCTGCCGATCGCGCGCCGCGCTGCGATCGACGGCATGATGGATATGATCCGCGATGATCTCGCCGCGATCGACATCCGCCATGATGTCTTCTTTTCGGAGGCCTCGCTGCAGGGCAAGAACAGCACCGGCGGCGACAGGGTTGCGGCCATGATCGAGGATTTCCGCGCGCGCGGCCTGATCTATCAGGGCCGCCTTGAGGCGCCGAAGGGCCAGAAGGACGCCGATTGGGAAGATCGGGAGCAGACGCTGTTCCGCGCCACCGATTTTGGCGACGATGTCGACCGTCCCTTGCTCAAATCCGATGGCGGTTACACGTATTTTGCTTCCGATATCGCCTATCACGCAAATAAATTCGAGCGTGGTTTTGCTGAAATGATCGACGTCTGGGGTGCGGATCACGGCGGCTATGTCAAGCGCATGCAGGCGGCGGTGAAGGCGGCAACGGCGCAAAAAGGCACGCTGGAAGTCCGGCTTTGCCAGATGGTCAAGCTGATGCGGGGCGGCGAACCGGTCAAGATGTCGAAGCGTTCGGGCGATTTCGTCACGCTGCGCGATGTCATCGACGAGGTCGGCCGCGATGCGATCCGCTTCATGATGCTCGACCGGAAAAACGATGCCGAACTGGAATTCGATCTCGTAAAAGTCATTGAACAATCAAAGGAAAATCCTGTTTTCTACGTGCAGTACGCTCATGCCCGGATCGCCTCGGTGCTCCGGCAGGCCGGGGCGGCTTTCGGGGACCAGCCGATCTCGGAAACCGAAATCCTCGCCGCCGAGCTTGCCCTCCTCAGGGACGAGAGCGAGCGCGGGCTGATGCGCCTTGTCGCGCAGTTCCCGCGGCTGATCGAGCAGGCCGCCGCCACCCGCGAGCCGCACCGGGTGGTGTTCTACCTCTACGATCTCGCAAGTGGTTTTCACGGCTTGTGGAATAAGGGCAAGGATTTGCCTGATTTGAGGTTTATTAATAACGATGACCGAAAAGGAACATTGGCGAGGCTTGCTCTCGTCAAGGCCGTCAAGACGGTAATCGCCAACGGACTGGCTCTGTTGGGGGTTTCCGCTCCTGAGGAAATGCGCTGATCTCGCGCACGGCCCTGACGCGCTCGTTTCACGCCGGTGTGATGCGTAAACTGAAGGAGAGCGGCCATGGATCGGAACGATCAGGGGCGCAAGGAGCCGACGCTGGCGGATCTCGAAGCCTTCGAGAAACTGCTCCGGGACAGTCTTCATTCCGGCGCGGCCCCGAACCCGCAGGCCCAGACAACGCAGGCTGTCCATGCGGCGCAGGCGCGCGCCGAAAACGCTCGGGACGCCGATGCCCCGGCCATGCCCGCCTACGACACGCTGGTAGCCGAGCGTCCCGCCCAACCTGATCAACTTGCCCATCCTGATCAGCTGGCCATGGCCGAACTGGCGCGGCTGATCGATACCCCCGTTGATTTCGAAATCCCCGCGCCCCGCAGAACCGGCCCGGCACCGGCCGCGCACCCGCCCGAGCCGGCTGAGACCGGCCCGCATCATCTGCAAGGCTCAGCCCAGGCGGCCCTGGTCGACGAGTGGAAATCCGCGCCCAATGTCGAGGCGACCTTCTCTGGCGTGCCCGCGCCCGAGCTTCATGCCGCCCGCAGCGAGACCGCAGCGGCGCATGATCCCCTCGCGGCCTTCGAGGAGGAGTTGCGCCGGTTTGACGCGATCCGCCTGGCCGAGCAGCATTCGGCGGAGGCTGCCGCGCCGAGCCCAAGCCAGCACAGTTTTGCGCATCAGAATTTCGAGCGCCCGGATTTGCGGGCGGAATACCCCGCGGATGCGACCCCCGGCGCGGCAACGCCTGCGCATGCAACAAGCCATCCGGCGCATGCGAAAACCTATGCTCCGCAGGTTCAATTCACCGCGCAGGACAGCTGGTATGCCGATTCCGATCCGGCGCGCCAGCCCGAACCGACCGCGCAGATGCGCGCGGAATCCTCGCTCCATGCCGCGGAAGACCGTCTGGCGGCGGAAGCCGCGGCGGCAGCCTCGGCTTCGACCGCCTCCGGCGCCTCGGGCCGTTCGAAGGGGATTTTTCTGGCGCTTGGCGGGATCGCGGTTGCCGGCCTCGCGATCATCGGCGGCGGCTTTTTCTTCGGTTCCGGCAAGAAGGCCACACCCCCGGGCGGGGTTCCGGTGATCGCCGCCCGGAACGAGCCGACCAAGGAAAAGCCCTCCGATCCCGGCGGGATGGACATTCCGAACCAGAACAAGCAGGTGCTTGCGGCGCGTAACACGCCGGAGGCCAAGCCGGCGCAGGTCGTCAACACGACCGAGCAGCCGCTCGATCTCAATCAGGTCACCCGGCGCGATTCGGTTCGGGTCATCGCCCCAAGCCCGTTTCAGGGCTCGCCGCCGCCCGCCGGCGCGCCACCGGCGCTGGCCCAGCCCGGGGCTTCCGACCCGTCAAGCGTACCAACTGCCGGCAACGGCCTGGTCGAGCCGCGCCGCGTGACCTCGGTCCGCATTCCGGTCGGCGGCAGCGATCCCGCGCCGGCTCCGGCACCAGCCACCGCCACAACAAGACCACCGGCTGCGTCCGTAACGGGAACCGCCGGTTCGCCCGCAAGCCCGCCTGTCGCTGCGGCAAGGCCGGCGACGCCGCCGCCGACACTGGCGGTGCCGCCGATCGGGCCACGCCCGGAAACGCCGGCGCCGACGGCCAAGGTGGAGACGCGCCCGGTAACGGCCCAGGCCAGCACCGAGACGCCCAAGGTGACCCCGCCCAAGGTCGCCGCCGCTCCGGCAGCACCGCCGCCACGTGCCCCCGCGCCGCGCGCGCCGAATGCCCCGCTCTCGCTCGAGCCGGCGACGACGGCCGCCGCAACGCCCGCGCGGCCCGCCGCGGCAACCGGCGGTTCGGGGTTCGCGATCCAGCTGGCCTCGCGCCCGACCGAAGCCGATGCCCGCGCCGCCAGCGCCCAGCTCAAGACCAAATACGCCTCGATTCTCGGCGCTCGCTCGCCGGGGGTGGTGTCGGGTGAAGCCAATGGCCAGACGGTCTACCGCGTCCGGGTCGGCGGCTTTGGCCAGGCGGATGCCGTGGAGGCCTGCAAGAAGGTCATGGCGGCCGGTGGCGGCTGCTTCGTCACGAGACAGTAATGGCGCCCACGACAAAATCCCCTTCCGGGAAAACATCGCCCGGGAAGATACCCGCGACAGCCATGCCTGACGCCGCCACCGCGCCGATGAAGCCGATCATCTTCGGCGCCAAGGGGCTGCGGCTTTCCAACGAGGAAGCCGTGTTTTTCGCCGAGCATCGCCCGGCGGGGTTCATCCTGTTTCGCCGCAACATCGAGGCGCCGGATCAGGTCCGCGCCCTGGTCGACGCAATGAAGGCGGCGGCGGGCAACCCCGATGCGCTGGTGCTGATCGATCAGGAAGGCGGGCGCGTTGCCCGCCTGCGCCCGCCGCATTGGCGCGAATACCCGCGCGGTGCGGATTATGGGCGGCTCTGGGCGGTCGATCCGGACCTGGCCGGCGAGGCGGCCTTTCTCGGCGCACGGCTGATCGCGGATGATCTTTCGGCACTCGGGATCAACGTGGATTGCCTGCCGGTGCTCGATGTGCCGGTGCCGGGTGCCGACAATATCATCGGCGACCGCGCCTATGGCACGGATTCGACCATCGTGATGGCGCTGGGACGCGCGGCGTCGCTTGGGCTGATCGAGGGTGGCGTGCTGCCGATCATCAAGCATATCCCCGGACATGGTCGGGCGATGGCGGATTCGCATTTGGCGCTGCCGATCGTGACCGCGGGTCGATACGCGCTCGAAAACCACGATTTCCCGCCATTCCGCGCGCTGGGCGACCTCCCGCTCGCCATGACCGCGCATGTGATCTTCACCGCTTATGACGAGGAGGCTCCGGCGACGACCTCGGCGAAGGTGATCGACGGCGTGATCCGCGATCACATGGGCTTTGACGGACTGCTGATGAGCGATGACCTCTCGATGAAGGCGCTCTCGGGCGATTTCATCGAGAAGCGCGAGACCATCCTGCGCCAAGGGTGCGATCTCGTGCTCCATTGCAATGGCGAGATGGCGGAGATGGAGCCGATAGCGATCGGCTGCCCGGCGATCAGCGTGACGGCCAGACGCCGGCTTGATGCGGTTTTAGCCGCCGCGGGCAAGGGAAAGAAGGCATTTGACCGGGGACAAGCCGAAGCACGCCTCGCCGCACTCCTTGCTTTAAGCCCCTGAAAGCCCGATCTTCCGGGAAGCATTCCGAACAGGCCGTGCCACGCCAGGATGCGATCAGGAACCCGAGAAATGGCCAGGATGATCGACCCTGCCGATGATTTTGCCTTCGAAACCGCCGAACTGGCGGAAAGCGAAGCCACGCATCGGCTCGTGATCGATCTCGACGGCTTCGAAGGCCCGCTCGATCTGATGCTCGACCTCGCGCGCCGCGACAAGCTCGATCTGCGGTCGATCTCGATCCTTGATCTCGCCGATCAGTATCTCGCCTTCATCCGCGAGGCGCAGCGGCTGCGGCTTGAACTCGCCGGCGACTACCTGGTGATGGCGGCCTGGCTCACCTATCTCAAATCACGGCTGCTGCTGCCGAAGAAGCCCGGCCCGGACGAACCCGCCGCCGAGGCGCTGGTGCAGGATCTGGCGGAGCGGCTGAAGCGGCTCGAGGTGATCCGCAAGGCCGGGGAGGCGTTCGGGCTGTTGCATGCCGCCGCCCGCGAAACCTATCCGCGCGGCAAGACCGGCGAGCACTTCGAAACCGTGGTTGTCGCGCCGCGTCTGGCGTGGGAGGTCAGCCTGGTCGAGCTCGTCGCCGCCTATGCCGAGCGGCGGATGGCGAGTGTGAAATCGCATTACCGGATCGCGACCCGCAAGACGCTGTCGATCCCCGAGGCCCGGGCCATCCTCGAGCGGCTGATCGGTCGGGCGGCGGAATGGTGCCCGATGGATGTCCTGCTGACGGCCATCCGCCCGAACGAGGCCGAACCGAGAAGCGCCAGGGCATCCTCGTTCGTTGCCGCGCTGGAACTCGCGCGTGACGGGACGATTGAGCTCAAGCAGGAAACCGCCTTCGCGCCGCTCTATCTCCGGCGCGGGCAGGGGGGGGCAGCATCGTGAGCGAAGCCCGGAGCCACCCGGCGATGCGCGCCGTGACGCTGGAGAACGACGAGGCCGAACGCCGCTTCGCGCATGGCGTCCGCGTCGCCGAAGCGCTGTTGTTCGCGAGCCACGCGCCGCTGGCGAGCGAGGATATCGGCCGGATGATGCCGCAGGGCGTGGAGGCCGACGCCGTTCTGGGCGAACTTGAGCGGCTCTACCGCTCGCGCGGGGTCACGCTGATCCGGGCAGCGGGGAAATGGATGTTCCGCACCGCGCCGGATCTCGGCTATCTCCTGCGCAAGGACAGCGAGGAGCCCAAGAAACTCGGGCGCGCCGCACTGGAAACCCTGGCGATCATCGCCTATCACCAGCCCGTCACACGGGCGGAGATCGAGGAATTGCGCGGCGTTTCCACCAACAAGGGCACGCTCGATACCCTGCTGGAGGCAGGGTTCGTGCGGATGCGCGGCCGGCGGCGCACGCCCGGGCGCCCGGTCACCCTCGGCACCACCGAAACCTTTCTGATCCAGTTCGGGCTCGACCGCGTCAGCGATCTGCCGGGGCTGGAGGAAATCGCCGGCTCGGGGCTGGTGGACGGACAGATCCCCGCCGGGCTCGGCATTCCCCTGCCGAGCGATGACATCGCGCTGCGCGCCGACGAAGACCCGCTGGAGCCGGACCTGTTCGATGTCATGGCCGAGGAACGCCTCGCGGCGCTGGCCGAGGAAGCCCCGCTCGATCCCGATGGCGAGGATACGCCGGCCGGAAACGTGCGAAGCCAGACCAGACAAACCGAGGAAAAGCAGAACCAGGACAGGCAGAACCAGGACAAGCAGGCCGAGGACAGGAATGGCGAACGCTGATCCCGGCCCGCGCCGGCTCCGCGCCTCCGCCGTCATCCCGGCTTCGCTGACCTTCGAAAACGTCACGCGCCGGTTCGATGGCAAGGCCGCGGTTTCGGATGTCAGCTTCACCGCCGGCAATGGCGAGGTGATCTGCCTGCTGGGCGCTTCCGGCTGCGGCAAATCGACGCTGCTGCGGCTGGCGGCGGGGATCGAGGTGCCGGATGAGGGCCGCATCCTGCTCGATGGCAAGGAGATCGCCGGGCCCACCCGGTTCGTCGAGCCCGAGGATCGCGGCATCGGCCTTGTATTTCAGGATTACGCGCTGTTCCCCCACCTCGATGCGCTCGGCAACGCCCGATTCGGCCTGAGCGATCTGCCCAAGCGCGAGGCGCTGTCGATCGCCGATGCCGCGCTGCGCCGGGTCGGGCTCGAGGCCCGGATGCGCGCCATGCCGCACGAACTCTCCGGCGGCGAGCAGCAGCGCGTGGCGCTGGCGCGGGCGGTGGTGCCGCGTCCGCGCGTCCTCCTGATGGATGAGCCGTTCTCGAACCTCGACCGCCGGATGCGCGATCAGGTCCGCGAGGAAACCGTGGCGGTCCTGCGGGAAACCGGCGCGACGGCGCTGATCGTCACGCATGACCCGGAGGAGGCGATGCGGATCGCCGACCGGATCGCGCTGATGCGCGACGGCCGGCTGGTCCAGATCGGCCGGAGCCGCGATATCTACAATGCCCCGGTGGACCTGGAGGCCGCGCGGTTCTTCTGCGATCTCAACGAGATCGAGGCCACGGTCAAGGGCGGCCGGATCGAGACCGCGCTCGGCACCTTTCCGGCGCCGGGCAAGGCGGACGGCAGCCGGGCGATTGCCGCCATCCGCCCGCAATCGATCCGCATCAAGCCCGCCGGGTTCTGCATCCCCGGCCGGATCATCGCCCATCGCTTCATCGGCGAGGTCGACCTTGTGGATGTCATCGTGCAAGGGCTCGATCGCCCGTTACGCGCACGGGTGCAGGATCTGCCCTCGGCCAGGCCGGGCGCGGATGTCGGGATCGACATCCGGGATCGCGAAGTCCTGGTTTTCTGACGCTCGGAATGCCGGTTTTTTGGACACCCGGTGCGGGATTCCGGTCTGCGCTTGCGGGCCGGAGGCGTCCTGAGGGAAACCGGGGCTGGAAACCGGCCAGGGCCGGGGCGGAAAGCGGCAGGTTGTCCTTGTTTTTGCCGGCAAGACCTCCTAGTTTCCGCTCCGGTTGTATCTGCCGGCGCGATCCGGCAGGTACCTTTAAAAACGGCGGGCGTGAAAAATAGCGTAGGTGGAGGCGTTCGATATGGGCAGCATGAGCATCTGGCATTGGCTGGTGGTGGCGGTAATCGTCCTGCTGCTGTTTGGCCGCGGCAAGATCCCGGAACTGATGGGCGATGTTGCCAAGGGCATCAAATCGTTCAAGGCCGGCATGAAGGACGACGAGGCGGCCAACGCCGAAGCGGCCAAGAAGGAAATCGAGGCCAAAGCGGGCGAAACCGTCGCCAATGCCGGCGAAGCGGCCAAGACTGGCGAAACGCTCAAGACTGGCGAAACGCTCAAGACTGGCGAAGCCCCCAAGACCGAGCCGAAGGCCGGTTGAGCTTCCTGATGAAACTGGCCCCGGCGCAAGGCGCGTCGGGCGAAAGGCGCGTGTTCCATCATGTTTGATGTCGGCTGGAGCGAACTTGTCGTCATCGGCGTTGTGGCGCTGGTGGTGATCGGTCCCAAGGAATTGCCGGGCGTGATCCGCTCCGTCGGTCGCGGGATCGGCAAACTGCGGACCATGGCCAGCGAGTTTCGTGGCCAGTTCGACGACGCCATGCGCGAAGCCGAGCTGCACGAGGTCAAGAAAACCTTCACGGATGCCGCCGATGTCGCGACTTCCGCCGCCAACTCGATCACCGAACCCGTGACCAGCCTGCAAAACGAGATCCAGTCGGCTGCGGCCGAGGTTTCCGGCGCGGCCGAGATCCATAGCGCTGTCGCCAGCATCCAGGCCGATGCGGCGGCGATGGAAACAGAAGCGAAGGCGATGGAAGCCCCCTCAGCGAAGGCGATGGATACTTCATCAGCGAAGGCGGTGGAGGTTGCATCCGCGAAGGCGGTGGAAATCTCTCCCGCCGCGCCGGAAGCCGTCAGCGAACCCGCGGCCAAGAAGCCGCGCAAGAAAGCCGCCACCGACGCGGGAGACGCCGTATGAGCGAGACCCTTCCCGCGACCGTCGAAGCCAATCCTCAGGCCGTCATCCAGGCGACGGTTGCCGCCGAGGCCAATGCCCGCGCCGGGCAGGAGGACATCGAAGCCTCGCGCGCGCCGCTGATCGAGCATCTGATCGAACTGCGCTCGCGCATTATCAAGGCGCTGATCGCGTTCATCATCATGACGATCCTCTGCTTCACCGTGGCCAAGCACATCTACGCCATTCTGGTTTACCCCTACGTCTGGGCGGCGGGCGGGCCGGAAAAGGCGCCGCTGATCTACACCCATCCGCTGGAATATTTCTTCGTCCAGCTCAAGCTGGCGGTGTTCGGCGGCGCGTTTCTGGCGTTTCCGGTGATCGCGAACCAGATCTACAAGTTCGTCGCCCCCGGCCTCTACAAGGACGAGAAGGACGCGTTCCGGCCCTATCTCATCGCAACGCCGGTGTTTTTCGCGCTCGGCGCCGCCGTGGTGATGCTGATCGCGATGCCGATGCTGATGAAGTTTTCGCTCGGCATGCAGCAGACCGCGGAAGCCGGCGTCGCGCCGATCACCTTTCTGGGCAAGGTCGATGATTATCTCAGCCTGATCATGACGCTGGTATTCGCCTTCGGCATCACCTTCCAGCTGCCGGTGGTGCTAACGCTGCTCGCGCGCATCGGGCTGATCGACGCGGCGTTCCTGCGCGAGAAGCGCCGCTATGCGATCGTGCTGGTGTTCGTGGCGGCGGCGATCCTGACCCCGCCGGATATCCTCAGCCAGTTCAGCCTCGCGATCCCGACGCTGGCGCTCTACGAGCTGGCGATCCTCTCGGTGTCGATGGTCGAGAAGAAATACCATTCCAAGAAGGCCGACGACGAAGCGGCCTGACACCCGCGTTGTCATCACCGGGCTTGACCCGGTGATCCAGAAATCCAAAGAACAAGGCGACCACCAAAGCACTGGATGCCGGGCTCAAGGCCGGGCATGACAGGCTGTGTTGCCATTTTCTGATTCGCGAGCCCGCCATGCACGATATCCGCGCCATCCGAGATAATCCGCAGGTTCTGAAAGACGCCATGCTGCGCCGGATGAAGCCGGAGGAGGCGGCGAAGGTCGACCAGATCGTCGCGCTCGATAGCGCCTATCGCGCAGCATTGACCGAGAAGGAAACGCTGCTCGCGCGCCGCAACGCCGCCTCGAAGGAAATCGGCCAGGCGATGGCGGCGAAGGATTCGGCAAAGGCCGAGGCGCTGAAGGCCGAGGTCGCCGCCGGCAAGGAGCGCATCGCCGCGCTCGAAGCCGAAACTGCAAAAGCAGAGGCTGAAATCCGCGAGTTGCTCGCCGGCATTCCCAACATCCCGCATGAGGATGTGCCCGCAGGCGCGGATGAGCATGGCAATGTCGAATACCGCCGCCACGGCGCGGTGCCGAACCTGCCGTTTGCCGCAAAAGAGCATTTTGACCTCGGCGAAGCGCTCGGCCAGATGGATTTCGAGACGGCGGCGAAGCTTTCCGGCTCCCGTTTCGTGGTGCTTCAGAAGGGCCTTGCGCGGTTAGAGCGCGCGCTCGGGCAGTTCATGCTCGATACCCACACCATGGAGCACGGCTACACCGAGGTGAACCCGCCGATCCTGGTGCGCGATGAGGCGATGTTCGGAACGGCGCAACTGCCGAAGTTTGAGGAAGACCAGTTTGCCGCGATGTCGTTGCCTGAGTTCATAGCTGAAATCGCGGGGGACTATCCACTAGACAATGAGATCTACCGGCAAATTCAGTTCCACTTGAAAGAGGGACTAGATACTCAATCTGGACGCCATGCTGAACAGTGGCTTCAATTTTTTGACGGACGCAAAGCTGCCCTTCGTAAATCTGCCAAGAAATCAAGTCTGAAGCACTGGCTCATCCCCACGGCCGAAGTTCCGCTCACCAATCTTGTCCGCGAAAAAATCCTTTCCGAGGAAGAACTCCCGCTGCGGTTTACGGCGCTGACGCCGTGTTTCCGCGCCGAGGCGGGTTCTGCGGGGCGGGATACGCGCGGCATGCTCAGGCAGCACCAGTTCAACAAGGTGGAGCTGGTTTCGATCACCACGCCGGAAACCTCGCGGCATGAGCACGAGCGCATGGTCACTTGCGCCGAGACCATCCTGAAAAAGCTCGGGCTGCACTTCCGCACCATGGTGCTCTGCACCGGCGACATGGGCTTCGCGAGCCAGAAAACCTACGATATCGAGGTCTGGCTGCCCGGCCAGAACACCTACCGGGAAATATCCTCCTGCTCGGTCTGCGGCGATTTTCAGGCCCGGCGCATGAACGCTCGCGTTCGCGCGGCAGGGGTCAAGGACACCCGCTTCGTCCATACGCTCAACGGTTCGGGCACGGCGGTCGGCCGCTGTCTCATCGCCGTCATGGAGAACTACCAGAACGCCGATGGCTCGATCGAGGTGCCGGAGGCGCTGCTGCCCTATATGGGCGGCGTGAAGCGGATCGAGAGGGGATGACCGGGCGTCCTTCCCGACCGAGTGTCGCGAGGAGCGGGAATGACAAGGGGGCGGGAATGACAAGGGGGTAAGCACCCGGGTATTAACATCGGCAAAGAATTGCCATCAGTTCTGTCGAAGGCCGAATGGCCGCCCGAGCTTACGCGAGGGAACCGCGCCGGAGGCGCAAGCGAATGAGAATCCTAGTCACCAACGACGACGGCATCCATGCTCCGGGGCTCAAGGTCCTGGAAAAGATCGCCGCTGAACTCTCCGACGATGTCTATGTCGTCGCGCCGGAGACCGATCAGTCCGGCGTGTCGCATTCGCTCTCGCTCAACGATCCGCTGCGCCTGCGGGAGATCTCGCCGCGCCATTTCGCGGTCAAGGGCACGCCGACCGATTGCGTGATCATGGGCATCAAGCACATCCTGCGCGATCATCTGCCCGATCTCGTGCTCTCCGGTGTCAACCGCGGCCAGAACGTCGCCGAGGATGTCACCTATTCCGGCACCATCGCGGCGGCGATGGAGGGCACCTTGCTCGGCGTACCATCGATCGCGATGAGCCAAGCCTACACGCTCGGCAGCCACGAGGCCGTTGACTGGACCTGCGCCGAGGGGCTTGGCGCGAGCACCGTGCGCCGGATTCTCGCCGTCGGCATTCCGCCCGGCATCGTGATGAACGTCAATTTCCCGGCCCGCAAGCCGGCGGATGTCGCGGGCATGGCGGTGTCGGTGCAAGGCCAGCGCAACCAGGCGATGCTCGATGTCGACCGCCGCCTCGACGGGCGCGGCAACCCGTATTTCTGGCTCGCCTTCGCACGCGGCCGGGAAACGCCCGCCGAGGGAACCGACCTTCACGCGCTGATCGACGGCATGATCTCGGTGACGCCGCTCAGGCTTGACCTTACCGACCTGCCAAGCCTGACGCGCTTCGCGGAAGGCCTCGACGGATGAACGAGGTGCCGGCCGGGCTGACGCAGGATGCGCCGGCGTTCCAGGCCGGACCGGAAGCCGCGCGCGGCGCCCCCGCGCTGCCGGCCACCAGTTGGCGTCCCTCCGAGGAAAGCTCGGCCGATACAGCGCTGGCGCGGTTCATTCTCGAATTACGCTCGAAGGGCCTGACCGATCCGGCGCTGCTCAACGCCTTCGAGCGTGTGCCGCGCGCCGAGTTCGTGCCGGGGTTCGCGCCGGCCTTGCTGTATTCGCCGGTCTGCCTGCCGCTGCCCTGCGGCGAGGAGGCCACCGACCCCTTCAGCCTCGCGCGGCACCTCGTGCTGCTTGATGTTCGCCCGGGGCTCCGCGTGCTCGAAATCGGCACCGGCTCGGGGTATCTCTCGGCGCTTCTCGCCCGGCTCGGCGCGACGATCACCAGCTTCGAGCGCTACCGCACGCTAGTTCGCCGCGCGGAGCGGGTGTTTCGCGCGACCGGCGTTGCTTCGGTGACGCCGGCGCTCGGCGACGGCATGGCCCGGCTCGATCGACCGGAGGGGTTCGACCGGATCATCGTCAACGGCGCGATCGAGACCATGCCGCAGCATCTGATGGATCGGCTCCATGCCAACGGCGTGGCGCTGGCGCATCGCCAACGCGGGCTCGAGACGCATCTCGTTGTCTGGAAAAAGGATCTTTCGGGCTATGCGCTCGCGCAGGATCACGGACCATCCCGGCTGGGCTTGATGCGGGCCGGGGTTCCGGACGTGCTGTGATCGCCCGCATGGCGCGATTCATCTTTCGGTAACCGTGGCTCTCAACCTGACCTTAAGCTGAATCCGTCTTTACTCCGGTTCATCGCCTTTGATGGTTACCGGGTGAGACGAGTAATGCGTAAAGTACAGTGTGACGGAAAGAAGCGGGTGCTTCTTGCTTCGGTGATGATGGCGGCGCTCCTCGCAGGGTGTTCTTCCGATGTCGCCCGCTTCAGCGACGATCCTTTCGCGAGCCCGTTTCGCTCGCGGTCGTCCGACCCGGCGACAACGAACTCGATCAACCGCCGCTCCGCGCCGGCTGCGTCACAGCGCCCGCTCGAGCCGGTCACGAATGACACGGCGACCACCCAGTCCCTGCCACCCCCGAACCAGCCGATCCTCGGCGCCAACCCCGCGCGCTCGAATGCCGGGATCACCACCGGCTCGGTCAGTTCGGCGAACTATCCGGCGCTGACCTCCGAGCCGCCCCGTCCGGCCTCGGTCGTCGGTTCGACCAACGGCTGGAGCGCGGTGGGCGGGACCCCCGTGACCCTCCAGCAGGGCGAGGGGCTCAACACGCTGTCCCAGCGCTATAACGTGCCGGTCAATGCGCTGATGGCCGTCAATGGCCTCTCGAGCGTCAACCAGGTGCAGCCCGGGCAGCAGATCATGATCCCGGCCTATAACGCTGTCGCCGGGGCTAAGGCCTCCGAGCTCAAGGCTTCCGGGATCAAGGCTTCGACAACATCGGCGCCGGGCGCCAGCTCCGTCATCCAGCGGCCGCCGGCTGTGGTGCAAGCCATGCCAGCCGCCACCGCGCAATCTTCCGCCCTGATCCCGCCCAAAGCGGTGGGACCGGCGCGGCAGGTGACCCCAGCGACGGTTTCCGACGCGGAAAGACGCGCGGCCGCCAAGCTCAAGGAACTGAAGGCCCCCAAGACCAGGGCCGCCGATGATGATGAGGACGAGGCCCCGGCTGCCGCCTCGAAAAAGAAAGCCGAAGACCTGAAGCGGGCGGAGGCCCTGAAGGCGGAAGCCGCAAAGAAGGCTGCGGAATCCAAGGCCAAGGCCGAGGCCGAAAAAGCCAAGGCGACGAAGCTCGCATCCGCCAAGAAAGCCAAGCTTGACGACGACGCCGTCACAACGGCTTCCATCCCCGAAACGAAGGCCGCCGCCAGGACACAGCCGATGCCCGGCATGTCTGAGCCGCTTAAAGCGGAACCCGCCAAGACCGAGCCGGCCAGGGAAACCGCTTCGGTTGCACCGGATGCCGCGGAAGGCGCCAGTTTCCGCTGGCCGGCCAAGGGCCGCGTGATCTCGGGCTTCGGCGCCCGCGGCACTGGCGGCGCGAACGACGGCATCAACATCGCGCTCCCCGAGGGCACGCCGGTTCGTGCGGCCGAAAGCGGCACGGTCGTGCATGCCGATGACGCGCTCAAGGGCTATGGCAAGCTGGTGCTGATCCGCCATCCGAACGGATTTGTCTCGGTTTACGCCCACAACGGCGAACTCAACGTCAAGCGCGGCGAGAGCGTCAAGCGCGGGCAGGTGATCGCAAAATCCGGGCAATCGGGCAACGTGACAGCGCCGCAACTCCATTTCGAGATCCGCAAGGGCGCAACCCCGGTGGACCCGACCAAGCATCTCGGGGATTGATCCCGACACCACTTCAATCCGGTCTTCGCGAGACCTTAGGCCGGGTTGGAATAGCCCCACCATCTCCAAGGAAAGGGATGGTGGGGTTTTTTGTTTGGGACCGGCCTCCGCCTCTGCCATCTCCAAGGAAAGGGATGGTGGGGTTTTTTGTTTGAGACCGGCCTCCGCCTCTGCCATCTCCAAGAAAAGGGATGGTGGGGTTTTTTGTTTGGGATCGGCCTCCGCCTCTGCCATCTCCAAGAAAAGGGATGGTGGGGAAGGTGTTTTCAGGTCACGCTCACCGCAAGGCCGAGTTGGCTCAGTAACTCCCCCCGTCGCCGCCACTATCGCCGCCGCCGGTGCCAGACCCTGCCGGATCACGCCCCGATGGCGCCTGTCCCGGCGACTGGCCCGGGGCACGTCCCCGACCGGTGCCCGGCGGTTGCCCCCTAGAAGGGCTCGTCGATTGCACAACCGGGCTGAAGGTGCCGGGCGGGTAAGCAATGCATGCCCCTGAACCTGCGGCAGCCCCCATGCCCAACAACAGGGTCAGGCGACTGCGCTCGACCAGAACCTGCGGATCGCGTGATTTTTCCATGCTCTCTCTCCATTGCAACGCTCTGCCCCGAACAAGAACCTCACGCCTCGCGAGCGGGGCATCCAAATGCGCTAAAACGCTACCAAAGCGGGCCGGCACTTCATTGACGATGGTCAATTTCAATAGAGGAAACAGGGAGTAAGGTGATGGGGGTGGCGAGAAGGCCCTTGCGAGAAGGCCCTTGCGAGAAGGCCCTTGAAGGTCGGCCGGCGTGGCGGATGGTCGTGACAAGGTTTATCCGATGACTTCCCCGGTTTTTCTGTTGCGACTGCTGGCGGCCATCGGCGCTTCGGCGGCGTTCGGCTTGTTGGCCGCACCGCTGCTGCCGCTGCCCCGGTTTCCTGCCGCGTTCGTTCTGGCTTTTGGCTTTGGAACCGCGTTCATGATCGGGACCGGCCATCGCATCCTGATCGCTGTCGCCCTGCGGGACCCCGCGCGCGCCAGCGCCGCGTCCTGGTCGGGCGCCACTGCGGGGATTGCACTGGGCGCGATCGGCGGATGGGGGGTATGCCGGGCCATGGGCGGCGACCCCCGGCTGTTGCTTGCTGCCTTCGCGGTTGCGCTCAATATCGCCTACCTGCCGGTGAAATGCGCCTGCCTGCTCGCCGGATGCTGCCTGGCGATGCGCCCGATCCCCGGCGTTCGTATCGACCTGCGCCGGATCGAAATCGGCTTGACGATCGCGCTCACCCTGCTCGCCCTGATGTTCTGGTGGCTTGGCAGGCCGGCTCTGACCGCGACAACGGGGATCGGCGGGCACCTGGCGCTGCGTTATTTTTCGCGCTGGTCCCGGCGGCGCCTGCCGCAAAACCTGATCTATGACGGCAACGCCGGGCTGGAGCTTGGGCCGCTGATCGCGCTGCTGCTGATCGCCCTGGGCGAGGGGCTCTGGGCGAGGGGATGATGAGGGCTTAACCCTCGATCCGTTTGCCCAGCCGCCCGGCCAGATCCTGAATATACTGCCACGCCACCCGGCCCGCGCGGGAGCCCCGGGTCGTCGACCATTCGAGCGCCTCGCGGTGGCGCAGCGCTTTGGGGTCCTCGACCGCATGCACCAGCCCGTAGTGGAACGCATAGGCATCAACCATCGCGAGATATTCGTCCTGGCTGCATTTATGCACGCCGAGCCAGAGGCCGAAGCGATCCGAGAGCGAGACCTTTTCCTCCACCGCCTCATGCGGGTTGATGGCGGTTGATTTCTCGTTTTCCATCATGTCGCGCGGCAGGAGGTGGCGACGGTTGGAGGTGGCGTAGAACAAGACGTTCTCCGGCCGGCCCTCGATACCGCCGTCAAGCACGGCTTTGAGCGATTTATAGGCGTTCTCGCCGGCATCGAACGAGAGATCGTCGCAAAAGAGAATGAAGCGGAAGGGGGCCGGGCGCAGCAGGTTCATCAGCGCCGGCAGGCTTTCGATATCCTCGCGATGGAGTTCGATCAGCTTGAGCGGATGGCCCTTGTCGAGCATCGCCGCATGCGCCGCCTTGACGAGGCTCGATTTGCCCATGCCACGCGCGCCCCAGATCAGCACGTTGTTGGCGCTGTGGCCTTCTGCAAACCGCCGGGTATTCTCGACCAGGATATCGCGGATATGGTCGATCCCGACCAGCAGCGCGAGCGGGATGCGGCTGATCTTTCCCACCGGCTGCAGCGTGCCATACCCGCCCGATGTCGGCGCCGCATGCCAGAGAAAGCCGTCCGCGGCGGTAAAATCCGGGGCCGGAGGCGGGGGCGGCGCGATCCGCTCCAGCGATTCGGCGATGCGGGCGAGCAGCGGGGCAAGGGCGGGGTCGGAAAGCGACATCGGTTCTTCGATCCGGTTGAGCGTGACAAAAAGCGGCGTTTCGTCCCCGTTAGAGCATGTTGCGCAAAAGTGGAAACCGGTTCTGCACGATTTCTTGCCCGGGTCGGGCGGTCGAATTTCGTGCCCATGCGCGTAAAAACGCCAAGGAACGTTTGCGTTTGGCGTTTCCGCCACTATATTCCGGCCGAGTTCCGGAGGGTGCCACGTCGTGCGCCCGCATTTACGTTGGAGTGGGCCTTGTTCATTACCCCTGCCTTTGCACAGACGGCTGCCGCCCCCGGCGCGAACGACATGTTCATGCAACTGCTGCCGTTCGCCTTTGTGCTGATCATGTATTTCCTGCTGATCCGCCCGCAGCAGCGGCGCGCCAAGGCGCATCAGGAAATGGTCAAGAACCTGCGTCGCGGCGATACCGTGGTGATGAATTCGGGCATGATCGGCAAGATCACCAAGGTGATCGACGAGGCGGAAGTTGAGGTCGAAATCGCCGACAACGTCCGTGTCCGCCTGTTGCGCGGCATGGTCGCCGAAGTGCGCAACAAGAGCGAGCCGGTCGCCTCCTGACCGGTCCGTTTCGCGCCGGTTTTGTCGGCGCCCGCTTTTCGTGATCGATCCCATGGGATCAGAGCTATTGTGCGATGAGGCTGGCCGCACCGGCTTCTTCGCTTTGTTGACCGGTCAGGCCGGTATGGGGTGGCATGTTCAGGCAATCGACCTTCAAATCCGTGCTGATCGGGCTGACCCTGTTTCTGGGCGCGTTCTTCACCCTGCCGACCCTGCTCGGGCCGGAGGTGATGCGCTCGGCCTCGACCTATCTTCCCTCCTTCCTGGTGCCGAAAGGCACGGTCAAGCTCGGGCTTGATCTTCAGGGCGGCGTCCATGTGATGCTCGAGGCCGACAAGCCCGGCCTGATCCGCGACCTCGTACGGCAGATGCAGGAAGACGTGCGCCGGGTTCTGCGCACCGAACGCGTGGCGCCGATCGGGGGCATCGTCGCCCAGAGCCGCGGCGTGAGTCTGCGGATCGCCAATGCCGCCGACCGCGCCAAGGTGCTGCCGAAGCTGCAGGAACTGGCGACCCCGGTGACCAACGCTGTCCTCGGCAATACCGGCCAGAAAAGCGCGGAGGTCATCGATCTCGGCGATGGTCTGATCCAGATCATCATCAACGACGCCGAAGTCAACGAGCGCGTTCGCCGCGCGGTTGACCAGTCGATCGAGATTTTCAGGAAGCGCATCGATCCGACCGGTAATAAGGAACCCACGATCCAGCGCCAGGGCCTCGACCGCATCGTCGTCCAGGTGCCGGGCGCCAAGAATTCCAAGGAAATCACCGATGTGCTCCAGCCGGGCAAGCTCGAGTTCCGCATGGTCGCGGAGCCCGGTGCCAATCCGGCTGAAATCGAAACCCTGATCCACCTCGACGAAGGCGGCGGCACGATCCAGGTCGAGCGCCGGGTGCTGGTGCGCGGCGAGGACCTCACCTCCGCCGAGCCCGGCTTTGACCAGCGTTCCAGCGAGCCGATCGTCAATTTCCGGTTCAACGTCAAGGGCGCGCAGGCCTTCGCCAAGGTGACGACCGAGAATGTCGGCAAGCCCTTCGCCATCATCCTCGACAACAAGGTGATTTCGGCGCCGCGCATCATCTCGCCGATCACACAGGGCCAGGGCCAGATTTCGGGCCGCTTCACGGTGGAAGCCGCCAACAAGCTCGCGGTCTTGCTGCGCTCGGGCGCGCTGCCAGCCTCGTTTACGCTGGTTGAGGAGCGCACGGTCGGCCCCGGGCTTGGCCGCGATTCGATCGAGGCGGCGAAGGTCGCCTCGATGGTCTCGGGCGTCGCCATCCTCGTCTTCACGCTCGCGACCTACGGCGTGCTCGGCGCCATCGCGCTGATCGCGCTGATCGCCAACCTGCTGCTGATCTTCGCGGCAATGTCGCTGCTCGGCTCGACGCTGACGCTGCCGGGGATCGCCGGGATCGTGCTGACGATGGCGATGGCGGTGGATTCCAACGTGCTGATCTACGAGCGTATCCGCGAGGAACAGGCGGCGGGGCGCTCGGCGATCTCGGCGCTGGATTCGGGGTTCGCGCGCGCGCTGGGTACGATTCTTGACGCCAATATCACCACCTTTCTTGCCGGTGCGATCCTGTTTCTGGTCGGGACCGGGTCGGTGCGCGGGTTCGCCGTCACCCTGTGCATCGGCATCATCACCACGATTTTTACCGCGTTTACCCTCACCAAGGTGATCGTGGCGGCGTGGTATCGCTGGTTCCGCCCGAAGGTCGTGCCGATCTGACCGGGGCCTTTGGCCCCGTCATCCCGTTCTGGAAACCGCAGGTTATTGAAATCGCATGAAACTGCTTCGCCTCATCCCGGACAATACCCGCTTCGGCTTCATGAAGTTCAGGAACGTGAGCTTTCCGTTCTCTGCGCTCGCCTCGATCGTCGCCGTCGTCGCGTTTCTGGCGATCGGGATGAATGTCGGCATCGATTTCAAGGGCGGCACCGTCATTGAGCTGCAGGCCAAGAGCGAGACGGCGGATGTTTCCGCCATTCGCGAAACCGCCGGCAAGCTCAATCTCGGCGAAGTCGAGGTCCAGGAGTTCGGCTCGCGGCGTGACGTGCTGCTCAGGATCGGGCTTCAGCCCGGCGGGGACAAGGCCCAGGGCGAAGTGGTGGTCAAGCTGCGCGCGGTCTTCGAGGACAAGTACGATTTCCGCCGGGTCGAGGTCGTCGGCCCCCGGGTTTCGGAGGAGCTGGTGCAGAACGGCACCATCGGCGTGCTGCTGGCGATCCTCGTCATCCTGATCTACCTCTGGTTCCGCTACGAATGGCAGTTTGCGGTCGGCGCGGTGATCGCCACCATGCACGATCTGGTGCTGACGATCGGGTTTTATGCGGTCACGCAGCTCCAGTTCGACCAGACCTCGATCGCCGCGATCCTGACGATCATCGGCTATTCCCTGAACGATACCGTCGTCGTCTACGACCGCGTGCGCGAGTTGCTCCGCAAGTACAAGAAGATGCCGATCGCCGAAATTCTCGACCTGTCGATGAACTCGACCC